>NZ_WHOC01000019.1:0-739765 GCF_013141785.1 Paenibacillus germinis
AATAACTGCATGGCTTTGAGCAACACCGCATCTTCATCAAATTCCTTAGTTCTAGCCATTCCAGTGACTCCTCCTTTCGATTTGATCTTAGCATATTGAGAACGATCGGTAAAGAATTATTTACACCAGAGGATTTGCATTATATTCTTTCTCTTTAAGAGTAACTATTTTCCATTTTACGTCGAAAATATTATAAAGCTAGTTCGAAGTCAATTTAAGATTACTTAACATTTATTATGTAAACAAATACCCGAGTTCCTTCCTGCTATTATTTTTATTTACGAAATTAACGATTCAATTAAAGCTAAAATTGCAAAAAAAATAACCTATCAATGAGGTTATTTTTAAAAGTTCCGAAATTCCTTACCTTCTATCTCAGGTACCGCAAAAGGTTTGGTAAGGACGGTCTGATAACTCAGGCAATGTATAGTAATCAGCCTGTTCGGTGGAGTGCGCATAGGGTCTCGAAAGAACATCAAGCAGTCGCTCCATCACACTATAATCTCCTTGTTTCACCGCGGCTTCTAATGCATCTTCTACCCGATGGTTACGGGGGATTATCGCAGGATTGCTGCTGCGCATCAACTGCTGTGAGGAGTCTTTTGTTTCCTGCTGTCTGCCTAGCCTCTCCTGCCACTGCACATGCCATTGAGCAAATTCTGTGGTGTCGAATAAGGCTATCTCTTCCAGCTTATCAAAAGTTAGTGCGCGGAAAGTGTTGGTATAGTCCGCATTAAACTTCTGCATCATAGTGAGCAGGTCTTTAATAAGAGATTCATCCTGCTGTTCTTCATTAAAGATTCCCAGTTTTGCCCTCATGCCGGCAAACCAATTGCGGTGATACACCTCGGAAAAACTTGCAATTGCATCCTCGGCTAGTTTGACTGCTTGCGCCTCGTCGTCATGAATCAACGGTAGTAGGGTTTCAGCAAATCTCGCGAGATTCCATGCGGCAATATATGGCTGGTTACCATAGGCATAGCGACCCTGCTTGTCAATGGAACTGAATACCGTTGCCGGATCATAGGCATCCATGAAGGCACAAGGACCGTAGTCAATAGTTTCTCCACTAATCGCCATATTGTCGGTGTTCATCACGCCATGAATAAAGCCAACGAGCTGCCATTTGGAGATGAGTACGGCCTGGCGCTTGATCACTTCCTGAAGTAGTAAAAGGTAGCGGTTCTCAGCAGCAGCTTCAACTTCTGGAAAATGTCTTTGCAAAGTGTAATCAGCAAGGGCTCGGAGATCCTGGACATTGCCAAATTTAGAAGCAAACTGAAAGGTTGCGACACGCAGATGACTCGCAGCTACGCGGGTAAGAATGGCACCAGGCTGCTCGGTTTCACGGAATATGGACTCACCGGTTGTTACCACGGCTAGACTGCGTGTTGTAGGAATACCAAGCGCATGCATGGCTTCACTGATGATGTACTCGCGCAGCATCGGTCCAAGTGCCGCTCGACCATCGCCCCCGCGGGAGTATGGTGTCCTACCTGAACCCTTCAACTGAATATCAACCCTCATACCTGCGGGAGTGATCTGTTCGCCAAGAAGATGAGCCCGGCCGTCCCCTAACCGGTTAAAATGCCCGAATTGATGCCCTGCATAGGCTTGGGCAAGAGGCAAAGCGCCTTCAGGAATCTGGTTGCCAGCCAGCACCGCTGCACCATCATTGCTTTGCAGTGACTGGACAGTTAACCCCAAGGATGTTGCCAACTGATCATTAAGAATAATTATCTTCGGTGAGCGAACAGGAACTGGATTAAGTCTGGTGAAAAGTGATTCCGGTAGACGAGCATAGCTATTGTCGAAGTTCCATCCTGTTTCTATCATTGTTTTTTTCTCTGTCATCATAGCTCCTTTTTCATTTGTCTTTTGTATTTTTTCTGACCGTTAGACTTATATTATCACAGTTCTCCGCAATCAACTGCAAAGCTTTGTTAGCTCTTACTATTATGTCCCATCGTGATGACTACACTTCCCTTTTTGTGTCCTTTATCTACATATCGGTGAGCCTCGGCAGTCTGCTCCAGCGAATAGCGTTGATCGATGACCGCTTTTATCTTCCCCGCCTCATACAGCTCTTTAAGGAAGATTAGATTTTCTTTGCTCTGCATTAAGCCAGCAGTCGTAAAAATTGCTTTTTTGCCGCCTAACATTGAAGTCCATAACATTTGCAGCACAATGGAAAACGTAGGGACAGTAGAAAGATAGACACCCCGTTGCGTTAGCGATCCTTTACACTGAGCAAATGAACGCTTGCCTACCGCGTCGAAAATAACATCATAGGACTCGCTGGCTTTGGTAAAATCCTCTTTGGTATAGTCAATGACCTTATCTGCTCCCAGTGACTTCACTAAACTTACATTCGTTGTACTGCAAACCCCGGTAACTTCTGCCCCATAGAACTTGGCAAGCTGAATCGCATGAACACCTACCGATCCGGAAGCGCCATTGATCAGGACTTTTTGATCGCTCTGAATCTTTGCCATATCTCTAAGGAAAGTCAACGCAGTTGTTGCCCCATCGCAGACGGCTGCAGCTTCTTCATAAGACATAGAGGACGATTTGATTGCTAATGGGGCGTCTTCAGGCAGACACTTGTAATCGGCATGTGCACCAGAGATCTTTGCGCTTAAACCAAAAACCTGGTCACCTACTCTATATAATTTCACATCCTTACCTACTGCCTCAATTTCCCCGGCTAGCTCAAACCCTAGTATGGGGTTTTTCGGTTTGCTAAGACCGTAAAAAAGTCTGACAATAATCGGGTCTCCCTTTCGAAAGGCGCAGTCCGCTGGACCAACTGTTGCCGCACATATTCTGATCCGTATTTCATTGTCCTTGGGGGTAGGTTTTTCTACCTCCCTAAGCTGAAGAACATCCGGCGATCCGTATTTGGTGCATATGATTGCTTTCATTCGGGTATTCATGCATTTCCCTCCTCAAACTGTACGTCACCCTTTACATAATGTAAAGTATTATATACACAATGTATTTTATAATATACTTAATGTCAATATAAATGTACATTAATTTGTCTCTTGTTTAGCCGATTTCGCCTTTTGTTTTTCCACGGGTTATTTTTCCAGACAAAATATCATAAGGTGTTAATTGAACCATTGAACCATTCTTCGTAAGGCGGGTGAACATATTGTTCGAGCAGAACGATCATGGATCGAAGTATTTTGAGAAAATGTTGAATATCATTGATGTCGGTGTTCATCTGATTGATAACAAGGGAATAACCATTTTTTATAATGATAAGATGGCTGAAACCGATGGTTTTAAGCGAGAACAAGTGGTAGGAAAGAACTTCTTCGACCTTTTTCCTTCCCTAACGAATGAAACTAGCACCTTCATTAAAGTTCTACAAACAGGCATAGAAATACGTGAAAAAATACAAACATACGTGAGTGTAACAGGGAAACGGATCACTACCATTAACAGTACATATCCTCTAATTGAAAATGGCGAAATCATCGGTGCCTTAGAAGTGGCAAAGGATATAACAAGCATTGTTCATCTCCACGACCAAATCCTAGATCTCAGGCATCAAATCTACGAATCACCGTCAAAAGATAAGAAAAACGCCAGCTCCGCTCGATACCATTTCAGTGATTTAATTGGCAAAAGCGAAGCCTTCTTACATACAGTCTCCTTCGCCAAAAAGGCATCACGTACAAGCTCGCCTGTTTTGATATCCGGACCTACCGGTACCGGTAAAGAATTGTTCGCCCAGAGCATACACAATGCTGGAGCCCGCCGAAACCGTCTATTTATTGCTCAAAATTGCGCGGCAGTCCCCAACGAGCTGATGGAAGGCATTATGTTCGGAACTGCAAGAGGCGCGTTTACTGGCGCTATTGACCGTGCTGGATTATTTGAGCAAGCTAGCGGCGGAACACTTTTTCTAGATGAGCTAAATAGCTTGGATTTATTTTTGCAGGCCAAACTATTGCGGGTGCTTCAAGACGGGATTGTTCGACGAGTCGGGGGAACCCAGGAACAGCAAGTCGATGTCCGCATCATTACCGCTATGAATATAGATCCGAAGGAAGCGTTAGACAAAGGATTACTGCGCAGCGATCTCTTCTATCGGCTAAATGTCGTGAATCTGTACCTTCCTCCTCTTGTGCAAAGAAAAGAAGATATTCCTCTGCTCACTTACCATTTTATTGATACATTTAATCACATATTCGGCATGAAAATAACAGGCATTACCCCAGCTGCAATGAATAGCTTAATGAACTACCATTGGCCCGGCAATATACGGGAATTAAGCCATGCCATCGAATCCACCTACAATATGATGGAACTGGAATGTGAAATCATTGAAGAAAATCACCTTCCCGCTTATTTCTTAGGGAATCATTTACAAACAGCCTCTCTCTCTCTACGATCCGCTCCGTGGGATGACCAAATGACAACTATCTCTGCCGGTAGATTGACCGATAAAATGAAGCAAATGGAAAAGGAAACCATCACCGATGCACTGGAAAATCATCAATATAACATCACGCTCACCGCACAAGCTCTAGGAATCAAGCGCCAAGCTTTACAATATAAATTGAGCCGCTACGGCATCGTGAAAAAGCCTTAACCATAATCAGATCAAGACTCCGACAGGAGTCTTTTTTGCTTTTCAGTTTGCGGGGAAATGTTGGCACGATTTTTGCATCTTCTTATTATAAGAAGGCATCATTACTGGAGGTGCAATAATGGAACGACGTGACTGGAAGCAAGTTGAGCTATGGAAAAACGTAACGGATGAGCAGTGGAATGATTGGCTTTGGCAGCTGACACATACCATTCGTACTCTGGAAGATCTGAAGAAAGTAGTGAATTTAACCCCCGAGGAAGAAGATGGCGTTCGGATTTCAACGCAAACCATTCCATTAAATATTACCCCCTATTACGCATCATTGATGAATCCAGATGACCCGCGGTGCCCGATTCGCATGCAATCTGTTCCCATTTCCGCCGAATTATTGAAAACAAAGTATGATCTCGAGGATCCTCTATACGAGGATGAAGACTCCCCTACCCCTGGTTTAACACATCGGTACCCGGACAGGGTTCTATTTTTGGTAACGAATCAATGCTCGATGTACTGCAGATACTGCACTCGCCGTCGTTTCTCCGGTCAGGTGGGCATGGGGGTTCCCAAAAAACAATTGGATGATGCGATTGCTTATATTCGAAATACGCCAGAGGTGCGTGACGTTTTGCTTTCTGGTGGGGATGGACTATTGATTAACGACAATATTCTGGAGTATATTTTGAAAAATTTACGGGCAATTCCCCATGTTGAGATCATTCGTATTGGTACGAGAGCTCCGGTTGTTTTCCCGCAGCGGATTACGGAGCATTTGTGCAGCATTATCAAAAAATATCATCCGGTTTGGCTGAATACCCATTTTAATCATCCTCTGGAAATGACGGACGAAGCGAAAAAGTCCTGCGAAATGCTAGCGAATGCGGGAGTACCTTTGGGCAATCAGTCGGTGATTCTGGCTGGTATCAACGACAGCACCTATATTATGAAGAAGCTCATGCATGATCTTGTGAAAATTCGTGTTCGTCCTTACTATATTTATCAATGCGACTTATCCGAAGGAATCGGTCATTTCCGGGCACCTGTTTCCAAAGGCTTGGAAATTATCGAATCGCTTCGCGGCCATACCTCTGGGTATGCCGTACCAACATTCGTCGTCGACGCTCCAGGAGGAGGCGGGAAAATTGCGCTTCAGCCCAACTATTTGATCTCGCAAAGCCAGGATAAGGTCATTCTGCGTAATTACGAAGGTGTCATCGTCGGTTACCCCGAGCCGAAAAACTATATGCCGGGCCGGGCAGACGAATATTTCAATGAAATATTCGGCATCGAGAAACAGCCGGAAAGCACCGGAATTATTGCGCTTATGAAAGATGAAAAATTTAACCTAGTGCCAGAAAATTTGCGCCGGATCGGCAGAAGGAAAATTTATCAGGATACACCGGAGCACGCGTCGTTGAAGGATCGTCGGCCAAAGAGAGATGAAATGAAGGACAAATTGATGAAAGCTCAGCAGAAAGAGATTAAGGAGGATAAAGAGAGTATTCCAGATACAGAGAACTAGAGCAATCTCGCTCGATTACCATTTCGTTATCCGAGTAGCGCAGTTACAAGTAGAATAGATGGATTTCCTGTAGCTAATTTAACGGAAATGGCCTTCTTTGAGAGGATAACTGGATTTCCTACCGTTAATTCGGAAAAATCTCTCCAGAATAGCCGAAATTGGCTGAATTAACTGGATTTTTTCCATTTAGTCCCCGCTACAGAGAGAAATCGATTTGCTGGAGCGGGCGACAACACTAGTAAAACCCCAAAAGACACCCCTCTGGGTGCCTTTTCCACTTTCAATAACTATATTATTCGTCTCCCGTCTATCCAATTACATGTAGCCTACTTTTTAAAACAAATCAATTTCAACTCCGTCAATTCCTGTATGGCGTACTTCACGCCTTCACGCCCAGTCCCGCTTTCCTTAACGCCTCCATACGGCATATGGTCCAAACGGAACGTGGGAATGTCATTAATCATGACGCCCCCTACCTCTAAAGCTTCGGCAGCGGCAAGCGCCGTTCGGATATTTTGTGTGTAAATACCTGCTTGGAGTCCATATTTGGAGTCATTAACCAGCTGTATGGCCTCCACTATCGTCGAAACTTTATTGATCATCACAATCGGGGCAAATACTTCTTGGCACGATATTTTAGATGTAGCATCAACATGAAGCAGGACCGTTGGGTGAACGATATTCCCGTCTTTCCTGTTACCGGTCGAGACTATGGCGCCAAGCTTCTCAGCTTCTGCGATCCATTGCAAAGAACGCTCAGCGTCACGAAGACCGATTAAAGCCGACACATCCGTAGCGAGATCCAAAGGATCACCTATTCGAAGCGTCTCAGTCTGCATTACGAATTTCCTGACGAATTCATCGAAAAGCTGCTCATGAACATAAATACGCTGAAGGGAGATGCAAACCTGACCTGCATAGGAAAATGCGCCTGTGACCGCCCTTGCAATCATGGCATCCACATCAACCCCTTGATCCACAATGAGAGCGGAATTGGAACCTAGTTCTAAAATCACCTTTTTCAATCCTGCCTTATTGCTGATTGAGATCCCTACCTCCGGACTTCCAGTGAAAGTCACAGCCTTAATTCTTTCATCTGTCACCAGGCAGTCCCCAATCACGCTTCCGCTGCCAGTAACCACGTTTAGAGCACCTGCTGGAAGACCAGCCTGCTGCATAAGATCTGCCAAAAACAAAGCGGTTAAAGGCGTTTGACCTGCCGGTTTCAGTACGACGGTGTTGCCCGCAGCTATGGCAGGGCCAACCTTGTGCGCAACCAGATTCATCGGAAAGTTGAATGGCGTGATGGCCGCAACGACCCCCAAGGGTTGACGGATCGTATACGCTACACGGTCCTCTCCTCCGGGGGCAGCATCCATGGGGATCGTTTCGCCATGAATCCGCTTCGACTCTTCAGCGGCAAATTTGTAGGTTGCGATTGTTCTCTCTACCTCGAGCCTCGCCGTTTTTAACGGCTTAGCTGCTTCAAGCGCGATCAGACTTGCGCACTCTTCCGACTTATCTCGGATTAAAGAAGCCAGCTTCTCTAAAATCGCTGCCCGTTCATGCGCCGGCATACCCGCCATTAGAGGTCTGGCTCTTTCGGCAGCCTCAATCGCACGCTCAACTTCGGCAGCTCCTGCATACGCGACTTCAGCGATTTGTTCACCGTTGTAGGGAGAGAATAAGGGTCGATACTCGCCCGCTTCCACCCATTCCCCGTCGATAAATAGATGCTTCTTCATACTGCAACCTCCTTCCTTTATGAAGGAATATTCTTACTGGTACACGCCTTGACAGCCTGCTCCAGAACATCCAAGCCTTCAGCAAGCTGCTCATTCGTAATGACCAGCGGACTTAGAATACGAATAACATTGCTGTAAATGCCGGCCCCCATCACGATGACTCCGTGTTGATGCGCCTCCTGTAAAACCCGAGTTGTTAGCTCTTTATCTGGTACTTTCGTCACCGGATTCTTCACCAGCTCTATCGCACTCATCGCTCCCAATGTACGCACGTCGCCAATGCAGCCAACTTCCTGCTGCAGCAGGAGAAAACGTTCGCTGACCGCTGACCCAATGGATACCGCACGTTCAGCTAGGCGTTCCTCTTCTAACATTTCAATTACTTTTAATGCAGCTACGCAGCCAAGCGGGCTGCCTCCATAGGTACCCCCGATTTCACCGATACCAGGTGCGTCCATGATTTCCGCCCGTCCGGTCACAGCACTAATCGGGAGCCCGGCAGCAATCGATTTGGACATGGTCATCAGATCCGGCACAACGCCGTAGTGCTCCATCGCAAAGTTTTTCCCTGTCCGTCCGAATCCCGTTTGCACTTCATCGGCAATTAGCAGAATACCGTATTTCTCACACAACGCCTTCACACCTTGAATAAACCGGACGGTTGGGATGACAAAGCCACCTTCTCCTTGAACCGGCTCCAATATGATAGCAGCAACCTCTTCACCCGGGACCTCAGCCAGGAAAAAATCCTCGAATTTCTGCAAAATCTGATCATCCACCTCATCCCGAGACATCCCGGAAGGAGCACGATAGTAGTATGGATAGGGCATTTTGTACGTATCAGGCGCAAAAGGGCCGAAACCATTCTTATAAGGCTTTACCTTGCTGGTTAAAGACATTGCCATATAAGTTCTGCCGTGAAAGCCGCGCTCAAAAGAAATCACGGCTCTGCGCCCCGTATATTTACGTGCAATTTTTACTGCATTCTCAACGGCCTCCGCACCGCTGTTTAGGAAGATTGTTTTCTTCTTATGGTCCCCCGGGGTCAACGCGTTGAGCTTCTCAGCCAATGCCACATAAGGCTCATACATCATGACATGAAAGCAGGGATGCAGATATTGGTCTAGCTGAGCCTTCAACGCTTCCACGACTTTGGGTGGACAATGACCGACATTTAAGGACCCTATCGCCCCCGCAAAATCAATAAAAGTATTCCCGTCAACATCCGTAAGCAGCGCCCCTTCCCCTTTGGCCGCAAAGGTAGGAAGCGTATTGAAAGGACCTCTCGGGATATTCGCCATGCGCCGCTCCAGCAGTACCTGTGCCTGAGGACCCGGGATCGCCGTCTTCATATCAATGTACTTCGTCTGTTTCGGGTTCCGATCCATCCCTATGCCTCCATTCCGTCAAAACCACACCAATGAATCAGGGTCAATGCGATGATTTCCGCTGCCTCAAACACATGATCAAGCGCAATGTGCTCGTTAGGATAATGGGCCACTTGTGTGATGCCTGGGCCGAAAACAATACAAGGCGTTTCGCCGAGCTGTGTGAGCAAACCGCCGTCTGTTCCCCATGGCGATGCCTCTATCGTAGGTTCTTCTTGCTTAACCTCCCGATACTGCTCTATCAGAACTCGCATCAAATCATGCTCCGGATCAACACTGCCTGGAACCCACCGGGCTCCAAACCATTCAACTACAACCGGATGTTCTTCAAACCAAGGGTCTTTTCCCTTAAGCCCCTCCATCCACCGGGCCATTTCCTCCTTAGCGTCATCAAGCTTTTCCTCAGGTGCAACTCCCATTCTTCCCTCTAACTTTACGGTGTCCGATACAGATGAAGGCCAATTTCCTCCTTGAATGACACCTATATTAATAGGGATAGGAATTGGGTTTTGAGCGTACAAAGGATCCGAGATCCGAGCATTTCTTTGCTCCTCAAGCTCCCGGATATGCTGCAGCACGATCATGCTTTTCTCAATGGCACTAACCCCTTCGTACCTGGTTCCGCCATGTGCCGAACGGCCTTTGATCTCAACACGGAACCACATAGAGCCCTGCTGCTTCGGAAATATGCGTAAATTGGTAGGCTCCGGGATAAGGGCAGCATCTGCTCGATATCCTTTCACAATCGCAGCCAGTGTCCCTACTCCTCCGCTTTCCTCTTCAATTACGCTTTGAACAATGACGTCGCCCTTCAACTTGATACCAAGACTCTGAATAGCCCCCACAGCAAGAAGAAGAGAGAGATTTCCGCCCTTCATATCCGTTGCCCCGCGTCCATATAGCTTCCCGTCCACCACATTGCCACTAAAAGGATCCTCTGTCCATTGATCCAGATTTCCTTCCGGAACGACATCGATATGGCCATTAAGTAGGATAGAACGTCCACCGCCGGCCCCCTTCATGACACCCACTACATTGGGACTGCCCGTAAAACGGTTTCTAGGGGAACTAAAATATGGATGTTTCTCCAGGGCCTCACCATCCGGCTCCCAGACATCAACTTCTAATCTCAACTCTCGAAATTTATCAGCAATTAAGACCTGAACCTCCTTCTCATTGCCTTGCGTACTGGGGATTCTGACCATCTTCTGCAGTAAACAGGTTCCTTCTTCACGATGAAGACTAATCCATTCATGAATTTTCTTTTGGAGTTCAGCGTTAAGATTGGGCAAAGGAATTCCCTCCTTCAGATAGGCATGAGAAATCGATTTTATAACACACGGTTATTGAATATATGTGATGTTCTCCGGAATGATTAATGCAGCTTCCGTGTGATTTACAACGTCCTCTATCGTATAAGGCAGCATGATTTCTTTTAAAAGCAATCCTTGATCCGTGACCTCCATCACGGCCATTTCCGTAATAATCAATTTGACACATCCCCGCGCTGTTAGCGGCAAGTCACATTGATTTTTAACCTTGGATTCCCCCTGCCGGTTGACATGGTTCATAAGAACGATGACTTTTTTGGCTTTTTGCGCAAGCTCCATCGCCCCTCCGATCCCTGCCACCCGCTTCCCCGGCACGATCCAATTGGCCAAATCCCCATGCTCACTGACCTCTAGTGCCCCAAGTATCGTGATATCGATACATCCCCTGCGAATCATGGCAAATGCAATGCTGCTATCGCAGTAGGAAGCTCCATTGGTAATCGTGACGGGGTATCCTCCCGCATTGCAGAGAAAAGCATCTTCTTCCCCAGGAAGCGGGGCTCCCCCTGCACACAATATCCCATTTTCCGCATGAAAAACGACATGAATACCTTCAGGAACGTAATCCGCAACCTGGGTCGGGATGCCGATTCCTAAATTGACGGCCATGCCGTCCTTTAATTCTTGAGCAGCCCGCATAGCTATTCGGACGCGGGTTTCTTTTCCCATACCCATTCCCAAGTCACCCCTCTGCTCAATATCACCATATCCACGAAAATGCCCGGCGTTACAATGTTTTCGGGGTCGAGCTCGCCTAGCGGTACAATCTCATCGACTTCAGCAATCGTAAATTTCCCGGCCATGGCGACCAATGGATTTAGATTTCTGCCGCTTTTATCATAGACAAGATTCCCATACGGATCAGCTTTTTTAGCATGAACAATAGCAACGTCTGCCGTCAAAGCTGGCTCCACCAGATACTTTTTCTCGTCGATGGACACGGTCGCCTTTCCCTGCTCCATGATCGTTCCGACGCCGACATCCACCAATATCCCGCCAAGACCTACGCCGCCTGCCCGAATTTTTTCCGCTAATGTTCCTTGCGGGTAAAACACCACCTCCATCGTCCCTTCCTCCATCCTTAGGCCGGCGTTAGGATTGGATCCGATATGGGAGGCAATCACCTTCTTGACTCTGCCTGCTGTGATTAAGCGACCAATGCCGATATGCGGAAACCCGGTATCATTCCCAATGATCGTGAGATCTTTAATCCCCTTTTGCAAAATGCCTTCGATCATCGTCGGAGGCGTTCCAATGCCGCCGAACCCGCCATACATCATCGTACAGCCATCGGTTATCGCTTGAAGCGCCTCTTCCAAGGTCCTTACCTTTCCGCATATGACCGAATGTGCGTTCTCATGTGACTCCATTATATCTCCTCCAATTCGGATCGGGTAACCTGGGCCATGACTTCCCGAATGGATTCATCCAAAATCAGCACGAGTTGGTCGATTTCTTCTTCTGTGATCACGAAAGGAGGGGCCACAATAATGGCATCTCCTGCCCCGTCCACCGCGCCTGCCGCAGGATACACGAGAAGGCCTTTATGAAAGGCTTTTTCGACGATCCGAGAAGTGACACCTAGCCCAGATGGAAACGGCAGCTTATCGGTCCGATCGGAAACAAATTCCATGGCCAGAAGAAGTCCTTGGCCCCTTACATCGCCGATGATCTCGATCTGGTCAGCCATTTGGCGCATCTTGCCCAGCAAATAGCTGCCTTTGATCTCTGCTTCCCTGACTAACTGATGCTTTTCGATATAGGCAAGAACGGCCAGTGAAACTGCCGCCGATTGCGGATTTGCGCTGTAAGTGTGGCCAGACATGATGCTTTTGGATCCCTTCAAAATGGGTTCCATCACGTGATCTTTGGTAAGTGTTGCCGCCATCGGCGTATATCCGGCGCTCATCCCTTTTCCTAGAGCTATCAGATCCGGTTCGACGTCATAATGCTCCATGCCGAACATAGCTCCTGTACGGGCAATCCCTGTCATGACCTCATCGGCGATGAATAGTATTTCATTCCGTTCGCAGATCTCCTTGATCTTCTTGTAATATCCTTCAGGTGGAACAATAGCGCCGCCTGCAGCACCAATGATCGGCTCTGCAATAAATGCAGCAATATATTCGGCACCGATCCGCTTTATGGCGGTTTCCAAATCGTCCGCACACGCTAATTTGCAATCCGGATAAGTCTTGTTCAAAGGACAGCGGTAGCAATAAGGGGGCACGACGACCGGAAAGTCCTCCAATAAAGGAATAAATCGTCTTCTTCTAAGTACATGGCCTGACATCGAAAGAGCGCCCATCGTTATACCGTGGTAGCTCATTCGTCGTGAAATAACTTTATTTTTTCCTTGGCGACCCTTCTCCTGCCAGTGCTGAATGGCAATCTTCATAGCCGTCTCCGTAGCTTCCGATCCGCTGTTCACAAAGAAAGCCCAGTAATCATTGCCTGGCGCCAAATCACTTAGCTTCTTTGCCAGCTTTTCGGCTGGTTCACTTGTAAACTGAGAGCGGTAGACAAACGAGACCTTGCCCGCTTGCTCCAGCATCGCATCGATGATTTCTTGAACCCCGTGCCCGATTCCAGCTGTCACAGCCCCCGAGGATGCATCTATATAGGCTTTGCCTTGATCATCGTACAAAAAGACGCCTTTTCCATATTGAATGGTGGGATAATGGTGATCCAAAACCGGCTTGATTAAATGCTCCCGCTTCATAAAGCACCCCCCATTGTTAACCATCGCTACAATTTTATTTGAGAAACATATTCTTAACCCGCGGAGCCTTCAACAGATCTTCATAGCGAAATGTCGTTCCTAACGCAGACACATCATGCCAATAAAGTGTCTCTTCGATTTGCTGCGCGGTGCTCTCCAATACGTAAGTACGGCAGTTGGAACATTCGATAGCGGGAACATCCAGAATCTGAACCGCCACTCTCCCATCCGGCAAGACCCAATAGCAATCTTTCACACTTTCACGAATATCCTCCGTATCACACCACATGCAATTCATATTCCTCCGCCTCCTCAATGTACCCCACAAAGTGAAGTAATGCTTCGAAGCTTAGTCCTATTACTTTGCGGGGGCCCCAGAATATATTTATTTAGAACATTCTTATCGCTACCTGATTTCTATGCAAAATAAATGCCAACTTTTCGAAATAGGCATCTAGACTTCTTTCAGGGTAAGTTTTCGCGGGAAAAGCCGCCAAACATTTTGCAGTTGCTAATTTTTTGGCACCAAAATTAATAATTCATACGAATTGTGCGTACGCTGTACCAAATGTGGTCTGGGTGTACAGATGGCACTATTTTTGCAGATAGTTTGAATGTAACGAATTTAGGAAGAAAGGGGAATGTTGGATGCCAAGTAATCTCCCTACGTATACGAATCAGGTTGAAATTGGCGAGGATTATAAAGTAAGCTTTTGCCTAGATTTTTTTAACAAAAGGTTACGGGTGGATGACTATTTGGGAAATGTGGATGCCATCTGCAAGCGAATAACCGAAATTGCCATAGCCAATGCCTTGACCAAAGTGTTTATTAAATCGCGAGAGGATGACTGGCAAACCTTTCTATCGAAAGGCTGCATGCTGGAGGGGATTTATAAAGGATATTTCAACGGTCGTGACGCTTACTGTATGGCTTTGTACGATGATCTTGAGCGGCGGACTAGCGATTATTGGATGGAGGAGGATCACATTCTAAAGCAAGTGCTCGCTCTTTCCCTCAAACCAGATCGGCCTTTGGTTCCGGAACAATGTTCACTGCGTATAGCTCGGATGGAGGATGCAGAGCGGCTTTCTGTTTTATACGATCAAATATTTCAAACGTACCCGACACCGATGAATGATCCTTTGTACGTCGAAAAAACAATGCAGGAGGGAACGATTTATTATCTCGTAGAATCGCCGCATCAACTGATTAGCGCCGCCTCCGCAGAGATCAATACAGTCTACGCCAATGCGGAAATGACGGATTGCGCCACACTCCCTGCTTATCGTAATCAAGGACTCATGAAACTGCTTATGCATGCCTTGGAAGATGAATTAATCGTACGAAACATCACATGCGCTTACTCCTTATCCAGAGCCCTTTCTTTCGGTATGAATGCCGTTTTCTTCCAAATGGGCTATCGTTATTACGGCAGACTAACGAAAAATTGCGATATCTACGATAAATTTGAGGACATGAATTTGTGGGCCAAAATCTTGAAGTGATTTTAACCCCTTTAGAAACTATATGCGTTTCCTTCTCAGGGAAGAAGAAATGCCTAATTCCTCCCGATATTTGGTTACTGTACGGCGAGAAATTTGAATACCTTCCTTCATCATTAGCTCTGCCAGCTTCTGGTCGGAGTAAGGCTTCGCATGGTTTTCCCTATGGATCCATTCCTTTATTCTCGCTTTTACGTGTTCTGAGGACGCAGCATCTCCAAGGTCCATTTGCAAACCGGAGGGAAAGAAGTGCTTCAGCTCGAAGATGCCCCATGGCGTTTGAGCATATTTGCCTGACGTCGCGCGGCTGACCGTTGATTCATGCACACTCAGTTTATCGGCAATACGCTTCAAAGTCATCGGTTTGAGATGAGAAGTTCCCTTCCAGAAGAAATCGGTCTGCTCCTCCACAATGGCTTGCGCTACGCGGAATATAGTCTTTCGTCGTTGCTCCAAACACTTTAGAAAGAACATCGCAGAATTTATTTTACCAAAGAGGTACTTTGTTGCCTCGTTATTGTCGCTGCTATCCTTCACCATTCGTTCGTAATAACCATTTAGCGAAAGGCGGGGCGACGCTGCTTGATGAATCAACACAACGAGCTGTTCACCTGCCTTTTCAATGATGACCTCGGGAATAATATATGGCACTGTTTCTGTATGAAATGCTGCACCGGGTCTAGGATTCAATCCTTTGATCACATCAATCGCAGCCTGAATTTCTTGTGCTGTCACTTGAAGCATCGCCGACATTTTATGAATGCGATAATCCGCAACATCCTTCAGATGATTACGAATTAGTAAGGATACTAACGGAAAGCACTCCGACAAGGACTGGACCTGAAGAAGCAGACATTCTCTTAAATTTCTTGCGCCTACGCCGACGGGCTCAAAGCCCTGCAAGATCCTTAATGCAAGCTCCGCTTGAGCAAGATCGACCTTAAATACGTCGGATATTTCATTTAAAGAAGGTGCAAGATATCCATTATTATCCAGATTTCCGATCATAAAAGCGATCATATTACGTATGGATGGCTGAAGCTTTTTTACAAAGCCCAACTGCTCCTTTAAATGCCTTTCCAAGGATACCTCGTTCGATGCTGCGTGAAGTATGGGGTCATAGATGTGATCACGCCTGACTGCCGCACTATGGATTGTATGAGAGGCGTTATAAGCTTCCCATTCGTTTCCGGTGAATTCCAATACCGGGTTATCATTCATCTCCTGCTGGACAACCTCCAACAATTCTGGTGTCGATAGTTGGAGAATCGTAATGGCTTTTCGTAATTGCGGAGTCAACCGCATTTTTGCGGCTTGCTGTTGGAACATCCCGTATCCTGGGCGCATGTACATCACCCCTTTATGTTTTTGCTTATATATGTATTCAAGTGCGATCCCGTTTTGTCCATTTCGATTAGAAAAGAAAGAAGACGCCGTTTAAATTAACGACGTCTTCTCATCTTACACTACGATACAGTCCACAATGCGATCAGGTAATTTGCGATCGCATTGAGAATAGATGCGGCATGATCCGTTACATGATCCTTCGATGTCTGGTTAGTCAGATGTTTGATGAAATCGCCTATATGCTTCGCCGCCTTGTCTTTCGAGCCTTTATTCAGCTGATGTTCTGCTTGCTGCAAGCTATTCTCAAGCTGAGTGAGCACAGTACCCGTCAATTCACCTGAAGCTGCGAAGCGGTTTAGAAGCTCATTCATCGCACGAACGCTTGTGGTTACTTTGAAGGTATATTGTATTTTACGCTCGTTTCCTGCATTGTCCGTTACGGTAATCGTAACGGTATGCGAACCGAGTTTACCGGTCAAATCAAGTGCCGTTCCGGCGGCATATGCCTCTCCATCAAGCAGGATGAAGTTTCCGTTAACACCCGACAGGTTATCTTCTGCTTGTACTTGCAGCGTTAAGGTCTGATCATTCTCAAACTGAGCTCCTTCGCTTAGATTGGCGCCATTTGCATTCAGCGACACAACTGGAGCAGTCGCATCTATTCTTACCTGTAAGTATTGATCAGCTTCCACATTCCCAGCCTTATCAACAGAGCGGTATGCGATGGTGTAAACACCATCCAATAGCGTGATCGGTCCTGTATATGCAACAAATCCTTCTATCGGAGCCGTCGAACCATAGACAGACTCGGTTACGACGGAGAGCTTATACTCCGTTTTGCCAATACCTGAAAAATCGTCCGTTGCGCTCAGCGTTACCGTAACGGGGGTTAGGTACCACTGGCTATGCTGCACACCTTCCAACTTCGCGACAGTAACTGGAGGCACGATAAAATCAACTCCAGCCGCGTTGCTGAAGCCCGACTCACCAGCTGTGTTAACTGCGGTCACTTGATAGGAGTACGCCGTATCCAGCGTAACACCTATGTCCGCATAGCTCGTGCCAATAACAGCAGAAACGTTTATCTTCTTAAAGGTTCCGTTCTTTGAATCAGCACGGTAAACATTGTAGCTTTGAGTCCCAGCCACAGCTGTCCAGTTCAGCGTAACTTCTTTCGCTCCATTCACTGCAGCCGTTAAACCAGCCGGTACATCAGGGATGACAACTTCCTCGACTGTTACAATCGCCGTACCTTGGCTAATCGCAACGATCTTTCCTTTGGTGTTCACTTCGGCAACAGCGATATACTGGCCGTTTGCTGCATCAATGGCTTGACCATCAACGATAGAAGACCACGAAGACGCATCGTCACCGTAATAGTTAGCAGGAACCGGGTTCGTATCCGGCGACAACTTATATTTGAACGTGTTCCCCGCTACGGAAGGCGCATTGAAGTGAACGATGGTCTTGCCATTGTTCCAATAGCCTTGTGCATCTGAGAAGGTGAGTCCTTTTACCTTGCTTGGCTCATAGACTTCTCTCGTCGCAAAAACTTTCACTTCATTGAAACCTTTAGACCAAGTTTGCGTGCTATTGTCTGACGCTTTTTTAATTGCTGAGATCGTTACCTTGATGTAGCGGTAGATCCCCGACAAGGTGTTGCTTGTAAAAGCCACTTGCTTGTTCGAGCTGTTATTTGAGAGCACGGTGTACGTGCTTCCATCCTTGCTGCCCTCCACAATGTATTGAAAATACATTTCAGATCCATTCACTTGCGGGAAGCTCAAATCGATTCGGCTTAGATCGTACAAGCCGTCAAGATCGACCTGCCACCAATAAGGAACGTTGGTGTTTGCCGTATCGAATTTGGTGGCATAATTGCCGTCAACCGAATTGGCTGATGGCAGCGCAGCGCTTTCGGTTGACGCTATCGCAGTTTTCCCTTGCGAAGCGTTGATGTAAAGGGACTGATCGATGATACCCGTCTCGGCGTTCAAGCTCCAATTGCTGCTGTATTCCATGTCAAGGGTCCGGCTCTCGGTATTAAGTTTGAGCGGAAGCCAAATATATTGCGAGCTTCCCAATTGATTTGCGTACCATCGGTCACCAGCATAAATGTAGGACGTTTCCTGTGAGCCAAGTACTGTAATAATAAATGATGGCTGGCTGTAAAAGGTCGAATTTTCTCCGAAATTCTTCAGATCCGACCACTTATTCTCCTTGATGGAGGTTGAAGTTGAATACTTCCCTTGATTCGGGTACCAACCAGATTGGCCGGAAGTAAGCAAATAATAAATACCGTCTTTCTTCAAAATGGCAGGCGCTTCTCTTCTCTGTCCGGCATACAGCGTATAAAGAGGCTTCTCTACTCCCGTGTAGTCCTCAGTTAGTTGATAAATACCGAGATCTTTATTGCCGTTCGTCGAAGAAATCAAGTAAGCCGTACCATCATCGTCCTGAAATACGGTAAAATCCCGATTGTCCTTTCCTAACCGGCCATCTGCTTCATATACCCCTTTATCTGCCAAAGGTCTGAACTTCGCGACAAATTGGTAATTGCCGTCGACTGTATCCGATACAGCCACATAAGCATTCGCCTCGTTGTAATTACTGCCCAATTCCCAGTGGCCCCACATGACATACTTTTTCGTTTTCTCATTGTACAGCACTTTAGGACGTTCGATCTTGGCGTCGGTGATGTTGGCCGTATCCGACGCAATCGTGAGCGCCTGGTTGCGGAATTCCCAGTGGATCAAATCCTTAGATGCATACACCGATACCGCCTTGAAGACAGCCGAATTGTGGCTCTTGTCTTCACCGAACCAATAGTAAGTATCGTCCGATTTGATGACACCGCCGCCATGGGCTTGCATCACATTGCCGTCCGTGTCTAACCAAGGGACGCCGTTGGCAATATTCCCCTGCTCCGTCGGGTCTGGGATTTGATCATCCGAATCCGTTGGCGTGACCGTGGTCGTCTCACTTGCAGCTTCAGACAGGTTCGATTCATCAAAGGCATTTTCTTCCGTCGCCTTAAAGGACAACTTGTAATAATACGTCTGTCCCATTCGGAGACTGGTATCCACATACGAAGTGTCGGTGCCCGTATATACCGCATTCGTGAATGGGCCAGACGCGCTGCCGCCCCGGTAAAGAACATAAGCGCTTGCACCGCTTATTGCATGCCAGTTCAAGGAAATGGAATGGTCCGTTGGATTCGATGCGGTTAGACCCGTCGGAGCGGCCGCTCTCGCAGTTGTCGTAACGTCCTTCGCTGTGGAGAATGTCGATTCCAGCGCACTAACTACCGACGATACTTTGTAATAATACGTTGTTTGCGCATTAAGTCCTGTGTCACGGAAGGCGTTAGCCGAACCTTTGTAGACTTGTGCAAACGTACCGTTAGCGCTGGTGGATCGGTAAACACGGTATGCTGTTGCGTCAGCTACATTATCCCAGGTCAACGGGATCGACGTCGCCGTTACTGTCCCAGCAGTCAAGTTGGCAGGAGTGGCAGGTAGGTTAGAGGCGTCTGTGATTTTCACGTCGTCAAACTGGGCCAGTCCCCATTTGGTACGAAATCCGACCTTGCCCGTCGTCCATTTGCTATCCGTCACATCGAAAACCAAGACGTCGTCGATATAACAGCGAATTGAGGTACCTTTTAGTACCATCTTCAGTGTGTACCATTTATTCGATACGCTGGCAAAAGGGACAGCAGCCGCAAGCATAGTTGACGTACCGGCCACATTTTTGCTGAGTTCGACTCTGGCTTCACTCGTTTTGTTTACCCTGAACATATAGTAATTGCTCGCATCTGTGTATCGGGTCACTATACCAGGATATGCGCCTCCATCTGTCAGCTTCACCCTAGCCTCAATCGCATAGTCGGCAGCCGATAGATTGTTCGCAATAGCAAAAGCTTCTGTTGATGTATTGTTCTGATAAAGTACCTTGTTGGCCGCATTGTCGGTGTCATTTGTAGCGTTTGACCACGAATTGGCCGCGCCGGTAAGCGTCCATTTGCTTGTTGAACCGCTTTCAAAATTATCCTCGAATAAAACAGTCGGCGCACTTGCGGATGCAGATGGTAAAGCAATGACTGGATACACCATCGAAAGGATCAGAATGGCCATCATGATCTTCGTTCGAAGGTTATTAAACTTCGTCATACTATGTACCCCCTTAGTTGAATTAGAATTCTACTGAAGTATACACAGCCCGCTTCAATCATTAATAGTGAATAATCTATACAGTTATCAAAAAGTATGTTAAATCACATATATAAAATATTGCTTTTTATGAACATTCTTAACTATTCACTCCTTTAAAATGAAAACAGCCCGTAAGATCATCATCTTACGAGCTGTTTGAACACTGTGCTAGCTCCAGTACCGCCTTGACACGCAGTGCTCTTTGGCTAACTTATAGCTGCTTAAATCCACAATTTCAATTGATTTGATCGATTCAGGGGAATGGATCATCCGATTGTCTCCGGCATAGATCCCCACATGGTGAATAGCTCCCTTGCCTTCTTCATAAGCGAAAAAGAGCAAATCCCCCGGTTCCAGCTGTTCCTTTGCAATGAGCATTCCCTGCTTAGCTTGTTCAGAGGCGTCTCTTGGAATTGAAATCCCAAAATATCTGTGCATGCTATAAGCAAAACCGGAGCAATCGTAGCCAAATGAGGACATTCCGCCCCATAAATAAGGCAGATCAAGAAATCTTCTCCCCTGCTCCACGATTCCACGCCCGATGTGGCCTTCACCTGTCTCAGGGATCAGAGAGCCATCGATTAAGCGAACCTCGTTCGCTTTTAAATAACCAGCCCCCTCTGGCGTCTTTACCTTTACCCATTCTTCGGTTTCATCAAGGACAGGTAGTAAGGTCAGATAGCTCAACTCGATCAAGCGCTCGGACGGATTCCGGTACAGCCATGCTTGTGCTGTTATCACTTCCGCGCTCTTCGAGCCAGCAGGGGCTTCCGGCTCTGTAACCAGCTGGCATCTTGGCACCCAGCCGGGGTAACCCAAAGCTTCCTTATGTGTTCCCTGCTGCGGAATGAGCACTTTGATCCAATCTTCCAGTTCTTCCACAACCAGCACCTTGGTACCATAAAGAATTTGAGTCTGAATTCGGTTCCCTTCCCACAAGTCCAGCTTATCGTCTATCGTCATGAGCTTCAGCCATTCTCTAATTTCAACCGGATGCATTAGAGCAGGTTCATCCAAAGGCCGTGGAGATTCGGGCTTCGTCCAAACCGTTGCGACGGACACAGCGACTGTCATCCTCTTCTGCATACTCATGACCCCACTACACTTTCGCTGGGGACCACATCACGAATGCCAAGACCTGCTTCTTTCGGGAAGGTCATCATTCTACCGTCATACTTCACACCGCCTATCACGATATCGTTCAACATCATGAGAGGAGCATCGAAATCGAACCGTGTAATGTTCTTCTTGCTAGCTGCCAGATGAGCTGCTGCTGTTACAGCCACACGGGATTCGATCATACTTCCCACCATGCACTCGACACCGAATTCTTCCGCGATATGGTTAATAATTTGCGCTTTGTAAATACCGCCGGATTTCATCAGTTTGATATTAATCAAATCGGCTGCGCGGTGTTTCAGCACTTCGAAGGCTTGTGCGGGAGAAAATACACTCTCATCTGCCATAATGGGGGTTTCCACGCTATCTGTAACCATTTTCAGCCCTTCAATGTCGTTAGCTTTCACCGGCTGCTCTACCAATTCAATATCAAGCCCCAAATCCTCCATGCGGCGGATCGTCCGGATGGCGTCCTTTACCTGCCACCCCTGATTCGCATCTATGCGAATTTTCACACTGCTTCCGACACAGCTGCGGATTTCCTTAATTCTTTCGATATCCTCTTGGATATCATCTTTGCCAACCTTTATCTTCAGTACATTGAAGCCTTCCTGAACATAACGGATAGCGTCTTCTCCCATTTCCTTAGGTGAATTTACGCTTACTGTGTAATCCGTCTCTATCTGATCCTTATAACCACCGAGGAATTGGTATAATGGCAGACCGCAATACTGCGCGACTAGATCGTATATAGCCATATCTACTGCCGCTTTAGCACTGCTGCTGCCTATCATGGAATGATGAATCTCCTGCAGAATGCGTTCGTACGCCAGTAGGTTTTTGCCAATAAGCAAGGGGGTGAACGTATTTACAATTGCTGAATGGATACTATCCAGGCTGTCACCGGTTATAACAATCGTTGCCGGTGCCTCTCCCCATCCGATCCTACCATCGTTAGATTGAATACGAACGATGATAGACTCCGTTTTATACACCGTACGCAGTGCTGTTTTAAAAGGCTTAATGAGCGGAGTCGATTGCCGCATTACTTCAACACTTTGAATGTTCATGTTTGCCTCCTGAAAGTTTTGTGCAGCTATGCAAGCGAAGCGGGCTTATGCCACAAAACGACTTCGGAAGCATAGGCCTATGCCTCTACACCGGGTTCCGTACATGCCAGCAGCTTATCATACGTACTCATTCTTGCTCCTATGCCCATCGGAACCGCAATATTGGGAGAGCAGTGGCCGATCTTAAATCCAGCGAGTGTCGGCTTCCCAGCAGAAATGATGTGATCGTTAAATATTTGCTCTAAAGTAAGCGAGACCTTCCGTTTGTTCGGCATACAATTGTTAAAATCGCAGATTAGAATTCCGGCTGCATCGGCGAATTTACCTGCTAGCCTTAACTGGTTTAGCATCCGATCCAACCTATAGGGCTCTTCGTCAATATCTTCAATAAAAAGGAGTTTCCCCTTCGTGTCCAGTTCGTAAGGAGTTCCAAGCGTACTAACAATCAAGGAAATGTTCCCTCCCACGAGGGCACCGAACGCTTCTCCTTCAACTAAAGTTTGTAGAGGAGAAATCTCCTCCGTATAGTGAAGAACGGACGGGCGAAGAAGCGTTTCATAATTTTGAATCGTGAGCGGGTGCACATCCTCTTTTCCTAGATCGATCAACATCGGACCGTGAAAGGTAACCAAACCCGCTAAACGTCCAATCGCCGCATGTAGAAAGGTAATATCGCTGTAGCCCCAGAAAATCTTCGGATTAGCGCGAATGAGCTCATAGTCCAGCAAATCCGCCATTCTCCCAGTACCGTAACCGCCACGCGCACAAATGATCGCTTTGATCATCGGATCGGCGAACATGGCATTCAATTCCGCTGCACGCTGCTCATCCGTTCCTGCCAAATAGCCATGCTGCATAGAGATAGTCTCTCCCAGCCGCACATGGAGACCCAACTCCTCCAGATAGGAAGAAGCAGCTTTCACTTGATCCTTGTCTGCCCAACTAGCCGGGGCCGTTATGGCTACCGTATCGCCAGGGCTTAACCGCCTAGGCTTTATAAGCTCAACCATCCATGAAGCACTCCTTTCACGCCTGAAAAAAAAGGGAGAAGCACCTCTTACAGGTGCATCCCTCCGTCATTCAATTTTATTTCAAATCTGCCCATTTAAAGTCGAGGAAGCCGAAAGCGTGTCTAACGACGCCTTCCAATTTATCGCTTTGCAGGTAAGTGGAGTTATAGAAGTAAAGCGGCAGAACCGGAGCTTCGTCCATTAAAATCTTCTCCGCATCATGCATCATTTTGTATCGTTTAGCCTCATCCGATTCTACATATGCGTCTTTGATCAATTTATCATAAGAAGCGTTAACCCACCCTGTTCGGCTGAACGGATTCGTCGATTGGAAGCCGTCCAGGAAGTTGATCGGATCGGCAAAGTCCGGGAGGAACGAAGAGCGCGACAATTGCAGCTGCAGAGCCTTTTGTTCTGTAGTCAGAACTTTGCCTTCTTTGTTTGCCAGTTTCACATCAATACCTAAGTTATCTTTGAGCATAGCTTGAAGCGTTTGTGCAATTCGTTGACTCACATCGTTCGTGTTATAAGTCAAAGTAACTTCAGGCAGCTTCGTGTAACCGGCTTCCTGCATCCCTTTCTCCAAAAGCTTTTTCGCTTCGGCTGCATCAAACTTGATCAGGCTGCCGCCAACCTTGCGGAAGTCTCCACCCGCAGGATCCTTAAGTCCAGGAGATACATAACCGTCTGCCGGTTTCTGCTTTTGCTTTAATACCAAATCTACTAGCTTCTGTCTGTCTACAGCCGCAACAAAAGCTTTACGGATGTTGATGTTATTGAAAGGTGCCATTTTCACATTAAAGCGGTAGAACGCAGTTCCTGCGGCATCTTCAACCTTCACTTTGTTTTCTGCAAACAATTTATCGCTCATGTCAGCCGGAATGGATCCAGTTGTATGAAGCTCTCCAGTAGTGAAGAGCTGGTAAGCGGTGTTGGTATCATTGATCATTTTGAAAGTAACACCCGTCAGTTTTACGTTTGCGGCATCCCAGTACTGGTCGTTTTTCACCATTTTCAGCTCGCTATCGTGCTTCCATTCGGTAATTTTGAACGGCCCGTTACTTACAATCGTAGCGGCTTCGCCGGCCCATTTGGCATTGCCCTCCACGGTAGCCTTATGCACGGGAAAGAATGCTGGACTGGAAACCATGCCAACTAACCAAGAAGCGGGCTGAGTCAAAGTAACCTCTAGCGTCTTGTCATCCAGAGCCTTAATTTTCACATCACTGGCTGTCCCTTTACCGGAGTTGAAAGCTTCTGCACCTTCAATAGGATATGCGAGGAAAGCCGCATCAGAAGCTGTTTTTGGATCCAAAAGACGCTTCCAGGCATACTCAAAGTCGGCAGCTTTAACGGGATCTCCATTGGACCACTTAATGCCGTCGCGCAGCGTAAACGTGTACTTTTTCCCATCAGGACTGACTTTCCACTCTTTCGCCATAGCCGGCTCAGGAGCCTGGTTCTTGCCAAGACGCGTCAATCCTTCAAACGCATTATTGACAACGTCGTAAGAAACTTGGTCAAATCCTTTTGGAGGATCGAGAGAAGTTGGTTCTTTTAAATTGTTGTAAAGGAGGATTTTGGACTTCGTTTCTTTGGCTGCTTCCGTCTGTTTGGCTCCAGACTCTTGCGTTCCGGACCCTGGATCTTTGCTGCATCCGGCTAGTAACGTACCGAATACTAATACGGAGCTGATTAGCAATGCTGAAACTTTTTTCATGAGCACATCTCCCCTTCGTTCATGGTCTTATTTATCCTAGAGCCGACATAATGTTACTCTTCATCGGCGGCTGGAATACAAATTGAGAGCGCGGATCCTGAAGCCAGCAGGCTACCGAGTGGCTGCCTGATACGGCTGACTGCGGCGGCTGGTATAAACCGCAAACCTCCATGGCATAATGGCAGCGCGCCGCAAAAGCACAGCCTTGTGGCGGAGCAAACAAATCCGGCGGTGTTCCCGCAATCGGAGTGAGCGGAAGTGACTTATCAGTGTCCAGACGCGGCATGGAAGCTAGCAGCCCTTTGGTGTAGGGATGCTGGGGATTATGGAACAGCTCATCCACTGTCCCTGCTTCAACGACCTTACCGGCATACATCACATTGACCCGATCAGCCATATTCGCAACAACACCAAGGTCATGCGTGATGATGATAATGGAAACACCTGTTTTCTTCTGGAGCATTTTGAACAGCTCAATGATTTGGGCTTGAATGGTGACATCCAGTGCCGTAGTCGGCTCGTCCGCAATAAGAACGGAAGGTTTGCATACCGCAGCGATAGCGATCATTATCCGTTGTCTCATGCCTCCACTGAACTCATGCAAATATTGCTTCAAACGCATCTCGGGGTTGGAAATGCCTACCAATCCGAGCATTTCAGTGGCTTGCTTACGGGCTTCTGCACGCGATATTTTCTGATGGCGGATGATTCCTTCTATAATCTGCTCACCAATGGAGATGGTGGGATTTAAGGCTGTCATCGCATCTTGGAAAATCATAGAAATTTCAGAGCCTCTCAGCTCTCGCAGCTGCTTCTCACTGAGTATTGTCAGTTCCCTGCCCTTATAGCGGATGCTGCCTTGGCTGATCTTCGAGCTATGCTCGGGAAGAAGTCGCGTCATGCTGCGGGCGGTCACACTTTTACCGCAGCCAGACTCGCCTACGATAGCCAAAGTCTCTCCTTTACTTAGCGTAAAGCTGACTCCGCGAACCGCCTTCACTACTCCACCATGTGTGGTGAACGAGACATGAAGATTGTCAACTTCCAATAGAACATCGGATGAGTTCGTTGCATTCACGTTGGCTACCTCCTCCTCTTCGGATTAAAAGCGTCCTGCAATCCATCGCCCACCAGATTAAAAGCAAGCATTGTCATCGATATGAAAAACGCCGGATAGAACAGCCGCCACCATTGGCCTGACAAAATGGTTGACAGACCGTCATTGGCCATGACGCCCCAGCTTGCCAAGGGAGGCTGAATACCTAGGCCAAGAAAGCTTAAGAACGCTTCTGCGAAGATGGCTGATGGCACCGAGAACGTCACTTGCACGATAATGACACCTAGCGCGTTGGGCAGCAAATGTTTGCGGATAATATACCCCGCGCCTCCGCCTAACGTCCTTGCCGCTAGCACATACTCCGATGATTTCAAACTAAGCACTTGTCCGCGCACGATGCGTGCCATTCCGATCCAGCCTGTGGCACTTAAAGCCACGATGATGGTCAATAAGCCAGGGCCCATGACGACCATCAAGAGGATGACGACAAGCAAATAAGGGATCCCATACAAAAGATCAACGAACCGCATCATGAGATTGTCGATCCGTCCGCCTAAGTACCCGGCGATGCCGCCATAAATAATGCCGATGACGAAATCGATTAAAGCAGCCATGAGGCCGATAAATAGCGAGATGCGTGCTCCGTAAAGAATACGGGCATAGACGTCGCGCCCAAGCTCATCCGTACCAAACCAGTGGGCTGCCGATGGTTTTTGATTGGCATCGAGCAGCACCTGTTTCGAGTAGCTCTGGTCGGTAAGGAACGGTCCAAAGATGGCCAGCAGTGACATTAATAGAACGATGATTAACCCCACCATGGCCAGCTTGTTTGCCCGAAGCCTAATCCATGCTTCCTGCCAGAACGACAGCCGTATTCGAACAATCGCTTCAGCCGTACCTTTATTCTTTCTCATTGGGACAAATAAGGAATCTGGAACGTTCATCCTACCCCTCCTTCCTGTGCAGCTTGATGCGGGGGTCAATGATGCCGTAGGCGATATCCACCAGGAACATCATAAAGACTAAAAGAGCGCTATAGAATACAGTCGTGCCCATAATTAGCGAGTAATCCCGATTATTAATGCCATCAACGAAATATTTACCCATTCCCGGAATGGCGAAAATCTTTTCGATAACGAAGCTCCCCGTGAGAACGTTAGCTACCAAAGCGCCGAGTAAGGTAACGACCGGAAGTACCGCATTGCGAAGCGCATGCTTCAAGACAATCGTTGCGGGCGACAAACCCTTGGCCCTTGCCGTTTCGATATAGTCTGCGGTCAATACCTCGAGCATGCTGGCTCTTGTTAATCTAGCAATAATCGCAAGAGGTCCTGTAGATAACGCAAGTGCAGGCAGGATGACATGTTTCCAGGTTCCCCAAGTAGCTACCGGAAGGAGCTTCCATTCGACGGATACATATTTGATCAGCAAGGTCGCCACAATGAAGTTGGGTACCGCAATGCCAATTACGGCAAAGATCATGGCGAGATAGTCTATGATTCTGTTCTGCCTCAATGCAGCAACTGTGCCGAGTGCGATACCGGTCACGATAGAAATAAGGATGGACACGATACCGAGCTTAAACGAAACCGGAAATCCCCTATCGATCATGGAATTGACGGTGTCGGGAAAGTGGCCAATGGACGGTCCAAGGTCCAATGAAAGCAGCGATTTTAAATAAAGCACGTACTGAGTCGTAATGGGTTGGTCCAAATGATAAAATTCCATCAAGTTCTGAACCGCCGTCGGATTCGAATTCTTGCCCTCCTTTTCGAAAGGTGAACCCGGAACTGCATGCATCAGTGCAAAAGTAACCGTAATAATTAGCCACAGTGTGACAATCATGGAGATAAATCTGCGAAGAATATATTGTGCCACGCTATCACCCACTCCCGCTTTTTAACAAAATGCCGTTCTCATCGCCAATTCCGTCATGACCAGCATGGCTTGGTAAGCCTCCAAAATATGCTTAGCCTGAAAAGTAACAATTGGGCTATTATTATCAATGGTCGTACCCGGCATCAGGTGAGCCCACTCCGCTTGACCATAGTTGGCAAATTCAATCTTCAGCACCGGATGATCTGGAGGTACGAGCGGCTTGACCTTACTGCGATTAGCCAATGCTTCCTTCGTTTTCTCCCGGAGCAGCTGGCCGCTTTTTTCCGGGGTTAGGCACAAAGCCGAAGTCCGGGAAATCCGCCTTTTCACAATCGCTGTCGTGATTCCCGGAATAAGTTCCTCTGCTTCAATCGCAGTCTCATCGTCCCCAGCTACCAATAGAACAGGTACGCCGTAATGTCCAGCAACATAAGCATTAAAACCCAGCTCGCCAATTACTCTATCATTAATGTACATATTACGAACGCCGAAGATCATCGTATGGCTTAGTACCCCTTTGGTAGCCGCTCTGGTGTGATAGCCTAGAAAAGCCGCTCCTGCAAATGAGGCGTCTAATCCCTGTACCATAGAAAAAGGCTTCACATCTCCTGAGATCAACTGTGTTTCGGGATGGAGCTTCTCGATCAATAGATTGTTCATTTTGGAGTGACTATCATTGACAATGACTTCTTTGCAACCTTCATCAAAAGCGGTTCCTATAACATGATTGGCTTCTTCCGTCATGATGTGCTGCCCACGTGTGTAGTTGTACTGCTTAGAATCGATAAACGTGTTATCGACAAGCCCGGTGATGCCTTCCATGTCAATGGAAATATACAGTTTCATAGGTTATCCTCCCACATTGTAGAGTTGCAAAAACCCAGCAAACAGCCTTGGGAACATTCCTCCCAAGAGACTATTTGCTGGGTTTTATTTACGGGTATGTTTCCATACGGATAAATAAAGCAGCTTACACTGTACCGGAAGATTGGAAACCCAGTTCTTCTCGGCCGTTAAGTGCTAATTTATATTTTTTTTGCGCGTCTTTGTACGCTACGCTCAGAGCCTTTTGAGATGATCCATGATATCTGCGTCGGATTTCTTCCGTCACCACATCAAGGAGCAGCATATTGTGACCGATAAAGATCGAGCGGACAAAATCCGATGTGAGCGGAATTGTAGATGAACAACCTGCATCGATAATTTTATGGCTGGTGGTATCTACGACAAGTCCGATAAAAAATGCGTTGTACTGCTGGGTAATAGGATTGTTCACTGAAGCTTGAGCGTCGCCGATAACATAAATTGTGTCTTTGTCGTATAGCAAACGACCACTCTCCTAATTAGCATTCTGTTCGCTTTCCGAGCGGGATGTGGGAAGGGTTGATCTTCCTACGACCGCCAGAAGCTAGAACACTAGTGATGTAATATATTCTAACATTGAATTAACATGATGTAAATAACGAATCACTTACTAAGCGAAAGTGGCATGCAATAACCGAGCAAGTTCTTCTTCTGCCTCAAAATAAACGCCCTGATCTTTTCTTTGGATAAGGCCGTTCATGAGCAGAATGAAGCCCCATTTTTCCTGTTTATGAAAATACATATCGCTAAGCAGTCCATAAGCATCACCGGAATGTCCAATAAGTCTGTGCCCCGGGATCAGATCGTCTGTAATCTGAAACTGGAGCCCGCAATTACGGAAGAAGCCATCTTGCCTATGCCCCAACCAATGAGGGAAGTGCATGAAATCCACCGTTTCTCGCTTCAAAATTTGAACATCGTTCAATTTACCCGCGTTCGTATGCGCTTCCAAAAAGCGCGTCAAGTCATCCACATTTGTGCGCAGTCCGCCTTGAGGGCTGAAAAGCGCTCCGTTGGTGCCCGGAACATATCCGCTGTAATCGATCGCGTCCGGTTTTCTTCCACGAAAATCGTCCGTTCCTACAATAAATTGATCATCGACTTCGGAATATTCATACAGCACAGCAATGGAATCCATCTCATTCAGATCGCCGATATGAAAACTCGTCTCATTCATTTGAAGCGGTTCGAACAGATGCCTTTTGCAATATTCGTCAAAACGTTCATACGAAAGCTGTTCCACGACAGTTGCTAGAATGACGGCACCCAGATTTGAGTATTCAAAGCAATCCGGATCCCCGGGCTTCCCTTCTCCCCAGAGGTTGTCCGTGTAATAAGTCCCGCCTGGCAGCAAAATATCCGCAAGACGTTTTTGGGGTGGGTTCTCACTTCGCGAATCAACGACAAATCGAACATATTCATCTTGCAGCCCCGAAGTATGGGTCATGATGTGTTTGAGCGTTATCGGGTTATCTGGATACTTTGGATTACGCACCGGAAACCCAAGTAGGTCTCCTACATCCTGATCGATACCGCATAAGCCCTTCTCCACAAGCTGCATAATCGCTGACGCGACCACTGTCTTCGATATTGAAGCAATCCTGAAAATGGTTTGAGTCGAAACGGGTATGCGCCTTTCCACATTCGCCCATCCATACCCTCCGCTCCATATCTTACGCCCTTCGTAAATCATCGAGGCTGCTAGACCAACGATCCGATGCTTGTCCATAATCTGTTGGATCCGTTCATCCAAAGATTTCAAGGCGTTCCTCCTTTGTCCTTTTTTGGCAAAAGAATTTATCGATATATTTACATTATAATAAAGTCTATTCCTGCTGTGTAGCATTTTTTTTGTTAGGAAAACATGGGCTTAGTGAGCAATACACAAAAACAGTCAAACCTCGACTGCTGCCGATGGTTTGACTGTTTTCTTAGGATTATGCTAGCAATATCTTTATTTATCTATATTAATTATTAACATCATTAAATTGTTTCATATTCAGGCTTGATAGCTGATTATGCATCAAAAGTCACAAAAATAAAGTAATAATCAAGATTAATTTTCTCAGCATGTTTACTTCAATTTTGCACTCCAAGGCATATCAACTTCACCAAATCCATCTGCACCTTTAATCTGTTCCTGTTTTGCAATTCGCCTTCGTTCCGTAGCTATCCAGAACAAATGTAACTTTAAAATACATTTCCGCTTCAACCGTAAAACTTGTCGAAGAACAGAAGAATAAAAGTTAGCATGGTACTCCTAATACACCGATAAATCAATTTCATCACCTTTTCCCAAATCGTTAGTTCTGTAATGCTTTATTTTAAGAGGTCTTGATAATTCGGTGGAAAGTCTTTTTTGTTGGGTCCCTTCAAATGTTCAAATTTGACGAGTTTAACTCCTACTCCGGATTTCACTTCAAACGTAAAGAGATCCTCGCCAACAGCAATATGAGGTCCCACAGTAGAAGTTGCTTCAAGCGTAATCTGAAATTCAAACCCTCGAAACCCATTTAATCGATCTATATGTTTAACATCAATAAAATAAGGATACAAATCAGGTGCAACTTTTAAATCCTTGGAATACACCTCAGAGAGTTTGTCATTCATATATGGGTGAGCGTATTTGAGCTGCTAGATTGTTTTTCAGGTGCTGGAGGGTCTTTTATGCATTAACTTTGAATAAATTTAATATTACAGGTAAGAATTCTAATAAATAGTAGTAGAAAGAGGTGACTAGAGTTGGGTGATAAAAAACGTGAGGACTCCTGGAATGACGAGCATGATCAATTATTAGCCGAAGTAGTATTATCTCATATTAGGACTGGCAGCACACAATTGGCTGCTTTTGAGGTGAGTGGAAAACCACCAATGGATGTGGATGGACTTGTTGATGAGCGGCAAAACCCATGAACCCTCAAAATGTTATATTTTAGAAAATTTTTAGAATTGCTTTCGAGGGTGTTTATACTTCTCATTTAGACTAAGGTTGTATGCAAGAGAAACCATATAACCTTAAAGGAGAGATTAATATGAATACACAAAATAAAGCACAAAATGCACTGGAAGACATCAAAGTCAGTTCGAAACTGAAGATTGCTACGCTGTGGGCGAGTTTTATGTTTCTCTATATTTATGTTGATTATTTCGCCTTATATATGCCGGGCAAAATAGAAGGTATTCTGGCAGGAAAAATATTTATATTTGACATTTCATATGTCTTTCTATTGATAGCACTGATTTCGGTAACAATTCCAGCTCTTATGATTTTCCTTTCTGTTGCCCTGCCGGCAAAAGTAAGTCGCTGGGCAAATATCATTATTGCCGCGGTGTATATTCCCTATACATTGTTTAATTTGACAGGAGAGGCTTGGGTGCACATGGTGTTTGGCGCTGTTGTAGAAGTCGCTCTTCTTTGTCTAATTATCTGGTATGCATGGAAATGGCCTTCTTCGTTACGGTAATTACGTTACTAATTATCTTTACTGCATGGAAGTGGCCTAGGCAGGATAGCTAGCAACGCGGGTTTCGGGCATTACTAAGAAGAATGATGATGACATAGTCGCAACTTTTGCATATCGTATGCGAAAAACTGGCTATCAAGAAAAAAATGAATATCAAACAACCCCCACCTCGGGATGGGGGAGAAGAAATGTCTACTGTTTAAGAATTTAGCCGGCAATGCGTTGGCAGCGAAGCTGACCATGGCATGAATGGCTCCAGTGCCTTCGGATCGAGCTGACCTGTTAGTTGAGGTAGCTGTTCAAAGAGAAACTTCAAGTAGTCGAATGGCTTGAGTCCATTTTCCTTGGCCGTTTCGACAACGCTGTAAATGTTAGCGCTGGCCTTTGCGCCTCGCGGCGTGTTGCTAAAAAGCCAATTTTTCCAACCAATTACAAAAGGTTTAATCGACCGCTCGCTTCTGTTGTTGTCGAGATCGAGTCGTCCGTCCGCAAGGAATGCCGTTAGTTTCTCCCATTGATTTAAGCTGTAGGTGATCGCTTGTCCTGTCAAACTCTTAGGTAACGTTCGGGATCGCTGTTGCTTCAGCCACGTATGGTACGCTTCGATCACAGGAAGGCTTCGTGCCTGCCGTGCGGCAAAGCGTTCTTCCGGCGTTGCTTCCTTCAGATCCCGCTCAATGGCAAAGAGTTGATTACAGTATTTCAGGCCTTGCTTCGCCACCGTTTCCGGATTGTTCCTTGCCTCTGGCGGCGCCGCCTTTAAAGCCTCGTCATATTTACGCCGTGCATGTGCCCAGCAGGCGACAAGTGTCACACCGACCACTTTGTGATAACCTGGGTAACCGTCGACATGAAGGTAACCCTTAAATCCGGCCAAAAAGTTTCGCGGATGCTCACCGCCTCGGGTTCTCTGGTAATCGAACACAACAGCCGGGTCTTCTCCGCGTCCGCTGCGATATAACCACAGATATGATGTGGATTCGGCCGATTTTCCTGGCTCACGCAATACCTGTAAAGTGGTCTCATCTGCATGTAAGATATCTTTCTTCAGTAAGTTTTCTTTCATGGCGCTAACCACTGGCGTCAGCCACTTCTCCGCTCCGTAGATCATCCAATTCGCCATCGTTTGCCGGGATAATGTGAAGCCTAGGCGAGCAAAGTGCTGTTCTTGCCGATAAAGCGGTAAGCTTTCCACATATTTCTGGCACATCACATGCGCCAGAATCGATGGTGAAGCTAGGCTGCCCGGATAGACAGGCTTTGGCATAGGTGCTGTGACGATAGGTGTCTGAATTTCATTGCGCTCGCATGATCGGCAGGAATAAACCTGCCTCACGTGGCGGATAACTTTGACTTGAGGCGGCACAATAGCGATTTCGCTGCGTGTCTCGGTGCTCATCTCATGGAGCGCACCGCCACAGCACGAACAGACCTGATCCGCCTCAGTAAGTTCATAAGTCACCGTTTCAACTGGCAAACGTTCAAAATCCGCCTCACGCTTACCGTTCGTTTTCCGGCGCTCGTAGGTCACTTGCTCCATCGGCGGCTCTTGTCCTTCAGGCGACGCAAGCACCTCGGCTTCGTTAAACAGATTTAGTTCCAATTGGTCAGGACTCGTCTTCTCGCTCGATGCACCAAAAGCGTTTTTGTTTCGCAAGACGGTTTTGCTCCTCATACCATTTGAGCATAGCAGTAAGCTCAGCAATTTGCTGTTCCTGCTTGGCAATTCGCTGATTCAGTTTTTCGATTGTTTCCAAGTTTTCCGCTCGATTTTCCATACCATATACTTCGGTAAATATCGCTTCATCCCTGCCGCAAGGTATGGCGATACAGCGAACATTCAAGTTAAATGACCGTTTCGGCTATAACTTTTTGGTGTGCCTGACGCTGACTAAGCGAAAGTCCATCCAACAGCCAGCGAAGCTCGCGGGAGGTAATTGTTGTGGTGCCCACGCTTTCGTTCGGCCACTGAAACGTGCCTCGTTCAAGTCTGCGGTAAAACAGCCAAAAACCGTTGTGCCCCCAGTGTAAAATCTTGAGCTTGTTGCACTCGCGGTTGCAGAAAACAAACAAGCATGAAGAAAAGGGATTGAGTCCAAAGCCTTCCTGTACGATTGCGGCTAATCCGTCGATAGACTTTCGCAGATCTGTTGATCCAGTGGCAAGATTGACATTCTGGACACTGGATAATGTTAACATGGCTTTTCCAGTGATTGCACAACTTCTTCTCTAAGCAACCGTGGGTCAAAGCCAGGACGGATCTCAATTTGGACTGAACCGATACGAACGACAAGTGAAGATTCATGGGTGGTAGACTGGATTGGATCGGAAACCTTTATCGGGACCCAGCTAGAGAAGATAGGGCCATCAGCCTCTGAATGAACTACTTTTAGTTTGCGTAGCCAGTACTTCAACTGCTCTTTGGTTACTTGGTGAGCATCGCACCAAGCTGCCATTGAAAGATCACTCGCTCGATAATCGGCGATACGAGCTGACCAATCCTTGCGACGCTGTTCTTTTGTGGTCATAAGGCAACCTCCAATTTAATTGGGATGCCTTCATTTTCTCATATATATTTGGGTTCTTGAAGGTGTGCTGAATTTGACGCTTACATATATGGTAATAAAAACAGGACAAGCATATCTTGAAATTTCAATTCCCTAGAATCTTTTTCGGGGTTTTTATTTGCTGCAGCAACACAAGAAATTTTGAATGTAATTAATGATGCTATGATTAGAACACAAACAATGACCCATTTGTTTCTCATTGATAATCCCCCTTTGTTAAACTACATTGATAAGTTTTCCAAAAGGAATGATATTCATCACTTTAACCTGTCCACTATCACAAAAAAATAGCAGGTCGCCGCGGCACCTGCTTCATTAGCGTTTTATATTAGTTAACGTTCCTCGTTAGATACTTATTAGCATTAAACCCAACCCGAACGACCATCGCCCACTGTGCGCTTTGAAGAGTCTCAGCAATTGAAGAGTAAGATAACATCTGTTGCTTATCAGTACCCTGCAACCCCCAAACTATCGTACTTTCATTAAGAGGGACTTTTTCCTTCTGTTGCAATCTCATCTCCCCTGTCATGTTGAGCCCAGCTGGTTTGTCAACTCTGACAGCCGTACTGGCGTAACCACTTTCGGAAACAAATGCATAAACCAGTTCACTATATACAGTTCCACTCGGATCATGACGGTCCTGTAACGAATATACGAAATCTCCATCATATTGATAATTACCCTGATTGTTTTTTCCCTGAAAGGTCGTTCCCATACCACTCGATATATTTGTTTTCACGCCGTCCTTCCAGTATTCAATGTTAACTTCTACCGTTTGACAAGGACCTTCGTAATGTAGTGCAACTGCCCCTGACATCAGGCCGAGTAAAGGCTTCAGTTTCTTGTTTTCATTTCCGTCAAATAACGATTCTGGAGAGGCTAACCATGTCGAAGCGTCTGTTTTGTTATCTATTGATATCGCAAAGTCCTTAACTTTACGGTTTACAGCATCATGTACAACGGCCAAAGAGATCGTGCCCGTAATGACAATTAACGCAAGTATTCCTGTAAACTTATTTGCTCCCATATATCCCCCCCCCTTTCCATTAACACTTCAACATAATACCATAATTTGTAATATAAATGTGATGTTACTACCTCTGGATCACACATTATGCCTGATCACGTGATACTAGCCCTCCCTACTACTTAAAAAAACACCAATAAAACATAAAAAATGCCCTACAGTTAAAAATCCATTCTGATATAATCAAAAATTGTAAGCGATTACATTTTGAATAATGGGAGGAATTATTAATGAATTTAAAAGTAAAGGCATCTTCACGATTACTACTGTCTATCGCATTGGCCGGTGGTTGTTCACTATGGGGCGCAGGCACAACGAACGCCGCCACTATCAATTGCAGTACGAGCTCTTGTTTGACGAACGCTTTGGCAAACGCCATGCCCGGAGACATTATTGTACTGGCTGCGGGTGTCACATTCAATGGCCAGTTCACTAGCGCTGTGAACGGAACTTCATCCGCACCGATCACTATCAAAAGTGCCAGTTCTTCGAGCAAAGCGATTTTGAAAGGTCCAAGCACCAGCAGCGGTTACGGCCTGCATGTGACAGGTGATTATTGGATGGTTCAAAACATCAAGGTAACCAATTCTCAAAAAGCCATCATGCTCGACAATTCCAACCATACGACGATCGACGGAGTGGAGGTATATAATATCGGTGCAGAAGGTATACATTTCCGTGACGGCAGCTCTTACAACACGCTGAAGAACTCGAACATTCACGACGTAGGCAAAGTGGATCCAGGCTATGGTGAGGGAGTGTACGTCGGTTCTGACGAGGCAGCCTCTTACAACCACACAGTCAAGAACAATTCAATCCTTAACACGACGATCGGTCCAAACGTCACCGCCGAGCACATTGACATCAAAGAAGGTGCGGATGGTACCCTCGTTCAAAATTGTACTTTTAACGGAACAGGTATCAGCGGAGCCAACTCAGCAGACAGCTTCATCGATATCAAGGGAGTTAATTCCAAGATTTACAATAACACCGGTAATCGAAACGGTAACAGCAATATCGCAGACGCGTTTCAGAACCGCATTCACGGCTCCAGCTATCCAACAGGCACGAATAATGATTTCAGCGGCAACTCGGTCAACCTCAACGGCGTCGGTTATATCGTGAACGTAGCTTCCGGCAGTGCAAAGGTGCACGCTAACACCCGCTCCGACGGCTCTTCAATGCTGTACAACGGAAATTACACACCCTATTAATTATTAGCAAAAAAAAGAAGCTCAGTTGTTCAAATACACTGAGCTTCCCTGTTTCGAATAGGATTTACTTCCCTTTATCGTTGTTCTCTATAACCATTTTCGCAAAAAAGAAATACTTTCTTTTCGCATTTCTTCCGTTTCTACATGTCCTACGTCGTATCTTAATAATTTCCACGCATCTGTAGCATTGTGATCTAAGTATACTTTCTTCAGTTCGTTATCAATTTTGGTCAATCCTGCGTATGGAGTCAATTTATCAAGATTGCCTGCTAAGCTCAAATGAGGACGAGGAGCGATCAATGCATTAATTTGTGCTGTAGTAAAATGGTTCAATAGATCAGGTACATAATAATATACGCCGTGTCTATCTAAACCACGTTCGTCTAATAATGCCCCATAATCCGTCAGGCAGCATATATCGATGGTTACTTTAATTCGCGTATCCAAAGCGGCTAACCACCAGGCCATTGTACTTCCCATCGACATGCCCAATGTGCCGATTCGGTTAGGGTCTACATCAGGCCGGGATACGAGATAGTCTAATGCACGTAAGCTGTCATAAACCATCATTCCCCACATGTTTTGACCCTTCCAAAGCATTTCCTTAAACGTCTCCGATTCGGTTCGATCACTTCTCTCTCCGAAAGCCCAACAGTCGATGCACAGAACGGAGAACCCTTGTTGAGTAAGAGTTTCACCGTAAGATGGCTTTTGCATATAAGGTGGGGCTGACAATAACTCATCCTTCCCGACAGCGTAAAATCCGCCATGGGAATGGTTATATAGGATGGTAGGCGCTTTACTCCCCGCTTTCTTGGAACTCAGAAAATAGGCGGGAACCAGTTGAATCCCATTGAGTTCCAACAACAGCTTTTCCAATATATAATTCTCATGCTCTTCCTCATGTATTTTAGTAACCTGAATAAACTCCACGTTAGTTGGCAGTTTACCGAGGAGCCCATATAATTGATCTCTACGTATCTGGTTATTCATTGTTCACCGCATCCCCTTAAAAATCTGCTCTAGATCAAATCGATATATGCATCCGTTCTTCTTTCTTTTTTAAACAAGCTGCGAGATTCCCAACAGCTTTGTGAAAATGGAAAACCACCAATTTTGCCAATTTAATCGCATGGACATCGTGAAGCCCCTCTTTCTCAAATCCTAAGAATCGATCCATCATATTTGACAGTGTTATTCGACAATTAACTACGCTTTCCTCTTACGCAAAAAAAATCTGCTCGAGCATTCGAATAGCTCGAGCAGACAATTTAGTTTTGTGTATTCCGTTTATGTAATGATTACTAAAGGCTGATTTCCACAACATTGTTCTCGGATCTAGATCGTTCTGCTGCAAAGACGATTTGGTGGCCATAAATCGATTTCTCCAGAGATGTCGAAGACAGAGAAGGTTTATCTCCCCGTAAGGTGCGAACAAAATCTGCAATCAGCCGCAAATCGCCGCCACCGTGCATGTCTGATGTGACATTAGACTCGATCCGTACTTCCTTGTATAAATGACCAGGCCTTGTATCCGGTTGCCTAACCAAGAAGTAGCCATCTTCCATATTGCCGGAAATTTCGCCTTTGGTCCCCGTGATATGAATCGTCCGGCACGACTTGGAGGTGGCGCCAGTTAGATTGTGCGATGCCGTACTTCCGTCTTCGAATTCGATGATGACCGTTTGATGATCGACAACATCGTTATCGCAGCGCCATACGCAGCGTCCGTATGGATTGGATGTTCGCAACGATTCAATTTTTTCTTCGTGGGTAGGGACTGTACCTAGGTGCATATTGTCCCATGCATAAATGCCCCACAACTCTTGTTCCATATACATTTTCTTAGCGGAATACGTACACGTGGCTTCAATCGGACAATCAACAAGACACCTTGTACCAGCGCCTTCCGGGGCTTTCTCCTCACGAAACTGGAATAATCCGCCAAAACTGCTAACTTTCTTCGGTCGTATACTGCCTTTCATCCAAGAAATCATATCTAAGTCATGGCAGCATTTGGCTAATAGCATGGAGGAATCACAGTTCGCTATACTATTCCATTTCCCCCGTACGAAAGAAGTCGCCATATGGTGGTAGCTGACATTTTCCTCTGTCTGAATGGCGATGATATCCCCGATGATTCCGCTTTCGATTTGCTTGCGGATTTCCAAATAAAAAGGTGCATAACGCATGACATGACAAATCATCACGGTACGATTATAGGAGTTCGCTGCTTCGTACAGTTCAAATACTTCCGTTTCACTTACGCCGATCGGCTTCTCTAACAGAACATATGCTCGTTATCCCCCCTCGATTTAAACAAGGTAGATATGCGGATTTTGACGGCGGCATTCTTCCATTACCCACATCTGCTGCCGTACTTGCTGCGGTGTGATTTCTAGTGGGGCACCGTCGCTTAACGTACGATAAAGCATCAAATACAATTTCTCCGTCATATGCTCAAACGCCGACTTGCCCTCTGGGATCGACACGTCCCAACTTTCAGTGTTCCACGTCAGTGTCTCATTACAGTAAGCAGGCATTCCATTGCTATCGAATAGCGGTTCTTTCGTCAACCGTTGAGCCGGCGCTTCCTCCGGTTTGAAATATTTCCATTCTAGTTGCCCAGCAGTACCGTGGAGACCGCCATTCGTGCCTTGAATATTAAATTGCTCATTAGGGAAAGCAGCGCACGATGATATTTCAAGATCGATAATCGGATAGCCTTGTTTTCTGAGAATCAGCTTCACATAATCTTCCGCATCCCCAAACGTATTCGTTCGATCCATCATACACGTTACTTGAGGTAGCCCATCGGTTCCGAGAAATTGCAGCGCTTGATCTACAGGATGCGGTCCGGTGTTCATAAGGTTGCCGCCATTGTTACTTTGCAGCGTCTGCCAATCCCAACGACGAGCGAAGCCGTTCAAGGAGAAATCAATCTGGACGATACGGCCTAGCACGCCGGAATCTATTACTTTTTGAATCTGGACAAAAGCAGGCTGATAACGAGATTGCTGAAATACCGCCAATATTTTACCGGATCGCTTCGAAGCTTCAATTAGTTGATCCACTTCTTCCACAGATTTGGCTAGCGGTTTTTCGCAAAGCACATGAAACCCCTTATTTAACAACTCCAGGGTGATAGGGAAATGCAAATGGCTTGGGGACGCGTTGACGACTAAATCCAGCTCCTCGTTCGCAACCATTTCCTCCCAGGTATCATAGGCTTTGCAACCATACTCCTGTTCCGCACGCTTCTGACGTTCTGGAATCGAATCGGCTACGGCGACAATCGTATAATAATCCTTAATTTGTACGAGCAAATTACCATGAATGTCGCGACCGCTGCGGCCTTGTCCGATAATACCAACCTTCAATACCTTTTGACTCATAAATGGTACACCTCTTTCTTTGTCAATTTACAGTTTATTGCCGAATGTTTTCTTGTATTCCGTAGGTGTGATTCCACATCGTTTCTTAAAAGTTCGGATAAAATGGCTCAAATGATGGAATCCGACCTGAAATCCGATCTGTGTAATCGTATGCGTATCGCGCCGGATAAGCTCCATCGCCCTCTCAATCCGTACCTCAGTGACGAAATCTACAAACGTTTGTCCCGTTTCTTTTTTGAACTGATGGCTGAAATAAGCAGGCGCCATATTCGCTATGAATGCTCCATGCTCCATCGGAATATCTTGACTGAAGTTATCATAAATGTATCTTTTCACATCATTAATCGGATGTTGGTCCGCAAGTGCTGGTTGTTTGGCAGGCTTCCGCTTCGTCTTTCGATATTCGCGGTCGACTAAGATCAGCAACTTGGCTAAGTTAAGCAGGATCGAGTGTTCGAATCCGACTTCACGATGCTCGTATTCATCCTGAATATCCTGAAGGAGCTGCTCGACGAAAATCTGCTTGTTTTTCCCGAAATGAAGCCAAGATTGGTGTACGAAAGGAATCTTGTAGTCCTCATCGGAATGCTGAAGTAAAGGATTTAGTGTATCGGAAAAGGGCTTTAATTGCTCCTGTACTAGACTAGGTATAAAATCGACAAGCACCACCTCGAATTCTTTATCCTCGATCGCACTCAGACTATGCCCTATATTGGGAGCAATGATGAAAATATCTCCTCTGCTTACTGTAAGCGACTTACCGCGTAATTGATGATTGCACACCCCGCGAAGGACATAAGCGATCTGAACATAATCGTGACTATGCATGGGCTGCTTCAGCAGACTGCTGGAGTAACGCAAGATTTTAAAAGGAAACGCTTTATTAAGCTGATCCTTGCTTTGATAAAAGGGTATTTCCCCTTCCATCCCCATATCACTACCACCTACTATCATTTCATTATGATGGACTCATCAGCTTCTTCACGAATTGAAAATCGTGTGCCAATCGTTCATAAGCGGGAAACGGTGCATGGCATTCCAACGTAACCCAACCTGCGTAGCCCGTTTCGAGAAGAGTATCAAACAGCGGCTTGTGATCAGCCTCTCCCTCACCTAGACGACATTGAAGGAACATCTCTTCACCACGGTGGGTGACATTGGTAAAGGTGCCTGGAGCGCCAACTTCACTGACACGCAACTCATCTTTGACATGCACATGAAATAAATGCTTGCCCAATTTCAAGACGGAATCACGGCCATAATCAGTGTCGGTAATATACATATTTCCCGCATCATGGATCATGCCAATATTATCGTAAGCGATAAGGTCAAGTAGACGCAAGCTGCTATTTACGGTTTCGATGAGTGATTGATTATGAATTTCCATTACTATATCGACCTGATGTGCTTTCGCTTCTTCCGCACATCGATTGAGCCAGTAAGCTGCCTTAGCGTAGTGGTAATCTTGTGCCATAAAGGCATTTGGACCACCTGGTGAAACACGAACCATCGAGGAACCTAGCTGATCTGCAATATCAAGCAGCCTTTGAAACTCGTCGAACGTCTGTTGGCATTCTTTATCGCTTGCCGTAGAAAACCCACCAGTATAGGTGGCCAAAACAGGAATCTCGAGATTCAAGCTTTCGGACAATGCTTTAATTTCATTGATCCGGGGTTGACTGATCGATGAGGATAGATGGTGCTCACGGACAGCGATTTCAATGCCATCCATGCCTAATCGTTTAGTGAGCAGCATCGCCTCTTGAATGCTATGCTCCATAAATACGCCACTAAATGCCGCGAACTTCATTATATTTCCTCCCTTAAGAAGACTTGTTTGCCCGACTTAAACGTACGTTCCAAACGAATTCGGCTTCCTTCTCTACGGAACAGAACCAAATCGGCCGGAGCTCCTGGAGTCAGGCCTGCAGCAGAAGGCAGCTTCATAAATCGGGACGTTCTTTCTGAAGCCATGTCCCAAGCTACCGCTAATTCGGCTAGATCCCGATTCGTTACATGCTCAATGCCCCTAAGCAGCATTTGCGCCGATCCAGCTAAGATGTTCTCGTTATCAGCGAGATGCAGCTTGCCCTCAGGTGTCAAAACGACGGAACCGCCAATGTGCGATGTGTAAGTACCCGCTGGCAGTCCACTTAGTGAAACCGCATCACTTACCAGCATGGCTTGAGCACCTTTCACTTTAAACACAACCTTCAGTACTTGATCGGGCAAGTGGAAGCCATCAGCGATCACACAGCTCCACAACCGATCCTGAGCTAATTGCTCCCAGATATAATTAGGATGGCGCGGCATCATCAGGTGAGCACCATTGCCAAGATGAGTTGACATCCGGGCGCCTGCTTCCACCGCTTCAGCTATTTGTTCCGGTGTCGCGGATGTATGCCCGATCGAAACCGTTACGCCGTTTTCCGTACATTTGGAGATAAATTGAGCACTGTTTGGCCATTCTGGTGACAGAGTGATAATCCGGATTCGTCCACCGGATGCTTCCTGCCAACGGTTAAACAACTCCCAATCCGGCGGTCTTACATAATCACAATTGTGTGCTCCGCGAGCGCCGTCATTCGGCGAAATGAACGGACCTTCCAGATGGATTCCGGCAATGCCATGATCTGCAACAGGATCCTGCAGGCACGCCAAAGCTATCGATTCCAAAGCTTCTTGTATCGCTTGATCACTATTAGTTATGACCGTCGGAAAGCAGGATGTCACCCCTTCCTGCCAAAGCTTGCGAATCACTTCCCCAACCATCTTGTCAGGATACGGCACTTGATTAAAATCATGACCTGCATAACCATTAATCTGCAGATCGACTAGTCCTGGAGCGACAATCGCCAGCTCTGACGTATCTCGGTTCTCCGATTTAACCGGCTCTATGCTCTTGATAACCCCCTGCTCCATGCAGATCGAGACAGGCTCACCCGTTGCATAATGAATGGCCTTCAAGTTCATGTCTTTAATTCCCATAAGAATCCCTATCCACATAAAGGGTACAATCCGGATGTTTCCGCAATATCGTTGACGGACATTCGGTTGAGATTGATCCATTAAGCGTACGCTCGACCGCTTTGCGTTTCGTAGGTCCGGGAACAACGCAGAACAAATGTGAGCCTGAGAGCAAGGCCGGGATAGTCAACGTTAGCGCATGGGTGGGGACATCCTCGAATGAAGGGAAACAACCGTCATTCACCTGCTGCTGCCGACAAGCATCATCCAGTTCTACAACTTTGATAACCTGTTGATCGTTAAAATCGGCTACTGGCGGATCATTGAAAGCAATATGCCCGTTCTCACCGATTCCTAGACAAACGATATCGATAGGAGCCTGCAGCAGCAATTCTCCGTAACGGCGGCATTCATCTTCACTCTCATTTGAGCTGTCAATCAAATGAACCTTACCCGGATTTACTTGATCAAACAGGCGCTCACTCAAAAAACGACTGAACTTTTGCTCCGCATGTAGCGGCAGACCGTTATATTCATCCATATGAAAGGCTGTAATTCGGGACCAGTCAATGGATTCATCCTCTGATAAATACTTCAAAACCTCATTTTGTGACGGTGCCGCTGCAAAAATGATTCGAATGCCATGTTTTTCGGACAGCAATTGCTTGATCTTTGCGGCAACTTCAGCGCCTGCGGAAGCCCCTAGAGCACGACGGTCGTTATATACGTTAACCTTCAAAGAATCTACCGTTTGTTTAAAGACGATTGGTAATTCATTCATATTTCCATACTCCTTTCGATCATCCGAATGGCTTTGTGAAAGAGATCAATCTAGATGCCATTATTCCATGTGGAGCTGAACACCTTTGGCCGAGCTTTCATAGATGGCTTCAACCAATTGCACAGCTCGTAATCCGTCCTCGCCAGTAACGAGGGGGTCTATGCCGTTTTCGATAGATGCTATCACATCAATAAACTGGCTTTGATGAAAATCGGAAACAATACTGCGAGGATCAGACACTCCTCCGTAAACTCTAGCTTGGGTCCAGTTGGGCTCGGTTCTGCCAGGAACTGTCCAGTGAACAATTGAAGAACCTTCCAACTTAATCGTCCCTTTTTCCCCATAAAGATTAATGGTTGCCGGGAACCCAGGTTGGATGTTGGTTGAAGCCATAATCGTGCCGAAAGCACCGTTTTTAAATTGCAGAATCGCCAGCCCCAAATCTTCCACTTCTATTTGATGTGTTTGAGTGGCTATTTTACCGAAGACCGTATGAATCTCTCCGGCAAACCAAAGCAACAGATCCAAAATGTGTATGCCTTGATTCATAAGAACGCCACCATCCTCGGCAATCGTCCCCCTCCATTCGGCTTCATCGTAATACGCTTGCGTCCGAGAAAATGACAGAGATGCTTCCACGAGCAGAAGTCTGCCAAGAGCCCCTTCATCTAGCACACGTTTGACTGCTTGATGTTGGGCTTCAAAACGCCGTTGGGAAATGACAGACAGTGTAACTCCACGTTCTTTCGCCGTGCGTACAAGCTCCGCAGCATCATGTTTATTCATGGCAATCGGTTTTTCCAGCACTAGATGCTTTCCAGCGTTCAAAACGTCTAGCCCAATGCGGGCATGACTTCCGCTTGAAGTCGTCACACAGACGATATCTACATCCGGACTATGGATCAACTCTAGATAATCGGTCGTCCAGTCGCAATTCTCCTGCTTCGCAACCGCTTTCACTCTTGCTTCTTTACGGCTGGAAACAAAGGTTAAGCTTGCGTCCTCTATCTCGCGGATTGCCTCGATATGAAAGTCAGCGACGGATCCACATCCAATAATGCCAAATCTCCACGTTGTCATAGTGCTATACCTCACTTAGAAGCGCACGCAGCGCATCGAGTGTCATACGAGTACCCGTCATCTGACTTCCACCCTCAGGAATGAAATGTGTTTCGATGGTGAAGAGGCCAACATATCCGTCTGCCAACAATGCTTTGAGATGTGGAATCACAGGTACGTTGCCTGAGCCAAGTGGCACACAACGGGCTGTCCCGTCTGCGCAGATATATGCATCCTTTAGATGAACATGAGCCAATGTATCCTTCATGAATCCGTAACCTGCCGGAAAAGCTTCACGACCGCCGTATGCCTCGTTGCCCGGGTCCCACAAACCCCTTAAAGCGGGTGAATCAACACTGCGCACAATTGCAGCCACTTCTTCCGCAAAGCCGCCATTGCAGGAAGGCTCATTCTCTAGCAAAAGCTGCACCCCTTCGCGCTGGGCTTCTTGAGCAGCTCGCCGTAGATGATGGACAATATCTTCCTTATAGAGCTGCGGATCCGTTTCACGCCAAAAAGAAAAAATACGAATCCGTGTCGTGCCTAGCAGCTTTGCTAACTGGATCACGCGTTTCAGCTTGCCAAAGTGTGCATCCACGCTCTCTTCTTTCTGGCCGAAAGTGTCTCCAGTGGCAATCGGTCTGCTCGGATCCAGCGCACATTTAAACAAAGGAGAGGCAATCGCGGAAATGAATAACCCGCGGTCTTCGACTTGACGCCGGACTTCCATTGCTTGATCGTCATTTAGAGTGACGACATTCAGTCCGTTAATGACACGGACTTCAACATGCTTTAAACCCTGTTCAACTGCCCAATCCAACGCTTCCTCGAAATTAGCTGAAACCTCATCCGTCAATACTCCCAATCGTTCCAACATCAAAATTTAAATCCCACCCGTCCTTTTGTTCTATCCACAGTGCATTATCTTCTTGTTTCTTGATTCTTATCATATCAATTAAGCTTTATGAAAAGTTGACGTTTTTTTCGAAGTATATTGATATTTTTTTAGCATTACAAAAGGTACCTGCTTGGAAATCAATCCACAGGTACCTCTGAATGTTCTTATCTAGAACTATCTTCTACCGTCTCAGGCTCGCCCCAAGTAAACACTTTGACGCTGACCGACGGCTTCGGATCGCCTTCGAATTTGCAGCTGAATGATATCGGCTGTCCGCCGTTTTGAACGATCGGCGCATCTACCGACGTTTCCACCGTTTTCAGCAGATTCCAGTTCTGATCATAAATTTTGCCAGTCCGGTCGCCATCGCAAACGAGATAGTGATTCGCGAGAATTTCCGCCTCAAAAGTCATATAAACGCCGTTCACAAAAAAGGACGGCCGTTTCACCGAAGCATCGTCATTGCCGTACGAAGGCCTCACACGCAAGCAAAACTTGAGAGGCTGATCGGCATGGCGGTTATAGAACGTCCAATCCGCACCTCCGGGCTGCCCAGGCTGCAGCTCGGCCGGGTTGCACACGAACGGCTTGGAAATGTTGACCGGATATAGGTTCCATCGTCCTTCGCCCGCAGGCTGCAAATGCCAGTCGCCTTTCGGGTCACGCAGCCGTTCCTGCTGCTCCGGTGTAAACGCTCCGGCCCGCCGTGCCATCTCCCATTGTCGTACTGACTCAAACAGCACGTTAATATTGCCATTGCGCTGAAGTACGCGCATATCAGCTACAAGCGCGAAACCCGCGTTAAATCCTGCCGCCTTCGACAGCACCCATTCGATTTCGTCCGGCACTGTCGCTTCGAATTGATCGTTAGCTGAACGAACGAGGAACCAGCCGAGCATCGGCGGAATAAAGTTCCGCGCAAAAAAACGCTGATTGTTGAGCCGCCATTCAAGCTGGCCTTCGCGCGTTTCGGCTCCCCACGGCTCTCCCCAGTTGAAGCGCGTGAAAATGTGCCACAAATAATTCGGAACAACGATACTCGCATCATTGATCACTTCTTCTCCCCAGCCTTCGTAACACATCTTCACGAACCGGTTGACACCGTAACCATCGTGTCCGGATGCGTAGCAGCCTTCCAGCCCATCGAATGATATTTGTTTGAGGCCCGTCTTTCTGAAAAGCTCGGCAATTCGCTGGCAGTATTCGTCCTGAAGCTCAATATTTGGGAAGAAGACGTCATACCCGTGATCCCACAACCGACCGATTGCCACACCAGCTTCATGCGCTGCAACGGCCGTGCCTTTCACACCACGCCGCACGCCAAGCAGTTTCCATGGCGCGCTCTCGGAAACCCCGTCGTATTCGATCAGCTCCCTGCCGATCCGCGCCGAACGCCGGAACATATTCGCTGCGAATGGTCGAGGATCGTCGACGACAATATACCCAGTGTCTATGCCGACCGGCTCGATTAGCTTTGCCTCTCCAACTGATTGCAGCCGCTCGTCCGGCACTGGCGTCACATACGGATCGTTCAGTGTTGTAAAGTTGGTCAATGTATGAACGCCGACGTGAACGCCCATCCCCTCCGCCATGTCTACGCAGCTTTTCAGACCTTCATCGCCGTTCGGAAAGTTGTGCGGCTTCAAAGAAAAATGTCCCCATTGTCCGAACGGATCGGGATGATAAACATATTTCAGACCGGCCATCTTCGTATAATGAACGGCATCCGCCATCGTCGATTCGGAGAAATCGGTGATCAAATACGACTGGTTCGCCGCAGGCGACGTTTTCCCCCAGATGCCTTCGATCATCGGATGCGGTAGCCCTTCCCCTAGCTCGACGGCTTCGATCGTATCCAGTACCCGGTTCACCTCACAACCGAATATAGCGATCGCCGAGCCGACAATTTCCGCTTCTATCCCGCTTATCGCAGCAACTTCAATATCCGGCAAATTCCAAACCGGGCGCCTTGCGGCTTTGGTCCGGTTCCTTGTGAACATTTGCAGCAAGCTGCCTTCATCGGTCGGCCATGCTGAACACGATTCATATTCAAACTTGGCGTCCGCAAATGATTGATCGGCGAATGGAAGCTTTTCTGCCTCCATGGGCCAGCCGCCAATCGTCTTCACATTTAACGCCTGAATGCCGATCGCAAACTGCCCGTCGTGAACAACGCCAACCGACTCGCCGATCGAACCGGCTATCATTGTCGCATACGGCCCCCAAATGATCGCTTCTGCATCTGCTCCATCGATGCACGTCACTGTAAATGTCACATACAGTTCCTTTACCTTTATCGCAACGCCTACCTTAGCGCCGCTTTCATCAAATCGAAACGTCAGTATGCCGCTCCCTTCGTTGTAATCTGCTGCAATAGGCGCCTCCAAACGCCCGTCGATGACAACACGAATGAATGGTGTTGCATGTGTCGCAGATGTGTACGATTTTCCGCTGCCCGCATCGGTCATACCTGTGATTTGGCCTTTTCTGTCTAGAACAATGATCAATCTTCCTAATTGCCATGAATACATCTTTCTCTCATCCCCGTTTCGAGTTTAGGTTTAGTTGCCCAGCGTGTAGCCATAAATTCGAATGTCCTCCCCAATTCTCGCGAATTTGGAAAGGACATTCGAATACTTTATTATTTTTTCAAGTTTTTGTCGTATACTTTTTGCGCTTCTTCCAGCACTTGATCTCCACCCATCTTCTTCCATTCCGTTACAAAATTGTTAAATTCATTCAACGACTTGCGGCCGGTAATGAAGTCGATATAAGTTCGCAGCGTAAACTGTTTCAGCTTATCTTGGGTTTCATTGTAGATCGGTTTGTTAAACGGCGCCAAAATATCGATGTTTCTCGTTGCTTTCGCACGTGTGTCCTTCGCTAGCTGGCGCAGATCTTTTTCAGAAGTATACGACGTTTGGAAATCGTAATCGTTAAACGAACCGGCCATCGAATAGCCGCCTAGACCTGCTTTTTTACGTTCTTTCTCATCCGTATAAGGCGCAATATATTCAACTGTTCCCTTGTCGCTTACTTTCCATTGCTTACCTTTTTCACCGAAGTTCATTTTTTCGTAAATCTCAGGATCGAATTGGGTAGCTTCGAAAACTTGCATATATTTGACCAGTTTGTCTTGATCTTTCTCCAATTGCTTGCCGAACATGACGCCTGAAGCATACGCCGGATTATATTGCGACATGCCATATTTGCCGTCTGGTCCTTTAACGCCGCCTACAATCGCAAAGTTGAACCCCGGATGAATTTTTGCCAGTTTGTCGTGCCATTGCTCTCCCCCGAGGAATGCATTGCCTGGTAGTAACGTCCACCAATAATATTCGATGGCGCCGATTTTGTCGGTAAGCACTTTGTCCTCAACGTTATTGCCCTTGTTGACAACAAACTCAGGGTCAATCAGCTCGTTCTTGTACCAACGATTCAACACTTCGAGTGCTTGCTTCGCCCCAGGCTCGATTTCGCCACGAATAACTTTGCCATCTTTCTCTCGGAAAATGTTCGGATAAGCGTCAAATGCGCCGAACACTGAGCTGAACATGCTTTCGATATTGTCGCCTGAAGAAGTAATGCCGTACGTGTCTTTTTTGCCATTGCCGTCTGGATCGTCGTTGCGGAACTTCATCAGAGCGGCTTCCATTTCTTGAACCGTTTCTGGCGTTTTTGTGATGCCGACTTTATTTAACCAATCTTGCCGAAAGCCGAGCTGTAAACCATCGATGCCTATATCCCAGATGACTGGCAAGCCGTAAAGTTTACCATCTCTTCTGACGTATTTAAATGGATCGTCTCCGAGAAACCGTTTTAACCAGCTCATGTATTTCGGCATATTTTGCTCGATCAGCTTTTGTGGGATTTCTGCCGCCACGTTCTGTTGAAGGAACTTGTCGTAGTCCGTAAACGACGGTTCTTTCCACCAATCTGGAATTTCGCCCGAAGAAATCATCAGGTTCAATTTTTCTTTCATCGCTTCTCTTGCTGTTGAGGTAAAATCGATATCGATGCCGAATTTTTCTTTAAGTGCATTTACGCCGACGGAATCCGGATTTTGATTCTCATCCAGGTTCCAAAACGTCAACTTCATTTTAGGCTTCGGTTTTTGTCCGCTATTTGTGGACTCGGAAGTTTGCTTTTTTTGACTTTCGGCAGTATCGCCGGACGATTCGCTTTTGCTGCATCCGGCCATCACAGACATGAACATAAATGCGGACAGCGCTCCAAACAACCAACGCTTTTTATTCAATATAACCAACCCTTTCTTTTCTTTTATGTATTCTATTAATAGGGGGATTACCCTTTAATAGCGCCGATCATAACGCCTTTGACAAAATATTTTTGAATAAACGGATATACAATCAGCATCGGAATAATCGAAAACATCACGACCGTCGCTTGCAACTGCCTGCCGGAAAACTCCGACTTGTTGCCTATATGTTGAATGACGCTGTTAATGTCCGCCATGTTGTTTTGAATAATAATTTTGCGCAATACGATTTGCAGCATTTGTTTGTTCGGATCCGAGATATAGATCATACTGTCAAACCATGCGTTCCAATGGCCGACCCCTACCCATAAAGCAATCGTTGCCAGGACCGGTTTTGATAACGGAATGACGATTTGGGTGAAAATCCGCAAATATCCAGCGCCGTCAACCCGCGCTGACTCCTCCAGCTCATCGGGAATCGATCGGAAAAAGTTGCGCATAATCAATACGTTAAATGCTCCAATCATCCCTGGAATGACTAGTGACCAAATCGTGTTAAGCATGTGCAGTTGCTTGATGAGTAAATAAGATGGGATCGTACCCCCGCCGAACAGCATTGTGAATAAGATGAAGCTCGTAAACGTACGATTGAAGGGCAAATCCTTCTTCGCTAGAGGATAAGCGGTGATCGCCGTGAAAAATATAGACAATACGACACCGAGAGCCGTTCTAACCATCGTATTCCTGTAACCCATCCATAACGCATCGAACTTGAAGGCTAGCTTGTAGCTATCGAACGTCAGCTGAGTCGGCAGCAATATGAACCCTGAAGAGTAAGCTGCGCTTTTGGCTCCAGCACCGTCCAAGGAAATAACAACCTGGGACCAGAACGGGTACAATGTGCAGAACATCATGATAGCCAAAATGACGTATATAAAGAAGTCAATAACTTTGTCGCCTCTCGATTTTTTCACATTTATCATCTTTCTCGCTCCTTTAACCGACGGACTACCATATGGCGTGCTCCTTTCCGCCGATCCATTTAACGATTCGATTGACGGCAATAATTAGGATTAGAGCGACGACCGATTTGAACAGCCCAACTGCCGTCGCATAGCTGTAGTTTAGTTCGATCAGCCCTTTGCGATACACATACGTGTCAATAATGTCGGATACGTTATACACTTTGGCATTGTACATATTGAATATTTGATCGAAGCCCGCATCTAGAATGCCGGACATGGACAAAATCAGCATAATCGCAATGATAGGAACGAGCATTGGGATGGATATGTAAATCATCCGCTTGAACCTCCCCGCCCCATCGATAACAGCCGCTTCGTATAACTGTGGGTCAATGCTGGATATCGCCGCAAAATAAATGATCGAACCCCAGCCGAACCCTTGAAAAATGCTCGTAACTACGAGGATTGTCCGAAAGTAGCGGTCGTCCGCCAAAAATAACATCGGATCACCACCAAATAGTTTCACGATCGCATTGACCGGACCGTCCAGCGAAAATATCGTAAAGAAAATGCCGGCCAAGACGACCCATGATATAAAATGCGGCAAATACGAAACCGTCTGCACTACTTTCTTAAACTTCATATTTGAAATTTCACTTAGTAATAGGGCGAAAACGATCGGTACCGGAAACCCGAACACCAGCTTGTATAAGCTGATGACAACGGTATTTTTCAATACGGTGTAAAAATACGAATCATGAATGATTTTCTCAAAATGATGGAGTCCAGCCCATGGACTGCCAAGAATACCCTGCGTAATTTTAAAATCTTTGAATGCCAACAGCACGCCGAACATCGGAAGATAGTGGAAAACGATGTAATAGACGATCGCTGGGATCATCATGATGAGCAGCACGCGGTATTGCTTGAATTTTCTGTTTTTTTCTGGCTTCAGTGTTCGTTTCGTGCCGACGGTCGCCACAGTCTCGTTCATTGCTGACATTCCCTCCTTTATGTAATCGCTTCCGATTGGATAAATTAACTATAGCATGTGGTGTTGAGAATAAAATTATCTAATATTTTAGAAATTATCAGTTTTTTACGGAATTGAAAAAAGCCTGCCTTGCGGCAGACTTAGGTGGGAGAATGGCGTAACTGATTCTCTGATATCACTATGAAACATTCATGTATTGTGGGATAACAACGGTCATGACCGTTCCGTGGCCGATCCGGCTTCGGATGCCTATGCCGTATTCGGCGCCAAACCGTAGCTGAAGCCGTTCGTTGACGTTGTTCAGCCCGTATCCGACTGACTGAATCGTCAGTATGGTATCGATCGTCTCCTGCGGCATGCCCGGACCATTATCTTCGATTGCGAATTCGACCGTACCTTTGCCTAGTCGGGCGCTCACTTGCAGCAATCCCCGCCCAGACATCTTCTGATTGATGCCGTGCTTGATTGCATTTTCGGCCAGCGGCTGCAGGATGAGATTGATCGTCGAATATTCGTAAACCGCTGCGTCGATTTCATAAACAACATCAAAGTTATTTTCACCCATAACCTGAATAATTTCTACATACGATTTGATATTTTCCAATTCGTCCCTTACGGAGATGATATTATTGCCCCGATTGAGCGCTGTTCGGTAAAATTTTGACATGGATGTGACAACATAGCTGATGTCGTGGGCATCACTCCCCAAAGCCTTCCAATTGATGAATGAAAGCGTGTTGTACAAAAAGTGTGGATTGATTTGCCACTGAAGCGCTTTCATCTCTGCTTCTTTTTGTACGATTTTGCTGCGAAACGATTCTTCAATCAATTCATTCAGGCGGATCAGCATGTTGCCGAACCGATTCGTAAGCTCGCCGATTTCATCTCTTGACGAACTTTGCACCCGCAAGTTCAATTCCCCCATCTCGACCCGCTTCATCATTGCATTTAACCTGAAGATGCGCCGGATCATCGTTTTGGAAAATATCGAAATGATGACCAGTAAGCTGACGATACATAACAGGATCACAATCAACGTTGCATTGATGATCGTTCCGGCGTTTGGGGACACTTGCCCGGCTGGTACGAAGCAATACAATGTCCAATTCGTTTGCGGCACCATCTTTTTGACAAGAAACATCTCGGTTAAACCGATCCTTACCAATCCTTCGCTTAGCTTCATCATTTCTCTAGAGTCTAAGGTGGACGTTTTCATTGCGCTTTGGTTCGCGTAAATGATACGGTTTTGTGCATCTGCGATGACAATACCATAATCCTGAGATATATCGGTCACACTTTTGAAAAAGCTTTTGTCGTTTATGCGCATATAGACGATACTCGTGTACCGCTCCGCGAAAAATTTCGGGAATTTAGCGGTCACAATCAGACCTTTATCATAAAACCATTGATTTTCGCTTCCTTGCACTGCCTCACTGTACCACGGTTCGTTTTCGACACGTTTATAGGAAACAACGGAATCGCCGTATTCCGGCACATTACTTTGCGTATAAAACGTTATTTTTTCGATTTCCTTGTCCAGATTCATCATCATGATGAAATAAGGCGATAAGTAATTGTTCAAATCACCCGACAGATTGACAAGATCGAGATAATCATTGGCGACGATTTTTTGAAATGTCTTGTTGTAGACGATCGACCGGATCGTATGGTTGTACCGTTCGATAGAATTGTTGATGCTTTCCGAAATCGTACTGACGTTTTTGTCAATTCCTTGAAAAGCCTGGTAATTCAGCATTTGCTTCGATTGATTGTAGGCATATACGCCAAGCACCAAAATCGGAATAATGATAACGATAAGATAGGACAAAAACAACTTTTGGTTAAAGCGCAGCCGATTAAATAGTCCGAATATGGCCCGTTTCATCAGTTACGCCTCTTCCCTGAATTGGGACGGGGTTTTGCCGTAATGGTTTTTAAACAACGCGCTGAAATACGGAAAATTGCTATAACCGACGTCTTGTCCGATGTCGACGATTTTTCGTTTTGTCGAACACAGCAGCTCCTTCGCCTTTTCCATGCGGTACAATGTGATGAACTTGTTGAGGCTGATCCCTTTTTGCTTTTTGAACAAATGGCTTAAATAGCTTGGCGACAAATAGACCTGATCAGCTAACGATTCCAAAGACAAATCGGTATTGTATTCGATTTCAATTAAGCGAACGACCTCTTCAATTGCTTTCGGCATTGCTTCGGCGCCGGTTCCGCCGGATGATTCGTTTTCCTTCAGGATTGTCAGCACCACTTTGCGCAGATCGCTCAGTTTTGTTGTCTTATAAATACTTTCCAAATTCACCTTGAATTTATCCGTGTTCTTTTTGGTAGAAACGTCGAATATCGCTTTGACGATTTCTGAGCAAACATATTTGACGTAAATGACCGAATAATGATCGCTGTCCTGCAGTGCGTCAAACAACTGTTCGAACCGCAATCTCGCTACATCATAACGGTTGCGCTGAATGTTCAACGTTAGCTCTTCCAGTGCGTCGTTGACCGAAGCGGTCACATCACCTGTGGCAAATGATGTGCGGTTTGCCAGCAGCACCGTTCCTTCGTCGAAAAAAAACTTGTTTTCCAGCATCGTTTCCATAGCGTGGTATTCTTTGTACAGTTGTTTCACATCGTCCACCAAACCGCTGACCACGATACAGATTTCCTGTTCATACTTGTCGCGGAACCATCGGATCAATTGCTGTCCAAGTTCCGATAAAGCTTCCAGCGATTCATCGGCAAAAGCTTCCATGAGCAGCAAACCTTGAAATTCATTCAAATGGATGAAATCAAAGCCTCGACGAACCGTTTCTGCAAGCTGGCGTTCGAGATCGGCATCGAGCCGGTCAAATATACGGCTGCGCGAATCCAGCATCAGCATCCTCACATAACCGTATCCATCGAACCCGGTGATCGGCATGGATAGCTCCCTGTCTTCATCCGGCACCTCGACTTTGCCGAGAATCAAGTCGGTCAGCAGCTTTTGCTTCTCGTAACGGACCTCTTTCCTATACGCCTCTTCCATCCGCTCCTGCTGTGCCTTCGACTTCAGCTCCTGCTCGCATAACTGAATGACCTGGGAGACAACCTTAATAAATTCGCTCACCTGAACCGGCTTCAAAATATAGCGGATCGCTTTCAAATCGATCGCCCGCTGCGCATATTCAAACTCACCGTATGCACTCATAAAAATGACTTTAACCGGCCGTCCGAGTTCACGTACCTTTGCCGCAAGCTGCAATCCATCCATCCCCTTCATCCGGATGTCGGAAAACAATATATCGATGTCGTTGCTTTCGATGTACGCTAGTGCGCTTTCCCCGCTGTCCGCTTCGCTAATTTCCAGGTCCAAGTTGTATTTGTCGATTAAAAACTTGACCCCGTCCCGCTCGAATTTATCGTCGTCGACCACAAGCATTTTCAGCATCGGTCCTACCGCCTTTCGCGCAAAAAAAGTGTTTATAAAGGGAGTCTACCATAAAATGGAGGGAAGAAAATAGCTGTGAAAATCACGATATTAATTTACCTCATTAATAATTAATGACATAAATAAAAAGAAAGGCTGAGAATTTTATCACATAGTCTCAAAGCGTCATAGCATGTCCATGCCTTGCTAAGTAAGCTTCCTTTTCTTTATAATCCGGCATAATACTTCCTACACGCCTCCAAAATGATCGATCATGATTCATATGAAGGAGATGACATAGTTCATGGATGATGACATAATCAATAACTTCAACTGGAGCCATAGCTAACCGATAATTAAAGGTTATTTTTTTATCCGAGCTGCAGCTTCCCCACTTGGTTTTGGACTCATCGATCTCAATCGTTTTGGGTTTTACTTTCAGTTGTGTTTGATAAATTTTGATTCGTTCCCCAATTATCTTCTTGCAGCTTGAGAAATAGAACTTTTTAAGATTCATTTTCAATTCTTCTTCATTTAACTCATACGTCTCGATTAATTCATGGAGAAAAACATATTTTCCAAGATGAAGGAACTTTCCTTGGTCTTGATACTCTCTTGTCTTCGGGGTTTCTCGGGCTTTGGCAATGGCATGTAATTTCTCCAAGATTGTTTTCCCATGATGTTTCACAGCACTCATAACCATTTCCTTACTTGTATCATTAGGAGCTTTTACAGTTATGAAACCCATAGAATCGATATGAATCGAAATCTTTTTTCTAATTCCATATTGAACATTAAATGCTATCGTATTATTTTCAAATTCAATTTTCATCATCATCGTTCCTATAAGGTTATTTATAAATCGTATAAAAGTATCAAATCACTAATCCGTTTATTTTGCAAATCAAAAAAAACGCTTGATCCCTAAGTAAATAAGGGCCAAGCGTTTCTTATCTGATAACTGTATAGTCTGAACCTACTTGCGTAGTGTTTGAAGCGCTCCACTCCATGCGATCACTTGATCCAGCATAAGTTTAATATTATTGAGATGTAAATCAGCTGGTTTAAATGTGCTATAGTTCTCAAAATCGGTAAATATCGATAAGGTTGGATGTGCTTTCACATCAGCAACTAGTAGCTCTCCTAATATCCCTCTCAGATGTTCCGCCGCTCGTGCCCCGCCAGTTGACCCATAACTAATGATACCCGCAGCTTTGTTATTCCATTCCTCACGTGCTAAATCGAGTGCATTTTTTAAAGCACCAGTAATGCTGTGGTTGTATTCCGGCGTAATAAATATATAACCATCAAGACTGTTCAATTTTTCAGTCCAATTTTTGATTTGTTCTTCGCTACCCGGGTCACCAAAGAAGGGTAATTTGTAGTCTGCAATATCCACTATCTCGTAGCTTGCATCTCCTCGTTTATCTGCAATTTCTTTGACCCAATTTCCCACTTGTGGACTGACCCGTCCAGGTCTTGTACTTCCCAATATGATTCCAATTTTCAGCATATAAAGAGCCTCCTCATGAATTCCTATTTTGAATTAATTAGTTGCCTTGTATTTGGCGCCACATTGTCATCATATCGATCCAACCACGATGTTCGGCAATCTTACCATCTACGACTCGATATTGACGGTAAAGCGTGACATCAATTGAATTACCCGTAGGTGAGTTTCCAAAAAACACCCCTTTATGCGTACCTTTCACAACCATTCTTACGATTACCTTCTCCCCCTGAGCAATGATCTCTTCAACTGTGTAGAGTTTATCAGGAAATGCCTCTAATATTTTTCCAGCAAATTGTTTCAGACCTTCTTTCGATTGATAAGAGTGTTCTTGATAATCGGTTGACAAAAATTGTTCCGTACAATCCATATCACTTTGATTCCAAAAAGCCTCGATAAACGCTGATACCGTCTCAATATTTTTCTGTTCAATAGTTATCACAATAAAACATCTCCTTTTTTATGGTTAATTGGCTTTAATTTGGGGCAAAAGTGTCGCTGTATCGAACCATCCACGATGCTCAACAATCTGGCCATCTACTACACGAAATTCACGAAACTGAGTGGCCTTTACGGAATTGCCTGTAGGTGAATTTCCTGCAAACGTACCTTTATGCGTACCAGTCATAAATATTCTAGCTATTACCTTCTCTCCTTGGGCAATGACCTCTTCCACTGCGTAGAGTTTATCAGGAAATGCCTCCCCTATTTGTTTAGAAAAGAATTGATCTGTACAATCTAAATCGTTTTGATTCGAAAAAGCCTCAATAAACGCGGTTACCGTTTCAATGTTCTTCTGTTCAATCGTTTTCATAGTAAAACATCTCCTTTTTTGTACTTACATGAAATGCTTTGAGTCAACAATGTTTTGGTGCGATTATGTTAAAATAATTAGTCGAGTTAGATGGGTCTATTTGTCGCCGGCTGACAAACAAATTTGTTTGTGCTAATATGTGACTATACTGTCACCTTTATAATACGTTACCATTAGGTCACATGTCAAGGATGAAAAAAGCATGCTTGTAAGCAAACTGTTAGAAGGAGGTGTTCCAAATAGATAACGATATATTTAAGGCACTTGCTGATCCCAGCCGTCGCACACTTTTAGACTTGCTTCACGCAACTGATGGGCGAACGTTGAACGATCTTTGTACCCCTCTACAAATGTCAAGATTCGGTGTAATGAAGCATCTTAATATTCTCGAGGAAGCTAACCTCATAACCACAAGAAAAGTTGGCAGAGAAAAGCTGCATTATCTAAATTCTGTCCCCATACGGCAAATTTACGACCGCTGGGTTAGCAAATACGCCGAACCCTGGGCTATCGAATTAACATCACTTAAAAACGAATTGGAGCGTGAAACGAATATGGAAAACAAACCTAGGCATGTTAACCGAATTGCCATTAAAGCGACACCTGAGCAAGTGTGGCAAGCCATTACAGATCCGGCCAAGACATCAAAGTTTTGGTACAATTGCGCAATCCGATCCAACTGGGAAATTGGCTCCTCTTTCGAACTATGGAACCCAGAGGAGAAAAAACTAGCAGATGGGATCATTCTCGAAATATCTCCTCCGCATAAGCTGGTTATGAGTTGGCAGTTCCCCGCGTTTCCAGACACGGCCTCTGAGAGCCCTTCACGTATTACGTGGGAAATTGATTCTCATACCGAGTTAGTCGGTGTGACCCTCGTAACAGTCGTGCATGATGAATTCGAACAAGCAATAAACACCGCAAAGATTCTTGAAATGGGTCTACCGATTGTACTTTCGGGAATGAAGACATTGCTTGAAACCGGGTCAGCACTCTCCAATGATTGATAATAGTAAACAAGAAAATGACGCTTCTTTATAGGAGCGTCGTTTTTACCTATCCGTTACTTTTTATAAGTAATTGAGGCAGGATATTTGAACTTAATGAGGAGATATGATAACACAGGAAAAGTAAGTATTGAAACCAAAAATAAGAGTAATGAAGGTATGCCTATTAGAGGGGTATAGTCTGCCCCATGTTCTGGATTTAAGATTTGTATGCCCAAGGGGCCTTTTGAAAAAATGGCATTTACAGTGAAATTCCAGCCAAGATGGAGTCCTATAGGTAATGCTATTGATTTTGTTTTTGCAAAAGCGTAAGCCAATACTAGCCCCACAAGGGCTGTCATAATAAAAACAATGATCATGGAGACTACATTACCAAAAATACCGTATGAAAACCAATGATAGATGCCGAAGCAAATAGCTGAAAGTAAAATACCTGATTTTACACCAAATCTTCGAATGACTATATAAAGCAAAGCGCCTCTAAAAATTAACTCCTCAAACATGACCGATTTAACATTCCACCACAAATAACTCACGATTTCTAACCCGGTTAAATTCGAGCGAAGCGTCCAATGCAGATGGGTTATTGACCCATCCAATAGCTGAAGCAAAGTGCATACAGTAGCTGCGAAAATAAAACCTGTCGATAACTGCAACAGATTTCTGACTGGTGGTAAAAATCCTAACGCGGAAAGATTTTGCTTTTCTACAATTCGAAGTATGAGCCAAGTAAGAATCATTAAAACAATGATCCCTAACAATAATAACACCTCCATCTACATGATTTTTATCCTTCTGTGAACATTATACAACTTGATATCTTGATTTAGGCATACGTTACTCGAATAAATGGCTTGATCTTGGAAACTCTAATTCAATGAAAGGAGGTTCAAACATGGTTGAGTACACAAATATTCAAGACAATTCCGAAGAAATAATGAATTGTATTGTTAACTGCGACACCAACACCGAGCAAGATCAGAAAAAAGTAGATAAAAACCTTTTGAACAGCATTCCGAACGAAGAAGAATATATCGATGAACCTTAATTCGCTAACCGCCAAAAATGGCGGTTTTATTTATTTCTGTCTGCATTCTGGATAACTCGTCTTACTTCGTGCCTCTCTTCTCTCCCATCCATAAAAATGTTGCTGCCGTGCCAGCAGGAAGCGTGTACGAGAAAGACTTGCTGCCGCGCTGCCCTTTGAACGACCTGCTTTCCGCTGCCGAGCGTGTTCTAATCAATCCGATACGCTCCTGCCCTTACAAATTTACTCGCATGCCCAAATACATAATACTCCGGGTTATAGGAAATCGCCACGGTATTCTGTTACGTATACGAGAAAATGAAATCGATTTCAATGAAATTTTTCAACACAAATTTCTAAATCATTTGAGCATAAAAAAATCATCCGGCCTTCAACAATGGCCGGATGATTTTGCATCTACAATACGTTAATGTTCGTTACTTCGCGGACCATGTCTCGATCAAAGCGTTTGCGTCAGCCGTGAGGATGGTCTTTACTGTTTCGGAGACGTTATCCGCCATCGACTTGCTATTCAGATGCTCCAGGAAATCCTGCATATGTTTGGCCGCTTTCTCATTGTCGCCTTTGCCCAACTGATGCCGTGCCTGATCTAGGCTGTTGTTCAATTGGTTAACCAGCGATCCCTTCAATTCACCGGCTTTGGCATAACGGTCAATCAAGCTGGACAACCCTTCGGGGGTGGCTGCAATGGTAAAGCGGACAGATTCATCCGTCCTATTGCCAGCCTGATCGGTGATGACGATCTTCAGAGTATGGAGGCCTGGCTTCCCGGCCAAATCAACGGAACTACCGTTGTCCAAACGCTTTCCGTCCAGGGCGAGTTCCTGGCTCGCTATGCCAGATAGGGTATCGCTCGCATTCAAGAGCAGCGTTATCGGACGATCGTCAGAGAAAACTGCACCTTCCGCAAGCGGTTCCCCGTTTGCCGTCAGCACAAAGGCCGGCTTCGTTTTGTCAATCTGGACGATTAGCTCCTTCGTTTGCTCAATGTTGCCTGCAGCGTCGACCGAGCGGAACTGCAGCCGATACACGCCTTCGTTCTTGAAAACGATTGATCCGACATAGGTTTGCCATTCCGAGTTGTCCCCCACCTTGTATTCCGTTTTCGATACAGCGGAGAGATCGTCATGTGCCGTCAGTGCAACGGAGCCATCCGTGTTCAGCCAGCCGTTCTGCAGCGCCGGTTCAATCTGTGCTTCCGTCTTAGGAGAATTCACATCTTGCGGATCTACCACTAACGTCGGCGCAGATATCATAAACTTGCGGGAATTCGGGTCTGTTCCATTTGACCTTATAGCGACTTTGGATACATCGGTTATGCTACTTGGTAAAGTATAGCTTGTTGCGCCTGCCGGTAAGTCAACAAGAACCGTTGCCCCATTGTAAACTGTGTAACCTTCGCTTAAGCCGTTGGAGTCCCACTTCAGTATTTTAGCTGAGCCGTTAGTTTCAATTGTAAGATTCTGTGGAGGAGTTGGCGCATTAAACACTTGAACCTGTGTAAGGCGTGGAGGTCCTGTTAGATCCGTCCCGGAATTGCCCCCGGATGCGTTGTCTACCGTTACCTTAATATATCTGGAATGATAGGTCTTACCAAGGTTAATTGGATAGGAACCATCTTCCGAGTCAGTACCTCCAATATTGTTGCCTGTTGCATACGTATAACCTTGGGCAGATTGTCTATCCACTTGTTTAAACGTCATTGCATCAAATTCAGCAGCCGATGTATGGTTTCCAAAATCATCAGATACATAAACGGTTGCTCCTTTTAACCTGGTGGATTTTGCAAATAGTCTTAATTGGCTAAAATCCATGGCCTGTCCAAGGTCAATGACGAAACTGCCTTTTCTCTCTCCGTCGGTACCCAGCCATGAATAATTTCCGATTTGATTCAGACTAGTGACGTTAGTAACATTCCATTTTGTCGGGTCTTCCGATACACCGCTAACCAGTTTGTTTGCATTGCCGTATTCGTTAGCCATAGCAGATTGTATCTGAATTGGGTTGGCACCTTCTGCACGACCTACGTTATAAGCTTTTTTATTAAGGGCAAGGTTTACAGATGACAAACCTGATGCCACCTTACTTATGGTGATATCGGCAAGTTGAAGCGAAGCGTCATAGGCAGAGTTGGTTCCGTTAGCGGAGCTGCGGTAAATGCCCCATTTTGGACGCAAATATTGATCAAATGCAGCTGGATACTCCGTCTCGAATCCGCCGACTCTTTCTGGTCTTCTCCACATGTCTTTCGTGCCGTCGCTTGCACCTTTGTTTGTAAACACTTGATAAACATCCGGGCTGTCAAAAGTGTATACCTTACCGGTTACCCTATCCGTTATTTTAATTGTGAACCAGCCGCTATCCGAAATAAGCGCATGAAGCTCAACCTTAATCCAGTGACCATCGATTTCTTTTAACGGTATTCTCATCATGGTCTTATCGCCGTCATATCGGTTATGATTCACGACCAGATCCCTGCTGTTCGTTCCCGAAATCGACATCGCGAGGATATAGGCGCCGTTTTCTCCGCCGTTGTTCCCGCCCGGTAAAGTATCAGGTGCTTGCCGATTCACAGCCTTCAACTGGAAGATATGTCGGAAGTTTGACTGATTCCACTGGTTGCCGTCCGGAATATTCCAGAGCCATTCATAGGAAACCAAGTCGCCTTCATAAGCTACAAAATCGCCATTTGAATCTTCGCTGGGGCGAATTTCAATTCGCTGCCTGTCCGTGACAGCCGCTCCGTCAACCACATAGCCTAATTTCCGGTCAAAAATACCTTTGTGGCCATACTCGCCGTCGCGAACCTTATCAAGGAATTCGTTATTCAAACCTCTGCCGTTGGCAAGGACCTTGAACACATTTTTTTGCAAGGTACTGTCCCAAATGCTCTTAATATGGTCGTCGGCTGCAGTCGCCTGAGGTTGATCACCGTAAAATTCGTGGTAAGCGTCTCTTATCCTTTTGGTCACGCCTTCTACCGGCTCGTCCGTCCCCATTGCGCCGCCTAAAATGTTATAAGGAGATACGCCTTCAATTGCGTTCATCTTGATCGTCTTGTCATTCGTACCAAACCCGCGGGCTGTTACGTCCAATGCAAACATGGATGGGTTGCCGCTGTTAAAATGAAAGTTGAATTCATTCGTGCCGAGCGGCAGTTTGGCAAGGTATGGAAGCGAGAATATCACCATGCTGCCAGTTAACGAGTAATCGATATTCGGACGAAGCGTAGTATCGCCTTTGGTTATGCTCGTAAGAGTCTGTCCGCTAGCAAGATTTATATTTGTAGATTTAGGTGCAACCTGATCCCATGTACTGTAGGTATCCTTAGCCGGTACCAGTGCGGTTGCGTTAGAAACCGAATCTTTGCCGTAGATAGCCAAGCCGGATATCCCCATCATCGAACTGGTATCATTCGCGCGTTTATCACTAGGACCAACCAGTACTGTGTTGATCATCACATAACGAGCTGTAAACGGATACAAGAATGTCTTGGTATCATAGCCCCATTGTTGTCCGTTGTAAGTTACATATGACCATAAACCTTCCGTTTCCGTCCCACCAGCCAACGTCCAGCCGTTTGCCTTCCAATTGTAATTGCTCGCTGTGTCGGAGGCCGTGGGGGCACTTGCCCAAGAATTGGGGTCATTTGTGTAATAAACCTCAAATCTTGTTGCATTGCTTTGGATATTTGCAATTGTGTTGGGGATTTCAAGGTAAAGTTTATCAATCGTTTTTGGAGCGCCTAAGTCGAGGGTTAAAGCTAGTAGGGATGGCGAATAGTTACTCATATAGACATTTGAACTTGAATTACGCCAGAAACCGCTGCCTCCCGATCGCAAAGCATCTACTCCTGGATGATCTGCAGCTTCTGAACTTACCTTGAGATTCACGCCTGCTTGTGGTGTAAAACGAGACGGAGCCAACAGATTGACGGAACCAGTTGCTGAGGGGTTATAAACAGCATCCGTTACTGAAGAGTTGAGTTTGTTGATATCTGGCGTATTGGCATGAACCGTTGATGCTGGAAGAACGGACAGATTAATAAACGAAAATGCAAGTGCAAATGAAAGAACTGAGCTTACTATCTTCTTTTGAACTTGTTGCTTAAACATTTGAAAGCCTCCTTATTTTCGCAATATTAAGTGTATACCTTTCCACGCCTATTTGTGCGTAGGTGCCCGATTAAGCGCGTTTTCCGCGCCTATGAAAAAAATAATTTTGCTTACAACAGATAAAATCCGACTTAACATTTTCTCATTATGAACCCCTTCTTTCCTCATATTTGCGAGACTAGTAAACGCTTTCAATTACCATCATAATGAATCATTGAGATTTCTGTATTAGTTAATTTATGATATACATGGAATTTTTTACGATTTTACATATGCTGAGCTCGTAAGCTGCAAGCAAAGCAAAAACAAAAACGCTCAACCTCGCCGACTGTAAATAGCCGGCTTAAGTTGAACGTTTCATGCATCCTGATCTTATTCACATCTATTAATTTCACATTAAGAGGTACCAGAGAACCCACTTTTCGTTTCTCCTCCCCCTCGTGTCTTCACCCAAAACGCTAGAAGCATTTGAAAAATATCCCCTCCTATACCAACGGAAACTTTGGTTATAACAGTTGTTTCGTTTGAAATGTAATGATGTTGTCTGTTACCATTTTCCATAGGTATAAACGGAAGGAGGTTATTGGAACTGAATTTCATATTGGAATCAAAAAATACAATCAACATAACGGAGGAAATAACAATGCTAAAAATCGCAATTATAATAGGCAGCACACGTCCAGGACGCAGAGGTGAAGCAGTCGCTCGATGGGTTCACGAGATCGCACAAAAACGCAGTGACGCTGAATACGAAATCGTGGATATTGCAGATTTCAATTTACCGCTATATGATGAACCAAAGCCGCCTATGTTGGCTCAATATACGAAGCCTCATACAGTGGCTTGGTCGACAGCAATCCATTCGTATGATGGCTTTGTTTTCGTAACGCCTGAGTATAATCATGCTATCTCTGGAGCGCTCAAAAACGCTATTGATTTTCTTTTCAATGAATGGAAAGATAAGGCCGCAGGTATCGTCAGTTATGGCGGTGGCACTGGCGGGGCTCGTGCTGCAGAAAACCTGAGACTCATCTTAGGTGAGCTGCATGTGGCTGACGTACGTGCACAGGTCACCCTATCGCTCTTTACAGATTTTGAAAATTATAGCGTTGTGAAGCCTGCACCACACCAGGAAGCAGCCACCAACACGATGTTCGATCAAGTCGTCGCTTGGAGCAGCGCTTTAAAAACGTTGCGTTAAGACTCCAACCAACCGAATAAGAAAGAAAAACTGGATAGGGTTTCGCCTAATCCAGTTTTTTTATTGTTAAATCAGTATTTCTAGTTTCGAGTTACGCTTATACTCTTCGATCTCAGCCCAAATTATATAAGATACTGGCTGTTCCCAGTTCCCCCCTCTCCACTGCCTTTTATTACTTCTAAGTAACTATATGACTTCAAAGTGCGTACTTTTCATTCAACTCTCCAAAGTGCACAATGATCATGAAACCACCAAGGAGTAGGAGAGGATACTATATGAAAACAAATGAAACCACACCGCACAAAACCGCTCTTGTTGTCGGAGCTAACGGCGTTATTGGAAGAAATCTTATCGCATATCTGGAGCAGCTTCACGACTGGGATATCATCGGTGTGTCACGGCGAGGCGGGGAGTCCAACAACCGAGTCCGATATATCGCCGTCGACTTACTTAATGAAAATGATATACGTGAGAAACTTGGAAGTCTAACGGAAGTCACCCATATCTTCTTTGCTGCTTATCAAGACCGTCCTACCTGGGCCGAATTGGTCCCCCCAAACTTAGCCATGCTTGTCAATATCGTCAATGGGATGGAGCCAATCTCTCCATCCCTCCAGCATATCAGTCTCATGCAGGGCTACAAAGTATATGGCGCGCACCTCGGTCCCTTCAAGACACCAGCTCGAGAAACAGACGCCTATCACATGCCACCTGAGTTTAATGTCGACCAACAGCAATTCCTCGAAAATCGACAGAAAGGGAGCAGTTGGACCTGGTCGGCGCTTCGCCCTTCCGTCGTTTGCGGATACGCATTGGGCAATCCAATGAACCTAGCGATGGTTATCGCAATCTATGCTTCCATGTCGAAGGAACTCGGGTTGCCGCTCCGCTTTCCCGGTAAGCCGGGAGCCTACAACAGCCTACTGGAGATGACCGACGCGGGATTGTTGGCCAAGGCCACCGTCTGGGCAGCGACAGATGAACGTTGCGCGAATCAGGCGTTCAACATTACGAACGGAGATCTCTTCCGGTGGAACGAGCTTTGGCCTAAGATTGCTACCTATTTCGGTCTAGAGACAGCACCTCCGCTACAGATGTCCTTGGATGTAGTCATGGCCGATAAGGAGTCGCTATGGAACACCATGGTGAAGAAGCATGGGTTAGTGGATAACAGCTATAGTGATGTTTCCTCCTGGCGGTTCGGTGACTTTGTGTTTTCTTGGGATTACGACTTTTTTGCTGACGGCACGAAAGCGCGTCGTTTCGGTTTTTACGAGTTCATTGATACAGAAGCAATGTTCCTGAACATCTTCGAGGATTTGCGTCAACGCAAGGTTATTCCATGACCTAATACAAGAAACCGGCCTCTGAAATCCAGAGACCGGTTTTTGTCGTATCACTAATCATGTTTCACTCACGTCTGGTACCCGTTCTAAAATCTTGACCTTATCACCGTACACACGTTCAACATGCATATCTCCCCACCTGCACATGATATGCAGAAGTTCCTTCAAACTCCAGCCATACTCGGTCAGCTCATACTCGACTTTTGGGGGTACCTGATTATATGAAATCCGGGTAACAACCCCATCCTCCTCCAGTTCTCGCAGCTGCTGGGTTAGCACTTTTTGTGTAACCGTTGGCATCAAGTTCATCAGCTCGCCGTTGCGTTTCGTACCGAACGTGAGATGGAACAAAATGACTGGCTTCCACTTGCCTCCGATCACTTCGAGCGTTACTTCCACTGCCGTATTATACGTTTTCCCCAGTTCCAGCATAGGATTTGCATCGCCTCCCTGACCTTTACGATACCGTTTCAAGCACGCGGGTGCAAGCCCTAAGTATTTTAACATTCGTTCTAATGTCTTCGTTGCTCCCTCACTTCTCTTACTAAATTTGAGAAACCAACAATAAATGAGTTAATATAGATAATGAAGGAGGCGAAAAAACATGGCCGATATGTCACCCAACATAGAAATAGGAATAAGTACTTTCTTGGAGACTACACCAGACCCAGTGACAGGAGAGGTCATCAGCCATGCCCAGCGGCTACGCAATGCGGTTGAAGAAATCGTACTAGCTGATCAGGTCGGGCTGGATGTCTATGGCATTGGAGAGCACCATCGTGCCGATTATGCAGGCACCTCGCCTGCTGTCGTGCTTGCAGCAGCGGCTGCCATGACTAAGCGGATAAGGCTCACGAGCGCCGTAACCGTGCTGTCCTCAGACGACCCGGTTCGCGTTTATCAAGCTTTCTCTACCCTTGACGGCATCTCTAATGGCCGAGCCGAAATTATGGCAGGCCGGGGTTCGTTCATTGAATCCTTTCCGCTTTTCGGATATAGTCTGGACCATTATGACGAATTGTTCGACGAAAAACTGGAACTGCTGCTTGCTATCCGAGCTTCCGAAAAGGTAACCTGGCGCGGCGTTCATCGTCCCGCTATCGATAACCTCGGTGTCTATCCTCGGTCTGTTCAGAGCCCATTGCCTGTGTGGATCGCAAGCGGTGGGAGTGCACAATCCGCTATTCGGGCAGGAATGTTGGGTCTACCGATCGTATTCGCCATTATCGGCGGAATGCCCGAGAGCTTTGCTCCCTTAGTCGCACTCTACAAAGAAGCTGCCATGAAAGCTGGGCATGATCCAGACAAGCTATCAATTGCGACTCACTCGCACGGATTTGTCGGAGAAACTACCGAACAGGCTGCTGATTTATTCTTCCCCTCAACGCAGGCCCAGATGAACGTTATTGGGCGTGAGCGGGGTTGGGGGCAGAATTACAACCGCGGAACTTTTGATGCCGCACGCAGTATTCGGGGTGCTCTTTATGTCGGCGATCCTGAATACGTCGCAGAAAAGATCATTCTACTGCGCAAAAATTTGGGGATAACGCGTTTCTTCCTGCATATAAATGTCGGCACAATGCCGCACCGTGAGGTCATGCGGTCCATCGAACTGCTTGGCACTAGGGTTGCGCCAATTGTACGAGAGGAGCTTGCCCGAAGTTAGATAAAGTAATCAGATGAGCTGTGGAGAACCCCTCATTCACCTATTCCGACAGAGAATATGAGCCTATGTTTGTATCATTGGACATAAAATAAATACAGTTCCTACTTTGTGTGATCATAGTCGATTTGTCCGAAGTTGTTTGTTGCTGACGGAAGGATTCGTAAAATTTTCTAGACCTATGGAGGTTATGGTTATGATCGTATCCGATGAAATTTATCAGTCCTACGGTATGGATAAAGATTCCTTTATTGCGTTTATGAAAGAAAGAAGTCAGAACACCGCTATCCGCACGCTAGGCATTGAAATTGTAGAGCTAACTCCTGATCGCGTTGTAATGACGATGCCAGTCGGACCGGCAACCCACCAACCAGCAGGGATTTTACATGGAGGGGCTTCTGTCCTATTGGCTGAGACCGCAGCTTCTATCGCTTCTGAAATTAATATCAATAAAGAAAAACATGCAGCTGTAGGACTTGAAATTAACGCCAATCACCTCAAAAGTAAGAAAGATGGTATCGTAACTGCTGTTGCAACTCCTTTGCACAAAGGTAGAAAAACAATGGTTTGGGAAATTAAAATTTCCGATGAGAATAATCAACTCATATGTATTTCTCGATGTACGGTCGTTATCATTGACAAAAAATAATTTTTCTTAATAAAAATGAAATGAACTCCTTCTCAGGAGTTCATTTTTATTTCAACATCTACGCACACTACATACCATGCTCAGGACGTCCTTCTAACCAGTCTTCAAGAGTTGCAACTCTCTCTGGATATTTGTAGCTTCTAGCCAAGAAGCCTGTACCGTGTGCTAACATGGGATCTTGGTCTGTCGGTTGGTAACGCAAATCCACGCTCCACCTAACCTCATTAGATTGATTCGGCGTTGACATATGGAGACATCGATCATTGAATAATATTGCACTGCCAGCGGAAACAGGCAATACAACCGTCTTTGTGTCTCCTAATTGACTTTCCTTTAATGCAGTGTAACCGCTTCCAGTTTCAGATTCTTGGTGCCATTTCAAAAGTGGTTTTCGGTGTGTCTTCGGTTTAATATGCAAACAGCCATTCACTTCGTTAGCGTCGACTAAAGGGATCCAAACTGTGATGACAGGATTGGAATTGGCGTCTGGCCAGTATGATTTATCTTGATGCCAAGGCACTGCTCCTGCGGCAACCCTCGGAATTTTTGGCCTAACATTATAAACTGGATTCGAGAAGAGCTCACCACCGATCAAAGATTCGACAGCATTAAGAATTTTATCGTTGCTCATTAAATGAAAATAACCAGGTATCCGGTCACGCCAACTTCGTCCGTATTTCAAAAATTCTTCAGCGGTTAAATGTTCAAATAGTTCCGCTAACCGATATTTAAACGGGCGGTCAACCAATTTATTCTCAATTAATCCGTCACGAAACAATTCATCGGCAATCATTGAAACCTTGTACGTCATTGCATCTTGCGCTGGCGCTAATTCCTCATTTGATAATAAACGATCAAGTACGATGTAACCTTCCTCATTATAAAATTCAATTTGTTGTTTAGTTAAATATCCGCTATTATTTTCTTCCTTCATCTCTATCACCTTCCATTATTTGCTTGAATACGAGATAATAATAACATGATCATAGAATTTCGTATTTGTTATATCGTACTATCATTGATCAATTTATCCGTTAAATTTAGGAGATGAGGTGATAACTCATGGAGAAGATATCGTCTATTCGTCCCTTTGTTCGTGTCGCTCACCAATACCAGTTTCCAAAAGAAAGAAATGCGAATGAAGCTAACCGGATTGGTTACTGTTATGCTTTTCACTTAGTCTCTGAAGGTAAAGGATCCGTTTCCGCAAATGAGCATCTGTACCCCGTCAAGAAAGGGGATCTTATTTATTTCCCTCCAATGGTTAAGCATGCTTTTTACTCCAATCCAAATCAGCCCTTAGCATCTTACAACTTGTACTGCGACCTTTGGATGAGTCATCCGCTTGTCACCAACCATCATCTCATTTGGAATGAAGCTGATTTCTATCAGGACCTATTAACTTTAGTGGTGCCTTGCTCGGAATTGGATGAGCTCCCTGTCGTAATCCCGTTACAGCATCAAAATGCGTTGATAAGTATATTTCAACATGCGGTGGGCAAGCAAGGAACCCCAGAAAGTTATTCGGATTTAATAAATAGTAGTCTAATCAAGGCATTCCTTATGGAACTCGTTCAGACAGCTGAAACGAATCACCCGATAGACTACCGCATTACGCCAATTATTGAGCGAATGGATAAGGAAGCAAATGCAAGTCATAATTATGAAACCTGGCTGGCAGAATGCGGCCTACAAAAATCTCATTTTCACAAGCTTTTCAAACAGGCTACGGGCCTATCACCCAAAGCTTATTGGACCAAAGCCATTATGCGGCAAGCAGAGGCTGAACTATGGGAGAGTAATCGCTCTGTAACAAGGATCGCAGAGGATCTGGGCTATTCTTCTATTCACCATTTCACGAAGCAATTTACCCAATATCACGGTGTATCCCCTTCAGAGTTCCGGAAAAGAGCTCATTAAATCAAGGATCAACGGATAAAGAACCTTCATCCCTACTATAGGTTTGAAGGTTCTTTACTAACTCGTACGATCAGACGCAATTACTTATTTTTTATATACTTTGTCGTAGGCATCCTGATAAATTTTGATAAATTGATCCATGCCGGAATCTTTAAGGCCTTTCACGTAAGCGTCCCAATCTTTGTCGATGCTTTTAGCCCCCATGATGAACTGCAGCATAGACTGTTTGACGTAATCCGTAATAATCGGCTTCAACTGTTTAACTTGATTGGCTTGATCGTTCGTCAAGAAAATATCCGTCGGGAACTCTTCCTTCGGTTGATGTCCTTCGTACAATTCCTTGGTGGCCTTGTACAGCCTGGTTTCCAAGCCATCCATCGTATAGATTTCCTGGCTAGCTGCATACGAAGTTTCACGATATTCGGCCGAACGAAGGTTCGGTCCCATTTGATTCCAATGATCGTTCTGCACTTGGCCTACTCCATAAGACGTTTCCTTAACCTTGAACTTGGCTGCAGTTCCGCGCGTGTTTTTATCGTTTGCTTCCGCCTTCACCCAGTTACGGCCTTCTTCCCCAGAGTTGGACGTTGTCGTCCCCTCTTCGGAGTACAGATAATCGGCTAGACGAATTGCCGCTTCCGGATTTTTATTTTTATTCGTTATTGCAAACACCGAGTTCCCGATGCCAATGTAATGTGCTGTGAATGAGGCTCCGTCCGGTCCTGTAAGCGGCGCGATCGGATCATAGTCTTTATGACGTGTTGCTGTTGGCGATGCATCCGTGAATTCGCCGAACCAGCCTGCCGGAATAGCACCGGCAATCGCCGTATCCGGACTATTCCCTTTTTGGGTAAGCGCATCCGATTTTTGCGTAAAGGCTTCCTTATCAATCAAGCCTTCCGCATACAGTTTGTTCAAAAATTGCAAACCTTTTTTGAAGCCTGGTTGATCGACCGATGTTGCCAGCTTACCGCCGCTCATCATGAAATAGTTGTTATCCGCATTGTAATAGACGAACGAGTTCATCACGAATGTCTCAACATCCGTATGCCAACCTGTCGGTGAACCCGTTAACGCGATTTCGTCTGCCTTGCCATTGCCATTTGGATCCTTCTCCTTAAACGCTTTGAGCATGTTATAGAAATCGTCAGTCGTCTTCGGCGCGCTAAGTCCGAGCTTTTGCAACCATTTCGTGTTCACCCACATTTTGGCCGAAAACTGGCAGTGATAGCACTCATTTACGGAAGGGATCGCATAAATATTGCCATCTGGCGCAGTGATCGCCTTCTCCAAATACGAAATGTCTTTAAACGCTTTCTTAATGTTCGGTGCGTACTGATCGATTAACTTGTTTAACGGGATCAAGACGCCTTGTTGACCGTACAGCAGCTGCTCCTCTTTCGTTAGATTCCCTTGCATGAAAATATCGGGATAGTCGCCGCTGGCTAGCAGCAGCTGCTTCTTCTCATTCAATGCCGCTGTTTCTCCCGGCACAAGCTGCCAGTTCAAATGAATATTCGACTTTTCTTCCAAATACTTGGTAAACCAATTCGTATTCAAATCTGCAATATTAGCCGATTGCGGCGCGAAAGCACTCATCGTAATTTTATTTTTGGCGATAGGAAAGCCTGTTGCATTAACGTTCGCTCCCCCGTTTGCGCTTCCACCCCCATTAGGGCTAGCGCTATCCTTCGGCTCATCGCTATTCGACGTACAGCCGATTACAAGCAAAGTGATGAATAAAATCAGGACCGCCGATAACCAAGTTTTTCTGGTTCCTTTACTTACCATATTCAAAACCCTCCTTGTTTTTTATACATAATCAATCCTTGGGGGCAAACCTGATCTGTTCGTGCCTCGCATTCCTCCTTTCAATATCTAACTAGATTCAACCTTTCAGAGAACCAATCAATAACCCCTTCACAAAATGTCTTTGTACAAAAGGATACAAAATAAGTACGGGTGCGCTTGCGACGACGATCAGCGAATATTTAAGCAGCTCCTTCAAGCCTTGTCTTTCCGCAAGTTCCCTGACATCTTTAATCATCGTAGGATCGATCGAGTTCAGAATTAGAATGTTCCTTAGAATGAGCTGCAGCGGATACAGATTAGCCGATTTCAAGAAAATTAATGCTTCAAAGTAGGAATTCCAATAGCCGATAGCGTACATGAGCACTAGAACGGCAATGATGGGTTTGGAAAGTGGAATCACAATTCGAAATAAAAACTTGAAGTCGCTGCATCCATCCAAATGTGCGGCCTCCGTTAGTTCCGATGGAATCGATGTCTGAAAAAACGTCCTTGCCAGAATGACTTGCCAAACCGAAATCGCGCCTGGAATAATCATCGCCCATCTCGTATTGAGCAAGCCCATCCCCTTCACTGTCAAATAATAAGGAATTAATCCTCCACTGAACAGCATCGTAAAAACGAATAGTGCCGTAATGACGTTGCGTCCATAAAAGTTTTTGCGAGATAGCGGGTAAGCAGCCGTTATCGTCAATGAAACGCTAAGCAGTGTCCCGAAGAAGAGATAGAACAAAGAGTTGCCGTACCCCGTCAAGATTTGCGGATTTTGAAACACGGCTTGATAGCCACGAAGTGTCGGTTCAACTGGGAACAACCAAACCTTACCTGAGATGACGGCTGATGACGAGCTGAATGATGAACTAACAATATAGATGAGCGGATAAGCTACGATAATCAAGCATATGATCAAAAACAAATAGACAAAGAACAAATAAATTCTGTCCACACTGTTTTCAAGAATTCGGGTAGGTGCCTTTCGCACTTCTAGCGTCAAAGTCTGATCGGGATTTACCATATTTTCTACCTCCTACCACAAACTCGTCTCAGAATTTTTTCTCGCCACATAGTTGACCACAATGAGCAGCAGCAAATTAACGATTGAATTAAACAGTCCGACTGCTGCGGAGAAACTAAAATTCGCTCCTACCAAGCCCATTTTGTAAACATAGGTGGAAATAACCTCAGACGCCCCAACATTAATCGCATTTTGCATCAGGTACACCTTCTCGAATCCAACGTTCATGATCTGCCCTGCATTCAGAATGAGCAAGATGACAGCTGTCGGCATTAAGCTTGGTAAATCGATATGAATCATTCGTTGAAAACGGGACGCACCATCCACCTTGGCCGCTTCATACAAATGCGGATCCACCCCTGCTAGAGCGGCAATGTAAATGACCGAGGCATATCCTGTAAACTGCCAAACATCGGAAAGTACATACACGGTTTTGAAATACTCCGGCTTAGACATAATATTTTCCGCTGGAAACCCGAACTTATCCGCCAAGAGATGGATGAAGCCAAGCTGCGGGGAAAGGAACAGCATAATAATCGAAACCATGATGACTGTTGAAATGAAGTACGGCGCGAATGTGACCAGTTGTACAGCTCGTTTAAAAACCCCGTTTTTCAGTTCGTTCAAAGCAAGTGCGAGTATAATCGGCGCCGGAAACCCGATAAGGAGCGAGTATAGGCTAAGCAGCGACGTGTTCTTGATAACCCTCCAAAAAATAGGCAAATGGAAAAAGTCTACAAAGTGCTTAAAACCAATCCAATCGCTTCCCCATATCCCTTTGGTAACCATATAGTTTTTAAAAGCAATTTGCACGCCAGCCATAGGTACGTATTTAAAAATAATCAAATATACGAGTGACGGCAAGATAATCAGATAGAGTTGCCAGTTTTTCTTTACCATTCTAAGTGCTATACTCATGATACTCCCCCTCACTGCATTTACGTAAAAGTTAATATTAAGCGCTTACAGGATCTATGATATAGGAGCTAGAATTAAATTTATAGGGGTCATTCTTAAGCAGTAGTGTCCGTTTATAAGGTGGTGTGATGAGTCATAACGAAGCCAACGATTACCTTTCAAAACTTGTCGATTGTGAAAAAAATGGCGATTGGCTATATTGTCATCATCTTCATTCCGATTATTTCGTTCGGCCTGTATCTGTATAACCAGAACTACAACAGTTTTCTCGAAGAGTACGCGCAAGGTAGGCAGAAAATTGTTAATCAGGTGCTTAACAACTTAAATGTAAGCACAGTGCAGATTGAATCCGCTTATCAATTGTTTCAAAATAATTCGAATACCATTGCTTATTTAAGTGGGAACTACCGGACCGATTTCGATCAGGTCTCTAATTTTTTAACCTATATCAGACCCCTATTCTCTTATATTTTGTCATCCAATCGACTGATCGACGGAATGACCATCTATATGGAGCAGCAGAATGGTATGGTTTTTCGGCCCGAAATGGCTAAGATGGACGAGTCTAAACTAGATGATAGCATCAAGAAACTCCCGCTTGGCGTTGGAAAATGGATTACGATAAAAAACGGGTCGAATCCAGACATCAACCTACATTTTGTCCATAAAATCGGAAACCGGAATTTTGAACAAGATATCGGTCTCCTTGATATCAAAGTTACTTCGAAATTAATTAAACCTTTGTTAGAATCACTAAATTTGAACAACAGAAGCAATTTATATGTGCTTGATCAGGATCACCAAGTCATTTCTCTTGTGGAAAAAATCCACTTATCACAGGATTCAGAACAATCCTTATTTGCCGATGTCTTCCAATCGAACGCAAAATACTCGTATCAACAGGTTAACGGAAATAAAATGCTAATTGAATCGTTTTATGCCGAAGGCCTTAAGCTGCAGTTTGTCATGATTGAGCAAGTTGACGACGTCTTTATTGGCATCAAAAAAAACAAGTACGTACTCGTATTAACGGTGTCCATCCTTTTATTACTACTTTCAGGCATATATTATCTAATAGCCAGTTCAATTACGAAACGCATTTTAAAGCTTTCCAAACATATGCGTCGAGTTGACGAAAACCACTTCCCACTCTATCACGGGGAAATTAATAAGGATGAGGTCGGACATCTGACCTCCGCCTATAATGCGATGATCAGGCGCATGGATGAGTTGGTAAATACCGTACACCGCTCGGAAATGCTGCGGAAGGAATCGGCCTATCTCATGATGCAGGCGCAAATCAAGCCTCATTTCCTGTACAATACCCTCGAATCGATTCGCATGATCGCGGAAGCGAACGATGACCCGGAAGCTGCTGAGATGTCTTATACACTTGGCAAACTATTTCGCTACAGCCTGTCGGGAACGAAAAGCGAAACTCTACTGGGAGAAGAAGTAGAAAATGTAAAAGACTATATCAAAATCCAGCAAATTCGGATGGGTGACCGGCTGCAAGTATCTTTCGATATAGACGCTGTGATTGATAACTTTATTTGTCCCCACTATATGCTGCAGCCAATTATTGAAAACAGCATTGTCCATGGGATCGCAAATGTAAGAAAACAAGGCTCGCTTTCGATCCGCATTTGGGAAGATTCCGCGTTTATGTTCATTGCTGTTAAGGATTCTGGTGCAGGCATTGAAGAAGAAAGGCTTGTGCTCATTCAAGGCGTCTTAAACGGTAAAATGGATGCCCATCTCTTGCAGACGGATGGCGGCGGTCTCGGTATTTTCAATGTAAACGAAAGAGTGAAAATGTTTTTTGGTGAACATTCGGGTATTCAAATGGAGAGTAAGCTTAACGAGGGGACGACATGTATACTCAAGTTAGCTAAGGGGGCAACACAATGAAACTGATGGTTGTCGATGATGAGCCTATCATTTTAAATGGGATTATCCGCATGATCCAGAAAGCAAATACATCGTTTATCGAAATCGTCGGCGCTGCCGACGGCGTTGATGCGCTGCAAAAGCTAGCCAATTTTCAACCCGACTTGATCCTTACGGATATTCATATGCCGGAAATGGACGGACTCGCTCTTATTAAAGAAATTCAAACCCTGAACCTTTGCAATCGTTTCGTTATTTTAACCGGTTATGGCGATTTCGCCTATGCGAGACAAGCTCTGCGCTATCAAGTCATTGATTATTTGTTGAAGCCCATTAATAAGGAAGAACTTGTCACTGTACTCACGAAAGTTGAGCAAACGATTCGGGATGAACAGCAGCTAACCATTGAGCATGACCTACTGCTTCTCAAAGAGCATATCCTTTATAATTCGCCAATTGAGGACATGCCGCTCAAACCTGAACAGCTGCACACCCTGCTTCCCTATCCATATACGACGATCATCGTATTCCAGGCATACGAGAGTGTTCCCCTTTTGACGGCCGAACGTCTGGAAGGTGTTTGTGCCCTTCTGTCGCACGTTTGCAAGAAAATGTACACTGTCCACTCCCGTTTCTTACGGCAAACGGTCCTCATTGCGAACGGTGTGCATGTTCCGACGGACGAAGAGTTTCAGCGTGCATGCGGCGATTTGTTCGATACGAAGAGGATACTGGGCAGCGGATATTGTATTGGGGTTAGTGTGAGGAAGAACGATAATGATAACTTGCGTGATCTGTATATTGAAGCGATGGCTGCGATGTTATTCAATCGATACTTTTCCAATAGCAGTATGACGATATATAGACCAGAGTCAGAGAACATTCATAGTGATTATAATAATCTTGTTCAATATATTGAACATTCGCTAGCCCAACAGATTTCTATCGAGCAGATTGAGAAGGACATCCAGTCCATACTGCCTCATTTCTCAGGTAATGCGGATTGCAATAACAAGCTGCGTGAGCAGTTTCTTATCTGTGTTGGTGTCTACTTACAAAGTGTTGGCCTAACGCCTGAATCCATTTGGGGTGAACACGCGGCAACCAAACTCTTTTCGCCCAGCAGTACCCCGCTTGAGAATATCAGTGTATCGGAGATCATCGCACAGCTAGTTCGATATGCACGCAGCACCGATCACCACCAGCCGCACACACAAGCAATCGATAAAATCGTCGCTTTCGTGGAACAAAATTACAAGCTGGATTTATCACTCGATGCTGTTGCGGATCATGTGCAAATGCATCCCAATTACATCAGCATGTTATTTCGAAAAGAGATGGGGCTAACCTTTCTTCACTACTTGCATACGTTCCGGCTTACCAAAGCCAAGCAAATCATGCAAGAGAATCCGGAATGGCCAATCAACACTATTGCGGAGCTTGTAGGTTATGAAAATCCGCGGCATTTTTTCAAAGTGTTTAAAAAATTCGAAAACATCACGCCCGGGCAATACCGGCTTGGAAATTCTTCGTGATGGATTTCCTTATACTTCTTCCCTTTCGAAATAAGCAAAAAGCCGCGAATAATAACGCGGCTTTTTGCTTATCATTTTTACCAAGCATATGCTTGAGGAGCTGCTCCGCCTGGACCCGGGAAGATTTCATCTAGTCTCTTCAACGTTGATTCATCCAATACAATATCAACAACACGCAGTGTATTTTGAAATTGTTCTAACGTACGCGGCCCAATAATCGGTGCTGTCATAGCTGGGTGAACCAGCGTCCATGCCAATGCCACATTCGCTTCACTCTCACCAAGTTCCTTGCTTAATGTCGAGAAAGCCTCCAACTGTGTACGAAACTTCTCTACCCTCTCAGGGTTACTCGCTCGTTTTGAACCCTCAATCGGCTTCAAGGCATTGCCGCCTAACAGTCCGCCATCTAATGGGCTCCATGCGATTACACCAATGCCAAGTTCCTGAGCCGCTGGCAGAACTTCAAGTTCAGGCAGCCTGCATAGCAAGCTGTATTTGTGCTGCTCGGATACAAGACCAATAAGATGACGAGATTTGGCTTCATATTGCGCTTTCACCAAATCACGACCTGCAAAGTTACTAGAGCCTACATAGCCGATCTTCCCTTGGTACACGGGAACTTGAAAAGCTTCCCACAGCTCATCCCAAGAAACGTTGCGATCCACATGGTGCATTTGATAAAGCTCAATATGATCCGTTTGTAGGCGACGTAATGATGCGTCCAAATGTCGGCGAAGCTTGTAAGCGGAAAGCCCGCCATCCCGGTTAGGTCCGTCGTTCACATCATGCATGTCTCCATAGAACTTCGTAGCTAGGATCGTTTTCTCTCTACGTCCGCCGCCTAGTGCGAACCAGCGACCTATAATTTCCTCGGTACGCCCAGCATTCTCTCCCCAACCATAAATATTTGCCGTATCAAAAAAATTGATTCCAGCATCCAATGCTGCATCCATGATTCGAAAAGCTTCTTTTTCCTCTGTATCTACACCGAAGTTCATGGTTCCAAGGCACAATTTACTGACTTTTAAGCCCGAACGACCTAAGTAACTATATTTCATCTTTATCTCCTCCATTTCATCCTTATCATACCTGAATCTGGGAGGCTTCAAAAGTACGCACTTTTCCTTAACATAGTTGGTTTAGGGTAATCTACTTACCTGAAAGTAAGTGCTATTTTGAGAAAAAAATAGCCTCGAAAATAACAAATAAGCGCGAAAAACGCGTTTACATCGAGAGCTCTGCGTGCCGACGCTCGCCCACTGAGTCCGAGAAATTTTCTGCTTTACGGACAGATCAGGATAGGTATCTGCATTCATCTTCCTATCCCCCAGTTCATTTTATAACACTTAGCCATAGATCGGCATCTTGCATAATTTCCTATACAACAAAAAAGTGGTCAAATCCACTGGATTATAGGTCGGCTTGAATGCTAAACTCTGTGGAGTGATTTCGAACATTTAGGCTGCAAATCTGAGGATCGCGGGGAACGAGGAGCCGTTATTTCGGTAATTATGTCGATGCGGGACCCGCACGCGGAACGTAGGGGCTCTATTTTGGCGTTTTACCGGTTTTTCCACCTCGAAAGCGGGAAATAGAGGCTCCTCGTTCCGCGAAAACGTGAATTACGCGGTTTTGAGAAAAATAAAGCTTCTACGTTCCGCTAAAATCTGGTGATGCTGGTAAGAGTTGAGTTTTGGAAACAGGTATAAGAGAATATCCGAAATTCTGTATTCACGTCCCCGTGGGACTGCCTCTCAACATGTATCCCTTCCATTCCGTTTTCATTTTATAACACTTAGCCATAGAACGGCATCTTGCATAATTTCCTATACAAAAATAAAAAAAGCCGCGACTAGCGCGACTTTCAAGCTTAAACCTTTTTAACAAATTCGGACTTTAATTTCATTGCTCCGAAATCATCAATTTTGCAATCAATATCATGATCTCCATCAACCAAACGTATATTTTTAACTTTTGTACCTATTTTTATGACGGATGAACTTCCTTTTACTTTAAGGTCCTTGATTACTGTAACCGTATCACCGTCATTTAAGACATTTCCATTGGCATCTTTAACAATTTTGTTCTCTGCACGATCTTCCGTTTCCAATTCTAAAGTCCACTCATGCGCGCATTCTGGGCAAATCAATAGATTCCCATCTTCATACGTGTACGCCGATTGACATTTTGGACAATTTGGTAATTCTAGCATTAATCTCATTTCCCCCATTCGTTATATGTTTATATACTGCCATAGTCTTCTCATATTAACAACCCTTCCTCCTTCCTGCGTAACGTACAAATGTACAAACACACTTCCCGCTTTTGCATTTACTGTATTAATTAAGGAAGGAGAAGTGATAGGATGATTGCAAAGCGAGTTACATTCTCAACTGGTATTTTGCGGAGGCCAAATAAAACGAAGTTTGCCCTTGTCGATGTCGTTAACTTCAATAAAAAGTGCTCCCGCAAGGTTACGGTACAAGTGTTTGACTGGTCCACGGGTTCACCGATTCCCTTGAAGGTAAGTCCTTGCAACACAAAAAAGTGTACGGTAACGGTTGCACCTAATAAATCGGTTTTCTTGTTTGCAAACGTGTCAAAGGTAAAGTTTAAGTATGAGGTTCGGATTACACAGGATAACGATCGCAAATTAGTAACGAATGTAACTGGTGTTACGAATACACCCTTTACGCCGCAAGAAGGGGATACGGTGCTTCAACGAAGCTTAATAAGAATAAAATAGCTTCACTTTATAGCTGAAATTATTTCATAACGAGCAAGCTGCTACAGCAGCTGCTCTTTTTCATGTTATTTTACTTTTGACTATCGAACCATGTAAGATTAAGGAAATAACCAAAGAAATGAGATGATTTCGGATGGAGAAAACAATAAAAGTGTTAGCCATTTCGGGAAGTCTTCGCCAGAAGTCTTCTAATACAGCCCTTATGCACGCTATTATAGCTCTATCCCGCGAAAATATGGTCTTTACTGTATATAACGGATTGGGTGATCTACCGCATTTTAACCCTGATCTTGATGTCGATGATGGACCAGAATCAGTACTAGATCTGCGCACACGACTTAATGAAGCGGATGCTGTTCTTATATGCACACCAGAGTATGGGAATGGAGTACCTGGGGCTTTGAAAAATGCATTAGACTGGTTAGTATCTTCAGGTCAATTTATGAATAAACCGACAGCGGTAGTCACCGCGTCCCCCACTCCTATGGGCGGCGACAAGGCGCATGATTCAATTCTGCTAACGCTGAACATGATCAATGCCAAAATAGTTGAGGGTGGCACCATGAAGATTCCTTACATTAACTTAAAACTTAATAAAGAAGGCGTCATTACTGATGCTATAACCGAGAAAGGTTTAAGATCCCTGCTTGAAAATCTTTTAGAGGCTTGTTTATAATTAATATTCGCCCTCTTAGTACTGATATTTTGCTCTCAAAAAAATCAAAAGAGCTCCGATTTCTCGAAGCTCTCTTTGGTCACTTGAACCATCCCTTTTCTTTAAAACGCATAATAGCCTCAATACGATTGCTTACATTGAGTTTATCAAGGATTACAGAAATGTAGTTGCGGACGGTTCCCGTTGTTATATACATTTGATCGGCGATTTCCTTCGTATTTTTACCGTCGGCGATAAGGATCAGCACTTCCTTCTCCCGCTCGGTCAAAGGATTTTCTTCCCCATATGCGTCATCTACTAACTCTGAGGCATAGATGCGACGGCCGGCCATGATACTGCGAATCGAAGTAGCGAGTTCCTCACTTGGGCTATCTTTCAACAAATAACCGTTGGCACCTGCCTTCACAGCCCTTTCAAAATATCCGGAACGGGCAAACGTAGTCAGTATCATCACCTTGCAGCCAAACCCCTTAAGTTCCTCAGCCGCGTCTAATCCGCTCTTCACTGGCATCTCAATATCCATGATACAAATATCTGGCTTATGAAGATGAACCAGCCTCACAGCATCCTCGCCGTTGCTCGCTGTCCCAACGACCTGCATATCCTCTTCCAAATCCAGCAAAGAAGCAAGTGCGCCAAGCAGCATTCGTTGGTCCTCGGCAATTACAATTCGAATCATATCCCCGCCTCCCTTTCCGGTGGTTTGAAGGCATTCGGCACTTTAATAACGATCGTCGTTCCATTGTTCGAAACAATTTCCATGCATCCGTTCACAAACTCAAGCCGCTCTTTCATACCTCGCAGTCCATTTCCAAGTAAGACAACGGATTCTTTAACCATGCCGACCCCATTGTCCCCCACTTTGATAACCAAATCAGTTTGTGTCGGCTCAATGGCGATCGAACAGGTAGAAGCGCTGCTATGTTTAATAATATTGGTAATGGCTTCTTTTAAGCACATACTCACCACATTCTCGTTCATCAGGGAGGTGTTCGTTAACTGAGGGTCTCCTTCCAAAATGAGGTCGATCTCAGCAGCCTTCAAAATCTGTTTAACGCGAAACATCTCATCCTCGAGTCTAGTACCCCGCATTGATGTAACCATTTCTCTAACTTCCTTCAATGCACTTCTAGCCGTCTGCCGAACATCATTGATTTCAATTTGTGCTTGCGTCGGGTTTTTGCTAATTAATTTCCCCGCCAAATCACTCTTTAAGCCAATTAATGAGAGCTTTTGACCAAGTGTATCATGTAAGTCGCGAGCGATTCTTTGGCGTTCTTCCAACTTTACCAGCTCGGAAATTCGCTTATTTGCATCCTCTAGCTGACCCTGCAGTTTATCACTCCTGTTTCGGTTGTACGTTGTGACTGGAAGGAGAATTACGCCAATCACGTTAATAATGACAAACGGCAATTGCGTAATATATACAGGGTTTTGGGATACAAATCCATAGTTGATCGTGACAATCGTGCTTACTAGATGAATGGTGTACAACGTAATAAATCCGGCTCGACTTTGAATGTTGCCGATAAAAAAGGCTAAAAACAGCGAGAAATATACATAGCTAAACAGTAAAGTCATGGTGATTGAAATCAGAATTTGTACACTCGACCAGAAGTACATGAGCCAGCCTTTAGAGACAAAAGAAAGCACGTAGCAGATAAAGAATACAATAATCATACTGGTGCCTAATACGATTTGGTAAGTAGCAGAAGAACGAAATATGAAGTAAAAAGGGAGGATGTAAAAGACAACCCATACATACGGACTAAGACCTGTTTTTTTGTGAAAAATTTGATGCCACTTTTGCATGGTTCCTTTACCCTCTTTTTCTTCGCCATTGATTTCATTCTATTTTAACATAATCATGGTTGGACAGGATTATTTTCCTTATATGACCGATTTACGGACTTTTAATTTGTTCCCCAAAGAATCTTGCTTATCTTGGTTAGGGAGCACCTGTTTTTTATTTTTATAACCGACAAACGTTTTGTTCTGCTCGTCCCAAAGACGAAAACGTAACGACTGCAGACTCGTGCTAATTGTAATCGTCGTTGCTTTTTGAAGCGGTGGAGTTGCGTTATGAGCCTTCTCCAAGTTATAATTTGGCACTTTCGGACTCAAATGATGCACATGATGAAACCCAATATTTCCGGTTATCCATTGCAAAAGCTTAGGCAGCTTGTAATAAGAGCTTCCATCTACCGCGGCTTTCACATAACTCCACTCATCTTCATTCTCAAAGTAGGAATCCTCAAACTGATGCTGTACATAGAACAGCCAAATCCCCAGCAAGCCGGCTACAAAAACGAGCGGAGCTTGAATCATAACAAATGCCTGCCATCCAATTGCCCAACACATTAAAGCATATAAACCGATGATGGAAATATTAGTCAAGTAAGTACTGATTCTTTCTTTACGTTTTGCACCTTTTGTATTAAAACGGTTCGTAAATAGGAATAAAAAGATAGGGCCAAGTCCAAACATAATAAATGGATTCCGATATAATCGATAAGCAATTCGGCGCAATAAGGGAGAAGCCGCATATTCATCGACCGTAAGAACCCACATATCACCTGTGCCGCGTTTCTCGAGGTTACTGCTCGTTGCATGATGAATAGAATGACTGTTCTTCCATTGTTGATACGGAAAGAGCGTAAGAATACCCGTTATCGTACCGATGATTTCGTTTGCTCGGCGGCTTTTGAAGAACGATTGGTGACAGCAATCATGGAAAATGATAAAAGTCCGTATAACAAACCCGGAAGCAATGAACGTAATCGGCAATGTTATCCAATAAGATACCGACAGGCTTAGATACGCAGCATACCACAGCAGCAATAAAGGTCCTATAGTGTTGAGCAGCTGTTTAACACTCGCCTTCGTATTTGATTTTTCATAGGGGGCAACCTGTTTTTTTAAATTGGATAGCGTAGATTGGGTCATCGTTATTGTTCCTCCTCGGGTATGGTAAGCGAGTCATGTTGTCGAACGTAAGTCGCAATATCCTATCTTCATTATAGATATCGCTTTCATTTCGTTGTAGTCATAAACGTCAAGTAGCGAGTATGACAAATGTCATGTCCTATAAAAAAAGAGTGCCGCTACTTCGTAAAATACGAAATAGCAGCACCTGATTACAACATCCTTACTTTAGACGCAGTCCCATTCTCCCATCAATTGAACAACCGTTATCGCGATATGTTTTCAAAATGTTATAACACATTAGTCATGGTCCTGATCTTCTAATTTGCTCATCAAAAGTCTGACTTTCGAATCGGTATCCGAACCGGGAGAAGGTGTATACACACTGCATCTTAAATCGGTACGTCCTTGTACTTGAAGTGTTGTCAAATCGAACAGCATCTTTCCCACTTTGGCATGCCTGAATTCAATGAACACTTCGGGGGCTGAACTCACATCACTTTGGTTCCAAAAAGCCCTAAAATCCTGGCTCTGCTCACTGATCTGCTCGATAAACTCACTGTACCAGTTATCTCCCACATATTGCCCGTAATAAGATCGAAACATCGCCAAGAATCCCTTTACAAAATCATGCCAGTTTACAGCCAGTGCCTTCAACTCTTTACGTGTAAAAAGCAGCCATATCATATTTCTTTGATCTATAGGGATCATCGCAAAATCTAGGAATATAGCCGCGGCTGCTTGATTCCATCCAACAATATTACATCTACGATCTGAAATAATCGTGGGGCAATCGTGAAGCTCTGTCAGGATTCTGCTTAACGCTGGGCTGACCGTAGGTATATGATCTACAAATGTGGTCGGTGCCGGCTGCTCGAGAGCCAGCATGAAGAGATACTGGCGCTCATCCTCATTAAGCTGCAAAGCTAATGCGATACGGTCCAGTACTTGAACGGACATCTTGATATCTCTTCCTTGCTCTAACCAGGTATACCAGGTCGTGCTGACACCTGCAATTGACGCCACTTCTTCTCTGCGTAAGCCAGGTGTTCGTCTACGACTTCCGCCCAGCACCCCAGCTTCACTGGGTTGGATTCTAGCACGATGAGTAGTTAAAAACTCTGATAGCGCCTGTAACCGTTCCTTTGTATCCACGCCATAATCCTCCTACGCATTTATCATAGAAGCTATTATACCAGTATAAACCGTAACTTGTAATAGGATAAATAGTGTGACATTCTAATGGAAAGATAACCATTAGGAGGAATAACAAATGAAACGTGTAGTTGTGACAGGGATGGGAGTTATTACACCCATTGGGAATCAGGTGGATACGTTCTGGGGGAATCTTACGGATGGTAAATCAGGTATTAGCAAAATAGATCATATGGATGTAACCGATTATAAAACCAATTTTGCTGGTGTGATTCGGAATTTCGATGCAGAAGCAGCTGTTGGTCGGCGAGATGTACGCCGGATGGACCGATACTGCCAATTTGCCGTTGCCGCGGCCAAGCAGGCACTTGATGATGCAGCATTGGTCATTGATTCCACGAATGAGGAACGTATCGGCGTCTATATTGGCTCTGGTATAGGCGGTATTCAGACGATTCTGGACAATTATCGTACTTTACTGACCCGCGGACCTGGTCGCGTGAGTCCGACCGTTGTACCCATGATGATCGCCAATATGGCGGCGGCACAGGTCAGTATCCTGTTTGGAGCCAAGGGCCCCTCGCTAGCTCCAGTAACCGCTTGCGCCACGGGCAACAACGCCATTGGCGAAGCTTTCAAGCTTATCCAGCGCGGAGGCGCAGACGCCGTCATTGCCGGTGGCGCCGAAGCGACGGTCACCGACCTCGCGCTGGCTGGCTTCGGCAATGCGACGTCGCTGTCGACGCGCTGTGACGCGCCGGAGCAGGCCAGCCGCCCGTTCGACGCGGAGCGGGACGGCTTCGTCGCCGCCGAAGGCGCCGGCGTACTCGTGCTGGAGTCGCTCGAGCATGCCGAGCGTCGGGGGGCGCGGATCCATGCCGAGCTCGTCGGCTATGGATCGACTTCGGACGCCTACCACATCGTGGCGCCCGATCCTGAAGGCTCGGGAGCTTACCGAGCCATGCGCGAAGCGATATTTGACGCCGGGATCGACGCGGCGGAGATCGACACGATCAACGCGCACGCGACGAGCACGATCGCTGGCGATCTCTCTGAGACACTCGCCATTAAGCGGCTGCTTGGTCGCGGTGCGCATGACGTGCCTATCAGCGCAAACAAGTCTATGCTCGGTCATATGCTCGGCGCAGCTGGTGGTGTGGAAGCCGTCGCGCTGATCAAAACCTTACAGGACGGTCTTATCCCACCGACTATTAATCTAGAAAATCCAGATCCCGAGTGTGATCTCGATTACGTTCCACTCGTTGCAAGACGAGCCGAACTTCGATATGGCTTGTCCAGCTCATTCGGATTTGGCGGGCATAACGCTGTCCTCATTTTCAAAAAACAGGAATAATCCATCTCTTCCATCTCCTCTTTAACCAAATAAACCTAATCCGTTCAGCGAAGCTAAATGGATTAGGTTTATTCTATGAATGGTTCAGGAAGTCTAATTCCAGAACCATTTCTCATAAATATAGTAGATGCAAAATGAAAGGAAAGCGAGGGCTATACTGAGCCACCCTGTAATAAGGGCACCTTTTTTTTCTTTGATCATACCAGTCTTCACATAGATTCTAACATCGAAACATAAAATGAGGATCCCAGAAATTAGTAACAACAAAACCGTGTAATAGTTAAATGTAATCATTGTCGAACCCCTTCTCACCCGAGCCGCGGTCGTAAAACTCATAGCATGGAACCAAGATGTAACGGATTATTTGGTTTTTGTGCCAATTCGTCGCATATTTATACGAAGACTTACCTCAACGGACATTTCTTGATACATTTCTTCCCACTTCTGCTTAGTTTTGATTTCCTTATTCCAATACGAAGGATGGAAAGCACGTACTTCTTCCCCGAAACCGAAGATGTCGCAACCATCCTTTTGGGTCTGGCGAATCAATTTTTCAAAACCTATTTTACCGTCCTTTTCAATGGATTGTTCTAATTTTTTAATGGTTTCTTTCGTTAGCGTCAAATTTTCATTCGATTTCTCCCGTAAGTCTCCTTCTATTTGACTCACAACTTTGGCATGAATTTTACCGTTTATGATCTCTGTAGTAATTTTCGCTTTACGATGGGTAGATTGAAATATGACAGAGGTTTCTGAACCTGGTATATGTGTGATGACGCTATATCCGCCAGGATTGATTTGCTTCATTGCCATAAAGTGGCCGATTTGCAGAGGTGTCGTGATTCCCTCCATTTTGTCACCTTTAAAATAAGCCAAGCCGGCGATTTCAACATTAGATTCTTTCTTCAAATCCAGATAAGGGAGAGACCCTTCCTGTCCTTTAGCAGAACTAGCACTATAAAAAACGCCCAGGAAATTATTGGGAAGTTTCCCCATTTCCTTGGCATGATCTAAAGCGGCCACTAGATATAAAGTGGGAACACGCTCCAATTGGGGAGTTGCTCTCATGATATCAGAAGCTTTCCCTTTGGACACAACCATCCAAACTGTTCTTCTTACCTGCGGCTGACGACGGAAGAAATCTTTCTCATTTTCGATACCTTTCCTTGCCATTGCTTCTGACACTACGATTACACGCAAATGACCAAAAAACAATCGATCCGCCAATTGCTGCTGCAGATTCATCAAAGAATCATTGATGGTACTCCCAACGCTACTCAGCACCCAGACGGGTTTCTGCCCGGCTGGAACTCCTCCAGTACCTCCCGTCCCCAAGGGAATGCGTCCCGGAACGGCAATTTGTACGGTGATTCGTATTAATCCTTTTTTCGAGTTTGGATCTTTAAGGATTTGTGTGGCATTGCTGCTTTCATTCGCTTCATGCGGTTTGGCTTCATCGATAGCAATAGCTAAAACAACAGCTCGATCCTCGATTTCCAAACGATCCCAGCATCCCGTAAGCATGGGTAAAAGCAATAGAAAAACAAGAACCCGGCTAATCCGTTTTCGCCACACGTTGATCACCCCGACTCCCCTTCTTTTTCTTGCGAACAAGGGCTACGATCAGTAGAACCAATGGATAGAAGACTGTGATGACCAGTCCCCAACGACCAACAATTTGAATAATGCCATACATCTGCAGCAGGTTTTGGGGAAACATGGCAATGACATAGATGAAAGGAATCAGAAAAAATGAAAACAGCTTGTGATCGCGCAAATGTAACAGTTGGCTTAAAAAGTGAATGGCCAAGTAATAGGTTGACAACAATGTCGTAAATACCGCTGTGACCCAAACGGCAAGAAAGGCGCCATCCAACCTCTCTAGGATGTTAGCCGGCAATGATGTGGTTTTGGCTAATTCCAAGGTAGGCCAAACTAAATTTTTAATTTCCTCTGCTCCAAATACGCCAACTGTAGCAACTACAATGAGTAAGTAGAGTCCCCCCGAAATCAACATGCCGACTAAGCTTGCCAACATCGCTCTATCCGGTTTACGCATAGCTGGAATTACGATGGTCATGACGAAAGATCCTTGAAATAAGGCAGCCATGGTAAGGATTCCTTTTGACATGCCGCTCGGTTCATTCCCCCATATGGGCAATAAATTGACCCCTTGCGCATTTTTTAGCGATAGAACGACGATCAATACAAGCGGGAAGACTATAAGCGGGAAATAAAAATGATGGAAATAGGTAAAGGTTGTCATATCAGCACGCGAGGAAACCGCAGCTAACAACAGCATCACAATAACAGTCACTTCCAGCGGCGTTTTCGTTAATACGGAAGTCACTACGACTTCACCGAATTCGCGCGAAGCGAGTGCTGTAAGTACGGAAAAGAAAACGATGATTAAGACGCTGAATAACCGAGCCGTCCATTTACCGATCAGAACTTCACTGTATTCAATAATCGTTTGAGTTGGAAAGCGCATGCCGAGTACGGTAACTAGCCAAAGCCCAAAGGAGCCGATTAAGATACCTATAAAGGTTACGAGCGGCGCCCCCGAATCGGCAGCTCTAACAGCAAAAAGCGAGAGCGCTAATACACCAACACCAATAATCGTGCTAATTAGAATTATCGCTGCTTGAATCATCGTTACTTGACGAGGATACTCCATCTTCTATGTCCCTCCTTGTATTCCCTACTTTCAATGGATCTAAGGTATTGCTTGGTGGATGCTTCAATTCCTTCGTTTTCATACCCAGACGGCTATCATTCGGCGTATGCAAGAGTGCCGGTCTCTTTGGCATGGACCAGAGTGGCAGCCGGGCCAATGTATCCTTCATCCCTTGGAAATTCCCTGGTACAATCGGACTCAAGTAAGGCACCCCGAACGATTTTAATGAGAGCATGTGGTTGGCGATCAGGATAAGCCCGATCATCACGCCGTACAAGCCAAACATACCAGCCAAAATCACAAGCGGAAAGCGCAGCATCCTTAACGCCAGCGCCGCGTTGTACGCCGGTGTGGCAAAAGAACCGATCGTTGTTAAGGCGATGATGACGACCGTAATTGGACTGATGAATCCAGCAGCAACCGCGGCCTGTCCGACGACTAGCACACCGACAATCGATAGCGCTCCCCCAACCTGCTGGGGCAGCCGCAGAGTCGCTTCCCTCAGCACCTCCATGGAAACCTCCATGATCAGAACTTCAATTAGAGAAGGAAAAGGTACTCCGGCTCTCCCACCCGCAACGGCTACCGCAAACTCTGTTGGTATAAGCTCCGGGTTAAAAGAAATCAGAGCAACATATAACGAAGGGAAAATCAACGAAAAAACAAGAGCTACCAGCCGCGCTAGCCGAATAAAGCTGACCAGTAGAAATCGTTCCGAGTAATCTTCGACCGTTTGGTAAAACTGACTGAACACTGTCGGCAATATGAGGGCAAAGGGGGAACCGTCGACTAGCAGGATGACCCTGCCTTCCAGAAGATTGGCGACAGCTTTATCCGGGCGTTCCGTATTTTGAATTTGCGGGAACGGGGATAGATGGTTATCTTCAATAAACTGTTCCAAGTATCCAACGTCAATAATGCCATCAATGTCGATCAACGCTAATCGTCTGAACACCTCTTCAACAAGTTGGGGATTTACAATCCCATCCAAGTAACAGATAGCTACTTTAGATTTGGTTACACGACCTATCTTAATTGTTTTTACCCGTAGATCCGGTGTCGGGAGGCGATAGCGAAGCAAAGAAAGGTTCGTGCCCAACATTTCGATGAATCCTTCACGTGCTCCGCGGATGACCTGTTCAGTTTCAGGTTGCGTGATTGAGCGCTTGTCCACATTTCGTGTACTGAATAGCAGCGCTTCCTCCAACCCTTCCACTACGAGAACCGTCTCTCCTTGTACAACGGCTTGGATCAACTCAGATAACTGTCCTTCTGTTCTCCCTTCACAGGCATACAGCGTATCTGCAAATAATACATCCTTTAAGGGGCGGCTATTTTTCGCTTTCCCTTGCTTGTTAGTAGACGATAACATCAGCGGTTTTAAAATATGCTCATTCAAATACTGCTTCTCAATTAAGTCTGAGAAATACAAAAGCACAGCTGGGTACTGATCAAATATACGAAACCGGTGCATGACAAAATCGTCATTTTCACCAAGTATCTTATCAACGAAGGAAATCGTCTCTTCGAGAATTGGAGTGATTTTCCCTTCTTCATTTTCATCCAAAACCTGATGGGCAGGCGGCTCCTTTGGCGGAATCATGCGAGGTTGCTGGCTTTGAGATACTTTTATAGCCCTTCGTTTATACCATTGCCACATAGCCACGCTAACACCGCCTCCTGAAAACAGTCCCAAGATGTTCTATTCTTCCGGATTCCCTTTCATTTCCTTCTCCGTATTTTTATCCATTTTCCCAATAATATACATGAGAATAGATAATCTGTTCTGAAGAGCCTTTCCTACCTTAACCCCAAAGAGGAAGTTTCCACTGATATATCGAATAACTGTATGGTAAATTATTTCCGAACTGGCGAGGGGGCCATTATGCTTTATATAAAAGATGTATTGCTGCAGTTACTATTCGCCCTAACTCCGTTTGTTCTATATAACATCTACTACCGTGATAAAACCGCAAACTATTCAAAACGGTTTATCAATTTTACGTGTATGATTTGCCTATTTATGTCCATGACCTTTCATTCTAGCGTGCAGAACGGAATCATTTTTGACATCCGTTACGTGATCATGTTTTTCGGAATGGTGTACGGCGGCATGACTACTGGACTTCTATTGCTTGTTGAGTTTGTATTGTACCGAGTACTAATTGGCGGACAAGGACTGTTCTCAGCGATGATTATTCTTGTGATTACATTCAACCTATCTATCCTGTTAGCAATTTTATATCGCCGACGCTCCGAGTACCGAAACCTAATAACTTTCCTAGCTGGATTAAGCTTTTCCTTTATACCTATTTGTGTAATGCTTGTAACTGAACGTAAATATATAGTCGAGAACTTGACGTTTAATATCCTAGTTATGCCCGTACAAAATTCCCTGGGTATTTGGTTATTGATTTCCCTTTTCAATAAGGCTGTTTCAGATAAGCAGCTATTCCAGAAATATCTTCAAAACGAAAAAGTTGAAACCATCGCTCACGTCGCCGCCTCCCTTGCCCATGAAGTGCGTAATCCACTTACAGCCGTAATGGGATTCTTGAAATTAATCCGTAATGATTCTCTCTCAAAAGAAAAGACCCACTATTATATTGATATTTGTGTTGAAGAGATGAAGCGGACGGAAGTCATCCTTTCTGAATATCTATCCATAGCTAAACCTAGCATTCCAATTTATGAACAAATGGATCTTGTGCCGCAGTTAAACTCCGTTATAGATGTCATAACACCATACGCTAACATGAATAACGTCGCATTAGAAGTACACAATGAGGGGCATGAACTTTATATCTCTGCGAATCCAAATGAAATCAAACAACTACTCATTAATTTTATAAAAAATGCTATTGAGGCTTGCTCTTATATCTCAAGAGGAAAAGTCATCATTCGTATGGCCCCCGAATCCCAACTCTATGCAAAAATAACCATACATGATAATGGGGTCGGCATGAGCAGCGAGCAGCTGGAGCGGCTTGGCACCATTTATTTTTCAACTAAAAGCAAAGGGACAGGAGTAGGCCTAACATTTTCTTATCAATTAATCCGTTCGATGAACGGTGCTGTCAATGTTCGAAGTACATTAGGAAAAGGAACAGAATTCATTATCTCTTTACCTTTAACCAACTGACTATTCTCTTTATTAGTTTTAAAAGTTCGAGAAAAATAAGAAAAAAGACACCTGGGGTGTCTTTTTTTCGTTCCAAAATATGGCTTCGTCTACTCAATCAATTTCCCAACTTTAGAGATATTCGTAACCCCACTAATCAAAAGAACGACGAGATGGCCAAGACCCCTGCAGCTTACGAATGAACATGATCTGACCCGTGTGATAAGCGTCATGCATGATCAGGCTATTCACCCACCGGCCAACGGATAGTGATCGATTGGGGAAAATGTACTCGAATTCTTCCTCTTGCCAGCTTGCGATCCGATCACGAATTCCCTGATGAACGGACTGCAAACGATCCAAGGTTTCTTGCCAATCCTTAGTCGACATTGACAGCACAGCAAAAGTATCGTCATTGGTTAGTTCCTCAGGATAATCGGATTCTTCACCCGTCATTCTTTTCAATAATCGTTCTTTATAAAAAATCAGATGATGGACATTTTCCCAGATCGAGTTGACATGTTCGCCCTCAGGCCGCCAATTGGCTTGCTCTGGAGTTAACTCTTTAAGCGCATCAGTTAGTGGCGGATACCAGTCTTCCTTCTCATAGCAACTATCCCATCCATGAAGCAACAACTCGACTTTATTCATTTCATATCCTCCTTAGATCACACTTTTGTAACTACCTAAATATGATTAACGCGTTACATTTGTAATGTACCATGGAATATTATGGAGGTCAAGTAACTAGCAAAATCGAGTTTAAGATGTTACAATGTTTTAAAAAAAGAACGGGGTTACATCTATGCTTTGGGACGATTTCCTGAATAGCTTACATCATGATTGGCGAGGAGACGGAGCCATCGATGATCGCCTAGATCAACCGGAATGGTTGGATCAGTGGGTTGAGAAACACCAACTTTCCGTTGATCATCGTCCTTCTCCTAAAGAATTCATTGCCCTGAAGCAGTTAAGGACGCTTCTCCATCGGATAGTGACGGATTTCGCAGCCAATTCCTCACCTAGTGAGGAAGATATAGAAGCCCTCAACAAAGTCATGGCTGACGGGGCTGTTATTCGTCAACTTGCAAGAAACAGTGAACGTTATCAATTAAATTTGTATGCAATCGGTCATCAGTGGTCCCATATTCAGGCTGAGATTGCAGCATCTATGGCACAATTGATCGCTGAGGGTGAACCATCTCGGATACGCATCTGCGATAATCCGAACTGCTTATGGGTTTATTACGACGATACTCGCAACCGCTCCAAAAGATACTGTGATGATAAGCTGTGCGGTAATCTAATGAAAGTACGCCGATTCCGCGCACGACAAAAAGTAGCTTCCGACTTGCACAAACATGAGCATTAACGACAACTGCTTTTTTGAGGTATCATCTTTCACATAAATCTGCCAGAGGCTGCGTCAAACTCCTCCAGCTCTCAGGTACATCTTCACTTTTATTGACGTAAACGGATTGCAAATACTTAGATACACTAGTAACTTGGCCTTCAACTAATATCTCTCGTATTTCGGAAGCCTTTGTTGGCACTAAGTTAATCAATTCGATCATGAATTCATCTAAAGGTAGAAACATATCCAAGCTTTTCTTGTAGGAACAACGAGTTGGAAATCGCGGCGAGCTCCCTGAATCGTATTTAGATAGCTTCACTGTGGAATAATGCTCGGATAGCTGGTCGAGATGAGCAATAGCCGGTAAATTCCTCACTCTTGTAAAATGGAATAAGTGCTTTCTGCTTTTTGCTTTTGTTATTGTAGTTACAAAAGCATCACTCATCGTTTTGCTCCTCTAACATTCACCATGTTGTTCGCCCCTACTTTTTTACATTATTAAAGCCTTAACCGGCAAGCGGTCAAGGCTTTTTGTTATTTTTGCCCTGAATCAAAAGGCTCGTCCGTTATTTTGACCTTCCCCTCTGCAAGCTGGTGTATACCGTCACTCGTTCCAGCTGCATACACATCCGATAGTTGTTCATGCGTAAGTGAACTGCCTTCTAATTGTTTGTCACGAGATTCCTTATCATTTTTCACCGCACTCACCTCCATTTGCCTGCTATATCCAATATAGTTTGTACTTTCAGGCTATTCTTATTCTTGGTTTGCTATTCATCATAGGCTCAGTAATTTAGCAACAAATTTGGGATTAAATACTTCGGATAGCTCGTCCATTACATTTAAATAGACAAGCCCATTTCCTTCAAGTTTTGGAGAATTCCCTAGGGGTACGGTTCTTTTTATTAATTGAGCATACAGCTCACGCTCTGTGAGATTTCGCTCGAAGCTTGCATTCACAAGTACTTTAACTAGCGCCATTGCTCCCGCGACATGTGGAGTTGCCATAGAAGTTCCGCTTAATGTTGCATAGGTTCCGTTTAAATAGGTTGATAAAATTTTCTCTCCAGGGCCCACTAGATCGACTTCATTGTTCGAATTCGAAAAATTGGAAGAGTGTCTCTCCAAGTCAATCGCACCTACGCTAATGACTTCGTTATAACAACCTGGATAGTCAAACTCGTCTGTTGAATCAACCCCATCGCCTTGATTACCTGCCGCACAAATCACAAGAATGTTGGAGGCTACAGCTTTTTGAATGGCTTCGTGTAACGCAGGAAGATTTTCTGGACCGCCGAGAGACATGGAGATAATATCCGCTTTTTGTTCGACCGCATAGTTAATGCCATTAATTATCCACTCGTATTGACCAGACCCATGTTTATCAAGAACCTTAATAATAAGCAAATTAGCCTCAGGAGCTACACCGACAACGCCATTATTGTTTTTGGTCGCAGCTATTGTTCCCGCAACATGTGTTCCATGACCATTGTAATCCTTGTATACATCCGTCTTGCCTTCATCATCATTCGTAAAGTTAATTCCGCCGACTATTCGTTCTTTTAAGTCAGGGTGGGTGATATCACAGCCGGTATCCAGTATGGCAACTGTTATCCCCTTCCCTTTGGTTTGATCCCAGATTTTGGGGGCCTGAATCATTTCCACGCCGGTTGGAATTTCATTGACCTGTTCAATCTTCTCAAGTACTTGAAACGGAATCACATGAACTTGTCGCTCCATTTTTATTCCCTCCTAATTAGGATTAAAATAATAATGCTTGATTCATTCAAATTTGATGTTGATCGACGGGTTATCTCTATGCTATTATTTGGGGGAACATTTTTAACTTATCGTTGTATTTTGCTAAAAAAAACAAGAGTGCTACCAACACTCCTGTTTTTTAGATACATTGGCTTTTGGGACCTCCTGGGGCTAATGGTTCATACACACCTACCTGATCGTTTAGCGGCGAAGGGGTAGGTTTTTTAGTGTATTCTAACAATAATTAAGGCTATAAAAGTTAACAATGCCAAGAGGAAACTCCCAAATTGTAGAATCAACTTTATCATTTCATCTGGTTTCACCTTTACCCTCCTCCTTCCTTACGAAAGGGAGATCCGGGTGGCCTAGTATCTAACAAAAGTGCCTACAAAGAGTAACGTGTGAAGATCGAAACCACCCTACTAACAGTACCCAAGGATGTTTTTGGGACAGAAAAAGCCTACCCTCATTTAATAGCTGGCTGGCATAGTTTCCCTTAGCCCCTCTAGCTTTGCGTCACCGCCTTTAAACGGTTTTGCCATTATCGTGGGTAGACTTCTATATACTGTAAATCTATTATATGCCTAATTATTATATAAGAATATAGGGAGTTAGACACATTATGGATTGTAAGTGCATACAACTAATTTGTCGAACTTAATCAAGAAATACACCGGATCATAGAAAATCGTCATTCGACTAGTTCGAAAGCAATGTATGCTATGTCTCCGCCCTTAAGTTCTCATGAACTTGCCGTCTTGTGAACTCATAGAAAGCAAAGGCTTCCTCCCATGTTTGGAATCCCGCCTGCGCGATGATATCGCTACCTCCGCCTTTCCCATTGTATTTTCCTACATATTCTTTGAAGAAGGCTCCGCAAGAAAGTGGAGAACTACTGTTGTTAGCAAGAATGACTTTGTTTTCCGCAGAAGTAGCAAGTAATACTGGAGTATCACTTTGTGAAGCTAGCTTCACAGCCAGACTTTGCAAATCTTTAAGCGTCTTGTCATCAAAAACACTTGTTATCAGTTTGTCATCGCTACTTGATAACAGCTCCTGCGCAACATAAGCATTGTTTCTCTCTTTGAGAGCAACCAGTTCAGCCTGCAGCTGCTTCTGTTCATTTTCCCACTTCTCAATCCGGTCGATAATCTCGTCTTTACCGGTCTTGAATTTGGAGGACAAGACACCCAAAATCCGCTGGTTTTCATTAAATTCCTTCAAGGCGCGGTATCCGCACAAAAAGTAAATCCGAGTGTTTCCCTTTTGTTTTTCTGCTCTCAGCAGCTTAATCATGCCAATTTCACCCGTTGATGAGACATGTGTCCCACCGCAAGCGTTGTATTCTACACCTTTTATTTCGACAATTCGAATATGATCCGTTACTTTGGGCTGTTTAACTAGCCGCAGTTGAGCTACTTCTTCTTCGGTAATAAAATAACTAACAATACTGTTGTTCAGGTAAATTTGCCGGTTTACTTCGTTCTCAATTGAAGCAAGCTGGTTCAATGTCAGTTCTGGCTGCTCCACGTCGATAGTGGCATAATCGTTACCCAAATGAAAGCTTACCGTCATAGCCTGATAGAGGTCGCGGCAAACCGCAGAAAGCAGATGCTGCCCACTATGCTGCTGCATATGGTCAAATCTTCTATTCCAATCGATCTGGCAAGTCACCTTGCTCTCATCGGGCAGTCGTGCTACCTTGTGCAGCACTTCATCTTCTTCATTGATCACATCAAGCACAGGAATTCCGTTAATATGCCCAAAATCGCAGGGCTGTCCGCCTCCATGTGGGTAGAAAGCCGTCTCCTTCAGGATGACATAATACCCATCTTCTCTTTCAAGAGTTTGGTGTATGTCTGTTTGCCATTCGGTTACGTAAGCGGAATTGTAATATAGTTTTATGGACATGATGATTTCCTTTCTGCTTGCTAGCCATTACGAAATAAGGCATTTATCACTTAGCACTTAACCAACGTGCTTGTTTTCGATCCACCAAGGCAATTCTTTTCCGGTGTCTGCCAAGATAAACGCGTTTTACTAAACCTCTCCCCAATATACCTCGGTTTCATAGTCGAAAAACACATTTCCATCTTGCACATGCCGCTCAAATATATGCTGCAGTTCCGTCATCATCGGCGCAAAATTGGGGTGCTCAGGTACGGGAATGTAGGAAGATGACATCAACCTCCCCTTCAAACCTTCAAAATCGAAAACCTGAGTAATAGCGAATCGTTCTAGCTGCATACTATCGTTCTTGAAGAATGACGCCAGCGTTTCCTGCGAAATATTTTTATGAGTAACTTTTTCATAATCGCTTCCAAATGTACGAAGCAGTAAGTCGTACTCTTCTCTAAATGTATTGCCATGTTCCAGACGCGAGTTCCAGATCAATAGTACCCTCCCGCCAGGCTTCAGAATCCGATGGAATTCGGCTTGTGCGGCCGTGCGATCAAACCAGTGAAACGCTTGGGCACAAACGATAAAGTCGACAGACTCATTCGGTAGTCCAGTCGCTTCAGCAGATCCCGTTACGATACGAAAATTTGCAACTCCACTTAACATTTGCTCAGCGGCTTCCCGCATCGCTTGATTCGGTTCAACAGCGATTACTTGGCTCCCTCTTTGTAATAGCAGCTTTGAAAAAATACCTGTCCCTGCGCCGATGTCCGCAATTACTGCATTTGCATGCAGACCAACGACGTCGTACAAATAATCAATAGCCTCTTTCGGATAACTCGGGCGGAATTTCACATAGGTATCAACGCGATTTGAAAAACGTTCTTTATTATTATTCATCTCATACCTCTCCCATCAGATAAAATATCCTTCTACAAACGAAGCGGCCAACTGTTGATGTGTTAAGAAACTATTTTCGTTTCACTTGATGAAACAATGTTTCATAATATACATATATATCATATTCAATTATTTGACAAAAGTCCATAACAAATACACAGCACTAAAACACAAAAAAACGACCGCTACATTCGCGGCCATTCAACATTTTCCTCAACTTCAACCCTTCTCGAATTCGGCAGGATAGCTAGCTCCGAAGGGCGCATCCGGTCTTGCAAATTGTCCCATTAAATAACGGCGTGTCGAAGTTGTGCGGTCTAAGAACTCTTGATTATTCTCGAAACGATCTGAGCATCGAACCCAAGGCGGACTATAAATATAGTGCATCGTATATCGGTCGTAATCACCATCATGAGTGAAAGTCCGATGCCAGACGGCATTATGAAAAAATAGTACCGATCCCGAAGGTGCACAGATGACATGACCGATCGGAACATCATCCTTAGCAGTTCTAATCGCACCCGGAAGCTGTACTTGGCTTCTATGGCTGCCTGGGATCATCTCCATATTCCCCGTTCTAGGAATGGATTGGTCCGTCAATAAGAAAGAAGCTCGAAGCTGAATCAGCGGAATTGGATATCCGAGTTTACTAAATTCATAAGCCCCAGACCCATCCTGATGCCAACCCCCCACGCCGCCGAAAGCTGGCTGTTTGGTACACCATGCTGACTGTAAAATGAAACGCTCTCCGTAAAGCGCCCTAACTTTAGGCAATACAGCGGGATGATCAATCAATCGCTCCAAAGCGGATTCCGTTTCATAGCCTTTTCCCACCTGTGCCCAACCTTTCGCACCCTCTGACTCGTGTAAGCGGATGGATGCTTCAAGACATTCCTTCACCTCATCTTCGGAGAGTACGTTAGGAATAATCAGATAGCCCCATGATTCAAACATAAACCGATCGAGCTCCGTAAATTCTCCTGGATTAGAAATAGGATTCATAGTAAAGCTCCTCCTTTTTTAAACAAATGATTATTTCTTAACCAATAGTTCTCTAGTGGATTCTCCTAACACTAAGGTCGATTTTACGATCACTTTAGTTGGCTCTGTCACACTCTCCTGGCAATTCAGTAGTTTAAGCAGAAGTTCAGCCGATTTAGCACCAATTTCCTGCTCATGTTGGTCTATATGAGTGAATGTAGGGTTTCCATCTAGCTCGGATGAGGGATTATCGTACATTATAATTGAGAGGTCGCGCGGTACATTTATTCCCAATTTTTTAGCCATACTGGTTATGTTCAAGCCCAATTTCAAATTCAATGTGATGAACGCAGTTGCTGTGCGATATTTGAGATAATGATATAACGGGTGCTTTTCAGTTGGGATCGTATCCGTCACTTGAAAATCTGTCACAATTAAAGCTGGGTTAATCATCGAACCTTTTTGTTTCAGTGCTTCCATATAACCGCGAATCCGTTCGTCGACAGTCACCGTGCTGATCGGAATATCGGAGCAAATGGCGATGTTCCGATGTCCTAGCTCCCACAGATGGTTAACCGCCAATTGAGCACTCATCCAATTATCCGAACAGACACAATGGGTATCAAAGCCTGGCAAGTAGCGATCAATGAGCACGAACGGAAATTTCCGCAGTTTCAGTACCAAGATTTCTTCGTTGTAGGTTTCCGCATCAATCGGAAAAATAATAAGTCCGACGGCCCCATTCTTAATCAGCTCCTGAATGGCTTCCTTTTCCCGTTCCTTGTTATTGTGAGTTAGCACAATCGACACATAATAATTGGTGTTCTCTAACACGGAATTGATTCCTTTTAAAAGTCGAATAGCAAAGAAATCCTCCAGTAAGGGTAGAACGAAGCCGATCATTTTGCGGGAGGAAGCACGCTCATCATGCGCCTTCACATCCGAAGCGTCAAAGTGCTTGATCTCCAGGCTCTCATCTGCTTGTGTACGGGATTCTGGACTAACGAAGCTTCCTCTACCCGGTATTCGGTAAATCCATCCGTCTTTCGCCAGCTGTGTAAGCGCATTGGAAACCGTCATCCGACTGACTCCGAATTGCTCCATCAACTGCTTTTCCGTTGGAAATTTGTCGTTTTCCTCCATAGCGCCTAATTGGATCAACTGTTTAAAATGCTCTTGGATCTGCAAGTATAGCGGTTGTCGTTCATCCGTCCTGGCTGATACCCGCATTCTGCTCATATATCTCCCCCTCAGAAGGGCTCAGTGTGACACATCGCCATGCTTCTTCCATATCCCGAATTAAATCATCCGGATCCTCGGAACCTATATAGAGTCGAACAAGCGAACCTGTTTGCTGATCATTGTTATTTAAGGCATTTACGTTGATTAAACTTTCGAATCCACCCCAGCTGGCTCCAATCCGGAAATACTGCAGACGGTCCGCCCAAGCCCTTAATTTGGCAACCGACTCAAGGGATTCGAACGAAAATAAACTGCTGTACCCTGACATTTGCGTACGAGCCAGCTCATACTGAGGATGGTTTGTTAACCCCGGATGGTTTACTTTCCTCACATAATTTTGCCTGCCTAAATATTCGGCGACCTTCAGCCCGCTCGTTTCATGACGCTGCATCCGCATTGGCAGTGTGCGGAGCCCCCGCGTAACCAAACCCGCTGTCTGTGGCGTCATGATGCCGCCGAACAACATATATTCCGTTGACATCAGTGGGTCCATGAATCTATGGGAGCCAACCACAACGCCCCCCACGCAATCGCTATGCCCGGAAATGTACTTCGTGATCGAATGGACGACGAGGCTAACCCCCATCATGAGCGGATTTTGATGACAAGGCGTCGCCCACGAATTATCGAGAATCGTTTGTGCTCCTATACTTTGTGCCAACGCCGCACAATTTCGTATATCTTGGAGCTGGAACATCATACTAGTCGGACTCTCCAAATACAGCAATTTGGTATTCGGTCGAACCGCACGTTTCCAGTTTTCCAATGAGCTGCCATCGACAAAGGTCGTTTCGACCCCAAACTTTTGCAAGTAGACACCTAGAAATTCTCGCGTCGGTCCGTACGCCTGATGTGTGCAAATGACGTGGTCACCCTGCTTCACTATAGACATAATCGCTGCCGAAATCGCCGCCATTCCGGACGCAAAGCACTTGGCCCTTTCCCCTTGCTCTAGCTGGGCGAGCTTGTCCTCCAGGTACCTTACCGTAGGATTATTGCCTCTGGAATACACGAAGTTTTCTTGCTCATCGAGTCTTGCCAAGTTGAGTTGCTCGTACGTATCGAACGAAAATAAACTCGTCTGATAAATGGGTACACTTATGGCGCCATGATGACGATCATCGTGCGCATCATGCGCCACTATGGAATAAATCTTCTCCTTTGCGCTCACTACCCTTTCACCGCCCCTTGGGTTAATCCTTCTACAATAAATCGTTGTGCTAGGGCAAACAAAAGTATCGTCGGGAGTACAGACAGCACAGTTCCGGCGGACATAGAGCCCCAATCTACATTAAATTTGAGGATAAAAGAATTCATCGCTACCGGCAGTGTCTTTAACGATTCGTTATCGATAAACATGACGGCCAAGAAAAGCTCGTTCCAGTTCTGAACGAAAGCAAAGATGAACATCGAGGAAATGCCCGGCATCATGATCGGGATAATGACTCGCATGAGGGCAGATAACTGGGAACAGCCGTCGATCATTGCCGCTTCCTCCAGATTGGCAGGAATTCGCTGGAAAAAGCCTCGCAGCATAATCGTGGAGAACGGGATCAAGATGACCGTATACATGAGGATCAATGAGATTCGCTGATTAAGCAGATGCAAGTTTGACATCATCATGTAAAGCGGAGCCAGAGCTATGAATCCAGGAAGCATCTGCGTGACGAAGAATGCGAGCATGATTTGTTTGTGGCCGCGAAACCGAAATCGAGCGAGTACATAAGCACTGCATATGGCGATCACGATTACGATCAGCGCAGAGGATATCGAAACGAGAAGACTGTTGGCAATATATACGTTGAACTTAGATACTTTGAAGATGTTGACATAATTTTGAAATGTGAACTGCTCTGGCCAGTAATGGACGGGATAACTGAATATTTCCTTTTGCGGCTTTAACGAGGTGATGACGATCCAGTATAACGGAAACACCATAATGACTAAGTACACGAATAGAAAGGCAACTTTTATGATCCGATACCCGTAATTTCGTTTCATTTAGAAGTCACCTACTTTCTCCGACTTAGTAACCATCAAATAAAACAAAGTGTACAAAAACAACATGACGATCATAATGACCCCGACTGCCGATGCAGCCCCATAATCGCCGTCATAAATAATTTTATTGAGCATCAAAGAGGACAAAATGTGGGTCGCCCCTCCCGGTCCGCCATTCGTCATGCCGTAAATGAGTGTAGGATCGTTGAAGATCCAAATGACCCGCAGCAGCGTTGTGGCGATGATGGTCGGCATGATGTACGGAATCGTCACATAAAGCAGCTTTCGATAACCGTTCGCTCCATCGATACTCGCAGCTTCGTACAGCTCCGAAGGTATAGATTGCAGTGCAGCCAGCAGCATGATGGTAAAAAAGGCTATCCCGTACCATACGTTGGCGACGATAACGGAGGACATCGCCCATTTCGGATCCGACAAGAACCCGATGCGATCTTCAATAATACCAAGACGCAATAAGAGATCGTTGATGACGCCGATTTGTGAGTTAAACAGCCACTTCCAAATAAGGCCGATCAGAAATCCCGATAATGCCCATGGATAAAAAATAAAGGCTTGGTACACGCCTCTTCCCCAGAACTTCTTGTTTAAAAATAATGCTAGGATGAACCCTAAGAGAAATTGCAAAATTAAGGAGAAAAACACCCAGTAGGCACTGTTTTTCAATGCGGCAAGAAATTGATGGTCTCGAAACGCATCAACAAAGTTTTGCATGCCGACAAAATGTACTTGCTTCAGATTGAACAGCTTGTAATTTTGAAAAGCCATCACCACTCCCTTGAAGAAGGGATAGTATGTAAAAATCAATACAAGCAGCAGTGCGGGCAGCAAGCTGGAGAGAATGAATTTTTGTCGAGAACTCACATGAACACCCCCCGGTAAGAAAAAAGCGGCAAGCGATGACCGCCCGCCGCTTCCAACTACTTCCTTTATTTTTTCATTCCCGCTTTCTGATCTAACCAAAATTTATCCCATTCCTTAAGCGTATCGTCAGTCGATTTCTTATCGAGTAAATAAGATTGCTGCCCTTTCATGCTCAGCTCTCCCCAGCTTCCGTTGCCAGGATATTTGAACGGCGGTGTAAAGTTAACGAAAACATCTGCTTTTGCAGTCATATCAAGCAGTGTCTTGTAAGGGCCTGTTTGGAAGAACGTATCGGCAGTCGCCGATGTATGAATCGGTATCGTGCCAATTTGCTTAGAAAATTCCGTATTTTCTTTCGGGCTCGAGAGATAAGAAATTAATTTCCAAGCTTCGTTCTTACTTTTGGAATTCGCTGTTACGCCCCATCCTGCAGCTCCTGTACTGACCAGTGATTTGCCGTTAGGACCGAGTGGCATCGCAGCCGTTTCTAATGTTTTGGGGTCCATTTTATCCTGAAGCACCTTGATAACGTCTGGATCCTGGAGTAAAATGCCTGTTACCCCAGATGTAAAGGCTTGAACTTGATCCTGGAATCCCCAGTTGATCGAATCCGGCGGTGACGCCTCTTTATAAAGCTTCTTGTACAGCTCCAAAGCCTGCTTTGCTTCAGGTGTGCTGTACACCGTCTTGCCGTCCTTCGTAAAAGGCGCATCGTCGAGATTCATCAATTTATCGTTATAATCATAAATCATATGGTCGAAGTTGCCGTTAGCTCCCGGACCTCCGCGGAACGAGAAACCATACCGATTTTGTTTCGGATCGGTAAGCTTTTTGGCAGAATCGACCAGTTCTTCCCATGTCTTCGGTGCACTAAGCCCCTTGGCGTCGAACCAATCTTTCCGGTAAAACACTTGTCTTTGATATAGAGCGTTCGCGATAAAATAGAGTTTGCCATTATTCGAGCCAACAACTTTGGACGTACCAGAGAGAGTTTTACTATCCGCCCAACTCGATGCGTAGGTATCCAATGGTTCCAAATAACCATTATTCACATACTCGGCAATGTTAAGATCCCGTACCTCGAGAATATCGAGTTCTTGCTTAGCGGCAAGCATTGTTCTGATTTTATTGTCCGCTTGATCAAATGGCGGTGATATGAGCTCCACTTTAATATTCGGATTGTCCTTTTGAAACCGAGCTATGGCATCTTGAAGCAGTTTGGTGCGTTCCGGACTCGTTAAACTTTCAATCATATGAAGCGTTACTTGCTTGACCGGAGGCTCAGTGCTCTTCGCGCTCTCACTGGGCGCTGCCGTATTTCCACTTGGAGTTGCCGTATTCTCGGAGCTTCCACTCCCACTACACCCTGCTAAGGAACCAAATAACATAACGCCAGCAAACAAAGTTGTCCACCCTTTGACCACAGCTGCCCCCATATCTAACGCCCTCCTCAATTTAGTCATATTCAACTATATTGTCTTAATTAAATAGATATGTCTTAATGCTGCCGCTTTGTTTAATAAATAAAAAAACGCTAATGACACTTATATGTCATCAGCGTTTTATTTTCTTTTATTTTATACCCCTTCAATAGCAACATGGTTTTGATTATGCTCAACAATAAGAGCAGCTCGCATGAGCTCTCTCATGACATCGGATTGCAGTTGTGGATTTAAATAGAGGGTTTTGATGTACAGCTGACCTTTTTCACTCGATGTGTATTTGGGAGGTATACGATTTAAAACTAGAGCAAGAATATCCTCTTTGCAATGCTGACAACCGCATTTGATATCATAGCTTTTTTGAAACTCTTCATACAAATTGCTAACGATTGCTTCTACTGCATTAACTAATCCCATACTTGTTCAAACTCCTCTATACCAACATTTATCTCACTAAACTAGAGCGACTTTATGATTCATTCATCAACCTTTGATCAAAGTCTCATGTTCATATTCAATCATGAATATGTTTAGTAAGTGTTAGGTTGACATAAATGGAACCCTTATTGCACTTCATCTCTTCTCAAAATAAAAACGAGAGAAGCTTATAAGGAGCCCCCTCGTTTTGCTGATGTTATACGGTTTCCGTGCTGTTTAAGATTGCTTTCAAACGCGCTAACTGAAGAAGATGATGGCGATAATGCATCTCAATGAGTGCAAACCATTCTTTCGCGTTAAGTGCGCCTAATCTTGGATGCAACGAGGTACATCTCGGAGATATGCCCTCAAGCAAAGGCTCGATTTCTTTCAATTTTTGGAGCACGGCATGCATGCCATCGATGATCTGCTGCTTACTAGCTGGCTGCTCGGGCGTATATTGAGGAGATGCTGGAACCCTAATACGTTCAGGTGGAAAACCGCCTAGCGCAAAGACTGTTGCTCCCGCTTCCGTTTTTTCTCCAACAGGATCGACTGCATCTGCACTCTGACTTCGACATTTCTCAATATTGCCAATCTGCATGTAGAGAGCTGTTTTGATGAGATGGAGGTACACTTGTCCAAGCGACCATTCATTCTCATTTGACTGAAGCTTCAGTTGCTCTATGCTCAGAGGATTTAATTCATCTAAGTATTGGTGGGTAAGTTCCTCAATTCGTTTCAAAGTTTCGGCTGTTTTCATCATATTATTAGCTCCTCTCGAATCTTGTACCTTAAGTATACACAACGCTACTGACAGCTGTATGTCAGTAGTGTTTATGCGTTTAAGAATTTCGTATGAGATAAAGCCCTTGCGGAATGACGAGCCAGAAACCAGATATAGGCATTATTATTGCCCCTATGATAGACAAAATGAGTATATGCCAGCCTACAAAGCGAGGAATAGCAAGGCCTTTCTCTTTGGTCATCCAACGCATCATTCGTCCAATAATCCACAACAAAACACCAAAAAATAAAAACCAGATAGCTGCCATCCTGTCGAATGACTGATCAACGGAATTCCATACACCCGCTTTCACCATATCGTTGAGCGGTTTCCAACATAATATCAAACCGACAGCATTATGAATATAAGAAGTCCACTCCATCATCCATCCGCTATGCTTCTGTATGGCCACGCTGCACCTCCCTAAAGTTTCGTTCTTGTAAAACTATCTAACGTAAGCATAGCTTTAATCCTCAACAGGAATCTGTTTCAAATGATTACTATCGTTCACTTGTTTCATGGAATCATCTTCTTCCAACCGGTCAATAGCCGCATCAAGCAGAGATTTGACTCCTAATAAGGCTTCTTTTTCCGCTTGTCGAAAATGTGCTCTTGCTGCCTCTGGAACGAGTCTTGCCACAGCGATGTTTTTAATATCCTCGAAGAGGAGCGCAATGTTTTCTAAATCCTGCATGTTTGTGCGGATGCTCATGAACCATCTCTTCCTTTCTATTTACGATTCTTCGTTCGGACCGAAATGTATGGTAAGTATGCCGTCTGCAAGACGTGCAGCTTCCACCTGTCGCCCCATCAAGACCCTCGGCAGTGCAACAATCCGTCTGTAGCTGCCCACCTGTAGTGTCAATTCATCGCCTTTTTGATTTAATTGGAGCTGCTTCTTTTCGGTAAATGGCAGCGAGATGCGGAGTTCATATCCTCCTTCTGTTTTCTTCACTTCCTCTATGATGCCTCTGTGTAGAATCGCTCCGCATTCCCGTTCGTGGAAAGCCGCTGCTGCAACGCGCTCAAGCATCTCTTTCCCAACAACCTCAAGAGGCATTAGAGGAACTTTCAAGATCGGCAAAGGACTAAAGCATTGGATAATTTCATCTTCGTACTTGTTCTGTATCTGTTTCCACTGTGCAAAATACCCTTCAGATGCTTCTTCGGAAAGCACTTTATTAACAATGACCGCATCGGTGTGAAACCCGTATAAGTTGAGGTTAGTAAAGGCTCTCCGCGCTTCGGAAATTACCATTTTCTCCGGATTAACGACAAGACGTATGCTAGTAATTTCGGGATCGGCAATCACTTGCTGCAGCTTTTCCAATTGATCGACCACTTGGCTGAAGCTGTCCATGACATCGTCGTTAGGCAGTTCTAAGCCCTTGGTCACTTTCAGAATCGGGCGTGCTAACTTGAGAATTTTACGCTCGAAAGGAAATATATTTCTCACCCACCAACGAAGGAGCTGGGGATAGCTAAGCAAGCGAAGTGTTTCTCCAGTCGGTGCACAATCCACAATGATTGCATCATACAGTCCACTTTCGGCATGCTCTTTAATTCTCAAGAGGCTAAATAATTCTTCAAACCCTGGAAACACCATAAGCTCTTCAGATCCGATATCATCTAGGTTAGCCCACTGCATAAAGTTCGAAAACCAATTACGAACACTCCCCCAATACCGCTGTGTTTCCCTTAAGCTATCGATTTCTTGCGCCCACAATCGCTCATGAATTAATATGGGTTCATGCTGCAGCGGAATACCGAGCGAATCCGATAAGCTGTGGGCAGCATCCGTACTTATAACGATTGTTCGCTTACCTTCGGCTGCCATTCGGTAAGCTGTTGCTGCGGCGATACTGGTTTTTCCCACTCCGCCTTTACCTGTGTAAATAATAATGCGCAAGCTTAGCACCTCCATTAGTACGATTTCGTAGTAATTGCATAAAAAAATTAATCGATTTCGATCGTTCTCGTCTGCGTCGATTTCGAAGGTCCGGCAGACTCTGCATTTTGTTGTAAAGCTTTAGCCACTTTCAACGACAGATGAATAAATTGCTGAAGTTCCTCAGCCGTCAAGGCATTTTCAATACGCCCAAACATGACATTCATCGTACCAAGCGCCTCTTCGGCTATCAGTTCCCCATCTTCCGTCAATCGATTAACAATAATTCGCTGGTCTTGCTGCGATTTCTCTCTATAGATGTAGCCTTTTCGAACAAGCCGCTTGGCAATACTGGTCACTGTGCTAAGAGGCGCACCCAAGTGATCTGCCATTTGGGACATTGTCAGCTGACCATGAAATTTCAGCAACAACAATGTTGAAAAATCAGAACTCGTGAGCTGCAGTTCCAGGTAGGTCGTATCAGGAAACATACTAAGTGGACGAAGTCCATTTTTGAAAATAAGCTCAAACAGCTGCTGCATGAACATTCCTTTCTTCTTACAATAAACTACGATATCGTAATTTTCCTATCTTTAAATTACTACGCAATCGTAGTAATGTCAACTGTTACATTGAACAGATCAAAAAAGCAGGTCGCCATGGCGTCCTGCTCGTTGGTGTCATTTCGAATATAAGTTTTATAACAATGGGGAAAATAGGCGTGCTGTTTGCTCGATTATGCGCTGTGGATAGGAGCGTTGTATCAATTCTTCCATTTGCAATGGTACGGAATCAAGTAGATCACGCTCGAATTGCTCCGTGAGTTCCCGTCCCACATCGGCACTGTATAAGAGTTCAATGACCTCGAAATTTAAACGAAAACTTCGCATATCGTAATTCGCAGAACCTACGCCAGCCATTTCTTCATCAATGATCATTACCTTTGCATGAAGTATGTCTTTCTCATACATATAAATTTGAACTCCTGTTTCAATCAATTCTCCATAATAGGTACGGCTCGCAGGTCCCACGATTTTGGGAGTAACATGACGTGGAACCAGCAATCTTACACGTACACCGCGTGCAACGGCTGCCTTCAACGCCATTATGATATCTGATTCGGGCACAAAGTAAGGTGTGGTAATATCTATGGACTTAGTCGCTTGTGTCAGACAAATGAAGAAAGCCTGCCGGATGACTTCAGTAGGAATTCCAGGATTACTCTCTAACGTTTGCATGTATGCATAGTGCAGCGACTCTGTGCCAGAAACGGGATCAACGCCCGCATCCAATTCCGCACCCCATTCTTCCGACCATCCGGAAAGTGAAACTTTGGCAGTTGGAATGATTTGCTTTGATCTATTTCTTATACCCTGTTTAGTCTTTTGCGGAATCTTTTCCTTCGAAGCAATATTCCAATGGACATCGAATATTGTCCGCAGATCATTTGCAACTTCTCCGACTAATCGCATATGAGTATCACGCCAAAAGCCTACGTCAGGCTTTAATCCTGTATACTCATCCCCTACGTTGATACCACCTGTGAAAGCTTCGATCCCATCGATGACGACAATCTTACAATGATCCCGATAAGTCAAAGTGGGTATCCAAGGAAAACTCAATGGAAATATCGTCCGGCATTCTATTCCGGCATCTATCATCCGACTGATCACATGTTTAGGAAATTGTTTACTCCCCCATCCGTCTCTAATGAAACGGATCTTCACGCCAGCTTCGGCTCGTTCAATCAGGATATCCGTAATTCGTTTGCCAATCTGGTCATCCCGATATGTGTAATACTCCACTTCCACGGTGCTTTGCGCATTCTGTAGAGATGCGATAAGTTTATCATAAGTTTCTATGCCGTTCGTAAGCAATTGAACTCGGCCACTCCTAAGTCCATGCACCGTCAACTGACTGACAGATTGAGCGATGATGGAGGAAGCAGGACTGAAAGAATCAGGCAATGGATCTGACACATTGTTCGGAGAAGTGAGTCTCTCTTTACGAAAATGAATTGGATTGGCAATGATGAGATATATGACGTATCCAAGAACAGGAAATATCAGACCTATAGCTAGCCAATTCAAAGCTTTTTCCGGACGACGTACTTCACGGATCGCTACGATTAACATAAAGATTGTATTCAAAGCGTAAAGTCCAATAAACCCCATGAAATAACCCCCTAAATTATATTCAAAGCACAACATATAGTAAGAAACATCCAAAAACTTTCACAACAAAGCTTTTTCTTATGATTCACATACGCAACAAATTGCATACTAACTATTGGAAAGTAGTTTTACTGATGAATAAAAAACCGCTTATTTCCTGTTTAAGGAATTAAGCGGTATCCGTATCAAAATCTTTGATTTCTTGATTTCCTAAGAGAGTTAATTAACAATAAAAATACTAACTGCACGAGTTCAAAAATAATTGCTTCCATCACTACCAACAACGCTAGGATTTGACCAAATGGTTTAAAGAAAGTTTCTGTTTTGGGATATACATATTTACCAGTAAAATAGAAACTACGCATGATAAAATGAAAACTCTATTATTCAACCACAGCTATTGCATCAATTTGAACCATAAAACCCATATTTGCTGGCCCTATTGTACGAGCTGGATATGGTTTTGAGAAGTATTCTTTGTAAATCAAATTAAATTCATCGAAGCCTGCTCCTTCTCCAAGAAAGACAGTTACTTTAACCACATCTTTCAAAGCTGCGCCAGATGCTTCTATAATTGCTTTGAGGTTTTCTAATGCCCTTCTCGCTTGTTCTTCCAAGGTATTTCCTACTACCCTACCAGTTTCAGGATCAAAAGGTCCTTGTCCGGCTACGTATACCGTATTACCTACTTTAATTGCCTGCGAATAGGGCATTCCCTCTGGGTTTTGTGCCTTCTCTGTAAAAATAACTTCTTTCATCGTAAACCTCCAGTTTCATATTTCATACCAAGGATCTTTTCTCTTGTGATTCGCCGCGGAGCGCAGTGTTAAAAGATTTTGGGTACAGCTGCCATCTTCTCGATTTAACCTAAACAATTATGGTTTAGTAGCTTTCCATATGTATTTATATTCTCTAACTCCTATATTTCCACTAATGATATGTTCTTTGACCTTTCGTTGAAGCTCTTTACTCATTGCTGGCATTGTATAATCTGGGTTACCAGGTGTATCCGTTAAAAACTTAGCGAATTCACTCTCATCGGGAAAATAATAGATAGCGTCCTGAAATTCTTCAATCTCAATATTAATAAATCCATTAAAAAGTAATCGTTCCTTTACTTTCTCTAGCGCACCGGAATGAATACCGAATATCGTGCCTTCGCTTGTTAGGATTCTACTATGATTTAATATTGAAGTTGGGCCTCTTCGATTGTAAATCAAATTAAATTGATCATCATTAAAAGGCAGTTCCAGTTCCCCCTTGGTAGAACAATAAACAAATTTAACGTTATCGCAGTGAGCTTCCTCTAAACTTGATTTAGCAATGTTTATCATTTCTAATGAGTTATCAAAACCAGTAATATCAGTTCCTATACTCCCCATCTTCCTAGTAAATTCTCCGTGACCGCAGCCTGCATCTAAGACAGAATTAAACATTGGCAGCATGCTTGTTAATCTCTGTTCAAAAATCTCTTCAGCTGAAATTCCTTCAACTGTATAAATGGCAGTGCTTTTATACCCACCATTTTTTCTGGCGATCATGTCATACCACTCAATCCCCAAACATTTACCTCCACCCTCAAGACCGAATAATTACATCAATCGTTTAACCACTCGTTGATTAATTCGATAAATCCCAAAAATTCCCTGCATCTTCTCGTAATTTGTGCTTAATTAACAATCAGTGTTATTTGCCATACAGCAGCCTACGTCAGTATCTATCAATGAATTGATTGTGAGACCCACAACTCAAACTATATAAATTCAAAAGCCGGCATGAGCGCCACAAAATAGCAGCTCATGCCGGCTTATCTAATGTAAACAAAAATAATGGCGTAAATATGGGGACTGTTCTTGGCATTTCTTACATCATAGTTGGAGTCATCGTATTAAACCTGTTTGGACAGAATCAAAGCAACTATTGATTTTCATAATACTTGACTAATTCAATAACCATAGCCCCCATCCGTTCGCTTTCGGGTACAATGACGTGGTCCAACCCTTCTGCTCTCAAAGCCACTTCCGTTACTTTGCCGACCGCTACTGCCTTTACTCGTGTGCTGAACGATTCTCGAACTGTATCCACGATCCCTTGACGTTTAGCATATTCAAACAGATATCGCACCTGTACCGCGGTAGTAAAACAAACAGCGTCGATCGATTTAGTTGAAAGCTCATGACACAACGTCTCCAAAGTGGATGATTCCGGTTCTACATGTCGATATGGCAGCAGTTGAATAACATTTGCCCCTCGATTCTCTAAGAATTGGATCAAATCAGGCTGAGGTTCACCATGTAACTGGACAACTACTGTTTTACCCGCGAAATCGCAAAGATCCATACTTCGGATTAAACCTTGAGTCGTTCCATCCTCATCGACAATTTCGGGTTTTATGTCCAATTTCTTAAGCAAAGCATACGTTTTATATCCGCGTGCCGCTACGTTCGCTTCTTTCATTTTTTGAATCAGAGTTGTATGAATTTCTAACCGTTCCGCAGCACCCAGCAGCGTATCTGTTCCAGTACCTGTTGTAAGAACAAACCAATCAATCTTGTTATTCACGCAAAATAATAATTCTTGTTCGATTGCTGACTCATCAAAATATATAAGGCCTTGCAAAGGACGAATGACAGGGATACCTCCCTGCTTCTCGATTAACAGGCTCATTTCCTCTGTTTTTCTAGAGCCTGCGATTACGATCTTCTTGTTGTTAAGCTTTTTCATTTTCTATGAATCCCCCTCAGAATGCTGTCCCTATTATTGTAATTGTTTTCATGAAATTTTAAAATGACCACGCTTCGCATTGTGTAGCGAAGGCGTGGCCATTTTTACCCGATCGAATAACGAATATACGCTAGCAAGGCTAACAATCCTGCAGCAATTGAAATCACATAAAAAGATGTAAGTCGAACCCATTTCACCTCTGTTTTTTGGAAATAGGTTTGATCGCCTTCACGATTCTTACGAGAAAAACCAACCATAAAGGTAACTACTAAGCCAAATAATAGTATGATTGAAAATATCCCAAAATAGATATACATATTCATATAATAACCACCTTTTCTTTGTAAAATTGGTCCTTCGGTGAAAATTATATAGGAAATTGATCTGAATTTCATCAACCACTTTGGTTCTTTTTATACCATCCAATTTCTCAAAATGTCATCATAGCTTGAACGAACTTGTTCTAAGCCAAATAATCACAAAAAGCCGCAGTCTATTTAAGACCGCGGCTTAATTGTCTAGTTTATGCTCGTTTTATGACTTCAACCCGCTCACAATAACTTCAATCGCCTCACTTAGTGGTGTAACCGGGCGACCAAGAAGTGTCTGAAGATCGTTACTCTCTAGTTCTAGAACGCCATCTCTAATCGCGCTTTGGATGGCAACAAGAATAGGAACGACTTGCTCAGGAACCCCTGCACCAACCATGATTTTAGCGTAAGTCTCATCGTCAACATGCTGAATAGGAACTTCACGATCAAGTATCTTTGACAGAACCGCTGAAAGGTCATCATGCGTGATCAGTGTGCCAGATAGCTCATAAACGGTATTCTCATGTCCTTTACCTGCAAGCACATTTGCTGCCGCTTGTGCATAATCGCCGCGAGAAGCCCAACCTACTTTGCCAGCGCCTGCAGAGGTTACGAGCGGTGCACCCGCCAATACGCCTTGTATCGTTCCAATCTCGTTCTCAATGTACCAGTTATTACGCAGGAATGAGTATGGAATTCCCGTTTTGCGGATCGCTTCCTCTGTCGCACGATGCACGGGCACAAGAAAGAGAGAGCTTTCCTCTGCGTTTGTAGCACTAGTGTACGCGATGAAACCAACCCCAGCGCGCTCAGCCGCGGATACAGCAGCTAAATGTTGACGAATTCGAGTTTCATTATCCCCTTGCGTCGACACGATAAGCAAGCGGTCAACACCAGTGAAAGCTTCATCTAGAGATGCTGGATCATCAAAATCACCATGGCGAACTTCAACACCCCGAGAACGTAAATCAGTTGCTTTCTCCGTATCTCTTACGCTAACAGCTAATGTTTCAGCTGGTACGGATGCAAGTAAAGCCTCCACCACTTTTGATCCCAATTGTCCCGTAGCACCAGTCACTAGAATTTTCATTTGTAAATACCTCCATCAGATTATTTAATAATGAGTTAGAATCGCCACAGTTATAACCATATTGGTTACAACTAGGTTATAAAAATTAGCTCATTGAAGAGCTATTTTTAAGTAAAATTAGATATGAGTTGTTGCAAGGAAACGTTAGACAATCTTTGTTCCATCGCTGATTGAGCGTCCCGCATTTCTGTACGGAGCGCAGATTCAATATTTCTTCCTACCGTACAGTTGGGGTTAGGATGGTTATGGAAATTGAACAACTCCCCATTCTCGACCACTTCCACTGCCCGGTATACATCAAGTAATGTTATTTGGTCCGTATCCTTACTTAGCGATGTTCCGCCAACTCCAGCACGTACATCAACGAGTCCTGCCTTCTTCAGCATCCCAATAATTTTGCGAATGATGACAGGATTCGTATTCACGCTGCCAGCAATGAAATCACCTGTACATTCCGTTGGAATGGTCGCAATTAACGACAAGATATGAACAGCTATCGAAAAGCGACTGCTAATTTGTTTCATTCATTATCACCTACTCGTTGTAACCAGTATAGTTCTAACTGATATCAAAGTCAAGTTTGTCATGTCGATTACATCGTTTTTTTCAGTAAACGTTCCAAAATAAGTTCTTTGATTTCCAATGGATTCTCAATTTGAAAAACTACTTTTCCAAACTTATGATTATTTAGTTCAAGTATGACGACATCCTTATGATCCTCATAGGAAATGAAACACCATCTATCTCCGATCAGAAAACGTCCTTCTCTAATGTCAGCTATTGAGGTACCCACTCTAATTTGAAACATAGATAACTTAAAGTCATCTATAGAGACATTCATTATATCCGAATACGGAATTTCAACACGTTGTTTCAAAGCAGCAGCACTTGTCAATCCCGTTAGATGAAGTATAAGAGCATCCTTCGTAAATTCAATTGTTCTAGCCATTTTAACTACCTCCGCTTTATATATTTTGGATTTTCTTGTAGAAACACCTATAGTACGACTGAGTATGAGAAATCGTTCATTCATTTTTAAATAATTTATTAAAAAATAGAGCTGCCACTAAGGTCATTGACCTTGAGAGACAGCCCTAAACTTAATCGTCATTGCATTTTTACTCATTGATTTTTGAATCCTTAATGAGATCTTTCTTCCAAAATTCGATAACAATATGGTCCGCTAATTCCATGGAAGCCCATGAATTCTTAAATTTAAAGTCGTATTCTTCCATTTTTTTTACTTCCATTTCTACTTCGGATTTTCTTACTCTTAGTTCCATCGATATGCAATTATTAAGAATTGTTGTTAGCTCAATCAATTGTTTATTGGAATTTTCAGTAGTTGTCAAATTATTCTCACCCTTCTATTATTGTGGCTCAAGATTATGTTTGTTATGAAGAAAAAGAACCCCTTTCGGAGTTCTTTTGACGGTGAATTGATTGATGGTACTTATGCCTTGAACCTTACTTGGCTTGGTTTATACCTCATCCATTATTGCAGTACAAGTACTACACTAAGTGTTTGCGGCACATCTCCTCGCTTCTATATGGATTCAAAAACAACTTCCCTGGTATTTATCTCGTTGAATGTACAACGGAACCACACCTCTCTTGTTTCACCGTCATAAGTATTATGGCTGATCTGATTCAAATTATACATGTTCATTTACATAAAGAATTGCTTCATCCTATGTTGCTGCAGTAAGGTCTAATCTCCAATCGTTACAGCTCATGAAGCTCCCCGGAGGGTATTCGAAGCTGCACTCGGCGTTGAACTTGAAGTCGAGTTTCCGGCAAATGGCATTCGATGCGGGGTTATCGACCGACGGAAATGCGTGAATGTACCTGTTCTTCTGTTCCGCTCTGGCGCTGGCAACAGCCGCCGCGGTTGCTGCGCTTGCAATGCCTCTGCCTTGGAAAGTCGGCAGTACGCCCCAACCGATCTCGTACACGGTCTCTTCCTGCCAGACACGTTCCCAGTACCCGATGTTGCCGACCGCTTCTAGTTCTGGAAGCAGAACGATGCTGAACATACGGCCTGTCCCCTTGCCGCCAATCTCAACGTAGCGTTTGTGGCGCGCCAGGATCTGCTCCTCCGTCTCCGGACCACCCAAGTGTTCCAGCATCTCTGGTACATTCATGCGATACAGAAGTGCAAGATCAGCCTCTGCCCATGGCTCGATCCTTACCTGCAGCTCGTTCGTTCGAGTTAGCATCTTTCACCTCCTACTAAGGAATTCATGTCATAATATGTACATTTTCATTGTACTTCTGAACCATGATCCTCATCAAGTTTTAAGCTTCCTTCTTGCGATCAAGAACGGGTTGAGGCTTAAAACAACTACTCAATCACTCCTGAGCGAACCATAATTGCCTTGATATCCACTTGAACCTTGGCTTTGGGATACATCTCCCTCCACTTCTCATCTGTCAGATTAGCGTGTCGCACCTTTGATTGGAGAACTTCACCAAAACCAATCGGATCTGACCGAACCGCTTGAGTTTTGGCAATAAGCTGATTCGCACGCCGGACCAATTGCTTGGCAATCTCGTTTTCGAGGGCATGAACGACCTTTGGATCTCCTAATTTCAACTCGTTCGAAATCTCTTGAATCCTGGCATTCATAGATATATGGACAGAAAATGACGGAATTGAGGGGTCTATTAGCTTAATTTTACTGGAACTTGCGATATTTTCTATCACGATATTAATTTTATCTGTCTGAATACCAGACTTCATTTGTCGAAAAGGTTCCGTATCCAAAGATAACTCCAAAGCGCCGGCTCTGTAACGATCTCGAATAAGTTTTAGAACAAAAGACTCGTCCACCCTAAGCTCTCCTACCATCTTATCATTCTGAAAAATTGCCGTATGATTCAATGCTATTTCGTCGCCATTACGCTCTATAATAGGGAGTACCGGGTCTTTTCCTACAGAATAAACGTCATGAATAAATTCATGAAGCGTGCATGAGGAGATTTGTTCTCCTTGAATATTTTGACGGATCATTTTAAAGAGGTAGGTTCCGATATTGCTTATTTCCGGAAATCGATGCGTGATGATATTTTCCGTGCTCCCTTTACTGACGGTTACATACATCGTATCCGAAATGGCAGAGTCTCTTGAGAGTGTATCAGTAAGGGATAAGATCCCACTCCGGGCTAACTTTTCATTATACATGGCAATTCGGAGCTGTCCACTAACGACACGCTTAGATACTTCACGGTTTTGAGCATTCCGAATCCCTTTGCTTGTGTTACCTGTTGTAACGACAACCTGAACCTTTTCTTTCGCTTCCGGATCTATTTGATGGAGCAGTGCCGTTCCCTTGATGCGGTCATTTTCTAGAGGATCATAACCAACAATGACGATGAGGCCTAATTCTTCCAAAATCCTTTTTTGCACACAGCCTGTCCAGATAGGAATAAATAATACGATAACCGATAGAACTAGCAGGGATTTCTTCATTAGATCCCTCCTCTTTTCATTTGAAAGTGTCTCTTGAGCAGAACAGCAGCATAAAGTACCCAGGGATAACCAAATACAAAGTAAAGAGCCACTTTCGAAAAGATGTCATTTAAAGTATTAATCTGTATGCGTGTTTTAAAAAAGATTGATACAACAACCAATATAAGGGCAAAGGTGTAAAGGGCATATTTTTGCTTCCAACCAAATATTCGTTTAATTCCTTTGGAAGCTGCCCACATGTACATCATTAAGTTAGGGAGGACTACCAACATCCATACACAGATAGCCACATATTCAAAGCGTTCTAGAAATGGAAACACAACAATTTTAAAAAGGCTGAATGTAGCCCAAACGGTCTTCGATAATTGTCCAGGACTAAAGTAAACAAGCGTGACCACCATAACAGCTACATAGATGATCGTGGTGGTAAAAAGTCCCAAATGAGCGGCCAAGGGGGCATGTTCTTTGTTACGAATAAAAGGATACACAAACATCAGAATTTCGAACCCGACGATGGTCAATGACATTTTAAACATACCTTGAACTAACTCGGAAATGCTTGCTTCCATGATCGGTGTAAGATGTGTCCATTCTGCATATCGTAACGGAAAGTACAAAAATACAATCAACCATATTGTCAGAATTACCGACATAAAGGCGATCCCAACAACAATCCGAATACCGCCAAGAACGCCATAAGTAATTAACATAGCCAAAAAAGCACTCAGAAGCCATGTTGGCAGGTCCGGGAATATCCAGGTCTGAACCATTTCCACATAATTGCGGGATATCACGATGACCGCAGTTAGCATATACAACATAATCAAAGTGTTGATTATTCCCCCGAAATATCGACCATAAAGGTCCTTGTGAACTTCATAGAGGTCCATGTTCGGATTCAGCTTAAGTGTTCGCAGCATGACCCAAACCGTTAGATGAGACCATGCCCCAGCCATAAAGACGGATATCCACGCATCATGCCCCGCCGATTGGAAAATGATTCGCTGAAATCCAGACAAACCAGTTCCTACCTGATTGGCAAGAATAACAAAGAATAAGAGAAATGAACTAAACATCAATCTCTTTGGAGGACTACCAGTCTTCACCTGAACTCCTCCTTGTCCACTATTCATCAATATCTCCGTGGCTACTCACAGTCTCTTGTTCCACAAACCTGAAGGTATCATCGCCATGGGTAAACATGGAGCGTTCGCGCAAAAATGAGAAAGGTAGTCTCAAAATGCTGTCTTTCAAGTCCCCTTTTCGAAATGGATAGAGGGGATACAAATAAGGCTGACCCAGACTAGTTAAACGAAGTAGGTGAATTACCAAAAAGCAGATACCAATCATGATCCCAATTCCTCCATAAAAACCTGCAAGTATAATGATTGGATACCTGATGATACGAATCGTAATACCCATTAGATAAATCGGTGTAATAAACGACGCCAACGTTCCTAGCGCTACGATAATGATGAGAATATTACTTGTAAATCCTGCCTGTACGGCTGCCTGTCCGATGACGATACCACCTACGATTCCGATAGTTTGGCCAATCTTGGTCGGAAGTCTTGCGCCTGCTTCACGAAGCAGCTCGATCGTAATTTCTAGAAACAAAGCTTCCATTAAGGGGGGAAATGGTACTCGTGTTCGTGATTCAGCCAGCGGCACGACCATGGCGGAAGGAATGATTTCATAATGAAACGTTAATGCAGCCACATAGATGGGGGTGAATAATAAAGATAAGACCATGGCTCCAACCCGCAAAAGCCGGAAGAAGGTAGCCATATTCCACCGAACTTGATGGTCTTCCGCGGAAGAGAAGAAATCCATCATCGTCGATGGGCATACAATGGCAAACGGACTTCCGGAAACAAACAGTACAATTTTCCCCTCTGATAGGGAATACGATGTACGATCTATACGTTCGGTCATTACAAACTGTGGGAAGATCGTAAATTTATTATCCTCTATTAACTGTACTAGTTGTGCACTGGATACCACACCATCTATCTCAAGACTATTGATCCTATCGCGCACTCGTTTAACGAGCTCATTATCTGTAAGATTTTTGATATAAAACATCGCCACTTGTGTCTTGATTTCCACTCCAACTTCCAAGTTCTCCTGACATAAGTTTGGACTCGGCAGGTACATCTGAAGCAAGGCAATATTGGACCTTAAAATTTCGTTGAATGCAATCTGTGGGCCAAATACTTGGCTTTCAATCTCAGCTTTCGAAAAGCTACAATTAGGTGGCCTGTAAACATTCAACAGAAAATTGAAGCGGCTATCATCACTGTGAAGATACACCCATCCGAGCAATAACATTTCCGCAACAGACTGAATAACTTTAACCTCAACAATTCCTGCAACGGGAAATCGTTCTGTTTCATTGATTGAAGGCACATCGACAAAAGTCAATAAAGGTTGAATAATATCCCTTTGAAGCAAATCCTGGTCGACTAGAGTTTCTATGTAATAGATGGCGGCTGTTTGCTGTCCAAGCACGACATATTTGGCAATTAAATTGGGATTTCCATTAAGAGCCTCTTCGAGCAGTTGTTCCAACTCGATAATATCCGCAGGTATGTCGTTTTTCATGTTCTGCATGTTAAACAATCCCTCGTTTCACAATGCCATATCGCATAGTATGTCAAAATGTCAGGAAAACAATCCCATATAGCTTTGAAAAACGGAAAAAACCATCGCGTTGACTGCGAGGGTTCTTAAGGGCGCGAGGCCCGGTTACTTATTAACTTGTTCTCTTAAAGTGAACTGGATGCCCATCTAATCCATGGAAACAGTTAGCAGAATATGATTTCCTGATGGGTCGACAGCTGTATAATCATGAACATGATAGCCTAACAATTCTAGATTCTTTATCGCACTAACTCTAGTAATTTCATCGGCAAATACGATCGTATAATATTTCAAACCAACGCTGTTACGAGATGGCGCTTGTACGCCTTTACCATTCCAGATGTTTAATCCAATATGATGGTGGTATCCTCCACTCGATATAAAAAGCGCTTGATTGCTTATTTGATAAACAACCTTAAACCCAAGTCCATTGAGATAAAATTCTGCTGCTTTCACGAGGTCTGATACATGTAGATGAATATGCCCCATAATGGTATCAGACGGCAAACCCGTGAACTTCTCTCCATTCGCTTCAGATAAAAGACTGCGTAAATCAAAGTGTTCGGTTGCCATGCTGACTTGTTCCCCAATCCATTCCCAGCTTTCAGAAGGACGGTCTACATAAATTTCCACCCCATTCCCGTCTGGGTCCGCCAAGTACAGCGCCTCACTTACAAGATGATCGGATATGCCTTGTAACGGGTATTTGATATCTACGAAGTGCTGAATGACTTTTGCCAACTCTTTCCGGTCCGGTAAAAGTACCGCGTAATGATAAAGTCCTGAACGGCGCGGTTCTTTCGGTAAAACATCTGCTGGCTGCTCTAGGGTCACCAGAGCATCCTTTCCGTTTAAAGTCAGTGAAACTGAGGATTCTGTGCGATCCAAAATTTGAAATCCTAATACGCCTTGGTAGAACGATAAAGACCTTTCAAGCTGTTCAACGATTAAATGTACATGACTAACAAATGTATTTGGTTTTTGATGAAACTTCATATGAGTACCTCCCAATAAGTTTGTATCTTAGAACCCTGATTACTTACTTGAATTCTTTATTATCAAGCATAATTAATTGGGAAGTTGATGATTTCGCGGTCTGTTTCGTATGTTGAACGAGATTAATGATGTCTTGATACGCTTGTTTTGCTCCAGTAACCAATAAGGGCACACCGATGAAATCAATTTTTAACCATCGTGAAAGCATTCCACCACATGTCATCGCAAAAGGCACAGTTGGAGACGTGTTTGATAATATGATTTTTTCGTTGAGAACCGCTTCTTCAATTAACATATCTATGAGATTAAATACACCCGGAACTAGGATTTTAGACCTTCCTCTGCCCATTGTGTATACTTTATTGTCATCCTCATCCTTGCCATGAAAGTATAACTTCCCTCTGTCTTTGTAAACTAGTTTATTGAAATTGTGTGTATTCAGTATCTCATTTTTTGTTGGCTCGTGGGAACCGTCTAACTTTTTGAGATGATAAGCTGCAGCTAAAGCTGTTGTATGTGTCCCCCCGAAATCGTTATAAATATAGATCATAGTTCATACCCACCACCCAGAGAATATTGTATAAAACTTCTTTACTCATTATCTCCTATAATGAATAAAACAACCTCATTCTCGTGCATATTACAGTTTGTTGTAACCTTATAAATAACAGCAAGGGAGCATTATGAACGATGACAACAAACAGTGGACATCAAGGAGCGCATGGGATCGGTCAAGAGGTAGAACAATTGAACAATCAGGCGCAAGCGGCAGAGCTCATGCAAGGAAAAAATAAGGTAGATCAAGAAATCATTGCAGCAGCTAATGAGCACAGTTCAGAACTAGAAGAAATCATTGAACGTGAGACAACGTAATTTGTAACTAATTAGAGAAAAATAAAGAGAAGCCACGCACTGATGCGTGGTTTTTTGTTGTATCTCATCATATAAGAATATCCATTAGGTAGGATCAGGTGCAAAATCGGGGTCCGTATTTTTTGTTTCTTTGCCAAAAAACAATAAAACGAGTGCTCCGATGACAATCGCTATGAAGAATACCATAAAAATGGAGGTGATTGCTTTATTACTCGCCACCAGCAAACCTACAAGATATGGACCAATGATACCGCCGATACGTCCGATGGATGCGGCAAGCCCAACACCCGTAGAGCGTACTTCAGTCGGGTACAACTCAGGTGTGTAAGCATACATGGCTCCCCATGCACCAAGATTAAAAAAAGATAAGCTAACACCAGCTGCTATCAACATCCCCTCCGTAGCAGCACTACTGAACCACAATGCGCTTGCTGCAGTCAGCAGTAAATAAGTGACGAGCACAAACTTACGGCCGAATTTCTCAATGAAAAAAGCAGCGGTAAAATAACCTGGAAGCTGTGCCAACGTCATGATTAATACATATTGAAAGCTTTTTACGAGACCATAACCCTTAAGAACCATGACGGTTGGAAGCCATAGAAACATTCCGTAATAGGAAAATACCACCGTGAACCACAAGATCCAAAGTGTTACGGTAGATCTTCGATATTTAGATGACCATACGGAAGCTAAACGTTCGCTGAATGACAATTTTCGGCTGCGCAATTCAGTAAATCGTGGTGAATCTTGAATCGATCTTCTAAGGTATAAAGCATATAAGCCCGGCAGCGCACCGATAACAAAGGCCGCACGCCAGCCATATGTAGGAATCACGAAGTAAGCAATAAGCGCCGCGACGATCCACCCGCACGCCCAGAAGCTTTCTAGCAGAACGACAGCTCGTCCCCTTTCATTAGTGGGAAACGACTCAGAAACAAGCGTTGACGCGACAGGAAGTTCTCCACCGAGTCCTATTCCAGTAACGAAACGCAGGACACATAGGATAACAAAGCTAGTGGCAAGAGCAGAGAGTCCGCTAGCAACCGAGAAAATAATAAGCGTTCCAAGTAATACGGTTCTTCGTCCGTAACGATCAGCAAGTGAGCCTGCTAATAAAGCTCCTACAGCCATTCCGATCGAATTAATAGCTGCCAACAGCCCAATTTGTTGTGCACCTAATTTCCACTCGACTGCTAATGCAGCAACAATAAACGAGATTATCCCTACATCCATAGCATCGAACAACCAGCTAATTCCTGTGCTGAAAAGCAACTTTCGTTTTGCCGGTTCACGTAACAAATTTGTTTTAATCACATCCAAAACGCATTCTCCTAATCATCGCATTAGCTTTCCTGATCCTATTTTGTGTTACATTACGGAAAAACACTCCCTCTGCAAACCAATTATCAAACCTCAAGTTGATCACTCTACCCATCGGATTAAATGTGACCGATCTAAACATATACGAATTCAGTTCGGATCGATCTGACCCATCCACATTTGACTGCTCCGATTTCACGCGTTGGGCTTATCTTTCTGCTCTAGGGATGGATATTCCTAAAGATTCTCGAAGTCAAGCGACCTATGTTCAATCTTTTTCCAATCGAACTTACACAACTATCGATCAAGCCCAGCGTGGTGATTTGCTCTTTTTCGTCAGTTATAACGGGACAAATCCGGATAATTACATCGGGATGGATAAATCAATCGGAAACATTACACATGTCGGTATTTATTTGGGTAACGGTAAAATCATCCATACTGCCTCAGCGGCCACAGGTGGCGTACGTATTGATGAAATTGCTAATCATCTAACCTATCGCTTTGCCTTAGGCGGTTCGGTACTAGACACCAAATAATCCCATACTCTCACATATCTGATTGGCCTGGGATCCATCCAACTTCTTGAGACCAACTATGAGCTCTTTGTAATATCTCCCAAACGACTGGCCCTTTGCCTTCAACATACTTTGTTCGATCATTACTAAATAAATTCATTAATCTATGTTTTTCCAACGCATATCCCAAACAATCTTTTGAGTGTTCTCGCAAGTAATCTCTGAAAAGTAACGTTTTTTGTTCTGAAAAACTTCCAGACTGCCTAACATGTATATGCGTTCTTCTGTTTCCTGGCAATTCTCGAAAATACTTTTTGGTTTTGTCAGGATTCTCTTTTCTTAATTTAAAGCCATTTTCTTCGATTTTGGATTTATAACTAGAATCATCATCTAATTTAACTACAGAGATTTGAATATCAATGATCGGTTTAGCATCCAAACCAACAATTGATGTAGATCCAACATGATCGATACGAACTGCCACGTTTCCTAAAGAGTCCCTTAATCTTGATCCAATATCATGAAATAGGTCTTTCCATTCTGAATTGTACTCCGCAATTCTCCACTGATCTTCCATGTTCCATTCTCCTCTGGAGATTACAAAATCTCATTTCGCATAAAAAGCTGAAAATATCAAGAGACGTGATCTTTTCAAAAAGAACACGCCTCTTTTGCAAATTAATCTCTTATTGGTATTAATATTTCAACATTTTCTTCTGCTACATTTTCCTCATAGTAAAATATTTCGATCGGACATGATTGATCCAAAAACTTCTGTTGATATCCATTTTCTTTCATCCACTCAAATATTTTGGAGTACGCTTCACCAATTGTTTTGGTTGTACAATTTATTTTAGCATAAGTGACGGTAGGAAGCTTAAAACCAATCATCCCATCGGGTATTAAAGTTAAATCGTCCACTTCAAGGCAAGCAAAATAAGTAGCAAATATCCCATTGCACATATACGGTGAAAACAAGACTTCCTGATCCTTCGCATTTGTTATCTCATGTTTTCTCTCTGCAAATTGACTTTGTATTTGTAGCGCTGCATCTGGGAAACCTTTTGGAAAATTGGCTGTAAGACTCTGACCTACTAATTGATACTCTCTTCTTAGAGTCTCACAGTGATATTTAATCATCGTTTTGTTTTCCAAAGTAATCGTCCCTCTCCAATTGATTATTTATTTTGGATTAAACCGATCCCATTCCCTACTGGATCCACTAAATAGGCCAGATAAAAATCATCAAACTCCATTTTACCTCTAACAACTTGTGCTCCCGATTCAACTGATTTCGTAAGTGCCTCATCTATGTTGTCAACTTCGATTTGAATTCTTATTCCGTGTGGAAAATCACTGGGTCCCTTGGAAATACCTCCGTTAATGCCAGATTTATCATCATTTCCTGTAGTCACCGGGTGATATCCCCAGTTAGGCTCAGCAATCTTCCAGCCAAAAACAGACGAATAAAAATTTGCAGCACGTTCCGGATCTTGACTATTCATTTCAAATAATACAACACGACTCAAATGATTCAACCTCCACAATTGGTATTTATACCCATATCCATAATACCGAATATTTGTTCCCATGTAAATGAAATTTTTTCCGAAATGAACAAAAAAAACCGATCCTTGATGACCAAGGAACGGCTTCTTTTGGGGTATTAATTATAAGTAATCTTTAAACCTAATTCCAAAGCTCGGGCAAGCGCCCCTTCAGAAAATTTAGGTTTCTTATACTTCTCTTCAAACTCTTCTTTAGATAGCGGTGTCCAAATGAAATCTTTATTCTGATAGATCCACGTTTTGGTTCCCCAATCGACGTGAACCGTCCGGCTCGCGACCTTTTTTACGACGCCAATCTCGATAATAACACCCGTTTTACCGAATATTTTGGCACAGTATTTGTTAAGCATTTCGCTCACAACAACACCCCATTTCTATACGCCTGATCTTAGTGAATGTATAATACTTGAAGCTATTTCAATAGACTGTTCGTCTGTTTGAAATTCATCACGAAAGGAATCACCCAATACCTTATTAATCGCCATGCCGAGGGATAGCGCATCCAAATCATCTAGATGTTTAGTGATATAAATGGTTATCGTTCGCGTTTCACCATCATACTCATCATCCGGACAATCCATCGCTAGAAGCTTTACGGGGTCCCATCTATCGATGTGGTGCTTCACGACCTCCATAATTGGCGTAGGGTCATAAGGTAGGGATTCTAAATATTTATTCTCTTTCATGATTTCCTTTTTAATACTCCAAAGCATAACATTCATTTTCGTCTGATCAGATACTGCTCTAAATTTCAATAGAAAAGCCTCCTTTACAGGACGCTTTCTCGATCTTCTGTCACAATCTTTTCAGACCGTTCAATTATCGCCCCATTGAAGTTTAGCATTTTCCCTGTACCTTGGGCAATACATTCCATCGGGTGCTCAGCGAGATGAACCGGAACGCCTATGTCTTGCTGAAGCCTTTTATCCAATCCTTCCAGCAATGCGCCGCCCCCACATAACAGAATACCCTGCTCCATCACATCACCAGCAAGTTCCGGCGGGCATTTCTCCATCGCGAGTCGAATGCATTCTAGGACCGATTTCACAAAATCATCCATAATCTCGTAAATTTCCTGTGATGAAATTGATATTGTCCTAGGCAAACCCTGCATAAGGTCACGCCCTCTTATATCCATTTTCACTTCTTTCACAGGCATCACAACGGCAGCGACGTTCTTCTTGATTTCCTCCGCAGTCCGTTCTCCAATAGCCATATTATAAGTTTTCTTCACATATTCAATGATATCCTGATCGATCGACATGCCTCCACGTCGAACCGACTCACTTACGACAATACCACCCAGAGAAATGATGGCTACTTGGCTTGTCCCTCCGCCGATATCAAGGACCATACTACCAATTGGCTCTGCAACTGGAAGCCCGGCGCCCATTGCCGCAGCCAGCGGCTCCTCGATAGTGATTGATCTCCTTGCTCCTTTATGTACAATCATCTCTTCGACGGCGCGTTTTTGCACATTCGTAATTCCGCAAGGCACTGAAATCAGCACTTGGAAGCTGCGAAACCATTGATAACCTCTTTTTATTTTGCCAATAAAATATTTCAGCATCGCTAAGGTCATATCAAAGTTAGCTATAACCCCATCTTTTAAGGGATAGATGACTTCCACATTAGCCGGAGTTCTCCCTATCATGTCATAGGCTTCCTTGCCAAAAGCTTTAATTTCCCCCGTATCCGTTTGAATGGCGACGACAGACGGCTCTGACAATACAATCCCTTTTTTTTGTTGATAAATAAGTGTGTTACAGGTCCCCAGGTCTACTCCAAACAGTTCTTCCAATCTCTTTAACATGACTCGCTCCTTCTCGCTGTTCAATAGACTATGCCCATAGTAGCGTGTATATTATTTGATTTTGACTTAACTGCATCTTCATACTTGTTCGCATAAAGCAGCCATTCTAGGGGGGTAACCCAAAAAATGCCACCCACCATATAGGTGAGCGGCACTCTCAAGTAAGCTTAATTTAGTTCGCAGCTGCTGGTTCTGCTACTGCTTTATAAGCTGAGGAAACGTAAGTTACGGCTTTTGCCTCCGTTATCACATCAGCATACATCGTGTCCGGTTTAGGATCTTGCAAGGTATACGAAATCACCGCTTGACCGTTTTGGTCAAATCGAACATTTTGAATGGCAATACTGTAACCTGAATTCGGTTTTTGACCTCTTGATAAGGTAACCTTGTTCACATCTTCGGTTACTTTCTCAACGGTTACGGATACATCTTCTACAGGTGCCGGTTTTTGGATATGTGTTTCTAAGACGCGCATCGCATTGAAGATCCACCCTGCAGCTTCGCCACGAGTAAGTTCGGCTTTGGGATTAAACATACCTTCCTTGTCAAGGTCGGCAATTTTGTATAGCAGCAATCGCTGTAAAGCGCCTTGATATTCGGGAGTGATCTGAGCCTCATCTTTGATCGGTATAAACATTTTCACTAGCGGGAAATTGCCCTTCTTTTCTAAAGCACGTACGAGCATTTCCCCAAATTGTTCACGAGTTATCGTAGCGTTCGGGTTTACATCCTTAGGAATGTTCATGCCGTTGTAGTGCGCTATGATAAAGGCATCCGCATACCAAGCATCATTCGGAATGCTGGTATAAATGTCAGAAGCTAATGGCTGTTTAATAAAACGCAATGTATCCATGTTTAAATTCATGCCTTTAACAATCATTTGAACGGTTTGTGCATAACTAATCTTTCCTTTTGGGACGAAATGATCCTTATCAATACCGCTCACGATTCCGCGTTCTTGCAGTGCAGAGATTGCTGCAGCTTGTCCGTCCTCTACATCCGTAAAAGCGAAGGCACTGCTAAAAGTCAAACTGCTTACCAAAGCTGTTGTTAAAGTTAAAGCTGCTATTTTTTTCATAGTTAATTCTCTCCTTTTAGTAGGTTATCTTATTACAAACTCTAAACGTTTAGTACGTGATAAATGTTTCAGTGATTTTAAAAAAAATAAAAACCGAAGGATTTCCCCCGGCCTAATCATCTTTTAAATGAAGTTCAAACTTAATTGCTGATTATAATTTATTCTCCTTAATTTTTTGAACGACATACGTCAAACAATCACTCTTAAGCAGAATTTTACGCCCATTTCTCTCTATATTAAATTGCAATGCTTTTAAATTAGTGAAGGTTATTTCCCAGTCTGGATACGCCGATGATAATAACTGTTTCGCTTCATTTGTTGTCAAATTAAGTTCCATAAATGGATCTAATTCCATTCCTGATACTACATCTATTTCTTGTATGTTGGTGCTCATAATAACGCAATTAATCCCGTTCTCTTTCGTTCCTAGTGCCATTCTTTCTAAGACTTGAATAAATTTCGGGACTGATTCCACATGTTCTAATGCAGAAACCGCAATGATGTAATCAAAATGATTCTCTTCGATGATATAGTCTCCAATGTCTGATAGCTTCGGTTCTATGTACGCACGAACTCCATTCTGTTCACTATAATCTACTAATTTCTTAAGTGCAGATTCAATAATATCCACACAAACAATTTGTCCTGTCTGGCGTTCCTTTAGTGATTCAGCAATTGGAATACTGTTTCTGCCCACTCCACAACCTAAATCTAATACAGTGAGATTTTCTTTGGAGTTAAAATGAGTTAGTGTATCCATCACTGTTTTTACTGGTTTTGAGAGCCATGATCCCTCTTCAAATAATTTGTAGTTATCATAACAAGCTTCATGATATTTTCGCTCTTCATTTCTAATGATTTTGATCCTATTATCCATTTTTGTTTTCCTCATTTTCTTTTCACATAAATAACATTCACTTTACATCCACATAACTCATAAGTAATAACTCTTTGTTAAAATAAAAAGACGATACGTTCCTATCCAAAAACTTTAAGTTAGAAAGGAACTACACGATGCCCGATAAACACTCTTACGAAGCTGCTTTTAAACATGAGTCTTCTTTACGTTATTGGGAAATTTTGAAATCAACTGCCCGCTATGTGCTTTCTCGCACGATGATAAGACGATGGCGCACTGACCGAATTGTACTGCCCGGTTCATCTCGTATTCTGTATGTCGATCCAACCGAAAACCGCGGAAGAATTCTGTATATGACAGGTGGAATGACGCAACCAAGGCTGAATCTGTTTTGGAAAACGGCGGTTGCCTCATTCCGACCAACTTTGATCGTAGACGTAGGAGTAAATTATGGCGAATGCCTATTTTCCGTAACCTATCCCAAAAACAGTAAAGTAATTGGAATTGAAGCCAATCCTAATTTACTGCCGTATATTGAGCGTTCCAAGAAAGTACATCCTAACCGCAAAAGAATTAACACCATTTATGCTATGGCTTCTAACGAAGATAGCGATAAGCAATCTTTCTTCATTAACAAATACTGGTCTGGCCTTTCAACCGCAGCTCTTGGCAAGGGGGGCGTTTCGAAGCATTACCAACAACACGATATTCCCAGCATTACACTTGACTCTATACTTAGCCAGTATCAGTTGGATAAAGAAAAACTCTTATTTAAAATCGATGTGGAAGGTCATGAAGAAAAGGTTATTCAAGGGATGCTGCAATCCATTAAGAATTGTCCTAATATACTTGGATTTATTGAATTTGACAGTAAATATTTAGCCAAAAGTGATACGGATGCCCATGCATTTTTATCTTTTTTACAAGAACATTTCGACCTTTATGTTTACTTGAATAATCAGGATCTGTACCACTTCGAGCAAATTTCTCTGGAAAAACTGCAGCTGTTATTCAAAAAGAAACATATTCACACAGATATCATCTTGGCCTCACCTAACATGACGATTCCAGAGATCTATTCGCAGATTATACGATTGGATTAGTACAGTTTACATATCCAGCAAAGCATTCTTTAGAGCGAGCCTAGGGTATCCTTCCGCTAGCTTTAAAATAACAGAATCATTCAGCATTATATTAAGATCAACAATATTTAACTCGTCAGTAGGGAGATATTCTTCAATCCAATGTTGTGTCAAGAAAATTTGATCATTTAGAGATCCCAAGATGCTTCTATTGTGAGTTTTAGTGAAAATCAACTTGTCCATGTTCGATAAAAACAAATTAACCTCTTGATCTGTGAATTGATCTGCTCTTAAGACAATCTCTAAATTTTTCAAAAACAAATGTTGAAAGTCTTTAACATGTTCTTTCCTGACCCCATAAAGAACTACTTGGTATCTTGTTAAATCGTTCATTATCATTACACAGTTCTTTCTGCCCACCTTAAACAAATGAGCATGCCAACTATTCAGTGGTCTATATCCCACTTCCGGAATTGGTGAAACTGGAAAATTGCTTAAATCAAATACTTTCTTTGTACATGCAATAACTGCCATTAATGTTCACTACTTTCTTATTGTAATTGTTCAAGATTTTAATCAGCTTACCTTATAGTTTCTTTCTCATTACATACCAGCTATCTGTCCGATCAGGATAAAACTTATGTTCAATTACTTCATATTTGAGTCTTTTATACATGTCTATGTTTTCAGGAATCGACAACCGTACCGCAACTTTTGATTCTTTAATTCCCAGTGACAATGCTTTATTTTCTATAAAATTTAATAATGATTTACATATTCCTCTTCCGCGATATTCCTGTATAACTGAAACTCGCCCAATATAAATATAATCTTCAATAAATCTATATCTAGCCGAGCCTACAGCCTTAATTCCATGCCATGCTAATACGGCTCCCCCACCTTCTTTAAGTACGAAATACAATGTCTACTTCTTCTATTTTTGCTTCTCTAATTTCTATTGACAATGTAACACACTCCACTTATTATTTGTGATCTCAATCCTCATGTTTCTCATTTAACCATTTGTTCAAAATTTCTTTACCAGTTACAATTTCAAATGTTTTTATAAAAAACCATGTAAACCCAGAATAGAAACCTATAAGTGGGTAGCGAAACGATGCCGGTTTATTCCCCTCAAAATAGAAATGTCCTACCCATGATAAAAGGTAATGTAATATGGCTAGGATTAGCGTTACTTTCAGGTCATAAAACAAAAATAGCCAAGCCATAAAAGCCGACATAAACGCAAAATAGTGTAGTATTCGATTGGTCTTATTCTGATGTTCTTTCAGATAATAATCTAAGTCGCATTGAACTCGAACTATGAACTTCTTTTGTCTCATATCAGTTTTTCCTCATTTATCATTGTCCATATCTTTATTTTTCTCATTTGCTTTTTTCAAATATGTCTCAAGCTCGCCTTCAATTTCTGCATTAATCTTTTCAAGTTCCTTTTGTTCGGATTCACTTCGCACTTCAAGTTCAAGTTCAAGTTCCTCTTCAATTTCCTCATTCGTCATATGAAAATCGTTACGATCCACGATGCCTAATCGTTCTTTAATTCTCTGAATATCTTCATACATTTTTTTGTTTCTTTGATGTGTACTTAAAACAAGCCCAAAAATAACAGCAAGTATAACAATTCCCCCAAGTGGCCCTAGATAAATAGAAATCAGTATTGCAAATATAATGGCTGTAATAATTCCAATAATCGTCATTCGTTTATTCCTTTCAGTGGTTGATCCATTTTTTATCATAAACTTCCTTTGGTTTAATTCAATAAATCCCAAAATATCCCTGCACAAAATCCCTCCTTTCTCAAAAATTCTTATGGTCGAATCAAAATGGACAGCCCTATGTGTAGTGACTGTCCATTGGTATCCTTTTTTTTAACCATGATACGAATAAAATCCCTGACCAGATTTACGCCCCAAACGACCTGCTTTTACGTACTTCCTAAGAAGTGGACACGGACGATATTTCGAATCCTTAAAGCCTTCATAAAGAATTTCCATGATGGATAGACATGTATCCAACCCGATGAAATCCGCCAACTCTAGCGGTCCCATGGGGTGCTTCATGCCTAGCTTCATCACGGTATCTACCGATTCAACAGATGCAACACCTTCATAAACGGTAAAAATAGCTTCGTTAATCATCGGCATCAAGATTCGATTCGACACAAACCCAGGGAAGTCTTTCACTTCCACAGGGGTCTTCCCCATCCTTTCACTCAATTTATATACTGCTTCGAACACTTCCTGCGAGGTTTCCAAACCACGGATGACTTCAACTAAAGGCATAACCGGTACTGGGTTCATGAAATGCATGCCAATCACCTGGGAAGGACGTCCCGTGACCGCGGCGATTTCTGTAATGGGAAGCGATGACGTATTCGATGCCAATATTGCCCTAGGCGGGCAAATGGTATCTAGCCTTTGGAATAGTGAAGTTTTCAACACCATATTCTCGGAAATGGCTTCTATCACAAGATCTACCTGTTCCGCTTGTTCCAATTGCTCCGAAGGTTGTATTCGACTCAGAATTTCAGCCTTCCTTACTTCTGTAAGACCTCCCTTCTCAACACCTCTAGCTAGTTGTTTGTTTATCGAAACTAATCCTTTGTCAATAAACGCCATGGAAATATCATGCAATAGCACCTTCAAACCCGAAGCTGCAGCAACCTGAACGATGCCGCTCCCCATTTGTCCCGCACCTACAACCATGATAGTCTGTATATTCATCTATTCACCCCTCCCACTAACTTATGGATCTACATGCAAAAGAATGGCGTCTCCTTGAGCTGCTCCACTGCATATCGCGGCTATTCCGTATCCTCCGCCAATTCTCCGTAGTTCATGGATCAAAGTCAATATGATTCGCGCCCCGCTGGCGCCAAGGGGATGACCAAGTGCAATCGCTCCCCCATTTACGTTGACTCGCTCCGGATTCCAGCCAAGTAATCTTCCACTGGTCAGCATAACAGCCGCAAAGGCCTCATTCACTTCGAACCTGTCGATTTGCTCCAACGACAAATCTGTTTGACGCAATAGCTTCAGAATCGCCAGAGCTGGTGTGGTCGCGATATATGGCGCTCTTTCACCTACAGCAGCGTGACCAATAATCCTCGCCAGAGGCTTTATCCCTTGAGAAACAGCCTTCTCTTTGGACATGACCACCATCGCTGCAGCGCCGTCGTTTACACCGGGGGCGTTCCCAGCTGTTATGGTGCCATCCTTTGTGAATAAAGAAGGTAATCCGGCAAGCTTTTCAAGACTTGTATCTGGTCTAGGGACTTCATCTTGACTAATCTCAATCGTTCCACCCTTACTCTCGATAGTTACAGGGACGATTTCCTCCGCAAAATATCCTTTTTTCATCGCTTCTACTGCTCGAATATGACTGCATAGAGCCCAGTCATCCTGTGCTTTGCGGCTAATTCCGAACTCTGCGGCAACCGTGCTGCCATGAACGATCATATGCACGTTGTGAAATGAACACCATAGACCGTCATGAATCATGAGATCCACGAGGCTTTGATCCCCCATTCTTGCTCCCCATCGGGCGCTTGGCAGAGCAAACGGTACGTTGCTCATGCTTTCCATCCCGCCGGCTACGATAATATCTGCATCCCCTGTACGTATGATTTGATCGGCCATTGTCACACTTCTCAACCCGGAAGCGCACACTTTGTTAATGGTCTCCGTCGTCACGCACCAGTCCAAACCGGCCCATCGGGCAGCCTGACGAGAAGGCATTTGTCCCGTTCCTCCCTGCAGCACCATCCCCATAATCACTTCGTCAATGGTTGCCGGATCAATCGAAGATCGGAGGATTGCCTCTTTCATCGCTGTTCCTCCAAGAACGACAGCGGGAACTTCTTTCAAGGCACCGCCCAACTTCCCGAACGGAGTTCGGGCACCGCCTACAATTACACTTTCCCTCATGGATTCACCCCCCATCGTTCTCAATAAATGATCGTTTCTTGATGATATTGTTCCAAATAATACTTAACCCGCTGCATGAACCGGCTGCAAATCAACCCGTCCACAATCCGGTGATCATAGGAAAGGCAAAGGTTGGCTATCGATCGGATCGCAATCATCTCCTGAATAACTACGGGCTTACGTACGATGGACTCAATTGTCAGTATGGCTGCCTGCGGATTATGAATGATTGGACAGGAAAGCAAGGATCCTACGGATCCGGTGTTACTAAATGTAAATGAACCCTCTATTAAATCGGATGGCAGCAAGGAACCACTTCGCGCCCTATTGACCAACTCATACAGCTCAATCGCGATTCCTGCTATGGATTTACGATCCGCATGATAGATCACAGGTGTTACGACGGTATCGTCGGCAATAGCAACAACTATCGATAGGTTTATATCTTTTTTGAGAAGAATGCTGCCCGAGTGCCAGGTTGAATTCAGCATGGTGAACTCCTTCAAGGCATTCACGATCGGTTTCAATACGAACGGACTAAGCGAAAGCGGGACGCCCTCTCTTCGCATAAAGTCGTTTTTCAACTCTTGCCGCAAGGCGACGAGGTTACTGACATCCACTTCGATCATCATCCAAGCATGGGGATTTTCAGAGTTCCTCTGCATACCCAGCCTCCTTCAGATTTCCGCTAATTGGCGCATGGCTTCTTTGACGATGTCCACATTCGGCAGGTAAAACTTCTCTAAAGTTGGCGCCATGCCAACAGGAGGAATATCGGGAGGGCAGCATCTCATAATAGGTGCATCCAATTCGTATAACAGGTGTTCCGCTATTAGAGCCGATATTTCAGCACCAATGCCACCTGTTTTATTATCTTCGTGTACGATCAATATTTTACCGGTTTTGGCTGCCGCCTCATAAATAGCAGGCTTATCGAGTGGATGAAGCGTCCGCAAATCCAATACCTCTGTACTAATTCCATCCTGCTCCAGCTCGAAAGCCGCTTTAATCACATAATGTACCGACAAACCGTAGGCAATCACTGTGATATCCGTCCCCTCGCGCCTTATGGCTGCTTTGCCAATTGGAACGGTGTAATCTTCTTCAGGTACTTCATCTGATATCGAAAGATAGCATTTCTTATGTTCGAAAAAAAGGACAGGATCTTCGTCCCTCACTGCCGCTTTCAGTAAACCTTTGGCATCATAGGCTGTAGATGGCGCAACTATCTTGAGTCCTGGAGTGCCGAAAAAGACCGATTCCGGACACTGTGAATGATACAATCCGCCTCCGCCTGTCGCCCCGTAAGGTGCGCGTATGACGATTGGACAATGCCAGTCATTATTCGAGCGATAACGAATTTTTGCTGCCTCGCTTATGATTTGATTAGCCGCCGGGAAAATAAAATCGGCAAACTGGATTTCCGCTATCGGCCTCATCCCGACCATAGCCGCTCCAATCGCAACACCCACAATGGCTGATTCAGAGAGAGGCGTGTCAAGGACTCTCAATTCACCGAACCGATCGCGCATGCCTTTCGTCGCATTCAAAACGCCGCCCTTCCCAATATCCTCACCGAGCACAAATACATGCTCATCGCGTTCCATTTCTTCTATCATCGCACGGCGAATGGCCTCCAAATACGTTAAGATTGACATTTTAAGCATCACCCCCGTCTTCCGCATAAACATGCCGTAATACATCCTCGGGAGCCGGATAAGGGGCTTTTTCAGCATATTTCGTTGCTTCATTTACTTCTTTTGTAACACTCTCATTCAGCATTTGTTCGATCTCTTCGGTCATAACCCCGCATTCGATCAAATAACGACGAAACCGCTGCAAGCCGTCCTGCTCCTTATGGTACTCTACCTCTTCTTTCGTCCGGTACAGCATATCGTCATCCGCTGTGGAATGTGGCGGTATCCGATAAAGCATCGCTTCAATCAACGTCGGCCCGTACCCGCGAACGGCACGCTCCCTCGCTTCTTTGACCGCGCGATACACCTCCAGCGTGTCATTGCCGTCCACACGCTGCCCTGGGAAGCCATAGCCTGCGGCACGATCAACAACACGTCCAGCCACTTGTCTATGCGCAGGAATGGAAATGGCATACTGGTTATTTTCGCATAGGAAGATAACGGGCAGCTTGAATACACCGGCAAAATTGAACGCTTCGTGCACATCCCCTTGGTTGCTCGCCCCTTCGCCAAAGCTGACGAAAGCTACATGGTCTTCCTTCCTCATCATAGCCGTCAGTGCGATGCCGACAGCGTGTAGGGCCTGCGTGGCAACCGGACTTGATCCAGAAACAATATGATGCTTCTTATAGCCAAAATGCCCTGGCATTTGCCTGCCTCCGTTAATGTCTTCCGCTTTAAATAAGGCTGCCAGCATGAGTTCACGCACGGTCATACCCACCGTTAGGACAAAGGCATAGTCCCTGTAATAAGGCAGAAAATAGTCATGCTGCTTATTTAATGCGAACGCCGCTGCTACCTGGGTCGCTTCTTGACCTACACTAGAGATATGAAAGGCCGTTTTGCCTGAGCGTTGAAGAAGTGTGGCTCGCTCGTCAAACTTCCTCGCTTTGAGCATGAAGGAATACATCTTCAGCACCTGTTCATCGGTTAATCCGAGCTGTTGATGCTTGCTAACTTGCTGAGAAGACATAGGAACCCCTCCTCTCTCCTGCTGCTACATATTTCTTCGATATTGCCCGCCTACCTGATAAAGCGCGTGAGTAATTTGCCCCAAGCTTGCAACCTTGACCGTTTCCATCAATTCGGCAAAAATGTTGCCTCCATCAAGCGCAATTTGCTGCAGCTTTGCCAAAGCCTCGGGTGATTCTGCTTGGTACCTCGAGAGAAACTCCCTGAGATTCGTAATTTGCTGTTCTTTTTCTTTCGACGTTGCGCGAGCTAGCGGGATATTCATGTCCTCATCTTTGGAAGGATTGGGATGAAGGAACGTATTCACGCCAATAATGGGCAGCTCGCCATGATGTTTTTTCATTTCATACAGCATCGATTCATTCTGGATTTTACCCCTTTGATACTGAGACTCCATAGCTCCGAGTACACCGCCCCGTTCACTAATTCGTTCTAACTCCTGCAGCACAGCCTCCTCAACCAAATCGGTTAATTCCTCGATGATAAACGAGCCCTGCAGCATGTTCTCGTTTTTAACAAAACCAAGCTCCTTCGTGATGATCAATTGAATAGCCATTGCTCGACGTACAGATTCCTCCGTTGGAGTTGTTATCGCCTCGTCATAAGAATTCGTATGCAGCGAGTTACAGTTATCAAGAAGGGCCATCAGTGCTTGCAGCGTGGTTCGGATATCATTAAAATCAATTTCCTGCGCATGCAGAGATCGCCCTGACGTTTGGATATGATATTTCAGCTTTTGACTGCGTTCATTCGCGTTGTATTTGTTCTTCATAACCGTAGCCCATATTCGCCGGGCCACTCGTCCAATCACCGTATATTCCGGATCAAGTCCATTGCTGAAAAAGAAGGACAGATTCGGTGCGAAGTCATCAATCGGCATGCCTCTAGCCAAATAATACTCAACATAGGTAAATCCGTTAGCTAGTGTAAAAGCGAGCTGTGAAATCGGATTCGCCCCTGCTTCGGCAATATGATAGCCTGAAATAGAAACCGAATAATAGTTACGAACTTCATGATCGATAAAATATTGCTGAATATCGCCCATCATCCGAAGTGCGAACTCTGTGGAAAAAATACACGTATTCTGCCCCTGATCCTCCTTCAAAATGTCAGCCTGTACCGTCCCCCTCACCGATTTCAGCGTCTGCCCGCGGATATGGTTCGCCTCCACGTCCGTAGGTCGTCTTCCTTGCTCCCGGGAGAATCGTTCGATCTGGAAATCGATCGCCGTGTTCATGTACATCGCAAGAAGTATTGGAGCAGGACCGTTGATCGTCATTGAAACTGAAGTCAACGGATCGCATAGATCGAACTCGGCATACAGCTTCTTCATGTCGTCTAGTGAACAGACACTAACCCCGCTCTCACCGATCTTGCCGTAAATGTCCTGCCGTTCATCAGGATCCTCCCCATACAAAGTGACGGAGTCGAAAGCCGTACTGAGACGCTTTGCTTGATCATTCTGCGACAAATAATGAAATCGTAGATTGGTTCGTTCCGGCGTCCCTTCGCCTGCAAACTGCCGTTTGGGATCCTCAGCTGTTCGTTTGAATGGAAAAACACCTGCTGTAAAGGGAAATTCCCCCGGAACATTCTCACGGTACATCCAGCGAATGAGATCTCCTGCATCACGGTATTTGGGCAGGCTAACCTTCGGGATGTCCAGACCTGACAAGCTTGAAGTTGTTAACTCTGTCACGTATTCTTTATCCCGTACTCGGGTAGTAAAGGTTTTGCCTGTGTATTTCCTTTGCAGCTCCGGCCACTGGGCAAGTAGATGGCGAGTTTCTTTTTGCATACGTGTTTCTAGATTCATCTTAAGTGTTTGCAGGACTGATATACTTTCGACTGCTCCAAGTTCCTGCTGTAGGGCTGTTATCGCCCCTTCAATTCGGTAGCAAGTAGTGGCCAACTCGGCTTCCCTTTCTGCGTACGCATGATACGCCCGTACCGTATTCGCGATTTCTCCTAAATACTGTGTGCGATCAGCTGGTATGATGACATGTGTCTTGGGCGCATGTCCAGATGAAAAGCCCTGAATAGGCCACTGCAAAGCACATTTTCGATTCAAGGTATCGATGAGTGCACGGAATAATGTATCCACGCCAGCATCGTTAAATTGACTAGCCATCGTTCCATAGACAGGCATGGTTTCAAAATTCAAATCAAATAAACCATGATTTCTTTGAACTTGCTTCTTCACATCTCGAAGAGCATCCGCAGAGCCTCTTCGGTCAAATTTATTAATCGCAATTAGATCCGCATAATCAAGCATATCAATCTTCTCTAATTGCGAAGGTGCACCGAATTCACTTGTCATCACATAGAGCGACACATTGGCTACTTCGGTGATCTGATGATCACCTTGACCAATTCCGCTGGTTTCCACCAAAACGAGATCAAAGCTGGCCGCCTTCAAGATGGCAATGGCAGGACCGATTGCAATGGACAGCTCATTGCCCGATCCCCGTGTTGCCATACTCCGCATATACACGCGGTCGTTGTGAACAGCATTCATGCGGATGCGATCCCCAAGCAAAGCGCCGCCGCTTCGCTGCTTGGTTGGATCGACCGATAGGATGGCGATGGTTTTATCCGGGTACTGACGCAGAAAACGCTGGACTAATTCATCGGTTAGGGAGCTTTTCCCCGCTCCGCCAGTGCCTGTGATGCCAACAACCGGACATGTGGCCCCAATCGACTGTTTACTTAATGTCTCTATCTCCGATTTCGATTCCCTGCTTTCACTAACTAGTTCGGCAGCTGTAATGAAGCGGGCTATCGACCTATGATCATTGATTTGCCCTACTTCGCTTACTTCGTAATCTTTGGCATAGCCAGAAACCGTACTAAAATCACACTCCTTCATCATGAAGTTAATCATTCCTTGCAAGCCAAGCTCCCTTCCATCGTCAGGCGAAAATAGGCGAGTAACGCCGTAGTCATGAAGCATTTTGATTTCCGAAGGAAGGATCACACCCCCTCCGCCACCGAAGATTTTAATCTCGGGAGCCCCTTTTTCCCGCAATAAATCAATCATATAAGTAAAGTACTCGACGTGCCCGCCTTGATAGGATGATACGGCAATTCCCTGAACGTCCTCTTGAATAGCTGCTTGCACAATCTCCCTAACGGATCGGTTATGCCCTAGATGAATGACTTCCGCTCCACTGGCTTGAAGAATTCGCCGCATAATCGTAATGGACACATCGTGGCCGTCAAATAAAGCCGAAGCCGTTACGAATCTCACCTTATGCTTCGCACGATAGTTGGTTTCCGAACCCACAGTTGACACGGCTGCACCTCCCTTCCTCAATCTGTCAGAAGGCTTCGAGAAATAATCACTCGCTGGATTTCGTTCGTCCCTCCATAGATTTGCGCGATCTTAGCATCGCGCATATAACGTTCAACGGGGAAGGCTTTCGTATAGCCATATCCCCCGAAGATTTGAACAGCTTCCACTGTCACCTCCATGGCCGTATCTCCAGCAAAAAGCTTGGCATAAGCTGATTCCTTGCCATATGATAACCCCTGACCTTCTCGCCAAGCCGCTTGATACGTCAGCAATCTTGCCGCTTCGATTTTTGTTGCCATATTCGCCAGCTTAAAACCAATCGCCTGCTGCTGCGCAATTGGCTTTCCAAACTGCTTGCGTTCTTTGGCATAGGCCAACGAGACATCCAGTGCTCCTTGCGCGATCCCTACCGCCTGAGCCGCGATTCCGATTCTAGCGCCATCAATCGTGCGCATGGCGATTTTAAATCCTTCTCCTTCACTTCCGAGCAGGTTTTCTATGGGGATGCGGCAGTTGTCAAAACGGATCTCCGTCGTTGGCGATGAACGAATGCCCAATTTTCTTTCCTTTTTGCCAAACGTAAATCCGGGTGTGTCTTTCTCTACGATAAACGCGCTGCAGCCTTTGTCATTTTGCGAAGGATCTGTCAAAGCGAACACGATATAGATTTCCGCTGCACCTGCATTGGTAATGAGTTTTTTGGATCCGTTTAATACATAGTGATCTCCATCTCGCATGGCTGTCGTTCCCATGGATCCAGCATCTGAGCCTGAGCCGATCTCTGTTAGACTATATGCCCCAAGCTTCTTCCCTTCTGCCATGGGACGTAGAAACCTTATCTTCTGCTCCTCCGTTCCAAAGGTATAAATAGGCCAGCTCGCAAGCGAAATATGTGCGGACAGAGTAATACCCGTAGAAGCGCACACTCGAGATAGTTCCTCTACAACAAGACAATAGGTCAGATAATCGGAGCCAAGCCCACCGTAGTTCTCAGCCCAAGGAATCCCTGTCAGACCAAGCTCACCCATTTTGTTAAATAAGGTCCGATCAAACCGTTCATCCTCATCTCGAAGGGCAGCACTAGGTTCCACCTCGTTTTCGGCGAAATCACGGACCATACTGCGAACCATTTCCAGTTCCTCCGACAAGCTAAAGTCCATGTCATAACGACCTCCTCTTGATGACTTATGTGTATGCAAAGACCCCACCGACAACAGGAGATCAGTGAGGATGGTTCATAGGCCGCTACTCATTTTCACTCAAAATCGTTTTGGCAATTTTTCCATCTAATGCTTCATAATCGTAATATCGAATCGTATCATACAGCTCACTCCGGGTTTGCATACGGCTGAGAGAGCCCTTTTGAGTTCCGGTTTGACTGATTTCCTCAAAAACTCTTTCATAGGCCTTAGCTGCTACGCGAAGAGAAGTGACAGGATAAATGACCATATGAAATCCCCAGCTTTCAAATTGCTCCGCCGTATAATAAGGCGTACGCCCATATTCCGTCATATTGGCTAAAAGTGGACCCTCCACTTCTTTGCTGAAGCGTTGAAAGTCCTCTTGATTCTCCAGCGCTTCTGGAAAAATCGCATCAGCTCCCGCAGCAAGATATTGCTGTGCTCTATGAATCGCTTCATCCATTCCCTCGACGCTCTTCGCGTCCGTACGCGCAACGATAAATAACGTCGGACTCAAGGCTTTGATCGTTCGAATTTTCTGAATCATCTCCTCAGACGAAATGAGCTTCTTTCCATTCAAATGTCCGCATTTTTTCGGCATTTCCTGATCCTCTATTTGAACGGCTGCGACCTTCGCCTCCACCATTTCCTTAGCTGTTCGTGCTACGTTTAAAATACCGCCGAATCCGGTGTCTATATCGACAAGTAGAGGAAGACCGGATGCACGAACCAGCTCACGGGCACGTTCCGCCACCTCATTCGAGTAAATGAGGCCTAAATCAGGCAGTCCCCTGCTAGCTGTGTAAGCAGCTCCAGATAAATAAATGGCTTTAAAATGAGCCTGTTTAGCTATTCTTGCAGCCATTCCGTCGTGGGTACCAGGAATTTTGACAATTGGACCAGCACCAACAAGCTGACGAAATTCAGCGGCCAATCGTTGTTGATCCGGTTCTTCTTCAATCAGCCATGACATAAAGACCTCCTGCATCTCGCCGATTTTATTAACCTGTGGTCATATAATAAAAAGCGCCATAAACTCATGAACAGGCGTTTGAATCAACCGCTCATAGTCAAGGGAAAGCTTCCGTATTTCTGTCGTCTTCTTACGAGGAAACCGAGTTAGTAAATTTGCTTCAAATTTCTCAATAACCTTAGGTAAACCTTCCTCACGCCGCCTTCGATGCCCGATCGGATACTCGCAAACGACTTTCTCCGTTTTCGTACCGTCTTTGAAATGAACTTGGACCGCGTTGGCAATCGAGCGTTTGTCTGGATCCAAGTAATCCTTGCTGTACTGCTCATCCTCGACAACGACCATTTTCTCCCTAAGTGCATCAATCCGAGGGTCTTTAGCGACCATTTCTTCGTAATGCTCAGCGGTCAATGTACCAAACATCAGCCCAATCGCAACCATGTATTGCAGGCAATGATCTCGATCAGCTGGATTATGCAAAGGTCCCTTCTTATCAATAATCCGAATCGCAGATTGATGGGTAGTCAAAGTGATGTGAGCAATCTCGTCCAGTCGCTTGTGTACCTTAGGGTACAGCTCCAGTGCGCACTCGACGGCTGTTTGAGCATGAAATTCAGCAGGAAATGATATTTTAAATAAAATATTCTCCATCACATAGGAGTCTAGTGAACGTCCTAATGTGAGTTCTTTTCCTTGAAACAAAACATCTTGGAAGCCCCAGTTTTTTGCAGAAAGTGCCGATGCATATCCCATTTCGCCACCTACAGCCATCAAAGCTAAACGTACCCCACGACTTGTGGCATCACCGGCAGCCCATGATTTACGTGAACCTGTATTCGGAGCATGTCGATACGTTCTTAAGCTTGCACCGTCAATCCATGCGTTAGAAAGGGCGCTGCACAGCTCTTCTCTGTTCGCCCCCAACATTGCCGCAGCAACGGCAGTCGAAGCTATTTTCACAAAATGAACATGATCCAGCCCTACACGGTTTAAGCTGTTCTCAAGAGCAAGCACTCCTTGAATCTCGTGCGCTTTAATAGTCATAGTGAGGACATCCTTCATAATAAGCGGCTTTTTCCCCTCAGCAACTCTATTGCGGCTAAGATAATCGGCGACGGCAAGAATACTGCCTAGATTATCCGATGGATGCCCCCATTCAGCAGCCAACCATGTATCGTTATAATCCAGCCAGCGAATCATACAGCCGATATTAAAAGCCGCATGGACAGGGTCTAGCTCGTATCTCGTACCCGGCACACGGGCACCACCCGGTAAGCTCGCACCTGGTACAATCGGACCCAAATGCTTCGTACAATCCGGAAATCGCAAGGCGAGTAATCCGGTGCCAAGTGAATCCAATAAGACATGCTGTGCGATGCGATACGCTTCCTCACTTTCAATCCCTTTTGCCAATGTATAATCGGCAATCTCCTCGATTAAGGGGTCAAAGGTCATCTCCTTATTTTCCAGATATCCAGAACTACTCATTCTTATTCGTCCTTTCTGCTTAAGTGACCCGACTGCTGAGGAGGGTGTAGATCTCGAGGTCCCTTATAATGAACGCGTGGTCGAAAGAGTCGATTATTATCATGTTGTTCGATCACATGCGCGCTAATGCCGATCGTTCGGGCAGCAAGAAATACCGGTGTAAACAATTCAATTGGAATCCCAAGCAAATAGTAAACAGGAGCTGCATAATAATCCAAATTCGGATGCAAATTCTTTTCTCGCTTCATGACTTCTTCACCAAGGACACACATGTTGTAGAGCTCTAGTTGATTTTTGTCTAATGCGAGTTCAGCAAGCGCCTCTTTCATAAGGAGTGCACGAGGATCCGCTTTTTTCATATAAACCCGATGCCCAAAGCCCATAATTCGTTCTTTCTTTGTTAATTTATTTAGTATGAGTGCTTCAAGATTTGCTTCCGATCCCGCTTCCAAAAGCATAGCCATGACCGCTTCATTCGCACCGCCGTGCAGAGTCCCTTTGAGTGAAGCAACCGCGCCAGTCAAGGCACCATAAAGATCGGATTGTGTGGATGCAATTACACGCGCAGCAAACGTTGAATTCGGCATTTCATGCTCACTATAGACGATAAGAGATTGATCAAAGATTGCTTCTTCCATCTTGGTTGGGACGCGTCCTGTGATCAAATATAAGAAATTAGCTGTATAGGATAACTCTTTGTTCGGGTCAATGAATGGCTGCTTCGTTTGCGCGCGATACCCGTTGGCAACAATTTCCGGCACTTTCGCTAGCAATCGAATGGCTTTCCGGGTATTGGCTTCTCTGGAACGATCCTCAAGATCGACGTCGTAACTAGCTATAGCTGAAATGCCTGTTCGCAGAACATCCATGAAGTCTGCTTGCTCGGGGAGTAGTTGTAGAATCGCGTTCACATTTGGAGGTAATCCATATTCCGATTTCAACTTCTCTTCGATCGAAAGCCGTTCATCTGGATTAGGCAGCGCTCCGTCTAGAAGCAGCCCCACAATGTCCAGATAGGTTACGTTTTGGGCAAGCTCAATTAGGTCATACCCGCGAACAACAATTTCCTCCTTCTCCACATCCAGATACGAGATGTTCGTCTCGCTAGCAATGACATTTTCAAGTCCAGAAATATAGCCGTCACTCATTTCATCGCTCTCCCTTCCTCCGTTCGTTCTTTCATTCAGTCAGTCGGCAAGAAGCATTCGTGATATCACAATACGCTGAATCTCGTTCGTCCCTTCGTATATCTGGGTCACCTTCGCATCGCGCAAAAACCGCTCTACAGGGAAATCCTTGGTATAGCCGTCGTCACCAAATATTTGCACAGCCTCAATGCAGACCTGAACAGCGGTATCACTGGCGAAAAGCTTGGCAATAGCAGCTTGCTTTCCATATGTTAACCCCTTGCTTTCCCGCCAGGCGGCCTGATAGGTAAGCAGTCTAGCTGCTTCAATGTGAGTTGCCATATCAGCGATTCTAAAAGCAATCGTTTGCTGCCCACCAATCGGCTTACCCAATTGATTTCGTTCTTTTGCATAAGCAATTGAAGCATCTAGAGCGCCTTGCGCAATTCCAAGTGCTTGAGCAGCAATTCCGATGCGTCCGCCATCCAGACTTTTCATGGCAATTCGAAACCCGTCACCTTCCGGCCCTAACAAATTCTCCACAGGAACACGGCAATTCTCAAACCTCAGTTCCATTGTCGGCGATGAACGGATGCCTAGCTTCTTTTCTTTGCTGCCAAAAATGAATCCAGCAGCTCCCTTTTCTACGATAAAGGCGCTGCACCCTTTTTGCCTTTGCTGCAAGTCCGTCATCGCAAAAATAATGTAAACCTCCGCCTCCCCTCCATTTGTGACAAATAGTTTGGAACCGTTAAGGACATAACGGTCCCCGTCCTTTATCGCTGTTGTCCTCATCGCTCCAGCATCGGAGCCGGAACCACTTTCCGTTAAGCTATAGGCTCCTAGTTTCTTCCCCTCTGCTAAAGGCCGCAAAAACTTTTGTTTCTGTTCTTCTGTGCCATACTTGTAAATCGCCCAACTGACTAGAGAGGTGTGAACGGAAAGCATAACTCCTGTGGAACCACATACCCTAGAAAGCTCTTCAATGACCATTGCATAGGTTAGAAAATCGGACGCAAGCCCACCGTACGCTGTAGGCCACGGAATTCCTGTCAAACCAAGCTTTCCCATCTTATCGAACAAATTTCGATCAAATCTTTCTTCTTCATCCCGCTGTGCAGCCGTCGGCTCTACTTCGTTAATCGCAAAGTCACGCACCATGGTACGAATCAAATTCTGTTCATCCGTATAGGACACATGCATTCGACTGCCTCCTTCGACATGATAGACATTCCTTCATGTTTCTGCCGAGGATATTTTTGGTCGATGTTTTGAAAATAGGACAAGCTGTAAACGCTTTCAGTTCTATGCTTTATATATACACCCTTTTACAAATGCTTATACCTTCGGGGCTGCACGATTTTAATTGACTCTTACTCCCGCTGAAAAAAATGAAAGAGCCAGACCTTTGTACGGGTTGGCTCTTCCAAGTTCATTGTTATTCCAGTATTTATACCAGTTCTTTGACCAATTGTTGATTTTTCTTTCCAAAAGATACGAAATAAAGCAATGTGCTTGCTATAACAACTAAGCATAATATCAGAATGAGATTGCCGTACAGGTAGGCGTGTGAGTCTGAAATTAAAGGGTGAAGTGGAAAAGCAAGCAGCTCTTTCTCCATCACTTTGGCAACGAGTGCCGTCACGACTGCTCCGGAAATCGTTGAGGTCATATTGAAAAAGCCCATCCCGACGCCAATCTGTTGAACCGGCAAAATTTGCGTAATCGTTTCCGTTAACGCCGTTTGCATGAAAGAAAATCCGATGTACATCATGATGAGGGCTGCACCAATGTACCATACCCAAAGACCGATGGATGAAGATTGAAGTAATAGACTAGCTGCGATTAATATCAATCCTAGATATACAACATAATGGCTTCCTCGCTTGACCGTCATATTGCCGGCCACTTTACCAAATACGACCGCGCTAATGGCTCCAGGAAACATAATAAGTCCAATATGTTCTGTATCAAGACCGTATATTTTACTTAGCATCAGCGGTATGACGAACATGACTGACATCACAGTGCCAAAAATGAGAAAGCCGATGATGAGACCATTTCGATAAAGAGAATTTGTGAAAAGTGCAGGTTCGACGAACGGCTCCTTCGCTCTGCGAATATGAACGATAAATAGCGTAAGAGCTATCAATACAATTCCCAAGTAGATCCAATTTCCTTCCGTCGTAAACAAAATCAGCGTTGAAATGACTATTCCCAACAGTACCGTTCCTACAACATCCAATTTTCCTGCTTTGCGCGGTTCCACTGGCAGAAACTTTTGAAAAAAAGGAATAGCGATGACGACGGGTACCGAAACAAGAAACAAAAAGGCCCAGTGGAAAGATCCTGCAATATAACCACCAAGTACCGGACCAATCCCAATAGCGAATGAAACGGTCGATGTAATGATACCAAACATTCTCCCCCGTTCTTTCACTGTGAAAAACCGGGCTACCATGACGAAAATCAAGGCTGGGATAGCTGACCCACCTGCCCCTTGTATGGCCCGAGATAAAATGACAGCGGGATACCACGATTGGCATACAAAACCCAATATTGACCCAAAAGCGTAAAGGGAGATCCCTATTGTAATCAATTTTTTGATGCTGTACATATCGGAAAGCTTACCGAATATAACCATTCCCATACCGAAGACGATAAAAAAGATCGTAACTACCCAACTTACACCGGAAGCATCCAAGCCGAATTGCTTGGCAATACTTGGGGTGGATACGTTGAATACGGATTCATTCAAAACGGCAAAAAAGATGACATAATAGATCCAAAGGACACTTTTCTTTATTTCTGAATTGCCCTCTTCAGATTTGGTTTGACTCTCAACGACATTCATTTTGACTGGCTTCCTTCCTCTTTACGAATTTTTAAGTTCATTTCATTGATCTTACTATTCATTTACCCCTCGATTCACCCCATTTTTTACCAACTTAGTTTCTTCTCCCAGTGTACCAAACGCACGTTCTCATGTATAGTAGTTTACACAACAAAAATTTTTGTATAACATACAAAGCTTCGACTAAAGAAAAACTGCCCCTCTCTGTCGCCAGAGAGTAAGCAGTCAATAAAATGGCCCTAATTAGTTTACATCCACACTCACTGTAGCATGAGAAGCCTCGCTATAAATGGTAATCTTATGAGTGCTGTCGTTCTGTGGCTTGGCAGTCAGTCTAACCTCAAAGCGGGCGTTCCCATTTTCATCAAATAAATCAGTTGTTCCTAGCGATGTACCCGCCTTTACAATCTCAAGGTTTGGATTTTCAGGCGATACAACAGGCGTCAAGCTCTTTGAAGTGACCTCATTTTGATCAAACTGTCTTTTGATAATCGGATTCCCATACTGGTCAAACAATTTCAATGAAATGGAAGCTTTATCGCCCACATCAATCAATCTTGTTTTCATATTCGAATAGGTAATTTTGTTCGGTTCAATGAAACTGAGTACAGGTGCGTTGCCTACTTTGAAGCTTCGAGCTGCACTAAGCTTGCTATTATTCACATAAATAGTTACGGGTATATAATCTTTCATCTGAGAAGTATTCGCCTCTTTGATGTTAGCAATAATAACGAGGTTGCCCCACTCATCCTTTTTAAAATCTGCTGGAGCTGAACCAGCAACAATGGCCGTGAAACCCGACGTGCCAAGGGACGCGGTCTCTCCGTATTGATTCATCGCTTTCACTCTAACCGTTGCAGCTGAGCTGTTCGCAATGGTTTCTTCTGGATTGACGAAGTTGATTTCGGTCACCTGCTCCGCTTGTGCTCTGAAATAGACTTCATTTCTTGATACAGTTGATACGTCTAACCCAGAAATAGCAGCTGTATACTCTCCTTCACTGATCGGTGAAGATGTGAGTAAAGTAGCCCATTTGCCATCATCAGACCAAGTCACAGTTACCGGAACATTCAATGTTCCTTTGCTTAATGTAAGGTTAGCTTTTGTCTTGTCTACCGTTTGATTAAACCAAACTTTCACTTTGCTTGCTCCAATAGCCTGTGCGCTAACTAACGCGATTTTACCTGGTATATATTGTTGTTTTGCTTCATAAGCGCCTGTTACCAGGAGTTCGCGGGTAGCAGGCATTTGACCTTCGAAAGCACCTATTGTTTCTGGGAGAAGCTTCAAGTTCAAGGCAAGAGCTACGTACCCTTTGGCCCAATTAGAGACGGATCCATCTGTTAGTGTCTTATTACCTGCCTCTGCATCCTTCCCTAAAATTCGAATCAAGAAAGTAGCTAACTCCTCCTTCGTCACTTGTCCAGCTGGGTTGTAAGCACCATCGCTAACGCCATTTGTAATTCCAGCTGTTTTCAAAGCTTCAATATACGGTAATGCGTAGCCATTAGCTTGATTATATGTACTTACATCCGTAAAAGAGGAAACTCTTAAACTTGCATTAATCGGAAGATCCAAGATCATCGCCGCAACTTTAGCGAACTGTGCCCGGTTCATTTGACTCTTTAATCCGAAAGTCGTTTCGGTCATCCCATCAAAAATACCCGCGCTAATCATCGCATCGAATTTGACTTTAGTAGCGGCGTCCAGTTGGTTCAAATCTGAGAAGTCAGCTGACGTTTTGCCGAATGCAACAGATGAGAACACGGATAAAGCCATTGCGGATGTTAGTACGAAAGATAGTTGTTTTTTCATAACGTTTCATCCTCCTAAGTCTGGGTTTTGTGTTGATAGGAATTTATACCCAGCTGCTTTGAGATCGAAACGAAATGGTTTGAAATATTTTACAATTACCGACTTGCTTGATACTTGGATAGATTCCAGGAAGGCCATGAATTGTCTCCGGAATCTGATTTAATGCGATCTATGGTTGCTTGTATCGACACCAACTCAGGGTGCTTGGCTTGCAGTTCCTTAAGTGGCGGGACCACGTCGGTTGAAAGTCTCCCCAGATATTCAAGGTCGATGATTCCCGTTCTTTCGTACCGCTCCATATTGTTGATGACGATTCGTTGTTCAATATTCATATAATTCATCATCAGATAGGCAATAATTGCCGTTGTGATAACAGCTTTTGACAAGGACATCCGCTCCATCCAGATTCGGAAAAAAGCAATGATAAACAGTACACCTAAGAAAATCATGAAACCATGAACAAGTAATCTCGTTTGCGTGAAGCCATAAGCCTCTTCATACAACGAAAGCCTTCCATAAGCGGAAATGAGCATCACGATCGTGCATCCGACGAGCATCGTCAGCAGCCCTTTTCGAATGGTTTCACCTACATGACCGCTGCGGCGGATCCAGTGCAAACCTGGAAATAGCAGCGAAATATTGATGATAGCGACGGCAACAAGCTCAGCAAACCCTCTTCGCGCGTACTCCGCATAGAGAACACCATTTGGTAAAAACCCATTCGCTGCTCCGAATAAATAAGAGAACTGAATGATAGCGAACAGTATATAGACAACATTGACACACACCAGTAAAGTACCTGCTGTTATTGGATCAATCAGAAACTTTTTGCTCACAGCGGCTGATTCCTCACTTAACTCTTGAGGCGTTTGGCTGACTTCAATGACTTTAGGAAAAAGAATTCCCCATAAATAGCAGAACGTGTATAGGGTTATTGCAATCCCAAAGCCGGTTCGTACAATTCCCTCAGCAATAGATATTCCGTTGAACCATTGCGGGATTCCGGCCATCCAAGATTGAAAAACTCGATCCGCAGAAGCTAACAACCCAATAACGATGAACAAAATGGGGGCTGCCAACAAAAGGCCTGCACCAACTTTCCCCATTTTCCCCCAAACAGACTCCTTTTCGGACTTTCTACTCGGCAGCCAAGCTTTGATCATCCCAAAAGGTACAGACAAGTAAGCTAGCGGCCTACCAAAGCAATGTCTCAGCAGATCCTGCAGGAATGTAGCGTGATACCATGCATGCTTACTATTGCGTGATAAGACAATCGTCTGCATCGCAATGCATATGGGTAAGGCAAGCATATTAAGCGTATGGAACAGATTGTTTGCAAACAATGTATAAGTCATAGCAATTAATACAACTGGAGCTAGAAGGAACCAACCCGCTTTATTTTGTCCTTCCCACGGCTCAAAGCCGCCTAATCTTCCTTTTATGGCGTAAAAGTAAAGGCTGTAAAAGCCAGCCACACTAATGAGAACAGAGATGCCGGCGGCATGGTCAATAAACATGTATTGAACCATGAAACCAAATAAACATGCGTACATAAGCATTAAACCGTATTTTCTTTGCCATGGAGCAGGATCTCTCATTGGACTTTTTCTCCTTTGTTTTACAAATGGTAAGACAGCAAAAGCATTTGTTATTTCCTGCCCTTTATTGTAACCTGTAAAACAAGAACAAAAAGTGTAAGTTTAAATTTCATAATTTCATATTTTATTCCGGAGGTTAAAGGGTGAAAATACGCAAGCATTATTTAACACTTCGACGCTCATTCCCCCAGGTCCATGAAGAACATCCACTCGAAATAACACTAGAGGAGCTAGCGTTACATTTGGACTGTACGCACCGCAATATGGTGCTGCTTCTCAAGCGAATGCAGCAGGAGCAATGGCTTACTTGGCTGCCAAAGAAGGGTCGAGGCAATCGCTCGACTCTTATTTTCCATTCGCGCAAAGAGGATATGCTTCTGGAGGAAGCTAAGGAATTGGTCGCGAAACAGGATTTGCATTCTGCACTTGAACTGCTGCAAGCAGCTGAGCATGCTTCTTCCCTACGGGAACAATTCCAAGTTTGGTTGTCAGGGCAATTCGGCTTTCGGTCTGAAGTGCAAGGCCAGCGTCGAACGGATATTTTGCGCTTCCCACTTACGCAAACTATTCACGCCTTAGACCCTGCAGCCATCCATTATGCCGGGGAATCCCATCTGGTGAATCAGCTATTCGATGGACTCGTTCGGATGGATGCCAAAGGAGATCATATCCTGCCGCATCTTGCACACGCGTGGGATGTAGATGCTTCTCGCACCTTATGGACCTTCTATCTTCGGAAAGGTGTGCAGTTTCATCATGGCCACGAGATGCTGGCGAGTGATGTGAAATATTCACTTGAACGGCTTGGGCGCTTAGCGCCGCGTGGTCTGTATAGCTGGGCTTATGCGGGCATCATTGACATTACAACACCAAATGAAACAACAGTTTGCATTCAACTGTCTGAACGCAATGAATTATTTCTCGGATTCTTAACTACCAATCGCGCTTCTATCGTACCAGCAGATGTCTGTGAAGCAGCGGGCGGACTGATGGATAAGTCGCCCATTGGCACAGGACCTTTCCGTTTAATTGGACATGAGCAAGGGATATGGATCCTGGAGGCATTCCCTGCTTATTTTCAAGGACGTGGGTTCTTGGATCGGGTCGAAGTGTGGACAATGCCGGAGAATGAACAGACGGAATTATCAGCTCAAAGACAGCCTTTCCAAGTCATGCACAATGTGCGAATTTCAGACATGGAAGCGCAGCGTTGGCAGCAAGTACGGCAATCTGGCATGACGACGAAATTCATGACCGTGAATGAATTGAAAGATGGACCGTTAAAGAATCCATTGATTCGCGAGGCACTTAACTTAGCATTGGATCAACCCTATTTGCTGGAACAGCTCTCTGGTGATGTCATTGAAGCGGCAAGCAGTTTCTTCTTACAGCCAGAACAAGATGCGGATCGTTCAAATCATGTAATTAGCACGACGGGACAGCCAATTGATACCGAACAGCTGCTAGCAGCTTCCGGCTACCAGGGTGACGTACTGAAGCTGGCGACCATCCCACAGTATGAACAGGACGCACTCCTCTTGCAGAAAATGTACGCGATGTCCGGAATCACTCTGGAAATCCTGCTCATTCCCGCTGAGGAATTCAAGGGCGAGCTGCGCATGACGGCAGATCTGCTGCTGTTTGCCGTCATGCTAGACGAGCATCGCGAGCTGAGGCTCTACGATATGTACAAGAGCATGCGGCAGCATGCTGCGCCTGATGTACAGACCATGCTCGATGACAGCTTACAATTGCTGCGTTCCGAGTCCGATCCGAAACGCAGAATGGCGCTGCTCGAGCAGTTGGAATCCCAGCTCAAGCAGCGCCACAGCCTGCTATTTCTATATCGAAAACATCTCAAAACCGCTTACCATCCGTCGATTCGCGGCATCTCCCTCGATTCGCTTGGATGGGTGCGATTTCGCGACATTTGGTTCACATAGAACCATTCACCCAAATAAACTATTCGCTCTTCAGTGTTACACCAGCGGGTAATATGCGAACAATGTGATCACGAAGCACCACGTTATCGTGCAGTTCATCATTGAAGATGGCAATAATTCCACTATCTTCGCGAGTACGAATCAAGCGCCCAATCCCCTGTCTTAGCCTTAACAACATGTAAGGAATATCTACCTCTTCGTACGGCGAGGTTGAAGCTTGACGCTTCGCATTGAATACGGGATCTTGTGGAGGAAACGGCAGCGACCAGACAATGACATTGGACAACGAAGGACCCGGTATATCGAGTCCTTCCCATAGGGTGACAGCAGACAACACGCTGTGTTCATCCCCCTGGAAAGATCCAATCAAATGGCTAATTTCTTGATCCCCTTCAAACAAGAACGTCAGTTCTGAACAATCCGAACGACCTTTAATTTCTCGCTTAAACCGCTGCAGCTCCTCGTGGGTTGGGAACAGAATAAGCGCTCTTCCTTCTGTTCTTTTTAACAACTGAACCGCAGATTCCATCTTTTCTTGAAACGTACCGCCAGACGCCCATTTGGGTGCGATCACTTCCATCCGCTCCGCATAATCAAAAGGAGAATCTACAGAAAAGGATAGATACTTATCAAGACCCAAACTGTTAGCCACATAATCGAATGAACCCTCAACTGACAGTGTAGCCGATGAGAAAACGATTGGCATTTTGGATGAAAATACGTGCTCTTTCAGCACTTCTTTCACGGTTCTTGGCATAATTACTAGGCTTAGACCTGTAATGCTTTCAGTGGCCCAACAAATGAAGGTTTGATCGTTGCGGAACAATGCCAGCGCTTTCTGCATCATTTCCAAATGTTCTTCCACGATTTTAAGCTGGTAGTCGTTTAATGTGAACATCTCACCTTCAAAGACAAGCTCCTCTTCAATCTCCGATAAAATATCACTTAACCGGTGGATCTCTCGCAGCAATCGGTCATTGATGACAATCTGCTTACGATCCGATCCAACAATCGGTTGACAACAGCTTTCAAGCACTTCGAACATAAGCTCGCTTTGCTCAATGGCCTGATCAATACAGACGGCTAACGTCTCGCGTACTTCCCCTTTTAACAAACGAATCACTAATTCCTCGAACACCATATGCTTCAGCTTGTACGTTAGTGCTTTCTGAGCAGCTGATTCCATCAGATGTCCTTCATCGAAAACAACCGTACAATGATCCGGCAGTAAAGGAAGCTGGCCTTCACGCTTTCTTCCGTCGTACGTCCACACATGTTCCATGTAGAAATCATGCGAGCAGATAATCAGATCCGCCGAACGTCGATACGCTTCACGAGATAACGTTTGGCCGCAGCGATGGCGCTTATCACAGACGAAACAATCCTGATAGGCATCCCAACTCACCTTGTGCCACTGTTCATCATTCAGGTGTGGATAGTTTTTACGATCCCCATAAGCATGAAAAGTTTGCAGCGCTTCACGTGTGTGAACGAAGTCAGGAAGCCCTTCATGAAGCTCTCTATATAAGCCGGTATCTTCGTGTCCGAATCGCGCCTCATCAAGCTTGACGAGACATACGTATTGGTCAGGCGATTTGGCAAGTCGCGCATCGATAACGAGATCCAAGTGACGCGATATTTTATCAATATCTCCACCTGGCTTGACCAATTGCTCAATCAAAGATTCATCCGCACAAGCGATGATAGCCGGTTTCTTCATGAAACGCGAGTAACATATCGCATACAATAAATAGACAAGCGTTTTCCCCGTACCTACCCCTGCTTCCGCAAAAATGGTCGATTTATCAGCAAAAGCGCGTTCTAACTGGAACGCCATGTAAATCTGTTCGTCACGAACCTCAAAGCCCGCTTCAGGCAAAACTTCATAAAATATATCCGCAATCCAGTCAGAAACCTGCTGCATGAATGGCTGTGCGTGATCATATGCAAATGGATAACGTCCCACGTAATGTGCCCCCAACAAATAGAATCGAATCAAACTTATATTATCCCACGAATGCTGATTAAAAGCAAAGAATCGCTAGAAATAGAAACGTATGAAAAAAGCTCATTCCTCAGCACACACGCCGCTAGAATGAGCTCTCCTATTTTACATACTAAAACGTTCGCGATATCCGCACTTGCGGCATAATTCCTCGACAACTTCACGTCTGGAAAAGCCCTCGAACAATCGGTTCGCCCGTTCGCCCTCTACGATTTCGGAGAAAGGGGTTTGGTTGATATTACCCAGATTAATGACCCCTTCCCCATCCAAACAACAAGGAATCACAGTGCCATCAACAAGAATGCCTGCTTGGTTTCGCAATGCGTGACAGAAGCCCGGCCCTTCAATTTCTTCCGCCTTCAAATCCGGCCATTGGAACTCATGATCCTGATTCAGATAGACGCGATCGGCCAGTTTAACACCAGTGCCTCGTACGAATTTCTCATCGATTTTGTAATCAAGTTCGAACTCTTTCTCGAGCAATTCCAGCACTTCACGGTTTCGCTGCCGTTCTTGATTCGTCTGATTGTCCGTATCTAGATTCCATAAACGGAATGAGATAATCACATTGGACTTAGCAACGATTTCCTTAGCAAATCGCAGGATACTCGTGACATATCCTTCCTTATCCTCAGATCCTTCGTGGCCATCAAAGCTGTGCAAGGAGAAATTCATTTGCCGCAACGCCGGTTTATCCAGCAGCTTGTGTCTATTTTTGTTAATCAGCGTACCGTTGGTTGTGATATTGACCTTGAAGCCTTTCTCATGGCTCAAATCCAGCAGCTCGTCTATCTTCGGGTGCAGCAAAGGTTCCCCTTTGACATGCAAATAAATGTGATCCGTGTGCGGCTTGATTTGATCTAATATATTGGTAAATGTATCGATTTTGATAAAATTAGCTTGGCGCTTCGTTTGTGGGCAGAAGGTGCAGGCCAAGTTACAAACACTTGTAATTTCGATATAAAATTTCTTGAACTTCTTCATTACTATGGCTCCATTTCTAGCTGCGCTCCTATGATATTTGTAATTATACCAAGCAAGCTCTATGAAGGAAAGGAAATCGAACAATTAGAAAAACCATTTGACCATCCATCCAATAAAATGAGCAGACGGAATCAGGAAAACTTGCGCTAGCAGCGTTCCCAGAAATCGAGATGTCATGAGCAGCGCATAGATCTTGCCAAGCTGTCTACGTTGCGATTCGTCATGCAGTGCTTTGTCCGTGATAAGACCTAACTGCGGATCTATGAATATGGTAAGCAAAATAGTAGCAATACCGTTAATAAGTCCAGATGCTTGCGACGCTGTCGTTGCAAATTCAGGTAATAAATGCGCGGCATATAAGGAAGAAAGCACACCAACTGAATAGAAAGCTGTCACCATAATATTAATCAAAAGGAATCGCTTTGGAATCCCCAAATAACGAAATTGGCTCAGCAGCTTGACGTTTGGCTTCTTCAAATATTTTTTCGTGTTCTTCAACTGCGTCACCGTGACACTCGTTATGAGTTTCGGAATCGATCCTGCAATTTCCAACCGGGAAATGACTCGAACGCTGAGATTGATAAAAGACGGGAATAATGCAATCGCAATCAGTGTCCCAATCGACGAGGCGAATAAGCTGATTCGCAGGTATCGTTCCAAATCGAAGGTCGGTTCGACCTTCGCAAAATCAACAAAATGCGCAGTCATTGGCGCCTGAATTAAATTCGCTGTGCGTGATACTAGGACGACAATGCCGACTAAAGAGAGTGCCACCGCCAGCTTGTTCACTTGCACCCCAGCGTAACGAATCGAGTATGACAACGTTTCCGCTGTATGAATAATCATCGTCAGAATGAAGACCAGAATGAGTGTGTTCGTCATCGTATGGATTCATCCTCAGAAAGGGCTAATAATCTGCTGAGAACCTCTTCCCAATGTACTTTCATTTCTTCTCTTTGCTCCGCGCTGTCCAGCTTCTCTTGATGGAAGCTAATCGTTATTTTCCCTGGACTAGCGGCAGGCATTAGACGAATTTGAAGTGTTGACGTATTCGGGAAACCAGCAGGCTGCCAAGTCAATCGAAGCTGCTCCAGTGGCTTCACCACACGAAATTCGCCCGTCGTTCCTTCTTGCGTCACGAATTTGTGACCCTTCACGAGCTCGAATGTCGCTAAATCACCTAACCAAAGCTTTCTCCCTCGTGTTGAAGTCAGCAGCTCCCAAGCCTCCTCTTGGAAAAAGGGGAGTGTACGTCTAACACCAATTTGAAAGCCTACCGAAGCGGTCAGACCAACTGGTTTGTTGGTATTCATCTCTTCTTTCCTCCTATCGGGTTAAAATTCACCGCTTTTATACCGGAAGTCGTTTTCTCATCCAACGTATCTGCCCCCGATGATTAATCTCATCCTCTAACACGTGGTACCACATGAAATAATGGTTGGCTGGCTGGTTCTGCCAGAATGGATACTCCTCATATAACCAATCATCTGTCTTCGTCTTGAAAACATCATACGTTTTACCGCGCACCTCGCTCAAGATGTTGAGATAATAGTCGAGGTTATTTCCCTTTATTTGATCTCTTCCTTGATCCCCAAGCTCGAGGGCTGCTCCCCAGATTTTCATTTCCTCCTCGTTCAAGTCACGATGCTCGAATGTCTCTAGCTGATAAGCAACCTCGACGGCTGCGAAGTGCAGCAGCAAAGAGCCGATGGAGTTGCTTTTCGCGTCGATTGTGTAGTCTAATTGTTCAGTTGTGAGTCCTTCCACACTTCTCAGCGTTGTAAATCTGGCGTAATTCATCATTGACATCAGCCTGCTAATTTGAGGCGCATAGCCTGGTACATCAGTAATTAAAAGAAGATTAGGTGTATCTTGCATATGTACTTTCGCTCCTTGTTTAATCGTTAGAATGATCATATTTAGATTCGTTCTTTTGGTAGATTTTCCCTTCTTTTACTTAAACGCCTCTCTCAAACTTCCCTTAATCATCCCACTAGCCAGAATTCAAAAGTAACTGCCACTGCAACAACAACAACAACAACAACAACAACAACAACAACAACAACAACAACAACTAATTCCCTGTTCCCGTTGGAGTATTCGAACAATATTTGCTGTAAAACATGCAGTTAATTTCACTTCTGCTACTCTTTCCCACGAATTACCTGCATTTCCTACATCAAATTCACCCGATATACTCCGTTTGAGCCTTTTGAAGCGAATTTAGCTGCATTTTTTGCAGGTAATCCCCTCCATAGGATGTTCATTGACTGATTTTGATGCACAAAATGCATGTAGTGTGATTTCATGCAGCCCTCATGGTTGGTCGAAAATCATTACATTTCCATCGTTATATCCAACGATTAATGAACTTACCATGCGAGTAAATAAGCCATTATCAACAACACCTGGAATTAAGTTGATTTGTTTATTTAGCTCTATTGGCTCTACTATTTTTTCAAAGGTACAATCTACGATTATGTTTCCGTTATCCGTAATATACTCCTTATCGTTCCTCATTCGTATCCTTGTGTTACATCCTAGTTCCTTTAGTTTATTTATTGTTAAATTTACAGCAAAGTGTACGATTTCGACCGGTAATGGAAATTGGCCTAAATGTTCTACTCGTTTTGATTCATCTACAATTACAAAAAATCTCTTACTATTAATTGCTAGTATCTTCTCTCTGACTAATGCGCCGCCTCCGCCCTTGATTAAGTTAAAATGAGTATCAACCTCATCTGCACCATCGATCGTTATATCTATGAATTCTATTTCAGAAAAAGGCACTATAGGAATTCCTAATTTATTTGCCAATTCTTCCGAGTCTCTAGAACTCGCTACGGCCCGGATACGAAGTCCTTCATTTATTCTTTGAGCAATTTTTTGGATTGCCCAGTAAGCCGTAGATCCTGTACCTAGTCCAACTACCATGCCATCTTCAATAAATTCAACAGCTTTCTCAGCCGCTAGTTTTTTGGGGTTCAGCATTTTCTATTCTCACTCCCTGAATTTAGGTTATTCCTTACCTTATTTTGCCCTCATCATTTCTTAATTACAATCTTTGTCATTGGAAAAGGAGTTCATATATTTTCGTGAAACTCTCACAAATTTCCTTTGTATATATAAAAAAAGAAGCCCAATCTCTCAGGCTTCTCAACTTATTCATGATGAATGCCGCTCATCGCCATACCACAGTTCCCTGAACGTCGCACTCTGCCGCAGTAGTTCTTCTGAATTTCCTTCGGCCTCAATGCGGCCGTCTTTCATCACAATGATGTGGTCAGCTCGCGATAGCGCCGTTTTGCGGTGGGATACAACCAAGCAGGTCGCTTCGCTTCGGCGCTGGAACATCCGCTCCCACAGCTTCTGTTCCGTCTCGACGTCAAGCGCGCTCGACAGGTCGTCGAAGACGTACAGCTCGGCGTCGCGCACGAGCATGCGCGCTGCAGCCGTCCGCTGCGCTTGCCCGCCGGAGAGTTTCACCCCACGCGGGCCGATGACGGTGTCCAGCCCGCCAGGCAGCTGCGCGACGTCGAACTCCATCACCGCCGCGTGTAAAGCCATTTGCAAGCTATCGCCTTGCTCCGCTTGCCCGAGCAAAATATTGTTGCGCAGCGTATCGCTGTATAGCCGCGGCACCTGCGCGGTATAAGCGCTCCGCGGCGGTGTAAAGAATGTGCCCGGATCTTCGACGGGTACACCATTCCACGCAATCGTTCCCTTTCCCTTAGGCAGCAGCCCAAGGAGCGAGCGAACAAGCGTGGTCTTGCCCGAACCAATCGTTCCCGTAATAACGGTGAACGATCCTCTTTTCAAGCTGAAGTGAATGTCCGAGATCCCTCTGCCTGTATCCGAGTAAGCGTAGCTCAGTCCATTCACATCAAGCCGCTGCAGTGGGGCACTACTCGCACCCTCACGCTCAAGTCCATCGCCACCAAGACACTCATTCTCTCTCCCATTCTGAGCCAAAGGGATAGTGGACACAGCAGCCTCCGCCATTTTACTCTCCGCCTTCAAATGTAGTGAATTAACCATCGTAAGAACCCTAGCCGATGCCCCCTGCAAAAGAAACGTCAATCTCTCCAACGACACACTCATCTGCTTAAAGTACGTAATAAACTTTCCCACATTCGTAATAAACTGCGTAACAAAAGTTAAATAGTACACGAACAAAGCAAAATCTCCGACGGTAAACGTCCCAGCTCTCATTTTCGTTCCTGCTAGCAATAGAATGAGTCCCGTTCCCAGGTTAACCGAGTTAGAAAACACCGAATCCAGCACTTCACCCATGAGTCGATCCTTCAGCATCGCTTTCCTACGATCGTCACCGAAGCTGCTGAACCGAGCGATCACTCTTTTCTCCGCACCGGCGACTTGAATCGCCTGCACATTGCCGAACATTTCGCTGATCTCTCCCGTTACCTTGGAGGTAGCTTCACGGCTAGCGGCACGATACTTCTGTAAGCGAACCGTTGCCAACTGCGCAGCCGTAATAACGAGAACGATTGGCATAAACACGAGCAGAGTCATTTGAGCATCAATCCGAATCAGGATATAGCCCGATACGAGGGCAAAACAAGTCATCCCGAACACATCGACCGACCAGCTTGCTGCCTCTTCTGATTGATCGACATCATCTCGAAAATGGCTAATCGCTTCCCCCGGAGAAACGGGAATGGCCTGTGCCCCCGGCTGTTTTAATACATGCTCAAGCAAATTTCGTCTAAGCAGCATCCCCATACGAAAGCGAAAATTAACATCCGTAATAAAACCAATTACTATCAGCATAATGCGCCCTAAGGCTGCAGCCATTAACAAGGCGATCAGTCCCCATACACCATAACCCAGCGCCGACGTACCTGTCAGAGAATCGAAAAACTCTTTCGTTATAAGTCCAGGCGCAATCGGAGCCAAATAGATAACTGTCCAAGCAATCGCGTTAACCAAATACCGTATTGGCCGGTACATAATCAGCCGCCATAAATATTGAAATGTATTCATGCCAACACCTCCTCTAAGCCTGTGGCAAGTAACTGGCTGAAACGAGAGTTCGGATCTGCGGCCAGATGCTCTCTTTTACCCGATTCCAACACGCGCCCATTATCCAGAATAAGAATATGATCCGCTCGTTGAACGGTTGTTAGGCGATGCGCAATCATAATACAAGACCGCTCTGTCAATAGCTTGGAAACCGCTTTTTCCATACGCTGCTCTGTCAGCGGGTCAAGTCTTGAAGAAGCTTCATCCATGATCACAAGTCCGGGGTTCGTTAAGAAAACCCGTGCGAAGGCTAGCAGCTGTGCTTCTCCTGCAGACAGACTTCCTCCTCCGGAGGCTAAACCTGTATTTAGCCCATCAGGCATGGCTTCATACCACGCTCCGAGTCCAAGCTCCTTGAGTACTTCAATGATTTGTTCGTCTGTGATCGAATTGTCGTAGAAGGTTAGGTTATCTCGAATGGTCCCTTGCATTATTTCAATATTTTGCGTTACAAGGGCTACACGTTTACGTAAATCAACTAACTTACAACTCCTGATATCGGTACCACCAAGCGCGATACTCCCACTTTGAGGATCGTAAAAGCGAAGCAGCAACCTTGCCATCGTTGACTTACCACTCCCCGTACGGCCAAGGAGTCCTAGAACTTCTCCCGGTTTCAGAGTCAGATTTAACTCCTCAATCGTAGGCTGATCCCCATCATAACTAAACGTGACATCACGGAATTCAACACTAAGCGGTCCTTCCGGTAACGGAGTCCCAGTCCCATCCTTAATCTCAGACTGGATAGCGAACAGCTCGCGTATACGCGAAATACTGGCGTCTGCCTTTTGCAAATCTTCCATTTGCGTACGAATCTTCTCAATCGGCTTGGCTAATAGTTCCGTATAGAAGAAAATCAGATACACAGTACCTAGCGAGATATGCTGGGTGTGCCATAGATAAGCGCTAATACCAAACGCCATGGCATTGCCAAGCGCAAATACGAAAATAGACATGTTCCACATCGCACAGAAACCGAGAAAGGCTTTCACCCGAAGCGGCAGCATTTTTCTAAGCATCGTATAGAAGCGATTCATAACGAACCCAACTGCACCATTGGCGCGGATATCCTCTGTTCCTTCCAAGTGCTCACCAATAAAACCATAAAACTCTGCGTTCGCCTGCCGCCATCCCGCCCAAACTGGAACGGCGAATTTACGAATCCACTGAATCATAAAGACCGCAAAAACGACGAAAAAGGCCATCCCCGCGCCAATCAACCAATTTTCCCGAAGTAATAAAATAATGATGCCAGCCATCAAGAGCAAATTACCCAATAAATGAATGATCATGCTCGAGAAAAAATTGGCCAGTGCATTCACATCCCCATCTACACGTTCGATGAGCGAGCCTGATGTATGTGATTTATGAAATGACATATCCAGTGATAAACAATGAGCGGCAAGATCCACCCGCAGCTTATTCGTAGTTTTCCACCCTACATTTTCACTAAAATAGGTAGCAATGACGGAAACCAGCTGCTGAACAAGCGCAAAGCCAATAAACATAATCGCGGCTGTAATCAGTGGCTGCATAGCCCCTTGCGTTTGAGAGGTATCGATAAAATAGCGAATAATTTGCGGGTTGATGAGCTGAAGACCAATAGATGCGAATAAGAGCATCGTCAAAACAATGAGCGTACCCTTTTGGGGGAACAAATATCGGCTAAGCAGCTCCGTATATTGCCCCATCGTATTATGTTTTTTTTGTTTATGCTTCATATGGAAGCGTCCTCCACCATTAATTAATGACGTTAATATTTAATGTTACTAATCAATCAAACCATTTCTTATTTCGGAAAAACAAATACATTCCGAAACCAATGCCGAACATGATAAATAGAACAATAAAATATCCCCAACGCCAAGTAAGTTCCGGCATATTTTGAAAATTCATTCCGTATATCCCGGCAATAAATGTCAGAGGCATGAATATCGTCGTAATCACCGTTAAAGTCTTCATAATTGTATTCATCCGATAGGAATTTATGGAAACATAACTATCCCGGATATCCGCAGTTAAATCTCGATTGGAGTCAATTATTTCTGAGAGCTTAAGTAAATGGTCGTAAATGTCTGTAAAATAGACGACATGTTCTTTAAGACCTTCAATTTTTTCAGTATTAATAACACGATAGAGCAGATCCCTCATTGGAACAATTGTCTTTCTAATCTTTAATAGCTTTGCTCTTATTTCAAATATTTCGTTCATTAAGATGTGAACGGGAACACTTTTAACTCTTACTTCGATTTCATCTAACTGATCTTCGATTTGATATAGACTAGGGAAATATTCATCTACCAGCTTATCTATAATTAAATAGGCCGTGTATACAATACCTTTCTCACGAAACTTTTCTAGTTCTGCCATCCGATGCCATGCCTCATCAATTTCCTTAGACGGTGAATAATGGAAGGTAACAATGAAGTTAGTGCCCCAGAATAGGTCCACCTCTTCCGCAGTTAATGTTTCAGGATGCAAAGCATGAAGGACAAAAAAATGAGTATCCTCATAATGATCTAGTTTAGGTCGCTGCAGATAGTGATAGCAATCTTCTATAGCCAGTGGATGAAATTGAAAGTGCTTTTGTAAGAGTAAAGCTTCCTCCTTGGAAGGCGCATTGAAATCTACCCAGTACCGATCTATATTTGAATTTTTAAGCTCTTCTAATGAAGATAGATGGATAATCTCCTGTTCTTCGTTAACAGCCAATATTCTAATCACTTGTGTCTCCCCCTTAATTCCCTATTCATTAACCTACAACAACGATTAAAGCTTGTCCATACACAATGGCAAAAAAGCCGCAATCGCTCGCGGCCCTCATTCCCCTATTCTTTTAAAACTAATTTCAAAAATATCGGGACGTCATCATCTTTTTCTTCGTATAAAACTCTACACCATCTTTGCCATTGGCATGCAAATCTCCATAGAAGGAGTCTTTCCAGCCTGAGAATGGGAAAAAGGCCATCGGAGCCGGTACGCCAACGTTTACGCCTAACATCCCAGCTTCTACTTCTTCTCGAAATTTGCGTATGGATTTGGCATTCTCCGTATAGATGACGGCCGAGTTGCCGAATCGCGATTGATTCACAAGCAGCAGCGCTTTGTCCAAATCCTCAGCTCGGAATAGGGATAAGGCCGGCCCAAATATTTCCTCTTTCGCGATTGTCATATTTGGTTTCACATGATCAAATACCGTAGCTCCAAGGAAAAATCCTTCAGCCGAACAAGCCTCGGCCTTTCTTCCATCTAATAGAAGCTCCGCTCCCTCCTCTATCCCTTTGTCGATAAAGGCTTCAATCCTGGTACGCTGTTCGCTTCGAATGATCGGCGTAAGTGTTACTTCTTCATTCATCCCATTGCCAATTACCATATTACGCGCTGCCTGATGAAGCATGTTCACGAAATTCTCCCCGTCCCCAACAACCACAACAGCCGAGCAAGCCATGCATCTCTCCCCCGCGCTTCCAAATGAAGACATGATAATATTCTCAACCGATTTTTCAACATGGGCATCGGGCATCACGATATGATAATTCTTTGCCCCTGCTAGCGCTTGCACACGTTTACCTGCGGAAGAAGCCTTCTCATAGACATATTTCGCGACTGGCTGCGAGCCTACGAATGAGATAGCTTTCACTGCTGGAGTCGTTGTCAGCGCATTCACCACATCATGTGTACCATGGACGATATTCAGCACCCCATCAGGAAGTCCCGCCTCCTGAAATAATGCCGCCAATTTCATTGCAGTCAACGGTGTTCGCTCAGAAGGCTTTAAGACGAACGTGTTTCCACAAGCAATGGCTAAGGGAAACATCCAGCAAGGCACCATCATCGGAAAGTTAAAGGGTGTTATCCCCCCAACGACACCGAGCGGCACCCGAAAAAGCTCCGAGTCCATATCGGTAGATATGTTAGCCAATGTCGAACCCATCATATGCGAAGGCGTTCCTGCTGCAAATTCTACGCATTCGATCCCACGGAGCACCTCACCTAACGCTTCTTTATAGCTTTTACCATTCTCAGATGTAATGAGCTCTGCTAGTTCTTGCTCATGCTCCTGCAATAACTGCCAGTAGTGAAACAATACTCTTGCTCGTTTGGGTACAGGTGTTCTGCTCCATGATTCGAAGGCCGTTTGTGCCGCTAGGACAGCAGCTTCGACGTCTTCGGATGAAGAAAGCGGCACACGAGCGATGATTTCTCCTGTTGCCGGATTAATCACATCACTCACTGAACCGCTTTCTGAATCGATCCAAGCACCATTTACGAAATTTTGTAAGAGTTTCATATTCGTTCATCTCCTGGTAGGAAGAATTTTTCCCAAAAGTCTTTGGACACATTGTATAATAGGTGAAATTACTATTCTATTACGTCAACTTTCCTTACATGAAGGTGGTGAACTCGCTTGGTACAGACACTCTTACAATTAACAGTGAAAGATATTTTGCAGAGACCGCTATTCCACAAAGCAGAAGCCATCGCAAGTGAGGAAGCTTTGAACCGGAAGGTACGTTGGGTACATATCATGGAAGTGACCCAGGTCGGCCATCTTCTCAATGGAAATGAGCTTATTCTAAGCACAGGCATTGGTTGGCATGATAACGAGGAGCTTAGTCTCTCCTTTTTGCAGCAGTTAATCGACAGCGGCGCTTCAGGATTATGTATCGAGCTTGGCACGTATACGAAACAGCCTCTTGAACGGATGAAGAAACTTGCCACGAAAGAGAACTTTCCACTTATCTTTTTCCACGAAGAAGTACGATATATTGACATTACGCAGGATCTGCATGCCTATTTCATCCATCAACATCACAAAATGGTATCAGACCTGGAATCCCTCTCCACCCAGCTGAATCAATTACTCCTCTCGGGGAAAGGACTGCAGTCGCTCTTGAAGCTGCTGCATCAAACGACACACTCACAAGTCGCCTTCTTTCCCTTCGGCGCGGAGGCGCAGTTCGTCCCTACCATGCCGAAAACAAAGGCCGATGCCTTTTATGAGAAATGGATTTATGGCGAGATCTTTCAACTTCCTAATGCCAAAAACAAACTGGCCCATCGCCCTATCTTAGCATTAGAACATTTGTTCGCAGACTTACTTTTATATGCCGATCAAGAACTCAGTGAATTTCAAATCCTTGCTCTAGACAGGTTCGCAACGGCCATTGCACAAGAAATGATGCGCACGAAATATATGGAGGAGAAAACGCGATACAAACAGAACCTCTGGGTCACAGATTGGCTGAACGGCAAACATACAGGGCAAGAAATTCGCGATTATATGTTCTCCATCAAACCCTCCATGAAGCTGAGCCAAACTATCGTCTGCCTATTTGACATCGTCTCAACAGCCGAATCTTCCAAGGACTATGAAGACCTCCTTTTACAGAAGCAGATGATCGCCCGCGCCCTCTTTGAAGGTGAAGGTTTCTATCTCATGCCCACCGTCATACATGATCAAATCGTATTCATCCTACTTGACCAATTGCCATCCATGCCATCCAATGAACGAATCTCCAGAGCCATACAAAGACTTCAAAAATCAGAGGCTAATCAAGAAACAATCTTGTTCTCCCCTTGGTTCGGTATCGGGAAAACATTGAGTGACCCAACTCGCGTTAAGGAAAGCTATGAGACCGCCCAAGAAACGATTGAGATTCAGAAAGATACCGGAATGTTTGCAAGTCCTTTCTATCATGAGCAGCATGTGAACAGAGTGACTCTAAAAATGAAGCAATCCGGATTGCTGGAGTCATTCATCGATGAATACCTTGGGAAATTAATTCATTATGATCGGGAGAAAAACGGACAGCTTTTGAAGACATTGAAAGTTTATTTAGCACTGTGCGGATCCAAACAGGATACAGCCAAGGAGCTGTTTATCGTTCGGCAAACCCTGTACCATCGTCTGGATAAAATAGCAGCGCTGCTTGGTGAAGATTACATGCATCCACACAAGAGGATTGCCATTGAGCTCGCCCTACACGGCTACGAATATATGCTTGGCGCAATCATTTAAGCCTGCGTTTGCCCTTGTTTAAGGAGCAAGGACACATAATACTTCCTAGCATTAGCCGTCGTTAGATGCAGATTCGCCGTTTCACCGCCGGGATGTTCGAGATCGAGCCATGCTCCCTCCAGATCTTCCTTCACCCCGACGATTTTGAACTTCTGAGCCACGAAGTCATCCAGTTTCTGCTTCTCTAGCTTAAATTGTACATACTCAGACATGTGTGGCTCCCCCTTTGACAACTTCTACATTCTTCGACTTAACATCGCGTGAAGCTGCATGATATGTGGCTCGTTTCACGAATTGCCCGGCACCCGCCGTGCCTACGAATTGTTTATTCCGAATCACATATTCGCCTCGAGACAGAACAGTTACGGGCTCCCCAGAGATCACGATGCCTTCAAATGGATTGTAATCCACATTCATATGGTGGGTTTCAGATGAGATCGTCCGAGTTACGTTCGGATCAAAGATGACAATATCCGCATCGCATCCTACAGCAATGGTCCCCTTTTTGGGAAATAAGCCAAATAGCTTCGCAATTCGCGTAGACACGATATCTACGAACTGATTCAGCGTGATGCGGCCCTTCACTACGCCTTCTGAATATAGGATGGAGAATCGATCCTCAATGCAAGGTCCTCCATTCGGGATTTTGCTAAAATCGCCTAGTCCCAAGTCTTTTTGCCCATTAAAGTTAAAAGAGCAGTGATCAGATCCGAGCGTCTGGAGCTGTCCATTTTTCAAAGCTGTCCACAGAGCCTCTTGGTGATGTTGTGGTCTCAGCGGAGGCGACCATACGTATTTCGCCCCTTCGAAATTCGGCCTTTCCAAATAGGTCTGATCCAACATCAAGTACTGCGGGCACGTTTCCCCCCAGATATCAACGCCTTTATTCCGCGCTTCGGCAATCTGCTGAACGGCTTCCTCGCACGTCACATGAACAACATAGAGCTGAGAACCTGCCAATGCAGTAAGCTTAGCCGCACGCCCTGTCGCTTCGCCTTCAATTAAAGATGGACGCGTTAGTGCATGGTAAATCGGATCCGTATTACCCGCTTCCAGCGCTTCTTTTATCAAGTATTCAATCACATCGCCGTTCTCTGCGTGTACCATGACAAGTGCTCCGTGCCGCTTCGCCTCAAGTAATGTCCGATACAGCGTGCCGTCGTCGGCTTGGAATACATTTTTATAAGCCATAAACACTTTGAGCGAGGTGATCCCCTCTTCGTGAATCATTTTCGGCAGCTCAGCCAGCACCTCATCGTTGATCTCCGCAATCATTAAGTGAAATCCATAGTCGATGACGGCTTTGCCTGAGGCTTTTTGATGCCAAGTTTGAACAGATTGACTTAACGGTCGTCCTTTGTTCGTTAAACAAAAATCAATGATTGTCGTCGTTCCACCGAAAGCAGCTGCTCTCGTACCGGTCTCGAAATCATCGGCTGTAACCGTGCCGCCAAAAGGCATGTCAAGATGAGTATGCGGATCAATACCGCCTGGGAACACATAATGACCTGCGGCATCTACAATTTCTGCCCCTTCCTTCGATAGGTTCAGACCTATTTGCGTAATGATCCCGTTCTCGATAAGGACGTCTGCCTGATACTGGTCAACAGCCGTCACGACCGTTCCGTTCTTAATGAGCTTGGACATGGTTACACAGCCTCCTTCTTGGTGGTGTCTTTGCCTTCCGACAGCTTGGCGATAGCCTCCTGTCTTTCGTTCCACGTCATTGGCGCATCTGTGCCTGATACCTCAATCATAGAAATGGCACCTTCAACGGGACAAACAATCGCGCATAAGTTACATCCTACACAATCTTCTTCACGTACCTGCAAATAAGACTGACCCTGATCACCCGTCAACATATCAATGCATTGATGAGACGTATCCTCGCAGGCAATATGGCATTTGTTGCAGTTGATACAGGTATCCGTGTCAATTCGTGCCACGACCGCATAGTTCAAATCCAAATTTCCCCAATCGGAGTAGCGCGGAACGGATTTCCCGATCAATTCGGTAACACTGGCGAGACCTTTTTCATCCAAATAGTTGTTCAAGCCATCGATCATATCTTCCACAATGCGGAAACCATGATGCATCGCTGCTGTACACACTTGAACGCCCGTCGCACCCATCAGCATGAACTCAACAGCATCTCGCCAATTGGAAATACCGCCAATGCCGGAAATGGGCACGCCAACCTCTGGATTTCGCGCACAATCAGCAACCATATGGAGGGCAATTGGTTTCACTGCAGGACCGCAGTATCCGCCATGAGATCCCTTGCCTCCAACATGAGGAATCGTGTTCCACGAATCGATATCAACACCAGCTAGTGAGTTGATCGTATTGATCAACGAAATCGCATCCGCTCCGCCTCGAACCGCCGCCTTAGCTGTGCTTGTAATATCTGTGATGTTTGGTGTGAGCTTCACGATGACCGGCGTCGTCGCCGCTTCCTTCACCCACATCGTCTGCGCCTCCACGAGATCCGGCTGCTGCCCCGAAGCAGCACCCATGCCGCGCTCAGCCATGCCGTGTGGGCAGCCAAAGTTCAGCTCCAAGCCATCTACACCGACAGCTTCGACCTTTTTCACGATCTCATGCCACTTCTCCCGGTTCGGCTCAACCATCAGGGATACGACAATCGCATGATTCGGAAAACGCTTCTTCGTCTCAAAAATCTCTTTGAGATTGATCTCGAGTGGTCGGTCCGTGATGAGTTCAATATTATTGAAGCCTGCAACGCGTTGTCCGTTGAAATGAATGGCTGCAAAGCGCGAAGACGTATTAATAATGGGGTCGCCAAGTGTTTTCCAAACCGCTCCGCCCCACCCCGCTTCGAAAGCACGCTGAACTTGATAACCCGTGTTGGTCGGTGGCGCCGATGCCAACCAGAACGGATTGGGTGAAGCTATACCTGCCAGATTTATGCGTAAATCAGCCATGTTGAATCCCTCCCGATCCATTTAGAAAGTCATTAAGCCGATGCATGTTCCCTTTTCACCAGTTGATTATAAATAGCATAAGCCGTTTGTTTGCCTTGCTGAGCCGCCGATACAACCATTGCTTCTCCCTGTCCTTCTCCGAAAATGACGTCACCTGCTGCATAAACCTTGGGATTGGACGTTTGACCTGTTAATGGATCAACCGTAACGGTTCCTCGTGTGTGTGCAAGTTCGAACTGATCAATGAGGGAAACATGCCTCGTCTGCCCAATCGCTTTAATAACGGCATCTACCTCAAAAATGAATTCTGAGCCTTCAACGGGAACCGGACGTTTGCGTCCCGCTTCCACATCTTCAAGCTCCATCCGCAAACATTCTAATGCCACGACATTTCCATTCGCATCCCCGATGATCCGCTTTGGAGCAGTAAGCCACTGAAACGCAACACCATCCTGCTTAGCGAAATCATATTCAAAATCATACGCCGTCATCTCTTCCTGCGTACGCCGATACACAATTTGAACCTTTTCAGCTCCTAGCCTCACTGAGCACGTGGCCGCATCAATGGCTGTATTCCCTGCTCCAATGACCGCTACCCGCTTCCCAATGAGGAATGTATCCAGCTCTTGTTCTGTCTTCGTGGATTCCACAAAATCAATGGCGTCGTACACACCCGTCAAGGCTTCGCCTTCAATTCCCAGCATCGGAACCTTTGACATTCCCACAGCCAGAACAATTGCATCATAATCGCCCAGTAAATCTGAGCTGCTTACATCTATGCCAACTCGCGTGCTCATGCGGAATTCAGCGCCTAACTGCCTAACCTGCTCGACTTCCCACAAGGAAATCTCCTGAGGCAGCCGGAACGAAACGATCCCGTAGGTATCTAACCCTCCAGCCTGCTCCTTCGCCTCGAACACCGTAACCTTGAACCCGAAGCGGGCAAGCTCCCGAGCTGCCGATAAACCAGCAGGTCCGCCTCCAACCACAGCTACCGATTTCCCATTACTTGTCCCGGCTTTGAACAATATTTGTTCATTATGGATAGCCCAATCTGTCGCATAACGCTGTAGATTGCCAATCAGGATAGGCTTGGACGAATGATTGAGTACACAAGCTCCTTCACAAAGCTCCTCTGTGGGACACACCCTTGAACAAGAGGCTCCTACCGGATTAGCTTCCATGATTGTACGTGCTGAGCCTTTGAGATTGCCGGAAGCAATCTTTTTGATAAATAAGGGAATATCAATACCGGTTGGGCAGGCACGAATGCAAGGAGCATCATAACAAAATAAGCAGCGGTTCGATTCCTCGATCGCCTCTTTCGGCTTCATGCCGGATTTGACCTCGGCGAAATTGCGTTTCAAATCGGTTAAGGAAATAAATGTTGAACTCATCTTCGCTCCCCCTCCCACGCTTATAAACTAACGATTTGATCATAGGTTTCAGGCCTGCGATCCCGATAAAATTGCCAAACATTGCGGACCTCACGGATTAACTCTTTGTCCATTTCACCGATGACCACTTCATCTTGATCCCGACTTCCGATGGAAACGATCGAACCACGCGGATCCACCAAGTAAGATTGACCATAGAATTCTCCCATGTTCCACGGAGCTTCGAGACCAACACGATTAATGGCACCGACGTAATACCCATTGGCCACGGCGTGAGCTGGCTGTTCGAGCTTCCAGAGATACTCCGAAGTCCCCGCTACTGTAGCGGAAGGATTGAACACAATCTCAGCTCCGCCAAGTCCGAGAACCCTTGCTCCTTCTGGGAAATGGCGATCATAACAGATGTAAACCCCAACTTTAGCAAACACTGTATCGAACACGGGGTAGCCCAGATTACCTGGTTTAAAATAATATTTCTCCCAGAACCCACAAGATCCGCCGCCTGCCGCCACGTGCGGAATGTGATGTTTACGATATTTGCCCAAATAGGTACCATCCGCATCGATCACAGCAGCCGTATTGTAGTACGAAGCGATGCCTTCTCGCTCATAAATGGGAAGGATGATGACAACTCCGAGCTCCTTCGCCAGTTCCTGAAAAAGCATAGTCGTTGGCCCCTTCGGTATTTCCTCTGTGGCATCGTACCACCTAGTTGTTTGCTCTGCGCAGAAATAAGGGCCGTAGAAAATTTCCTGCAAAGAAATAATTTGTGCGCCCTGCTGCGCCGCATGACGAACCAATGCGAGATGCTTTTGTATCGCCGCTTCTTTGTGCTTGGCCACAGTCTCATCCCCATGCACATCATGCGAGGCTTGAATGAGGCCAATTTTCACCTTGCTCATGGCTGAAAGCCTCCCTTTTCCGTGGCGACCCGTCGTGCGGTGCGGTATAAAAGCTCCGTGCCAAGCGTAATGTCCTCTGGACTAGCATATTCTTTGGGATTGTGACTGATGCCTTCCAGACATCGTACGAAAATCATCCCATAGTCGCACACATAAGACATGGTGAGCGAATCATGGAAAGGTCCGCTCATCAACTCTGGCGGGGTCAACCCCATCAGTGCTGCTTCCTGATGCAGGCTTTGCTTGATCCAATTCGCGCAGTAGCGGGGTTCGCTGTTCGTATCTTCTCGAATCGTATACGTGAGACCATGCTCGCGCGACACATTCTCGATCACACTGAGCAGCTCCGCTTCAACCGCATTGCGACGTCGTAAATCAATGTCCCGCAAGTCAATGGTGAAGGATACCTTCTCTGGGATGATATTGCGGGAGTCAGGAAACACCGAGAGCGAACCCACCGTACCAACAGTCGGTGCACCTGGCTCCTGCCGCACTAACTCATTGAGCGCCACAATGATTTTGGCACAGCCTAGAAGCGCGTCTTGGCGCATAGACATCGGCACCGAACCCGCGTGCCCTGCGAAGCCGATCATCTCCACGGTGAGCCATAATGGACCAGAGATTCCGCTGACGATACCAATCGGAGCATCGAGTGACTCCAGAACCGGACCTTGCTCGATGTGCAGCTCCAGAAAAGCACCAATCCGACCTTCTTGGTACACATAGCTCTCGAAGTCAGCAGGGTCGCATCCGAACTGAACCAAAGCTTCTCTGCGTGTGATGCCATTTTTGTCCGTACGCTCCAACTCATTTGCTTCAAGCTTTCCGGTCATTCCACGAACGCCGAACAGTCCTTTGTTGAAACGACAGCCCTCTTCATCGCAGAAAGCCACAACTTCAATATTACATTCTGGCGTTATCCCTTCCTCCACTAGCGTTTGGACCACTTCAATCGCACCAAGTACACCTATTGCACCATCAAATCTACCGCCATAAGGCTGTGAATCCACATGAGAGCCTAGCATGAGAATAGGCGCGTCCGGATTGCTCCCCTTAAGTACCCCAATTAAGTTGGCGAATGGATCGATTGAAGCTTCCATCCCAGCTTCTTGCATCCAGCTTTTCACTAGTTCCACGCCTTCTCGATCTTCTTTGGACAAAGCAAGCCTGCATACACCCGTTTCCCCGATTTTCCCGATTTGAGCGAGCTCCTGAATACGCTGTTGCAGTCGTGAAGCGTTAATTTGTATCTGAGATGCACTAGGCAAGACCTATCATCCTTTCTCCTGATTGGCATCAAACACTGCAAGCAAGGTCTCAATGATAAAAGCAACATCCTCATCTGTCGAAGATAACGGTGGACTCAGTGTGAGAATGTTTGCGAATCCGGGCACCGTATCCCCGTTCTTCCCTATAAGCAAACCCTTTTGCTTGCAGCCTATAATAATCTTCATCACACGGTCAGCAGTCGCCGGAACCTTCGACTCTCGATCCTCTACAAGCTCGATGCCCATGGCTGATCCAAAAATACGTATATCGCCAACATTCGGGTGGTCAAGCAGCGGTTCCAATTGATCTCTAAACATGTTTCCGATCTGAGCAGAACGTGACACTAGATTCTCTTTTTCCAAAATCTCCATATTTTTCATCGCAACGACGCATGAGACCGGATTACCACCGAAAGTATTGATATGTCTTAAATGGCTGGTCGCTTCTTTATCTTTGAACGATTCATACAATTCAGCCGAAACAGCGGTTGCAGAAAGCGGCGAGTACGCACTGGTCAAGCCTTTGGCCATCGTCACGATGTCAGGTCTCACCCCATAATTCAGATGACCGAACTTCTCACCGGATCGACCGAATCCACAAATCACTTCATCAACAATGAGCAGCACATCATGCTTATCACAAATGCTGCGCACCATGGGCAGGTACTCGTCCGGAGGAACAATCATCCCGCCTCCCGTAATCACTGGCTCCACGATTACGCCGGCAACAGAATCTGCTCCCTCCCAAACAATCGCATCCTCGATGGCTTTGGCGCATTGAAAACTGCACGAACCCTTCGTCTGGCCAAATGGACAACGATAACAATAAGGCGGGGGCACATGCTGAAAGCCTACACCAAGCGGTTCATATTTCAACTTACGCTGCGCTTGCCCTGTTGCCCCCAATGCCCCCATTGAATTGCCATGATAAGCGCGATGCCGCGAGATGAACTTATGTTTGGATGGCTTCCCGTTCTGATGATGGTATTGGCGAGCAATCTTGAAAGCCACTTCATTGGCATCTGACCCCGAATTCGAGTAAAAAATCCTATACTCGCCATCCAGCCACTCATTCAATTTCGCCGCTAATTCAATCGCGGGCACATGGGATTGAACGAGTGTGGCATAAGCAATTTTCATCATTTGCTCAGCGGCCGCTTCCGCAATTTCTTTTCTACCGTGACCCACATTAACGCACCATAATCCGGACATGCCATCCAAATAACGATTCCCATCTACATCTGTAACCCAGCTTCCCTCACCAGAAGCAAGTATCATCGGATTCTCGTTATGTGCAGACATGTGATGCCACACATATTTGCGATCCTTCTCAAGCAGGTCCTCCTTCGTCACCAGATCACTAACCTCGTTAGCGCTCATAAGCCCAGCTCCCCTCTCCTGATGATGTAAAGAAGGATCGCAGACTACAGTCATCCACGATCTGCCTTCCTTTCCAAAACTCACTTGCCTTGTAAAATCGTTTTATCAATAGCCGCAGTCAAATCGGCCGGTTTCTTAATCAAGCCATATTTCAGCGCAATATCCGCTGTTCGTGTCACTGATTCATCTACGAATGAACCGACTTGATCATTTTTAAATCCTTCTGGCCTCACAAGCTTCGCCATCTCCTTCAGCATCGTCGTTTGGTGCTGTTTGGTTGTACTGCCTGCCGTTACACTTTTCATCACGATATCGACGACTTCGTCCTGATGCTCAATCGCATAATTCCAGCCTTTCATCGTTGCTCTCACGGCTTTAACTGCGAGATCATGGTTCTTGTCGACCCAGTCCTTCTTCGCAATGAGCGTATCCTCCAGCATCGCAACACCGGCATCATCAAAGTTAAACACATTCAAATCTGTCTCTTTCACACCGCTCTCAAGCACAACATAGTACTCGTTATAAATCGTTGCTGTCGCCACATCCAACTGATCCCCAAAGAATTGATCCATCGTGAAGCCCTGTTTCACCAATTGAATGTCTTTCTTCGGATCAAGTCCGTTCTTCTCCATAAAAGCAAGCACTTGGAACTGCTGGCTGCCCATCCATGTACCGACCTTTTTGTCTTTCATTTTGGCTGGTGCATCGATACCCGTTGATTTTTTGGATAATAAACGGTACGAACTCTTCTGCGTCACTTGCGCTAATGAAACGAGAGGTAATCCATTGTCACGGTTAACTAACAGAGAGTCAAAGCTCGATACGCCGATATCGACAGCGCCATTTATAACTTGCTGCTCGATAATGACATCCGGTCCGCCCGGAACAATTTCAACATCGATCCCTTCATCCTTGTAAAAGCCTTTCTCTTTAGCGGCATAGATTCCGGCGAACTGCGCTTGCGGCACCCACTTCAACTGAATTTTGACCTTCTTAAGAGGCTCTGCCGAAGGAGACTTGGTTGCACCTGCTGCGGTAGAAGCAACTGGCGTTGTGGTTGCTGATTTGTCAGAAGCACAAGCTGTGACGAGAACTAAAACCATGAACATACTTAACATCAAAGCCAATTTGCCAGTAAGGATTCTCTTTTTCAAACGAACCAATCCTCTCCTATTTATTTCTATGTATGTAAAGATGGTGTCATCCCTTGATGCTCATGTTAAATATTCATTTTCGTTTAGCGATTGGAAATTGACCACGGTATAAAGCGTTTCTCTACAAGTTGAATGATCGTATATAAAACAATTCCCAGGATAGCTGCGATGACAATACAAGCCCAAGCTAAGGGCATATTAGCCAGACGGATTTGGTCTGAAAGTAAGTAGCCTAAGCCACGAGATGCAATGAAAAACTCCCCCACTATCGCACCGATGATGCTAGTTGACATGTTGATTTTGAGAGCTGAAAATATCGCCGGTAAAGCCTTAGGTAATCTTAATTTGAGAAAAAGCTGTCTGGTGCTAGCCGCGTATGAAGTCATTAACTCTAGGTAGGACGGCTCGATGGAACGCAGCCCTTTGTAGGTGCTGACCGCCATTGTAGCCATCGTCATAACCGAAACGATACCCATTCGGGAGGCGACACCGTCTCCCAACCAATTATTCATGATGGGCGCAAGGGCCACGATCGGCACCGCATTGAGTGAGGCCATAATCGAAATCGCACCGGCTCCCGCTTGAGGCCGAAAGGAAGCTGCGACTGCAGCAAGCCAGCCCAGCAGCGACCCAATGAGAAAGCCGCCGATGATTTCAACCCCCGTGTACAGTGTGTAAATGAGGAGGATATCACCATTCTCACGCATGGCTGTGAGGATATCCGAAGGAATAGGCAGTTGATAGCGTTCTAAACTGAATAAGGTGTGTATCCCTCTGAATTGCCAAAGCAGCAAGAATACGAGACCGAAAAAATACGGGAATAGCTTCATTGGCTGCGTGAAAATAACCGTGTAGCCTGCTCGTACTTTTCCAGTGGAAGCTCGGGTTGGTTCCTCCAAACTCTTTAGCGTCGACACTGCAGCTTGTTGGTCTTTACTTAAAATGACCTCCTTCATGAGCCTCCCCTTCTGCTTTCGCGGAAATCAGGCTGCCATGGTGTCAGCCATCTTTCTAGGAGAACTAGCATTAGAAAGGTGGTAAAGCCAATGGCAATCGAGACAAGCACCGTGCACCAGAACATATACACTTGTGCAGCTCCGTAATATAGTGAGCTAACCATTAACACGCCGATTCCATCGGGAGCTCCCATCAGCTCAACGATAATGGAAGCTGTGATCGCCAGCGGAGCTGAAATCTTGAGCCCGGCGAACAGCCCTGGCAGCGCTGATGGCAGCTTGAGCTTCAGGTAGCTGTGCCAGGTTGATGCAGCTATGGAGCGCATAAGCTCCAACTGTTCAGGCTGCACACTGCGCAGCCCGCGAAGCGAGTTGATGGTGACAGGAAAGAATGTCACATAACCTGCCATGATGATCCGCGAAAGACTCGGATCATGTAGGATGCCGTACAGGATCGGTGCAAGACCGATGATGGGCACCATTTGAGAAGCGACCATGTAGGGAGTTAGCGTGTGTTCAACCGTTTTGGAGAGGCTCATGGAAATGGCTAGTGCGGCACCGAACATGGCACCAATCAGGAAGCCAGTCATCGCATTGCCGAATGTTGTGAAGCCTTGCTTGATGAGGGTAGGAAGATTGTCTTGTAAGGAGGTTATCACCTTATGCAAATAAGGTAGTTTGGAGTCGGGTTGTGAAACTTGAATCACGTTATGGAGCAGCCAAGCTAACACTTCCCAGAGGAGGAGCAATGCCGCTATCCAGCAAGCAATAACAGCAGCTTGATGCCATTGTCTATCCAATTTGATCATCAAGGGCAACACTCTCCTCGTAGAAGCAATTTCGGATGGAAGCGGTCAATGTATGGAATCGCTTCGATTCTCGGGTTTGCAAAGTGCGATCCTCTCCCAAATCGACGTGGTGAACAGAATGTACGCGACCGGGATTTGCCGATAAAACAATGATTCGATTGGATAAAAATACAGCTTCCGGAATACTATGAGTGACGAAAACGATCGTTTTGTTCGTTTTTCTTTTAATTTCAAGCAATTCGAATTGCAGTTTCTCCTTTGTGAATTCATCAAGCGCCGAGAAAGGTTCATCCATAAACAAAATAGGCGGATCCAGCGATAAAGCTCGCGCAATAGCCACTCTCTGCTGCATGCCGCCACTTAACTGCCAAGGGTAATAATCTTTGAATTTCGTCAATCCTACGGTTTCGAGGAGTTGATCGACCATGCTTCGATACTCCGCGCGACTACGCCCCATTACCTCTAAGGGAAGCTCTACATTTTCACGTACGGTTCTCCATTCGAAGAGCGTGGGATTCTGGAACACAATGCCGAATTTCCTGCGCAAACGAACTTCCCGCGGATGCTCCTTTTGTATAATAATTTGCCCGCTCGAGGGTTGGAGCAGGTCAGCCATAAGCCTCAGCAGCGTTGATTTACCACAGCCGGAAGGCCCAAGTAAGGATACGAATTCATTCTGGGCTACATCGAACGAAATGTCTTGGAGTACAGTCACTTGCTTTCCTTTTTTTCCAAACACCATGCAGACGCCATCCACCGAAATTTCCACCTTCTGCTGGGAAAGATCTGAATTCATTGTGTCCCTCCTCATTTGAACTTGTAGCTGCGTTATATAAATGTAATATATGATCACTATATATGTTATATTATATAACTTCTACGACGATTTACATTATACAAAGTGTTTCAAAATTAGACTCTGCATTTGACATAGTGTAAAACAGCTAATAAAAAAACCGCAGCATTGATATAATTTGGATCCCCCTACTCGTCTTTTTATCATGCATGGGAAGCAAGATGTTCATTTTGATGCTCACAAATATATTTATTACATAATATATGTTATGTAAACAAAAGTCATGCGAACAGCCCCACCTCACGTATAACCATAATTTGCTCATATTCTCTATTTCTTCATTCTGATAGAATATTTAAGTGACTACATATAACATCTAGGAGGAAATTCATGAGAAAGTTTATTCTTACAACCGCAATGGCGACAAGTCTCTTAATCAGCGGAATCGCAAATGCGGCACCTTCGAATCAATACGTCGCTACGGATGCTGACACTTTCTGGTCCATTTCACAGAAGTTCAATGTTCCATTAGCTGATCTCATCGCAAATAATCCAAATGTTAATCAGCAAAATATCTACGCAGGTGTTGTAATTAATCTTCCTGTTAAGGCTGCTATTAAACAGAGCTGGGAAGTTAAAGCAGATGCCATCATTGCAACAGGAATGAAGCAGCTTGGCACGCCATATGTATTTGGCGGCAGCACACCATATGTTGCTTTTGATTGCTCTGGCTTTGTACAGTATGCGTTTAATCAACACGGATTTAACCTTCTTCATTCGTCAGTATTGTTGAGTCAATTAGGAACGCCAGTAGATAAAAGCGATCTGCGTAAAGGTGATCTTGTATTTCTACAAGGAACTTATACAAGCGGAGTCTCCCATGTAGGTATCTATCTTGGAAATAACAAAATTCTTCAAGCTGGTACGATGGGTACGAGGGAAGTAAAGATTAGCACTTTCTTTGGTACTCCCTACTATGATGCACATTATTGGGGTGCACGTCGTTTAATTAACTAATATGAGAAAAAAGCCGGTTTTACCGGCTTTTTTTCGTTCTAGACAAGTTGTAAAATGTACTCTAGGCTATTACCGTGGGTTCAAGCACAGTAAGCCTGTTATTGTAAGTATCAAGGTTTACGTTCGCTCCAATGGGGATTGCTGCTTTATAAATGCCATGAGCTGTACTTACATTGGTCATGAGAGGTTTTCCTAGAGGAGCAATTACCCCAGTAATAAGATCGTTATAAGTCGTAGAATAAGATATGGAGCAATTCGTGCATTGTCCCATGACCACACCGACGCAATCTTGAAATTTCCTTGCCATTATTAGATGAGTCAAATGTCGGTAAATCACATTCGTTGCTTCGTGCGTCTCTTCTATGACAAATATTTTACCGGTCGTATCAATTTCATATGGAGTTCCAAGGGTATCCACAAATGAAGTGAGATTTCCCCCTACGATCGGACCTCTAACATTCCCCTCAATCAGACTGGTCTGCTGCATTCCGGGTGGATTCTGTATCACCCTTGGACTACTGAGAGTTGATGTAGCCGAATAAAATTGGTTGAAGTTATACGTTGGTGTGCTCGTGCTAAAGTCAATTAACAATAGACTTTGAAAAGTAATTAAATTGGAAAATTGGTATAGGATATTTAATAAAATCGTGATATCACTGTATCCAGTTACGATTTTAGGATTGTTTTTTATGATCGTATAATTAAGGTATGGCAAAATATCTTTGACCCCTGTCCCTCCTCTTGTCGGTAATATCATCTTTACACTGCGATTTTCAAACATACTCATAAGGTCTTCAGCACGCTGCTGCGCTGTTGAGGCCACAATGCCACCATAACCATACGCATATTTCCCTATTACTACTTTGAATCCCATATTTTCAATTGTTTTTATTCTTTCATCAATGATTGTTGCGTCAAGCGGACTTCCTAAAGTAACAATTCCGATGGTATCACCCCTTTGTAAAATGGGGGGCCTTATAGCCATAAATATGCCTCCTACCAAAGAGAACTTATTCAAAATTTGGATCCTACTTTGTAATCTCTTTGTTGCCTTATATGCACCACCCGAACTAATTATTACAACTCCTGTTCTATATCCCCATCCCTACTGGAATAAAAGCCGAAACCCGGTTCATTGCATCTTGCTTTTGTTTATCTCCGACATGGGTGTAAATCTGCGTGGTTTGGATGCTCGCATGTCCAAGTAATTCCTGCAAAGTTCGGATATCCGTTCCTGCCAGAACCTGCATCGTGGCAAACGTATGCCGAAGCTTGTGACTTGATATCGACTTCCCTTGTAGTTCAGCATACTGCTTCTTCAGCACCTCGAAATGCTTCTCTGCAATCGTTTGAATCATACGAACACTAATTCGCCGACCAAATTGAGAAACAAAAAAAGGCTGCTCCACCGAGCTCCTTGTATCCATTCGTTCGATTAATGCTTTATTCAGAACTTTAACCAGTTCGGCAGGAAGAGGGATGACACGCCATTTCCGCCCTTTGCCAAACACCTGCAGCGTACTCGTTGAACGATTGAAATCAGCGATGTTTAGTCGATGCAGCTCACTTACACGCAAACCTGCATAACTCATCAATAGAAACATGGCCACATTCCGGATCTGATACTTCCCCTCGATCGATTGTAAAAACACAGCAAGCAGCTGCTCGCTGAGAAACATGGGAATTTGGTTTTTCTCGACTTTCGATTTTTTCACGTTTAGTGATGGATTGCTCTGCACAATTTGGAGTTCGATCAACGCCGCGAAAAATGTCCGAATCGAAGATAAATAGCGATTACGCGCGGCATCCCCTGCCCCGCCTTGTCGCATTTTCGTCAAGAAGCGCATGATATCAATGGCCACAATCGTTGGCAATGATTTCTCTACGCTGGAAAGGAATAACCGAACATCCCCTAAGTAAGCTTGTTGTGTTCGTTTCGTAAAGCCTTGATCTTTCATCCATGAGTCAAATAGCTCCAAATACTCATCATCATACTCGTACACTTGCCCCAATCCTATTCACTCCGTCCGTTACAATCTAAGTTGCGTTAAATATAGATTTAGTGCAATTTTTTTGACAGCAAAAAACGGTCAATTTGCGCTTATCCCGTATAAAGAACAGCAGAATAAGCCTATTAACCGTTTTTCCGGTTTTAGTCTCGTGGGTATTCGACTTTCATAATGTCCATGAACGGAACTTTATCAATTTCACCATTCACTTCCATATGTACTCTACCGGTACGAGAATCCATTGTCGCTATGAGCCCGCGAACACGTTCTTCACGTCCCCAAACCGTCAGAACAATCTCGGAGTTCTCCTGCTTCGCTTCGGACAGTTGATTACCGATCTCTTCCAATACAAATTCATCCCGCGTTGGTCTTTTTGCTACTTTTGCTTTCGCCATCTCTCGTTCCCCCTGGATTATAAATCACCTTGCCGGCGATAATATTTCTTTAACACGTCCAACCTGTCCATCTGCTAGTCTTACTTTAATCCCATGAGGATGGGTAGGTGAATTGGTTAATAAATCTTTGACGATTCCACGTGTTAACTTCCCGCTGCGTTGGTCTTGCTTCAAAACAATATTCACTTCAATACCTGGAATCACATCTTTACGATTTTGGCCATTCATGCTGTGTAAGTCGCCTGCTTTCTTTCAATTGTGTGCTTTATTATAACATAGTTTCCCCCCATTCCCCATCAAGTTGCATACATTTGCAAAACCCTTTACAACAGCTCACTAAATCAATACGATTAATCTACATAATAAATTCGAAGTCGCGAATACAGAGGGAGAACCACTTATGAGTCGCTCATGGCCGTTACCTAACAAGCCCTGGATCATGCACCAAATCTGGAATGATTTACTCTTTGCTCATTGGCCCATTCCCATCGAAACATTAAGACCACTCCTACCCGCCTATATCCCTATTGATACCTTTGACGGAACAGCATGGATTGGTGTTGTCCCCTTTCACATGTCAGGCGTTGCACCTAGAGGAATACCTCCATTACCCTACTTTTCAGCTTTTCCAGAAATTAATGTTAGGACCTACGTAACCATCAACGGTAAACCCGGCGTTTACTTTTTCAGTCTAGATGCGCATAACCGATTCGCTGTTGAAGCAGCACGCTTCGCTTTCCATCTCCCGTACTTTTATGCTCATATTCAAGTTCAACATCGACCAGATAACACCATATTCTACGAATGTTTACGAAAAGATAACCGTGCACGACAAGGTGAATTTACTGGTGAATACCGCCCGTCATCCGACATACAATTAATAAATCCTGAAACTCTAGAATATTGGCTAACAGAACGTTATTGCCTCTATTGCACAGATCGACGTGGTAATGTTTATCGAGGAGAAATCAATCATGACCCATGGCCCTTACAATCGGCTGAAGCTTCAATCAACGTCAATACCCTCCCTAACTCTTTTGGGATACAACTACCAAATACACCACCGCTTTTACATTATGCTAAGAAATTAAAGGTTAAAATCTGGGCGCTTGAGAAGCTTCGCCATACATAAAAAGACGATATTCTACTTAAAAGATGTCGAAAATATAATTAATGACATTAATATTTAATGTAACTAATTCATATAAAAACCACATTTTAACGCGCTATTTCTATCATTTCGTGCCTTTTCCTATTGAAAAAAGCTTATTTCAGTTAAAATAATGACAGAGATGGCATTCATTAACGAGAGGCTGTGATTCAAGGATGATGATCAGTGGAATTTCTATTTTCCTTTTATTTTATATCGGAGGCTTACATGTATTCTGGGCATTTGGCGGTCAATGGGGAAGCAGAGTTGTTATCCCTGCTACAAGCGGTTCAGGAGAACTGACGTTTAAACCTGGCTTAATAGCGACTTTAATCGTAGCCATTCTCTTGTTTAGCGCTGCACTGCTGCTGGCTATTCAAGGGCGCTTACTTCCAGCCCTCCCTTCGTCTCCATGGATTCAATGGGGCTGTTGGCTTTGTGTCTTCGTATTTGGACTCCGGGCAATTGGGGATTTCAAATATGTGGGTTTATTTAAAAGGGTCAAACAGACTAGTTTCGCTACATATGATACATTTTTGTTCACACCGCTTTGCCTATGGCTTTGCTTCACATTTTATTACACGCTCTTTTATAGCTAATTCGCTTTCTCAACGATACCATGGAGCTTACACGGAGGGAATACACGATATGCCAAGATTCATGGACTATATGATCAGTCCTTATCCGCTTCGGATCATTTCATTGCCCATTGATTCCAGTAAATTAAAGCTGCAATCCTTGATTATCCTCGCTGTTGGGCATCTCCCAGGCCGTATATCATTTCGAGCTCATGCTAAATTTACCAAGTGGGCCATTGTCTATATTGCTGGTGGAAAGGGCTCCTATCAAGTCGATGACGGCGCCGTTCAACACATTGAAAGCGGCAGTCTGTTTTTCCTTCGACCAGGAGCCGTATATAATTATGGACCGGATGCAGACGGTTATTGGGATGAGTATTACTTCACATTCGAGGGAAGCCGTATTGCGGAATGGCTCAGTAGTTGGCTTACACATGTGGATTTGGCGAAGCAGGTTGGGCATGAAGATGCCGCCCAGCATAATCGGATCGAACGCATCTTTATTCTAATGGAAAGCGGTATACCCGATAATATCGACCGTGCTGCGTTGCTGCTTGAATCCTTGCTTTTTGAATTTATTCTGAAAGATCAGGTACCGGCAGAAACGACAAAAACACAGCAATTGATCGATCTCATGGCCGATCTCGGTGATTCATTGTTCCAGCCTTTTGACGCGGCGCTAATCGCAAAACGACACCATATCTCGCTTTCTACGCTACGGAGGATCGTCAGCGAATATACCGGTTACCCACTTGGAGCCTATATTCACCGTTTGAAAATGGCTGCAGCGAAAAACATTCTGCTGAATTCAGACGATACCGTAAAGGAGATCGCAGATTCACTTGGTTATAAAGATGTTTTTTACTTCTCCCGGTTATTTAAGAAATACGTAGGTGTCTCTCCCCTTATTTATCGGAACAATATGCAGCTTTAAATTTGTTTACATAATCATAGTTATGTAAATATGATTTTTATATAAAATAATCGTGTTGTCCCAGTACGACTTGTTATATGACAGCATATGATAAAGTAGAAAGAAAATCTTCCTACGGGGAGGTGAATCTAAATGACACTTACACTTACGGGTTGGATGCTCTATTCGATGTGGGTAGTTCTGGGTTTTATGGGGCTTAGCTTTTTACTAGGCTTATATAAAGCACTCAAAGCTGGAAGCTTCTCCAGCACTCTGATTCTGACTTATCTGCAAGATATGCTGTTCTATGTTTTCCCTTTATTTTTAATTTCCAACATGTTGTCTCTTGATCCAACAGGCTTCGTATTATTAATTGCTTATTACCTCGGCGCACTTGGACTTGTTCTCAAGTATCTGGCAAATTTCAAAAAATAAAATGTATCCGCATTCAAAGAATGCTATTATATGAGCTCATTTAAACCACTAGAGCAAAAAGGCCGCCGACTTGTAACGGTGGCTTTTTCATTTGGGAGCACCTATTGATAAAAAACTGAGGCTCCGCCGCGGGCTGTAAGCGCCTTTTCGGCGCTTATTGAGTAGATTCTTATTTGTATAAAAAAAGCAGTTTGCACCATGGCAAACTGCTTCATATAAACATTTTAAAATCGAGGTAAATTAGATAAATTGTTGCTTGGATCGCCATCTGGATAAGATCTGAGCGTTTTTTGACCTTCCCGATTCCTCCCCGTATTCACATCTTCAATCAGTCCTGCTTCTGTCATAGCAATGGCATTAGCAATATCAACCACCCTGCCATCTTGGAATTGAACCGCGCTGATGCCGCCATCTCCATAATGGACGGATTGAATAATAGCTTTATTGGGGTCTATCGTGTGTGGACCTGCACCATACTGCGTTCCATCACGCATAAAAGTACCATATTGGGTTGGTTGGCCATTCGCACCATAGCCGGTATATCCCCCTTGAAAGCCTACATTTCTCGCATCCGCGTGGTTGATCCCCGTGTTTCGCTGACCATATTCGGCATTCATGTTGCCTGAAGAACCTGGAACCGGCATTCCACCTTGGGAAGCCTGTGTTCCATTGTTACGAGCTTGAGGAATAAATGACTGCTGCCCATATTGTCCAGTTTGCTGGTACATCTGTACGTTTGGAATCGGTTGACCATTCCATGCAAAATTCCCATTATGGGTAGGTTCAACAGCATTGCTATAATTTTGAGAGGGTTCAAGCTTTGTATTAGTCAACCCATACGGTTGATTCTGCATCATCTGTTGTTGCATTGGTTGTTGCACTGGTTGTTGCATCTGTTGCTGCATCTGTTGCTGCATCTGTTGTTGCACAGGTTGTTGCATCTGTTGTTGCATTGGTTGTTGTCCACGTCGGCGTCGCGCCATAGATATCAGCTCCTTTGTTATTTCTATAAAGCGGCTTCCACCTATAGCATGCGTCACCTATATGCAGCTTATCCCTTTTAATCCAATTAACGCCGAAGCCCCATCATATTGCCAGAGGCGTATCGCCTAAGTCCTGTGTAAAACAAATAGATGCCTCCCAAGCAAAGCAGACCTGTCACTGCTATGGCACCTGATATAAAAGGAATATCCACCTGACGTAACAACCCAATGGGTAAGTAACTGATGAACCCCGCCGGCAACACAGTAAAAAGTGCGATTTTGCCCATCCCTCGAAATATGCTCGTTGGATACGTGGTGAATGTCAGGAGCCCATTATATAGCTGAAAACTCAGCCCATCTGAACTCCCTAACCAGAACGCAGGACAGTTCACAATAACCGTGAAAAACAAGAAAATCAGCGTCGATAACAACATGGCTAGACCAAATTTTATGAAGCCTATCATCGATTTATCTCCAAATGCGGCGTAAATGATAAGTGCGAATAAGACGTCCCCAATTGCACTTACCGACATGCGGCTGATTAGAACATGAAGCAGCACTGGCTTAGGCTGTGTTAAATAAGTATCAAGCTGTCCGGTTGCGATCAGATTCGAAATTCGCATAGCGTTACCGAAAAAAGTAGCCATAACGCCGAAGCCGCCAGCCGCTACAGCCCATAGCATCATCACATCCTGCAGTTCCCATCCATTCAATACAGGAAATCGGCCAAAATAAAGTCCCCAGAACACAATCCAAACCACATTATTGATAATCATCATACCAGCTGTGAGAAAGAAGCTCATCCGAAACTCCATAGCGCCAGCGAGATTTAGTTTCCAGCATTGCCAGACGAAACGAAGTAAACGCCCGAATTTACCTGGTTGATCAAATTCACTAATAGGTGTCAATTTGCGGCTATCCACCATTAACATTGAGCTTTTTCACACCTTTCCTATAAACCAATGAGACAATTATGCCAATGATTACAACCCATAATAGCTGTGTACAGAGCATTCTTGGCAATTGAATAGCATCAAAGGTCACTGTTGTCTTGGCCGGGATGTAGACAATGGCTTGAAATGGCAGCCAACGCCCTACCCTCTGCAGCATGTCGGGAAATAGCTCCAAAGGCATCAGCATGCCGCCAATCGTAAATAAAAATTTGTTGTATACGAATTCCAATCCGCGTGTCTCCTCCACCCAGAAAGAGCTTAGCGCTAAAACCATATTCAACATGAAATTAACTGTGAACCCGCACAGTGCCACAATAGGCAACCATAGTAACCCATAACCAAAATTAGGCGGACCCATAATAAGAAATCCTAACAAACCGCCAAGCGCCGCGTTGACGAGAAAACGAATCGCAGCTTCACTCATATATTCGACATAGTGAAAGGCGACAAAATTGACAGGCCGTACAAATTTGAAAACGATATCCCCGCTTTTCACTTCTTCCTCAACGCGTGAGCAGAGACTTGGACAGGCGAGGATCATCGATTCCGTTATAACGAGATACCACATAATCTGCTTGAAGCTGAAGCCTGCTATGGTTTCCGTTCCCTCGCCATGAAACGTTGTCTGCCATAGTTGAAGAAAAATATAAAGAATCAACAGCAGAAACAACGAGCGGATAAGAAAATCGGCCACATAAGCAAGTTGATTGCGAAGTGTGATTTTGCCGATAAAGGCATATTTAACCGATTTTCTCCAATTGTTCATGTTCTTTCTCCTCCTTACCGAAGTTCCCATACATACGCGTGATGATGTCCTCCATCGGCGGATCTTCAACCGTAACGTCGATGATCCGGTGCTCAGCCATGATCTGGGATAGCGCTGCTTCAATCGTTGTTTGACCCATATCGACAGAAAGCGAAATTCTTACACCACTTCGTTCGAGTACCTTCACCCCGACAATTTCTATGGAATCCGGCTCCTCTCCCAATACAAGACGGACTGTTTTTTGTGTCAAAAACTGCTGCTTCATAACCTCGACACGGTCATCAAAGACGATCCGGCCATGATTGATAACAATCGCCCGGTCACATAGCCGCTCAATATCACCAGCATCATGTGACGTAAGAAAAACGGTTGTTCCTTCTTCACGTTTTAACTCTAAAATAAGCTCGCGTATTCGCTGTTTAACGACAACGTCTAGCCCGATTGTAGGTTCATCAAGGAACAGCACCTGCGGGCGGTGCATCAAGGAAGCAGCGATCTCACAGCGCATCCGTTCGCCTAGCGAGAGCTTCCTCACTGCCGTATGCAAATAGGGTCCAAGCTCAAATCTCTCTATGAGATCATCACGCCGGCGTACATACTCGCTGCGCCGCAGCTCGTAAATACGGCTCATTAACTCGAAGGTATCGATGGGAGGCAAATGATACCAAAGCTGCGACTTTTGCCCGAAGACAGAGCCTATTCTATAACTCAGCTTCGTCCGCTCCTTCCATGGACAGCAGCCTAGAACTTCAGCCTGACCTGTTGTTGGATGAAGGATGCCTGTCAGCATCTTAATCGTCGTGGATTTCCCGGCACCATTCGGTCCGAGAAAGGCAAGTGTTTCCCCCTGATCAACGGAGAACGTTATGCCCTCTACGGCTGACTTGTCTACATATTCCGGCATTAACAATGCCCGAACACTCGCCATAAAGCCTTCTTCTTTTTTCTTGAGTCGAAAGGATTTCCCCAATTGTTCCACACGGATCGATGTCATCTCTATTCCCTCCACTTTTAATTCGGTAAAGCAAAAAAGACCTCGGTCCGTTTCGCCTAAACAGGCGGAACTTTCCGAAGGTCTTTTATCCCTTACGGTGTAACACGTTATGTATCCGTGTCGGCTTCGCTCGGTTCGCCACCTTTGTAGGTTCGGATCCCTAGAAGCCCTTCCGTTTATTTTCCACATATTAACACATGATGTCATGTACAGACAACACTTTTTTTGCGATCTCTCTAAGCAAAAAAAGCCTGTTGCAAATGCACAGACTTTTTACGCTAACTCTCTTACGTTGCGCTATTGGGATTGATGAGACTGCGAAGAATGTTGAGAATGCTGAGATTGTTGAGATTGTTGTTGAGATTGTTGTTGAGATTGCTGAGATTGTTGAGATTGTTGAGATTGCTGCGATTCTTGTGTCGTTTGTAATTCTTGTTTTAAATCTTCCGTCTTTTGCTGGGCTTGTTGGATTTGTCCCTGAAGATCTTGCAGCTGTTGTTCTGCTTCGGTCAGTGCAGCTTCAGTCGCCTGTGAATAAATCTCCTGAGCAACTTGCAGCGTTTGTTCAGCAGCTTGCTCTGCTTTTTGGGCAGCTTCTTTTATTTGCTCAAAGCCTTGTTGATTTTGTTGCGGCGTTTGTTGTTGTTGCATTGAGATACCCCCAGCTGAATTTTTCATACCCGATTAATTTTAGTAAATGTTCCTTTTTTTATTCCTATTGAATATACTCGCCTTTCATCGTCAAAATATCAGACAGCACAGAAGTCGGAATAATAAACTCTACAACGCCCATATAACCAGGAGAGACCTCGTATTTCTGGAAAGAGATAACGAGTTGACCATTCGTATTAATGTAAAAGTTTTGATCCTTCGTGATGGTTTTAAAGTATGAATTTACCTTATTAGAAACACCTTCAACCCAATAAATCTTCTGCGGGTCCCGCTTCATCTGTTCCTTCATTTGCTCCTTAACATTTTCACTAATAACACGGATATATGCTTCATCTTTAAACAAACTTGGCAAAGTGATCAGCAATTGTTTCTTCTTGTCGATTGTGTCGTATTTGAATGTTGTTGAGGAGGATCCGACCGTATTTACCACGTATCTTCCCACTGAAAGGATGTGATCGTTATCAGTTTTGATGACATAACCGCTTTCTACACCTACATGACCACCGCCATTTTCCTTCAAACTTTCCATCTCAATCATGAAATCAGCATATAACTTCTTGCCTTCTTCCAGATATTTGTTATTCAGAGTATTTTCCAAGGTTTTATTATCCAGATTCGTGATTGCAGGAACTTCTAAATTAGCTTTATAGGTTCCATCATTAAACTTATATTCTCTAAAAGTTAGCACTTTAACGAGATCACCAACGAGAGGCACCTCAGACAATGCATGGGCCAGTGTAGGACTAGTATTGATACCTGTGACAAATACGATAGCCGCTGCCGCAGCTGCAAATCCCCATTTAACATTGCTTTTTCTTTTCTTATTTTGTTTAATGGCTTGGTTTACGATAAAATCCAGTTCTTTTGGGATCGGAATATCCATATAGTGTTGTTTCATTTGTTCTATTTTCTCATTCAATTTAGTTGACCTCCTCTAACTTATCGTCGACCATTTTAATCCGAAGTAATCGAAGAGCTTGATACAATCGTGTTTTTATCGTACTGCTGTTTTCTTGTAAAACCTCAGCGATTTCATCAATCTTCAAATCCTCAAAAAATCTTAGTACGATCACACTTCGATAGATTGTGGGCAAATCATCCATTGCCCTTTCCAGATCGATGTTAGGATAGGCATCTTCACTGCCTTGCACATATGATTCCATCGTGATTTCATCAACGACTTGAATTTTCTTATGCTTTCTCAAGAAATCTAATGAAGTATTTACAACAATTCTGTAAAACCAGCTTTTTAAGGATGCGGTGTCTTTCAATGAGCCTGCTGAAGCAAAAGCCTTATGAATGGCGTCTTGAACGACATCGAGGGCATCATCCGAATTTTTCACGTAACTGTAAGCTAATCGATAAACATTTTCTTTATGTTCCGTAATGCATGCAATAAGCAACTTTTCTAACTTGCCATTCATCGTCATGAGTTTAAAAGACGCTCCTTTTTCTACGCGCGTATAAGAATTGGTCTTGTATATGCTAGGACGTGCGAGTGCGTAGAATAGTTTGGTACACTACATATTAGCACATGGCCATATGCTTCGAATCGACCTTCTTCTACCAATTTCCCTTACCCACTGCTATACTAAAAGCAAGAAGAAGCTAGTGAGGTGACATTTACCTATGAATATCATTAAAGTCAAAGATCGTCTTGAATTAGAAAAAAGAATCCCTACCATGCCGTGGTATATTGAAAAATTTATCAATTATAAGCTGCCAGACCTCTCTCCATCTTCATTACTTGAGTATGTGCGTGATTACGAAATCTTTCTATCCTGGCTGCTAGCCGAAGGATTAAGTTCTGCTACCTCTATGAACCAAGTTCCTCTGGAGGATTTGGAGAAATTACATATGGATAGCGTTGACAACTTTCGCATGTTCCTAGCAACTCGTAAAGCTCAGGCTAATGTGAAAACGACGATTAACCGCAAGCTTTCCGCTTTGCGTTCCTTATTCCATTATTTAAGTCAAATTGCCGAGGACGATAATTTCTACCCGCTTCTGAAGCGGAATGTGATGGCCAAAGTGGAGATCAAACGCTCACATAGGCCCAAGGACAGTGCCGCTAAACTCGAGGGCAAGCTGCTTCAAGAAGAGGAGATTGCCCAATTTATTGCGTATGTGCAGCATGGCTATGAGCACGATGTAGCTACCAATAAGCAAGCTCTCTACTCCTACGAGTTGAACAAAATAAGAGATACTTGCATCATTACACTCATACTTAATTCGGGGCTACGTGTATCGGAAGTATTCAATCTGAACGTCGATGATATTGACCTCAAGAAGAAGCTTACCTACGTATATCGCAAAGGTAAAAATGATGACACGTTCAAAACTCCCGTATACTTCCGTAATGAAGCTATTCAAGCTCTAACGGACTATATCGCCATCCGCTCAACTCGCTATAAGCCGCTCAAAAAGGAAAAAGCCCTCTTCCTTGCCATCGCAAATGGCAAAAAAGAGGGCGAACGTATGACGAAACGGGCTATCCAAGAACTCGTTATCAAGTACGCTAAGCGCTTCGGCAAGCCCTACCTGTCTGTTCACAAGCTGCGGCACTCGTTCGCCACAGATTATTACTTACAGAATGACTTGTACAAAACACAAGAGCAGCTCGGACATGCTTCCCCTGAAACAACGCAAATCTATGCGCATCTCACCGATAAAACAATGTCCGAAGCGATTGACAAACGACTGGAATCCTGAAGATTACTTCAGGATTTCTTCAATTTTAGCCAATTCTTCTGGCGTGAATTCTAGGTTTTTAAGTGCAGCTACGTTCTCTTCAATTTGAGACACACGACTTGCACCAATCAACGCTGACGTTACTCGCTCGCCGCGGAGAACCCAAGCTAGCGACATTTGCGCTAAGCTTTGGCCACGACTACTCGCTATCTCATTCAGTTGATTAATTTGAGCAAGTTTCTCTTCTGTAATATCTTTCGTGTTCAGGAATTGACTCTTCCCACCTGCGCGAGAATCACTTGGCACCCCACTCACGTACTTGTTCGTCAATAGGCCTTGTGCAAGCGGACAAAATGCTATGCTGCCTACGCCAAACTCATCCAGCACATCCTGCAAACCATTCTCAATCCAACGATTCAACATGCTGTAGGATGGTTGATGAATCAGCAGCGGTGTTCCCAGACCATTCAGAATGGTTACCGCTTCTTTCGTTTGCTCTGCTGTGTAATTGGAAAGTCCTATGTACAACGCTTTACCTTGACGAACAATTAAATCCAGGGCAGCCATTGTCTCTTCGAATGGCGTATTCGGATCCGGTCTGTGTGAATAGAAAATATCTACATATTCCAATCCCATTCTTTTCAAACTTTGATCCAAGCTGGAGACTAGATATTTCTTGGAACCCCACTCTCCATAAGGACCTTCCCACATGTGATAACCAGCCTTTGTTGAGATGATCAACTCATCGCGGTACGCGGCCAAGTCGCTTTTCAACACCTTACCAAACATTTCCTCAGCTGACCCTGGTGGCGGCCCATAGTTATTAGCCAAATCAAAATGGGTAATCCCTAAGTCAAAAGAGCGAAGCAGCATAGCCCTCCCATTCTCATGGAGATCTAATCCACCGAAATTGTGCCACAAACCTAATGAAATGGCCGGGAGCTTAAGTCCCGATTTGCCTGAACGATTATATTTCATTTCTGCATAACGCGTTGAGCTTGCTTGATAGACCATGTTTGTCCTCCTCAGAGTTATCGTAGATAACTTACTTCGTAAGCTTCCACTTGTGTTATCGTAGAAAACTTACTTCGTAAGTTTCTACCAAAGTTTCACCAGTAAACTGACTTCTTAAGTACTAGTATAGGTTAACCGAGACAACAAAAAAAGAACTGAAAAAAACGTGTCTTACTTACCTCAAGGTTAGTCATGCATTTATTTTACCTACAATCAGAAATAAAACTGCCGAATTCCTTCGACAGTTATTTCAAATTTATTTACATTTGCCACAGCCGCAATGACATTTACGTTTTGATTTGTGAGCCATTTTTCCTTTTGATTTCACAGTGGACTTTGCACTTCCGCGCAATCCACCACACCTCAGACAATCCGCAATACATTGATTTCGCCCAACTACAAATAATCGCGTACACACATTACGGCAAAAACGACCACAGTTAGGCATAGCAAGAACATTGCCCAGATAAACACCTTTAGGCATACCTAAACACCACCTTTTCAATTGGTGCTATATGGTATTCCATCCAGAGAACTATCGCTTGTACGATTACCCCATCTTCACGCATGCTATTTGAGCAAAGTAAGCACAAGCTCCGAGCCATTCATTTGCAGCCACTTCGTTTTGTCAAATGTGTTATGAATAATATCAACGAGCACCCCTTGAGCATCCACACCATCTAAATATCTTCCCAGAAAATGGATAAATACATCCAACCGACGAAGCTCGATCAGAAGAGGCAACAATACAATTTCTTCCTCTCTCAAATGAATCGATTGGCCATACCCCTTATAAAAGGCAGTACAATTGCGTCGCAATTCTTCTAACGGTAGAGTGGGATCGATAAGATCTGATAAGCAGACCGCTAGCTCCATCACTCGAACATCTAGCGTTACGAATTCAAAATCAAGTACGGCCGTAATTTGACCATCGGCATTAACCAGCATATTAGACCCGTTGATATCACCATGAACGAGTTGATGTGGAAGCTTCCGAAGATCAGGAATTGCCTTATAAAAAGCAGCAAATCGTCCAAATATATAGGAAAGCTCATCGCGCTGCTTCCTGAATGGTTCTGGTGGATGAAGACAGAACTCTTGAATCGCATCTGGCGTGCAGCGGGGATGGATATGTTCAATTTCATAGTAAGGTGGGTAGACAGGTTCAAGTTCCATGGAAATCGCAGCCAGAGCAGATGACAGCTTTCCGACAGCTACTCCGAATTGCTGCAGTTGATGCGTATTCCCCCAAGTAGGATTGCAGCCATCTGTGTACGTAAATAAGGCAGCCAGTTTGCCTTCCTTAGCGTCTAATCGAACAACAGTTCCCCCAGCTGGTAGCTCTACGGGCACAGGCACACGAAAGGGAAGCTTATCTTTTTCTTTATCTAAAGCCAAAAGAACACTATGCTCGAAAATTATTTTGTCCATGTCACGATGAGTTTCGTACAATCGAAGAACATAGGAAGTACCTTCCACGTCTACGAACCGAGTTGTATTATTCATACCTCCCGCGCCAACACGCATGGACCATGTTTGAGCTGGAAACCAGTATGTTGGCAGTGAGGTTAATTGCTCCTCTTGATCTTTGACACGCATAATTGCATTCCTCAACTCCTCTTTCTAAACCTGATTGTCACCTTCTACCGCAAATTCAAAATCCTCTACGTCATAAGCTTCGACTGGAATTCCTGCTTGAACCATACGTTCAATGAAATCTAGCTGGTCAGTTAGCAGAGCAGCCTGTTCTTTGATCGACGTCAGAATTAATTCGGTTTCAATCGGGTCGAAATTGTCCCCATACTCTTCATTGTCAATCGCAAATACAACCATCAAGGTGACATGCTCATTAATTGGCAAAGGTGGGCTTTTCCGCCATGGAACAGTTAATGCTTTTTCAATTTTTTTCTTATTAAACGCTTCTTCGAAGAAAGCAATCAGCTCACCAATCATTTGCTTAACGAAACCATCGTCTTCTTCCTCTAACATAATCGGCTCAGAGCCTGTCTGAAGCTCGTATAACTCCTGAATGCTGGTATAAGGTATCACATAAGTAACAGGCTGCCCAGGCAGCATTAATTGACCATGCACCGCTAGCATAACGGCTTCTATTATAAATGTTTTGCTCATCTTGTTCTCCCCTTTCTCTCTAACCTTGTAAAAGCATTATTTCGCTAAGAAGCTGAGGAATCCTCTTTTCACAACCTTCTTGGGCCAAACAAAACCGTCAGTTCTTATGATCGAGGTGACCAATTCGAACTAACGGTTTCTATTTCTCTTATAGGATGCCATCGATGACCTCATGATTCTCATAAATTGGCTGATACGGCTTCTTCGAAAAACGATTGGCATAGGCCGAAGCTACATAACAATCTGGTTTAATAACAGGAACCATACCGACAGATTCCACTCTACGCACCATTTCTTGGACGAATTTAGCTGTCCTGTTCTTATTTTCATCGTCACCGGCATCAATATGAATAAACATGTCGAAGGAAGCACCTTGATACAGATGTGGAAGAATAATGTTTTCCATATCCTGACGCTTAGACTCATCAAAATACATGGCAATCTCTTCACTCAAAGCAGTTTCCATCGAAAGCTTTTCCTTAATCGAATGTAGGGCCCGATGAACGATGACTTGACGATAACACGCCCACGCTCCTTTTCCTAACCGCTGGATAACTACACCGGTAATGAATTTCGTATGACCTGTGTGTACCTGACAATCCGTACCAATAATAAATTTGTAGGTTGCTACGGGGTCGTGACGCATGAATTGTAGAATACGATCGTGTACGGTATCTAGGTTAAGTCCTCTTTCCGTTGTGTTCCGAAATTCCAGTGGATGGGTCGTCGTCAAAGGTTTCAAAGATAAGGTTCTTCCTTTCTCCTTAGAATGAGGAAGAAGCGGATGCTGAAGCTGCATCCGCCCCTATCTATAGTATATGGCAAAATTCCTCTGATCGAACCATCACTTATCGTAAAACACTGCCGCCGAACAAAAATCGATTTTCCCATTGCTTCCCATCGATCGTATCCGTACGAACTCCACCGGATTCGATCGAATACGTATGCAGTATATTCCCATTTCCTAAATAAAGTCCAACATGCGTGATCGGTTCTGTAAGAACGTTCACGTTATCATAATCTGATGCTTTACTCCCTTTGTAGCTGCTGAAGAACATCAGATCTCCACGTTTCAAACTTGCCCAATCCTTCCTAACAGGACCTAACGATTTAACATAGTTGCCTTGTGCTTGTGAATCGCTAGGTACGGAGAATCGTAGAGCATCCCAGAACATCGTTTGAATGAAATCCGAGCAATCGAAGGTCGTGGTATCGTTGCGTTCAGAACCAAATTCATAAGGAGTGCCTAAGTAAACTTGGCCAGCTGCAATAACGGCTTCAATTTTTTCGGCGAGAGGTAGATTGGGTTTGATGACTGAGAAATCAGTGCTTATGTATTTACTATTTGTGCTTACATACCCGCTAGTTCCATTAGCGTCTTGAATTTTATACCAGCTGTCATTGACTTTTGCTGTTACGAGGATGTCCTCCCCTCTACTAAGCATCCGAATAACCTTGGAACCGGACTCAGATGCTGGAAGTGTGCGAAAGTTTACGCCATAGATGATTTCCGCATTGCTAGTTATTTTTATGTATTTGCTATTCGTTGAAACATAGCCGCTCACACCGTGAGCATCTTTAATTTGATACCAATTCGTCGTTACATAATCCGTGACGGTGACAATTTCGTTTGCTTTCAATAAACGTATAACATTGCTTGAAGTACTAGCTTGATCCCTGAAACTTACCCCCGAAACAATTTGTGCCTTTGTCGTTATCCCCTCATTTGCCTGAATGGCTGCAGGGACTACAAAAGTAAGCGCTAAAACAAGCATTCCGATAACCATTGTCCATTTTCTCATCGTGTCTTCCTCCATAGGTTGATTTCGCTCTAGATGTATCTGATTCACTGACGAAATGGATAATTTGAACTTGACACCTCCTCTATATCGTAAAAAGAATGACCCGTTTGCCTCAGCTGGGTCATCCTCTTCTTGTAGAAGGTTCCCATCGCATTTGGCGGCTGGCTAGCACTGTGCCTATGGCTCGAGAGCCCCTGTAGCTTTGCGTCCCAAACTTTCGATCGGTTTGCCATTTCGTTGTGATGTTAATTTTTTCTTTCGCATCCTTATTATAGTTTGAGGGGATTCTTCACGAATATAGGCGAAAGGTTGCGTTTCTTGTCGTACTCATAGTGGCTGCGTACCTATTGACGTCACGGTTTATTTTTCCAGTTTACGGACTTCCGGTTTTCGTGTTTGAGGCCAAAACACTTGCAAATTAGGGTCATTTTTCAACTTCACATTGCAGAGCTTCATTTCCCCTTCCTCGAGCTCAGTCACATGCCATGCATCCGGCTCCATTCCCTCCATGCTGTGCAGAAAAGCAGGAATTTGCTGCTCAGCCTCTTCTAATTCCGGCCAAAATTTAACGCCATAATAGGCTAAACCGTAGTGATTGACAAGTGTACATGTGAAAATCTGCTGCGATATTTTGTGCTGCAACACATAGGGCATCTTTCATTCCTCCGATAAAAAGGCACGTTCACCACAGAGGTGAATGTGCCTTCATTTTTATGATGACGACTTATAAATAAGCATTCTCATGCTTGGCTTTTAACATATTCCAACGACGTTCGACTTCCGTTTCGAATGATTTCAGGGAACCCTCATATTCAGGCTTCGTCATATGCTTCGTTTTCCCCATCGTCTTGAGCCAATCCGATAGTGGAATCTTCTTGCTCTTATCCTCCGGATTATACGTGATTGACGTAACCCCGTGCTCCACTTCATAGAGCGGGAAGAAGCAGGAATCTACCGCAGCTCCGACGATATTGGAGCCCTCCTGGTCATCAGACAGCCAATTGAGCGGACAGGCAATGAGAATTTTCCCATACACCAATCCCTCATTTTGGGCGTACCATTGTGCTTTCGCGGCCTTCTTCACAAGATCCTGCGGATACGCTTCCGACCCCGTAAATACATATGGAATATGGGTAGCGGCCATAATTTGGGCTGTATCCTTGTGATGGAACACTTTACCACCCTGATGCTTCCCAACGTTCGATGTCGATGTACGATGACCCATCGGCGTCGAATAAGACAACTGAGCTCCCGTATTCATGTACCCCTCGTTATCGTACTCGAGAATAATCATTTTATGATTGCGCAAAGCCGCCCCGATAGCAGGCCCCATGCCGATATCCATCCCGCCATCACCAGTGATCATCACGAAGGTGAAATCGTCCTTCAAACCCAAATGGTCGAGTTCGCCACGACGCTTGCGCTCCCAGAACATCTCCACAACTCCTGAGAGGGTCGCTGCGCCGTTCTGGAACAGGTTATGAATATATGTCGCTTTGTGAGCCGAATACGGATAACCCGTCGTTACAACCATCGCACAGCCTGTATGGAAGATCGAGACAATATCGCCTTCAATTCCTTTGAAAAACAGCTCCAAGCCGGAGAAAATACCGCAGCCTGGACATGCGCCATGCCCCGGAGCAATACGCTTCGGTTTCTTCGTCAATGCACGTAATGGCGGGATACGAACATTCAGCTTGCCCGTGTTCTCATCCGGCGTTACCGTTATGAGTCCCGTCTTCAAATCCTCATACTTCATCGGCGTCAACACCCTCTTCGGCGCTTTCGAAGGATCACCTGGCGTGTGGCCGTAGTAATCGAAGGGAACTTCCACCTTGCCGCTTTGTACAGCGTCAATGGCAAATTGGAACAAACTATGCCCGTCTTCGGCATAAAAGTCCTTGCCACCTAAGCCGTAGATTCGGCTTATGACAAGCGTATCTCTGTTCCCATGTGTGAACAGCGCCGCTTTAATTTCGTTGACCATATTGCCGCCATGGCCGCCATAAGAATCCGCGCGATCGCCAACAGTGATCGCCTTCACATTCTGCAAAGCTTCAGCAATCTGCTTTGCTGGGAATGGACGGATGATGTTCGGCGCGATCGATCCGGCTTTAATGCCCTTCTCGCGGAGTTGGTCGACGACGTCTTTGATGATTTCGGAAGCCGAATTCATCAAGAACACGGCGACTTCCGCGTCCTCCATCCGATATAACTCAAGAATCGGATAATCACGGCCTGTCAAATCAGCGTATTCCTGCCGTATACGATCATAAACACCTTCAGCGTTGTACATGGCCATGGACTGCTGGTAGCAGTTATTAATATAATCCGGCTCGTTCATATAAGGACCTACGGTAATCGGATTATTACGATCTAGCGTATCCGGGAAGCCCTGTGGCTTCTCACCTACGAAAGCATGCACATCCTCACGATGCGCGAACGTTTGTACTCTACGCTTTTGGTGGGACGTGAAATAACCGTCCGAAGCAACCAAAACCGGCAATCGAACTTCCGGATCTTCAGCCAGCTTTAAAGCTATGATATTCATGTCATAGACCGCTTGCGGGTCTCGACACATCACAATCGGCCATCCCGTATTTAAAGCATAGTACAAGTCAGAGTGATCCCCATGAATATTCAGCGGTCCGGATACAGAGCGGCATACCAAGTTCATCACCATGGGAAAGCGTGTCCCGGATTGAACCGGCATTTGTTCCAACATGTACAAATAACCGTTGGCGCTTGTCGCGTTAAATACGCGGCCGCCAGCAGTTGATGCGCCATAACATATGCCTGCCGAACCATGTTCACCGTCTGCTGGAATGAGCACGATGTCATGTTGTCCGTTGGACTTCATAAGATCTAGAAATTGGGCAACCTCCGTAGATGGAGATATCGGAAAGTATCCCATAACATGATAATTAATTTGATGAGCTGCATATGCCGCCATCTCGTTACCTGATTCATATACAATGCGCTGTTCGACCTTGGCTTGCCCTAATTCCTTCTTGATATCAATGGACATGCGAGTAGTTCCACCCTTCTCCCATAAATACTCTCTAAGAGTTTACAGCTAGATTGAATCGATGAGGCATGCGATTTAAGTCCGCATAACCATCTTCTTCCCGCTCACTAACGAGCGCTTCGGTCGGACAAGCCTGTACACATTTAAGGCAACCTTTACAATATTGATAGTCGATCCCCTGTAAGAACATTTGAGGACGCCCCTTCTTGTCGGGGAGTTCATCCCAAACGAAACAGAAATCCGGACACACATTATCGCACGAGGCACAGTGAATACATTTATCTTCATGGAAATGCGGCATCATCCCCGCACGTGAAATGCTTAAATCTTTCAGAATGCTGTTCCCAGGATTCGTAATGACACCACCAATGGACTGCGTTTCATAGCCAAGGACTGGCGTATCGAAACGAACGAAATCGGGCATCGTCTCCCCTTCTGGAAGCGCATACGTTTGGAACTTAACTTCATTGTATCCGCGGTCAAACGTTCGTAGGGCTGGTGCAACAGCAAGCGGATATTTCTTTTCTAACGATTTACGAATAACGCCTCTCATGACATCTGGATCAAGGAAATCACACAACCGGAATAGCGCACCAAGCATCGCCATATTCACGCGATTCTTCTCTTCTAATGAGATTCCAATTGCATCGATAACGGCAATGGTACCGCCTCGGAGCTTCATCTTTTCCTTCAACTCATCCGGTGTTTTTGTCGAATTCACAAGTACTGTACTATCTTCATAGATGCCACTGATAACGTTTACAGTTTTGGAAAGCGATTCGTGAAAAACACCCACAACATGCGGTCGTTCGACCGGTGAAGTATCCCGAATTCTCGTATCCATGTCACAAAACCTTATATGTGCTTTCACTGCCGATCCTTTCTTCTCTGAACCATAGGAAGAAAAGCTAACCCCGTTCAAACCCACCCCAACGACTCCCGCTTCCGCCAGCATCTTACCCGCTAGATTCGCGCCGAGTCCACCGATGGATTCCAGTCTAATCTCAAAAAAACCGAGATCGTTCAATTTAGGTAAAGTTACCATGCCAGGTCTCCTTTCAAAAATGAACTGCATAAAGAATGAATAGTATGAATAGTAAATCTACTCTCATTGTAACAAGAAATCTCTGGTAATCAACCTTTTTTTGAAGGGGCCATTCATAGTAAATAATCAATAATGAGGCCGCACCCTCCCAAATAGTAACTTCTCGGCCCTGTATTCTCGTCTTGAGCAGAATTATCTTTCTCGGCATCCTCACAATCCTCACATACGTCCACATAATCATCATCAATCGGATTAAAGACAACACCGCAAACCTGTGAGCACGACCGCATCCTCATCTCTCCTTGTTTGACAACCAAATTAGATTGTAAACGCTTGCATCTTCGTGTTTCTTTATTATACAGCGGTTTATAGGAATAACACCATAAGTCTTTATCAAATCTTTAGCATTCGAAATGCCCCATTTCCCTTGATAAGGTCAGTTTTTGTGAGATAATGTAGAAATAAAAAAGATACTGTCGGACAGCGGAAAGGATGGCATTTCATTTGCTCCATTCAATCATTTCCAATGAACTACATGGTCTCTTCTACATCATGAGTGCTATATTAATCCATCTAGTTCTTACCCCTATTTTCATTTACAAAGAATATCAGCGTAGATTTCTATTCGCAATTATTTTAGTCGTACTCATCTTTTTGTACTGGAAATTTGAAGACATTGATCCCTTAATTTATTCCCTCCATTTGTTTCCGATCAGCTTGATTGCAGTGATTCTGTTTATCGGATTTATACCAGCTTTTATTACCTGGACCTTATTTAACATAGGTTGTATGGTCGTCCTGAATTACTATTGGCAACCCGCTCTAATAAGCAGTGCTGTTTTATTAGTACTAGGTGGAATTCTCTTCAGAAATATAACAAATCAACCTACACTTAAGATGAAATTAACTTATGCAACGGGTATGCTGCTCGTGTACGAAGTATTGTATGCGCTATTATCGCTGAACATACAATCTCCTATTACTTTGTATGCTGCATACACCGTATTTTTTTCCTTTTTCTCTCTTTGGATGATTACATACTTACAATTTTTTGTGAAAAAGCATGAGATTCACAAACAGAGACTTGTCGCATTGGAAAAGGATCGAATGCTCGGCCAGTTTGCAGCCACCATTTCTCATGAAATACGTAATCCTCTCACGTCTACAAGAGGCTTTCTTCAGTTGCTGGATCAGAAAGAGCTATCCTTCAACGATCACAAACGGTATGTCGACCTTGCGTTGTCGGGTGTGGATCAAGCAAACGCCATCCTGGGTGATTACTTAAACTATGCCAAGCCGTCATCTAACTTACAAGAACAACTAGAACTCAAAGAAGAGATAGAAGCCATGCTGCGTTTCATCACGCCATTTGCTACAGATCACCAGGTCGCTATCCATATTAATCATGAAAATGAAGATCCCCTTTACATCCTAGGAGAATCCAAAAAGCTGCGCCAATGCTTGATGAATCTTGTTAAAAATGCGATTGAGTCCATGCCAAATGGCGGTAAAATTTCATTAAGCACCTGTAAGCTGCCTAATGCTGTACAAATTTTTATTTCTGATACTGGTGTTGGAATGAGTAAACAGCAATTAAATTCGCTCGGTATGCCTTTCTACACAACCAAAGAACAAGGCACTGGACTTGGGCTCGTCGTGGTCATGAGTATTATCAAAATGATGAACGGAAAAATCTCCTTCTCCAGCAATTTAAACCAAGGCACGCAATGCTCCATTTTATTTCAGCAAAAGTGATCACTCAGCGCCCTCCATTAACATACTTGATGATCTGTGCTATTCTGTTAAGACAAGTGATCATCATGACTGGTAAGGAGGGCTTTATTATGAATTCAGATTTCATTCCGATTAAATCACTTGAGGGCGACTTGAAAATGTCGCATAAGAAGAGGGATTTCGGTCTTACTGTCTCTTCCAAAGAGTTGATCCTTCACAAACCTCACATTAATTATTATTTCAAGTTGGAACATATAATTAGCATTATTCCATACGATCATTCAGCTCTCAAAGCCGTCACCTTCGTAAACTCGCGATCAGCCAATCAAGAATTCACCCATGTAGCACCTGGTTCTGATTACTTCCGCATTTATGTCCAAGCAGCTACCGTCCATAACCGCAGCGGACTGTTCGAAATAGGGCCAACCGATGTCATTATTCCCATCGCTCAAAGCCATATCTGAATATATGCAGCGCATCGGTATAACTATATTTTAGAACTCCTCCACAACAAAAAAGCAAGGGTGAAAAGAAAAGAATCTTTTCTCACCCTTGCTTTTTTTATTTCATAAGAGATTATCTTACAGCTTTTCTTTCTCGATGATAAAGGCTAGTAAGCGTTCGCAGCTCTCTTCGACCATCTCGTACACCTCTTGAAAATTACCCGTGTAATAAGGGTCTGGAACATCTTTAATGGAGCGATCAGGTGCAAAATCCAGCAATTTATGAATAGTAGCTCGTTTCTCACCTTCAACGAAATCAGGAGCAAACGATGCCAGATTAGTTACATTGCTCGCATCCATCGCAATGATATATGTATATTGAATAAAGTCATCGGACCTAACTTGCCTTGCTTTTAGACCCTCATGTTTAATCTGATACTGATCCAATATGTCCCTAGTACCTTGATGTGGGGGATGTCCAATGTGCCAGTCACCAGTTCCGGCAGAATCAATAGCAATTACAGCATCGAGACCCGCTTCTTTAACTTGATGACGAAAAACCGCTTCAGCCATGGGGGACCGACAAATATTTCCTAAGCAAACGAATAAGACCTGGATCATACTTCACCAAAGATGAGCTTTTTTTCACGCATGGTGAGCGACCTTGCCGGAATATCCAGCACAATTTTACCTTCAGAAAGTCCCCAAATACGTGTGGCAAATCTCTCCGCAAGTTCAACTTGGTGTAGAGTAGCAATGACGCTCATATTTCGATCTTTGCAAAGTGATTTCAAATCCTGCAAGATATATTCCGTAGATTTCGGATCAAGACCAGACACAGGTTCATCGGCGACAAGCACCTTTGGTCCTAGTATAAGCGCTTTAGCAATAGCAACGCGCTGCTGTTCACCACCGCTTAGTTGACCAACCTTCTTCTCTCCCTTATCAAGCAACCCCACTTTTTCCAAATAATCCATGCTGTCCACATGCTCATCTCTTGAAGTCATGCCGGTCAAAATACGCAAAGGTGTTTGATAGACACGACCCATCATGACATTCTTGACAGCGCTTTTATTTCGATTCAAAGCAGGCTTTTCTTCAAGAAATGCAAAATCTCTACCTAATTTGAAGCGTTCGAATGGACCTGGCTTCGAGATATCATTGGAGTTATAAATTAGCTGACCGCTAGTCCATTTCTCTTGATGACTTATACAGCGCAATAATGTGGTTTTCCCACTTCCGCTGCTCCCAATAACCGCAATGAATTCGCCTTCATCTACTTGAAAGCTCACTTGTGAAAGTACCTCATTGTCCGGAGGATATACTTTACTTAAATTACGAACTGTAAGCATGGCAATGTCTCCTTCGAGTAAGTCTATTCTTCGTCTTTCCGATAGAAAGACTCATTTCATATGCTGATCTTTTGGGAAAAAATCGCCACTCATTTCAAGCGATAAGCCTGAGTAGAGGGCGATTTTCTATTTCCCAAAGGATGTTATCTTAATCGCAAGATGTCGGAGCTTCCGCCGCGCCTGCTTCTACATTAATTTTATCCGAAATCGTATCACGAATGACCGACATAACAAGCTGCAATAAATAGTTGATGTCCTCTTGTGTTTGCTTGAATTCATTCACAATCGGAATCTCATCTAATTGATCCTGCAGCACTTCAATCTCATTCTCAATTTTCTCGATCATTTTAGCATTTTGGAAAGTCTCGAAAGCAACGACTTCCTTCTGTTTCTTTTTGATCGCACCAATTAGCACTTGAATATCTGGATTCGTAGCGATTTGCTTCTCAGCTTTTTGATAAAACTGTACCTCATTCGAAGTCGTTAACAATTCAGCCAATTCCTTGGCTTTGGATAAAATATCTTCGCGTACGATCATTTCCGTATTTGTAAATTCCTCTACTTTAAAAGCATGAGGCTCATTATCGTTATGTTTGTGATCACATTGAGACACTTCTAAACACGCTCCTATCAGTTTCAGCTTCAAATTAAATGGACATTTTCATGGGTTTGTGTACAATCTCACCCTTCAAAATCCAAGTCTGTGCATGCGTCACTTCCACTTCAACCATTTGACCAACTAAAGACTTGTCGCCAGTAAAATGGATCAATTTATTCGTCCGCGTGCGACCAGCTAGTACATCAGCATTATTCTTACTTTCGCCTTCAACAAGCACTTCAACGGTCTGTCCTAACAATCTCTCATTGCTCGCTTTACTGTGTTTATTTACTAGCTCATTCAAGCGATAAAGACGTTGTTTCTTTACTTCCATCGGTACATTGTCTTCCATATCGGCAGCAGGCGTACCTTCTCGCGGCGAATAAATAAATGTAAACGCGAAATCGAAGCCTACTTCCTCATAAAGAGACATGGTCTCATCAAACTGCTCATCCGTTTCACCTGGAAAACCAACAATAATATCTGTTGTCAGAACGACATCGGGCATCGTTTCTTTAATTTTACTGGCCAATTGTAAATAATGATCTCTGGTATATTTTCTGCTCATTCTTTTCAGAACCTCGGTATTGCCCGATTGAACAGGTAGATGTATATGCTCTACAAGATTACCGCGTTTACCTAACACTTCAATCAAGCGATCATCAAAATCTCTTGGATGCGATGTAGTAAAGCGAATACGTGGCACATCAATTTTACGAATATCGTCCATCAAATCAGCGAATGAATACGTAATATCCTCAAAATCTTTACCATAGGCATTGACATTCTGGCCAAGCAGCGTAATTTCCTGAAACCCTTGACGAGCCAAGTCTCTAACTTCAGCAAGCACGTCTTGTGGTCGGCGACTTCTCTCTTTACCCCGCGTATAAGGAACAATACAGTATGTACAGAACTTATCGCAACCGAACATGATGTTCACCCAAGCACGGATTCCTTCACGTTTTTTTGGTAAATTCTCAACGATATCGCCTTCTTTGGACCATACCTCAACGACCATTTCCTTGTTATAAAAGGCATCCTTCAATAAGGTAGGAAGTCGATGAATATTGTGCGTTCCGAATATCAAATCTACAAAAGCATGCTTTTGCATAATTCGATTCACGACCGCTTCTTCCTGCGACATACAACCACAAACACCAAGAACAAGGCCTGGTTTCTGTGCTTTCAGTGCCTTTAAATGGCCGAGCTCACCGAACACCTTGTCTTCGGCATTCTCCCGAATCGCACAAGTGTTGAGCAGTATAACATCTGCTTGGTACTTGTCCTCTGTCGTTTGATAGCCCATTTGCTCGAGTAAACCCTTCATTACTTCTGTATCATGCTCATTCATCTGACATCCGTAAGTGCGAATCAAATAATATTTATCTTTGCCGAACTCCTGCATGTCCTCAGGAATGGTGAAGTCATAGTGTACGGCTATCTCTTCTTTTCCGCGCTTCTTTGCATCTGTCAGTGAAGGAGGCTGAAAATATTGGGAATAATCCTTGTCGGATTTCACTTGGTTAGCCACTTTCTTTCCTCCTAAAAGTTTTGCTTTAGCAAAACTAACTTCGTAAGCATAAGCAGAGTTTTCGTAGAAAACTTTCTTCGTAAGCGTTAACTGAGTTTTGCTGGTAAACTGACGCAACTTTTATTATAGCATCTCAAGCCTACATAGTACAAAAGGAAATTAACATATATATGAATATTTACTTACAGAATTAATCGATTAGTTCAGCTAAATCGCCAGTTTTCACACCAGCAGCATTCCCCTCATCCGTGTCAATGTGCATGTCTAATGCATAATGATCAGATACACGCGCAATGACATTTTCGAAAATCAATGGCCGTTCTCCATTCACTTTGACACGCAGAAGCTGTTTATCTTGAATGCCCCATTTCTCAGCATCCGAAGTATGAAAGTGAATATGTCTTGCCGCGACAATTACGCCATGCTCCAAATCCACCTCTCCCTTTGGACCAATGACACGGAGGCCAGGAGAGTGTTCTATCTGTCCGGATTCACGTACCGGCGGGTTTATCCCTAAAGAAAAAGCATCCGTTCGTGATACCTCGATTTGTGTACTTGGACGGGCGGGTCCAAGAATACGCACTTTCTCGATCTTACATTTTGGTCCAACAATCGCAACCGTTTCTTGCGCAGCAAATTGTCCTGGTTGTGAGAGATCCTTAAACGTCGTCAATTCATATCCCTGACCAAATAAAATATCGATATGAGCGGGAGATAGATGTATATGTCTAGCTGAAACCCCTACAGGGACTGTTTTCATAGTAACCATCCTTTACCTTTTGTGATAGTAGCCAGTATTGCCGCTCAGCAAAAAAGGCATACGGAAAATCTCCATATGCCCTCAAGGTGTAACTATTATTTGAATTCAGTAAGCATTTTGCTGAAATCAGCTTCTGAAAGCTTAAGGTCTTGTTTCGAAAGTCCTTCTTTAGCAAAGCTTGGAATGGAATCTTCATAGCTCTTTTTCTTTTTGTTTTGATAGATAATACCAGTCAACATGGAGTTTGTTTCCATGATTTTGGTCATTGCCAACACACGGTTCGTATAATCATAATCCGGAATTTCATCCAGATCCACGATATTCTCTTTGAACCAGTCATACGTGTTTACTTTATTGAAAGTTACACATGGGCTAAATACGTTAATCAAAGAGAAACCTTTATGATTCAAACCAGCTTCGATAACAGCCGTTAACTGTTTCAAGTTACTGGAGAACGATTGTGCTACGAAAGAAGCACCGGCAGCCATCGCAACTTCTAAAGGTGAGATCGCAGACTCAATTGTACCTGATGGAACGCTTTTCGTTTTGAAACCTTCCGCACTACGTGGGGATGCTTGACCTTTTGTCAAACCGTAGATTTGGTTATCCATAACGATGTACGTTACATCAATGTTACGACGAATCGCATGTACAGTATGTCCCATACCGATTGCGAAGCCGTCGCCGTCACCGCCTGAAGCGATAACAGTCAAATCGCGGTTAGCCATTTTCACACCTTGTGCGATTGGCAAAGATCTACCGTGAATACCGTGGAAACCATAAGCATTGATGTAACCAGAGATACGACCGGAACAGCCGATACCGGATACGATTGCTAAACCTTCAGGCTCTAAACCAACATTAGCTGCTGCACGCTGAATTGCCGCTTGTACGGAGAAGTCTCCGCAACCTGGACACCAGTTTGGCTTTACATTGTTACGAAAGTCTTTTAATGTTGCCATGCTAAAGTCAACTCCTTACATTTTTGTTCAATTTCCGCTGGCAAGAACGGGTTACCGTTGTATTTAAGTACGTTTTTAATTTTATCTGCATGACCAACATGCAGTTTAATTTGATCTGCTAATTGTCCAGTTGCGTTGTTTTCAACAACGATTACTGTTTTCGCTTTTTCAACAAGAGGTCTAAGTTGCTCTGCAGGGAAAGGATGAATCAAACGCACTGTAGCGTGATTTGTCTTAATTCCTTCCAGTTCAACGCGGCTTCTTGCTTCATCAATCGTTCCACCGGTGGAACCCATTCCGATAATCAGAAGATCAGGATTCTCATGAGGAGCATCGAATTTAATAGCATCTGTTACTTGAATGTGTTTCAGCTTCTCAAGACGCTTATCCATCATACGTTGACGGTTTTCAGTGCTTTCCGAAGGACGACCGGTTTGGTCATGCTCTACACCTGTAACATGGTGAATACCATTCTTCACGCCAGGAATCACACGCGGTGAAACACCGTTCTCAGTGAACTCATAACGTTTGAACAATTGATTCGCTTCTTGTTCAGGAGCTTCTGATACTAGCGCGCCGCGGTCAATCACAATGCGGTTGTAATCTAGCATCTCTGCAGATTGTTTACCCAGGGAAAGCTGTAGGTCTGTCATCAGAATGACTGGAACTTGATATTTCTCAGCAAGGTTGAAAGCTTCAATCGTATCATAGAAGCATTCTTCAATCGTGCTTGGGGATAGAACGATTTTCGGGATTTCACCGTGAGTACCGTATACCATGGCATTCAAGTCGGATTGCTCTTGTTTCGTTGGAAGACCCGTACTTGGACCACCACGTTGTGTATCTACGATAACAACAGGCGTTTCAGTCATACCCGCCAGACCAATAGCTTCCATCATTAAAGATAGACCAGGACCAGCAGAAGCTGTTAGTGCACGAGCACCAGCGTAGTTAGCACCGATAGCCATTGTACATGCTGCAATTTCATCTTCCGTTTGGATAACAGTTCCACCCAATTTAGGAAGTGCTTTTTGCAAGTATTCCATAACTTCAGATGCTGGTGTAATTGGGTAAGCTGGCATAAAGCGGCAACCTGCTGCTACTGCTCCAAGAGCGATGGCATCATTACCGATCATGAACAATTTTTGTTGTCCGTCAGCAGGCTCAAGTTGGAAGTCAGCGATAGGTCCGCCAGCGAGTTCAAGTACAGATTCCGCACCTTTACGAACTGCTTCAATATTCTTCTCAACAACAGCTGCGCCTTTACGGCCAAATTCTTCTTCAACAGCTTTATTAAACACGTCAATCGGCAAGCCAAGTAGAGCCCATGAAGCGCCTGACGCGGCCATGTTCTTAAATAAGGAAGTTCCTAGTTCTTCTGCAATCGCAGTAATTGGAACTGGAAACAAACGTGCTTTAATTCCTTCAGGTAAAACGGGGTTAAACTTAGCATCTGCAACGATAACACCGTTATCACGAAGTTCGTGTGCATTGAAATCGATACTCTCTTGGTCGAAAGCGACCAGAATGTCCAAATCGTCTGAAATTGCGCGAATCGGTTTAGTGCTGATGCGAATCTTGTTATTTGTATGTCCCCCCTTAATCCGTGAAGAGAAATGACGGTACCCATACAAATAGTAACCGAGACGGTTCAATGCAGTAGAGAAAATGCGGTCTGTACTTTCGACCCCTTCACCCTGCTGACCTCCGATTTTCCAAGATAACTGACTAATCACCGTACGTCCACTCCTTTTGATTGTAGCTGCATGAAGATCTAAAAAAGCTAATTTGTAGAAATTTAAGATGACGCTATAAAAATTTTCTTTCACTTGTCATCCAAATTCTATGCCTTTACAGAGCAAATTGCAAGGGGTTTAAACGATTCTAAAACATAGAGTTTTTAGATCGAATCCATATCAATATTAGAATGATTCCCAACTTTCATTTCGGAAGATTGGTGAGCATGAAATTCCGCCAATTTCCATAGAGGAACGCCTCCACTTGTGTTTCCTTATAGTTTTTACATAAAGCTTCTATTATATTTCCGTACTGACCTACATGTCTCAAATCTTTCATCCATTGCTCAATCCCATCAAAATCCGATCCAAAGCCAATATTCCCTTCCCCACCCAATGAACAAACATGATCAATATGCTTTAGCAGTGCCGTAATGGGAACAGCTAAATTAGCGCAATCAACAAAGTAAGGAACAAACGTAATCCCGATCAGTCCTTGACACTGGATGATAGCTTTGATTTGATCATCTGATAAATTTCTTGGATGAGGACAAACTTTTTGAGCATTCGAATGGGATGCAATAAATGGTTTAGCATATACCTCAACCAATTCCCAGAACGCCGTAACTGATAAATGTGATACATCTGCTATTATACCCATAGTTTCTAATTCTTTTAACATCAGCTTGCCTTTTCTTGTAAAACCACTTTTACGCGGCTCCATAACACCATCTGCAGCCCAATTTGCATAGTTCCAAGTCAGACCAATACTTCTCACACCAAGATGGTGAAGAATCCTTAAATGGGTCATGTTACCAGCTAAAGCATCTAAGCCTTCAAGAGTGAGGATAGCTCCAATCTGTTCCTCCGCTTCAACAGCACGCCAGTCTTCTACATTCTGAATTAATTTCATTCCTGGATGACGAACAATTTTCCGATGAAATAAATCAACCATTTGCAAAATATGATCGAATGTAGGCTGCTGAATGGAGTCCGATAAATAGATGGCAAAACACTGAACTTTCACACCCGCTTGCTTAAGCCTTGGATAACTAACATCCAACTCCTGTTCTTCCTTATCGAAGTCCAGCTTGGGGTTCATATACAATTTCGTAAGCGCATCGCAGTGACCATCCATTATTCTCATCCTAGCAGCCTCCTATACACCATCTTCTAGACAACACAAAAACCCCTAAGCAGAGGTTTGATAGGCATTGTGAAAAACCTGTCTACTAGGTAAACAGGCTAGGTATTTTAGTATGGTACGGTTTATTACCTTGGCTCTACAATAAGTTTAATGGCCGTCCGATCTTCCCCGTCAATCACGATGTCTGTGAAGGCTGGTACACAAATTAAGTCAACTCCACTGGGCGCGACAAATCCTCTTGCGATAGCTACTGCTTTAATGGCTTGGTTTAAGGCGCCTGCACCTATAGCTTGGAGCTCAGCAGCTCCACGCTCACGCAAAACACCTGCCAATGCACCTGCTACGGAGTTTGGATTGGACTTTGCTGAAACTTTTAATACATCCATGAATAGTACCTCCTCGGGAATGATGGATAGATTCCATTACCCATCATATTCTCAAGGTTGAACAAACATGCTATCGTATCCAATTTAAATGTTCGCAAAATTTGGAATTATCTGCTAATCCATGAAAACTTGATCTTCATCATAACGGATAAGGTTAATTCCTTTTGCCAAACCTGTCTGATCGTTCAATTCAATCACAACAGCATGGAAATGCCATTTGCCTTCATCCGTTACGAATCGAACTGGAAGCTGTGTTTTGAACTTTTGCAGTACAGCATTACGTTCAACGCCTAGAATACCATCACGCGGCCCTACCATTCCTACATCGGTTACATAAGCTGTTCCTTGCGGCAAAACACGGTTATCATTCGTTTGTACATGTGTATGAGTACCGACAACTGCTGACACTTTACCATCCAAATGCCAACCCATCGCAATTTTCTCAGAGGTTGCTTCCGCATGGAAATCGACAAATACAAATTTATGTTTCTTCTTATCCGCTTCAAGAATTTCGTCCACTTTACGAAATGGGCAATCAATCGGCGGTAAGAATGTGCGTCCTTGCAAATTAATAATCAGTAATTCCTGATCTTTGACCTTAATGACCGTATGTCCTCTACCCGGTGTTCCAGGAGGAAAGTTAGCGGGTCGAACCATCTTCTCGTCACGATCAATGAAATCAAATATCTCTTTCTGGTCCCATGTATGATTACCCATCGTCAGAGCCTGAATGCCCATCTCATAGATTTCTTTAGCAATAGCCGATGTAATACCTTTCCCTGCAGCAGCATTCTCACCATTAGCAATGAACACTGCGTGAGGATGAGCTTGTTTTAATCTAGGCATAATATTCTTTAATGCTTTTCTTCCGACAGATCCTACAATATCTCCAATAAATACAATTTTCATAACAAATTAATAGCTCCTTTATAAACACTAGATGCAACGGCGTAAACGATGAATTCAATGACCAGCCTGAAAATAAGGAAAAGTGGCTATATCAGCCACTTTTCGCATTTGTATCTTATTTAGCGTATTCAACTGCCCTTGTTTCACGAATGACCGTAACCTTAATATGTCCTGGATAATCGAGTTCACTCTCGATTTTCTTCGTAATATCGCGGGCTAGACGGAACGCCTCGGTATCATCCACTTTCTCCGGCTGAACCATTACGCGTACTTCGCGACCTGCTTGAATGGCGTATGATTTCTCAACACCTTCGAAGGATTCCGAAATTTCTTCAAGCTTCTCCAGACGTTTAATATACGTTTCGAGCGTCTCTCTTCGTGCTCCAGGTCTTGCTGCGGATAAAGCATCTGCAGCTCCTACTAACATCGCAATAACAGAGGTTGCTTCCACGTCACCGTGATGCGAAGCAATACTATTAATAACGACTGGATGCTCCTTGTACTTCTTACCAATCTCAACACCGATTTCCACATGAGATCCTTCAACCTCGTGGTCTAGCGCCTTACCGATGTCATGAAGCAGCCCGGCACGTTTCGCCAAAGTTACGTCTACCCCGAGCTCCCCGGCCATCAGACCAGCCAGATAAGCTACTTCCATGGAATGTTTCAACACGTTTTGACCGTAACTTGTTCTGAATTTTAAGCGACCCAAAATTTTGATCAAGTCAGGATGTAATCCGTGTACACCAACCTCAAACGTCGCTTGCTCCCCATATTCGCGGATACGTTCGTCCACTTCTTTACGGGATTTCTCAACCATCTCTTCAATGCGTGCTGGATGAATACGTCCATCAGCAACAAGCTTTTCTAAAGATGTACGAGCAATTTCGCGTCGGATTGGATCAAATCCTGATAAAATAACTGCTTCTGGCGTATCATCAATAATAAGGTCGATACCCGTCAATGTTTCCAGAGCGCGAATATTACGTCCTTCACGACCGATGATTCGGCCTTTCATTTCTTCATTTGGCAGTGATACAACTGAAACGGTTGTTTCAGCAACATGATCTGCAGCACAACGTTGAATGGCGAGCGTGATGATTTCACGGGCCTTTTTATCGCCTTCTTCTTTGGCTTGCTGTTCGATTTCTTTAATAAGCTGTGCGGTTTCGTGACGAACTTCCTGTTCTACATTTGTAAGAATGATACTCTTAGCTTCATCCATTGTAAGACCAGAAATTCGCTCTAACTCCGAAACTTGGCTTTTATAAAGCTGATCAATTTGTGATTGTGTATCCTCGATCCGCTTCTCTTTGTTGGCAACTTGCTCTTCTTTACGCTCGAGAGATTCTAATTTTTTATCCAGCGATTCCTCTTTTTGCAACAATCGTCTTTCTTGTCGTTGAATTTCATTTCGACGTTCACGAATGTCTTTTTCAGCTTCGGACCTCAGTTTATGCACTTCGTCCTTTGCTTCCAGAACCGTTTCTTTTTTCAGTGCTTCTGCTTCCTTCTTGGCAGATTCTCTAATCTGTTCAGCGGCTGTTTCAGCACTGGAAATTTTCGCTTCTGCAAGAGATTTACGGATAAAATAACCAATCCCTAAGCATGCAGCTCCAACAATGAGAATGATCGCGATCCAGATGAATGGCATCATCTTGTTCACCTCCTCGTTGGTTTCTCCAAGGTGTTAGCCTGGGATTCCCTTCGGTTGTTTAATCCGATTTTTAATTGTTTGACTAGTCATACATACCCTACTTAATAAAGAGTATGGCTTTTAAATGAATGCGCACCGTGCGTTAGAGGCACTATAGTGCTAATAATCCATAATCAACAGTGTAAAAATTGGCGGTTTCTACATCTGTCCCCTCAAAATCAATGAATTGAGTATGATTTTGAATACATTATGAAAATATACACTGTTATTTTATCTTTTGTCGAAGAAGCTTGTCAAGCGAATGTCCCTGAGATGACGGAATAAGTATTTCCAGCACTCGTAAAACATTTAATGCCGTTAACTAAATAGACATATAATTAATGACATTAACAATCAAATGGGTCATCTGAGATTTCAAATTCCTCTTCACTCGATTCACTGCTTAATACCCCCAAAACCTTGTTGACAATAGAGCCTGTATAACCTCTCCGCATTAGAAAAGCTCCCGTCTTTCTTTTACGATCCATTGTCTTGCCTGAGGTTTGTTTCCATTTCGTTTGGCCCAACTTCATCGCCCCCGTATACTCATCATCGGGATTGATAGTCTCCATAGCATTTTTGACCAATTCTTTATCAATGCCTCTTTGTTGGAGCTCCTGTCGTATGAGATTGCGACCTTTTCGTTGCGAAATAATGCGATTATCTGTCCACATTTTCGCAAATTCTTCATCATTGATATAATTTTGCTGGACTAGCTTCTCACATGCCCATGCAATAATAGGTACTTCAAATCCTTTCTCTTTCAGCTTACGTTTTACTTCACTTAATGAATGTGGTCGTCTGCCTATCATGCTTATTGCCTTTATATAAGCCATATTCTGTTCCTCATCAAGCGTTATACTTTCGATTTCTTGAAGATGTATGGTTTCCCCTTTATTTAACCGATGCTTGATTAAAATGTCTTCATGAACTGAGAATGCGTATTCTTCATTTAAAAATATATTGTATCGATGCTTACCACGCTTCTGTTTCTCAACCTTGGTAATGATTAATAATGGTTGTTGCTCTTCACTATTCAAAACTAACCAACTCCTTCAATGAAGAAAGCACCTTAACACTAGGTTTAAGGTGCTTTCTTGTATGCTCATTTAAACTTATTCGAAATCTGGTTCCAATTCATCGTCTTCTTCGTCAACATTAAGAGGGATTGCTTTGATTAAATTACTGTTCTCTCGAATCCGCAATTCAATCGTTTCCGCAATACTTTTATTATCTTTCAAAAACTGCTTCGAATTCTCACGGCCTTGACCAAGACGCTCACCTTCATACGAATACCAAGCTCCGCTTTTATTAACGATATCCATCTCTGTTCCGATATCTATAATACTGCCTTCGCGTGAAATTCCTTCACCGTACATAATATCCACTTCCGCTTGTTTGAACGGCGGAGCTACTTTATTCTTAACGACTTTAATTCTTGTGCGGTTACCAACCATATCATTACCCTGTTTGATAGTTTCCACACGACGAACATCTAGTCGAACGGATGAGTAGAACTTAAGTGCACGGCCACCAGGTGTTGTCTCTGGGTTACCGAACATAACGCCAACTTTTTCGCGTAATTGGTTAATGAAAATCGCGATAACTTTGGACTTGTTAATCGCACCAGACAGCTTACGAAGTGCTTGGGACATCAAGCGAGCCTGCAGACCTACGTGAGAATCACCCATATCGCCTTCAATCTCTGCTTTAGGCACTAATGCCGCTACAGAGTCAATAACAATAATATCTACAGCACCACTTCGTACTAGTGCTTCAGCGATCTCAAGTGCTTGTTCACCGGTATCCGGCTGAGAGAGTAGAAGCTCATCTATATTAATACCAAGCTTGCTTGCATAAGAAGGATCCAATGCGTGCTCCGCATCGATAAAAGCAGCTTGTCCACCATTCTTCTGTACTTCTGCGATAGCATGTAGAGCTACCGTAGTTTTACCGGAAGACTCAGGTCCGTATACTTCAATAATTCTTCCGCGTGGAAACCCACCTATTCCAAGAGCGATATCAAGCGCAAGAGAGCCGGATGAAATCGTTTCAACTTGCATATGTGTAGATTCTCCAAGCTTCATAATGGAGCCTTTTCCGAACTGTTTCTCAATTTGACGTAAAGCATTATCAAGTGCTGCGCGACGATCTGACAAAACACTCACTTCCTTCTTCTATCATTATAGGTATATGATAACTTGTTTTCAGGTGTTTGCCAAGCATTTTTTCGAACATACATTCGACTTTTTAGCGAACAAACAAAAAACCGCAACAAAGTTATCGCTTTGCTACGGTTCTTCCGTTAACACTTAGTCTCATTATATGCGAACTCTAGCTATCTTTCAACTGTTTCCATAAATGATAGAGTGCGCTTTTGGCCGCTCTTTGCTTGATGGACTCCCGATTACCAGATAGCTGCAAAGTAATAACCCTTGTTGCTGCTTCTTTTTGAGCAAAACCTATATAAACAAGCCCTACTGGCTTGCCTTCAGACGGACTTGGGCCTGCTACACCCGTGACTGATAGTCCAAAGTCACTTCCGGCCAAAGTAATCAATTGCTCCGCTAAGAGGGTCGCTGTCTCGCTGCTAACAGCACCTGGAGAACCCTCCCCTTCCAGCACTTCCATTGGAACACCGAGGAGCTTATGCTTCAAGGCATTAGAATAACAAATAATTCCTCCAAGAAATGATTGGGAACTCCCCGGCACTGCTGTAATCAAATCACTTAGCAAGCCGCCAGTGCAGCTTTCGGCCACAGCAAGTGTCTGGTTCTTCTCGCCAAGCAATTGCAGCACAATCGTTTCGATAGGAACATCTTCGTCGGCATAGAGATGCTCTCCTAATCGCTTTCTAATCTCTAGTTCAGTCACTTGAAGTTTCCGTTCGCCATCCGAAGCTGTCTGTGCACGTGTTGTTAAGCGAATCGTCACTTCGCTTTCTTTGGCATATGGAGCAATCGTTGGGTCCGTTTGAGCTTCGATTAGATCAAGTAATTGATGTTCTAAGTTAGATTCACCAATGCCGGCAAATTTGAGCATTTTGGAATAAAGCGGAACCTCATCAGTCATCCTTGTACGAAGCCAAGGAGCCGCATACTTGGTGAACATCGGCTTCATTTCTTTTGGCGGGCCTGGTAGAAGAATAAAATGTGTCCCTTCGTATGTAAATGCAACACCTACGGCAAGCCCTGTTTCGTTATGTAAAGGATCGCTCCCCTCAATCATCATCGCTTGACGTCTGTTGCTTTCCACCATATGGATCCCGCGTGACTGGAACATATCTGTAATTGTTTTCATTGAAGGCTCATGCACAATCAATTCACGGCCTACAAACGCAGCAAGAACATCCTTGGTCAGATCATCCTGCGTAGGTCCAAGACCCCCTGTACATATAACGACATCAGCCCTTGAAACGGCTAATTTGAAGCTATCTAGCAATCTCTGTTTATTATCACCAACGACCGTTTGGAAATACATATCTACGCCAAGCGCAGCACATTCTCTGGAGAGAAATTGTGCATTCGTATTTACAATTTGGCCTAGTAAAAGTTCCGTTCCAACAGCGATAATTTCTGCTTTCATCTCGAATTCCCTCCTTAAAATGAGAAAACCTCTATCGAGGCCATTCAAAGATGAGCGACCGCGTTTAGAGGTAGGTTTTATCGCCAATAAGAAAGCGGTTTTCGGGAACCGAAAACTTATACCTTCTTATGTGGTAGAAAAAACCAATAGGATGCCCTATTATGCTTTTTCTGAAAAATCTATGACATGCTTATTCTTTACAAAGTACTCTACACCTGAATACACGGTAATAATTGCAGCTACCCAACTAGCTATAACATCAAAAGGGAAGTGCAGAAACGTAAAAGGAAAATTATTGATAAGTAGTGCAATGATGGCTGTAATCTGAGCTGCCGTCTTCGCTTTTCCCCATTTGCTAGCGGCCATCACAGTGCCTTCCAATAGAGCAATTTGGCGAAGTCCTGTGACAGCCCACTCTCTACTGATAATGACAATGACAATCCAAGCATCTACTTTACCCATTTCCACTAATGAGACGAGCACAGCAGTAACAAGCAGCTTATCCGCTAAAGGATCAAGCAGCTTGCCCAAGTTGGTTACAAGATTACGTTTTCTGGCAATGTAACCATCTAAACTGTCTGTACTCGCTGCAATAATGAAAATTAAAGCAGCAATAATCTGATTATACGTTATGCTAAATTCCTCTATCCGTATATGAGGGAATTTCACCTTAATCAACAGAAAAAACATGATAATAGGTACTAATAAAATCCTCGCCACGGTGATGCGATTAGCTAGGTTCATGCAATTACCTCCCCGGATAAGTCAAACTCATAAGAGTGGGTAATACGAACTTTAGCTAGCTCACCAATGTTAAGCTTTGCATTGGACACGAATACTTCTCCATCAATCTCAGGAGCATCAAATTGGGAGCGTCCAATGTATACATCACTTCTGCCATCGTATCTTTCGATAAGCACGTCAATTTCCTGTCCGATGCGGCGTCCGCCACGCAGATTCGAGATTTCACGCTGAATTTCCATAATCGCGTTCGCGCGATACTCTTTAACATCATCAGGAACTTGATCCGGCAAACGTGCTGCTGGCGTATCATCTTCCTTGGAATAGGCAAAAACACCAAGACGATCAAACTGAATGTCGCGAACAAATTGTTTCAAGTTTTCAAAATCTTGTTCAGTTTCGCCTGGGAAACCTACAATGAGTGATGTACGCAGGGCGACATCTGGAATAGCTTCACGAATTTTACGAACAAGTTCGCGCGTATCCTTCTGACGGCCAGGTCTACGCATCCGTTTGAGAATAGAATCTTCACTGTGCTGAAGTGGCATATCGATATACTTACATACCTTCGGATTTGATGCCATGACAGCAATCAATTCATCGCTAAAGAACCCAGGGTAAGCATAGTGCAGTCGCACCCACTCGATGCCTTCCACTTCACTAACCTTATTAAGCAAAGTAGGCAGCATGAAACCATCATAAAGATCTGTTCCATAATTCGTGGAATCCTGTGCGATTAGGCTAATTTCTTTAACGCCTTGTGCAGCAAGATTAGCTACTTCCGCAACGATGGACTCCATACTTCTACTTTTGAAGTTGCCTCGCATAATAGGAATACTACAGAATGTACATGCGTTATCGCAGCCTTCTGCAATTTTTACATAAGCTGTATATCGAGGAGTAGTCATAAGTCTTGGCAGGTCCGCATCATAATTAAACACCGGATTCCCAACAAGAACCGGTTTCTTTCCGCGAAGCGCTTCATCTACGATATGGTTGATTTTATCGAAATCTCCGGTACCCACGATGCCATCAATCTCAGGCATTTCTTCCATCAACTGCTTTTTGTAGCGTTGAGTCAAACAGCCGGATACGATAAGCGCTTTGAGATTCGCTGTTTGCTTTAGTTCTGCCATATCCAAAATTGTATTAACGGATTCTTCTTTTGCTGCATCAATGAACCCGCAAGTGTTCACGATAATGACAGTGGCATCTTCCTTGTTCTCAACAAGTTGAAAACCACGGCCATGAATTAATCCTGACATAATCTCGGAATCGACCAAATTCTTTTCGCATCCAAGAGTAACTACTTTAACCTTTTCTGTCATGAAAGAAACAACCTCCAATAGTCCTAAAAAACACTCCCTACCAGTATAATACAAGCCCTATAGGGTGTCAAAATGTAAAAACCCCCTACATGTAGGGGGCTACTCTCCAAAGAACATCGTATGTATGCCTATTTCAAGTTTACAAATTGCAAATCAAGAGGAATTTCCGCCTTACGCAGCAAGGCAATAACGGCTTGTAAATCATCTCGACTCTTCCCGGTTACCCGAATTTGATCCCCTTGGATTTGCGTCTTAACTTTAAGTTTGGAGTCACGAATTAGAATGTTAATTTTCTTCGAGTTCTCCTGATCGACACCTTGCTTCATGCTAATTTTCTGCCTTACGGTGGATCCAGCCGCTGGTTCTACTTTACTGTACTCGAGATTCTTAATCGAGATACCGCGCTTCGTCATTTTGGCGTGCATAATATCAAGGACATTCTGAAGCTTAAACTCATCATCTGAGGTGACAACAAGCTGGTCCTTATCCAATTTAATGCTGCTTTTACTACCTTTAAAGTCAAAGCGGGTAAGGATCTCTTTCTCCGCCTGCTGTATGGCGTTATTTAGTTCCTGCATATCCACCTTGGATACGATATCAAACGAGCATTCTGAACTCATCTTAGACAAAACATCCTTTCCATCAAATTACAATAGCATTATAGCAAGAAGCCGTAAAAAAAGAAACATCCTAAGCCCTCTCGGCCTAGGATACTCTTGGTATTATTCATTACCCGGGAAAGCGCAGGAAACGTCAAAATGCTAGTTTTTTTGCAAATTGAGCTGTACCCTCTTGGGGTTTGGAGTATCCCCGACAGGAACGATCGTACCATTCACAGTAAGCTCCAAAGCACTGGCTGCACCTACATTTAAATAGGCAGAACCGGTTAAATCAAAAGAGTCCGTATCACCGGCTTTGTAAAGTTTCTGTCTAAGCATTTCTTTACCGCCTGCCTCTGTAAGAGAATCCACACGAATCCAACAGGAACCTGTTATTTTCATCTGAATATTCAGATTGGAAGCACCGGTTATCGTGTAATTATCTACACCTTTCTCGCTGCTGCTAAACTTTACCTGAACAGATGGCGTTGGTGTCGGCACCGGTGTTGGAGTAGGAGTTGCAAGAGGCGCCACTTTACCGTCACCGGACGCATTCATTGTCGTACTTGGAGCAGTGCCAGTCGCAGGATTCGTAGAATCTGTGATTCTCGGAGATTGCGTTTGAGAAGGATTTTCATCCGCTGGCGTTCCCTTATAATTCTTGTATGTATAGTAATATACGATACCGAATATAAGCAGAATGAAACAGACAAACATCGTACCAGAAGCCCAGCGGCTCAATTTCTCGGTATTACGGACACTCGTTCTATTTTTACGAATCGTTTCTACAACTGGTTTCTCTACAGCTGGAGAGGGATTCGTCGTTTGATACATGCCCAGAACTTCAGTAGGGTCAAGTCCAACTGCTTCAGCGTAGCTTTTAATAAAGGCACGTACATAGAAGCTGCCAGGCAGAACCTTGTAGTTTCCTTCTTCAATCGCTTCCAAGTATCGTTTACGAATTTTCGTAACTTCTTGAAGATCGTCAAGCGAGATTTTTTTTTCCAGACGTGTTTTGCGTAAAATGTATCCTAGATCAGACATATGGTCACCTCCCCGCGGGATCTTCTTTATTTAATGACGTTACAGACTTTAAAAAGGTTCGGACGTATACGTAAATGAATCATAATTAATTTCTTCATCCGGGCTATTTCGCAGCTCAATAATATAATCGAAGTGATTATATGTGTATTCCGACTCCCGAATAAATATATCCGGATGCTCGATAACCTTAGTAGAAGGCATACCCATAATGTCCTGCAAAAGGCTGTAATGCTTCTCATTTGAACGTATAGTGGAAACAATTCCATCAATAATATATACATTATTTGGAGTCATTTCATCTTCCGATAGTTGACTGCGTACGGTTTGTCTGAGTAACGTAGAGGAAACGAAAGTCCAACGCTTGTTTGCGCATACACTTCCTGCAATAATCGATTCCGTTTTACCAACACGCGGCATTCCGCGAAGACCTACAACTTGGTTCCCTTCTCGCTTGAAAATCTCACCAAGGAAGTCAACTAAAAGCCCCAATTCATCACGAGTAAAACGGAATGTTTTGCGATCATCCGAATCGCGTTCAATATACCGACCATGACGGACAGCCAAAATATCAACAAGCTTTGGGGGTCTAAGAGCGGTAATAGTAATATTATCTACTTTTCTTAACATTTTACCCATTAAGTCAATTTTTTCTTCATCATTGGTTTGTAGAAGCATACCACGGGTACGATCTTCTACCCCATTAATGGTCACAATATTAATATCCAGCATCCCCATCAAGGAAGCAATATCCCCTAATAAGCCGGGACGGTTTTTGTGAATTTTGTACTCCATATACCATTCTTTAACGTCCAATCATTCCACCCCATCGCAATATCTGTAACGAACAAGTCGATACCTATTCAAGTAATTTCTACAATTTCCGTCAATGTCCTTCTTTTATCGCGTAAAAATACACAAATTTATTTCATTTTTAGTTCTTTAAGCTCTTGTTCGTTGTAAATCGTGCCACCTTTTTTCCATGAGCTGTTTTTCATCATAGCGAGACGATTGTCCAAAATTTGTGCCCAGTTAAGTTCAGCCGATACAGCTCCTGAAATATCCACAACCGATACTCCGATAGACTTAGCTTTCTGCACTTGTGCCTCATCTACTGGTGTATAGAAAATAATCGTGTTGGAGTGATGCTGCCTCGTTTGGAACGATAACTGCTGGAACCACTGTTCATTATTATCGAGTAAAACGATATGATCCGCCTCCTCCGAAGGTGCCCATGCAGAAGGTATAGGACGATCACTTCGAGTCACCCACTCCACGACAACGTTTTCTGCTAATAGGTCTTGGATCCATTTATTTTTCAAGGTCTCAATCTGTTGCGAATCAATTTGTAAGAACGAAGCTTGCTCGTTTACCTGACTTGTGATTCCTTTGACATCAAGTTGACTTTGTAATAATGTCCATTTACCCGTCGAAAGTCCTTGTCCAATCACCCCATTAGCAGAAGGAAACAGTTCATTACCAATGACATATATGTAATCATAATTGCTTGCTTTCAACTTTGCTATAACGCTTTCATCCAGTTGATTCAAATCCTTGATCCAATCAAAGGCTATAAAATTAGCATCTCTCCACTGCTGAAGCGCATTTCCTACCGACTGCTTAGCTGGCGCAGACATACTAGCTCCTGTCAGCATTAGCACAGATAATTTATTATCCAACAATTCCTGCTTAATGGTTGGAATTCCACGATTTCCACACCCTGCTACGATAAAAGATAAGAGCAATAATGCAAGCGCAAAACGTTTGATTGCCATGAAGTTACAATTCCTTTCATCCTTATAAAGCGTGCAAAAGCCTCCGAAAGAGGAGGCTTTCACATTGTACCCTATTGAATTGTAAAACGGTTATTAACCTTTGTCTACTAATTTTACCATGAGGCCGGCAAGTGTGCGCTTTTCTTGCTCATCCCCTGCATCCCACAGCTCTTTGAGCACTCGCTCTTGTTCATTTTCGGGGTCCACTTTATTTGCCAGAAATTCACCGATTTGAAAAGCGAGCTTAGAAATCGTTTCCTCACTCATCCCCGCATGTCCAGCCTGACTCACACGTTCAGCCAAAAACTCTTTCCACTTATCAAATACCTTAAGTACAGTAGCCATTGTAAGAAGCCTCCTTTGAGTTATGAGAAATGGTCATTACATACGTAATATTCGCTTCTCAGCTTAAAATTATGCGCGAGGCTTCCTACACTGTACTCAGGTTAACCATCCACCATTTGGACTTATGATTTGACCCGTAATATAACCGGATTCAGGCAGTGCTAGAAAGTATACAAGAGAAGCAACTTCATCAGGCAAAGCAAAACGGCCTACCGGAATTTCATTGGCGATCGCTTCTCGCTCCTCAGGTTGAAATCCTGCCATCATTTCGGTATGTACCGCACCAGGCGCTACGGCATTCACCGTCACACCAGAAGGAGCCAGCTCCTTCGCTAACGCCTTCGTGAAGGCGTTCAACCCACCTTTGGCTGTTGAGTATACAACCTCACAGGAGGCACCTGAGATGCCCCATATAGAGGATACGTTAATAATGCGGCCATACTTTTGTTTGACCATTGCCGTCATGAAAGTTTGTGTACAAAGAAAGGCGCCTTTAAGATTAACATTCATTACCAGGTCCCAATCTTCTTCGCTAACATCAGAAAGCATACCAAAGTGAGAAATCCCCGCATTGTTGACGATAATATCAGGGACCATGCCTCTTTGTTCCAGCTTTTCTTGCATTTTATTGATTTGCTCACGAGATTTTACATCCGCTGATACGGTTAACACTTTGGCGCCATGCTTCATGCAGGATCTGGCCACTTCATTAGCAGCTTCGTGTGATTCACGGTAGTGAATAACAACGTTCATGCCTACCGCGGCAAAACGCTCAGCAATCGCAGCACCAATTCCCCGGCTAGCTCCTGTTATAAGAACTGTTTGTTCACTGAATGGCTTAGGGAACGTCACGACGGCTTACGACTTTGCACAATCGAAATAGCAAGTCTGCTCCAGTCAAAATGCTCGCGGAACCGACGGTTCACGTCTTCAAGTGTAATTTGCTCGTAAACAGGTAATATATCGAATAAATCAATATCTTTGAAACGGTATTTAGTGAATTCATTCGCAATGGATTCCGGTGAGTTCATCATCCGTAGGAAATTACCAATTTTCTTCTTTCGACTCCGCTCGAAGGTGACTTCATCTAGTCCTGGATCCTTACGTTTCTCAACCTCTTCGCGTATGCGCGCTACAAGTTGGTCCGGATCTTTGGTATCTCCGCCAAGAATGGAGAAAGCATAACCCTCACTGCAATTATATTCATGACCAAAATTATCAGAAATCAATTGCTCATCATATAGTTCCTGATAAATATCAGAGCTAGAACTGAACAAAACATCTAACATTAATTTCGTAGTCAATTCTCTAACTAGTAAGTCTTTCCCACTTAAAGAAGGCGCAGGCTCCTTGAATCCGATTAAGCATTTTGGCATTGAAACAGGAAGTAATGTTACTCTGCGCGCTTCCTTCACTTCTAATGGCTCATCTGGGAAAAATCGTTGGATATTTCCTTGAGGCGGAAAAGTTTTGGCAGCTTGATTCTCTTTAACTAACGAAATAACCTCTTCTGGATCTACGCCTCCAACCACAAACAGGCTCATATTGCTGGGGTGATAGAATGTGTTGTAGCACTCATACAAGGTTTCTTTTGAGATTTCGGCAATGGACTCTACTGTACCAGCGATATCGATATGGATGGGATGCTTAGCATATAAGGATTCAATTAATCCATAATAGCTTCTCCAATCCGCATTATCTTCGTACATTTTGATCTCTTGACCAATAATGCCTTTTTCCTTTTCTACATTTTCATCTGTAAAATAAGGGTTTTGCACAAAATTAATTAATGTCGTTAAATTCGTTAAATAGTGATCCGTGGATGAAAATAAGTACGCTGTCCGATCAAAGCTTGTAAAAGCGTTAGCCGAAGCGCCGTTTGAAGCGAAAGTAGCGAAAATATCACCTTCAGGCTCTTCAAACATTTTGTGCTCCAGAAAATGAGCAATGCCATCCGGAACTTGTATTGCCTCTTTCCCTTCAACTTGAAAAAAGTTGTCAACAGATCCGAATTGCGTCGTGAACGTCGCATAGGTTTTCTGGAAACCATCTTTGGGTAGTACAAACACATGTAGCCCATTATCAAGCTTCTCGTGATAAATGGTTTCACCAAGGTGTGGATAAGGAATAACCTGCATCTTCTACTCTCCCTTCTGGTCCCGCAAAAAGTATATCGTATCCAGTTGAACACGCTTAGCAGCTTCTGCAATAGCCGTAATATCTACCTGCTCCACAGATTCAATCAAGCCTGAAACCGTACGTTCTTTTCCAGATAAAATAGCATTAAAGTCAAATGAAATTAATTCAAATGCGGAATCCTGAATTTCGCGCAGTTGATTGGCAATCATGGCTCGGGTTTGATTCCATTCAATATCACTGATCTCACCTTGCTCCATGGCAGTCAACTGCTTTTTTATGATATCAACCGCTTTCTCATAATTCGCCATTTCAATCCCCGATTGAATCGTCAGAATGCCTTTGTGACCATCAAACCGAGAAGAGGCATAATAGGCCAGACTCGCTTTCTCACGAACATTCGTAAACAATTTGGAGTGCGGGTAACCTCCGAGAACGCCATTATACATAAGAGCTACTGGGTACTGCTCATCTCGATACGAAATATTGGTACGCAATCCCATGTTCAGTTTCCCTTGATTAACATCCAGACGTTCAACGATTGTCTTCACATCACCTGATGCCCCCCGCGGGGCAGATGTTATATAGCCGACATCCTCTTTGCGTTCAATGGAGAATGCCTGCTTTACAATGCCCTCTACTTCAGAAAGAGTCGTATTTCCAACGACATAAATATCGATTGGTGCGGTTTGAAGCCAATGTTTATATTGTTCGTACAGTTGCTCAGCATTGATGGGGTCCAAATCATCGATTTTACCCAAAGGGTGAAGCCGATAAGGATCATCACTGCACATTTCTTCGATACAGCGTTCAGCTGCGTACCGAATTTTATCGTTAATGACTGATTCTATACGCTTCTGGAGAGTCTGCTTCTCAGCATCGACGTATTTGTTACGAAAATGCCCTTCTTCTAGGGCTGGCTTTGTCAAAGTTTCTCCAACGAAATCAAGTCCCTGCTTTAATAAAGATTGGGCTGATTTCACGAATCGGTCATTGATGATATCCATACGTAACTGAACAATTTGGTAATCGCCTCGTTTATAAATATCAAAGCCGAATCCTGCACCATATAAATCATCTAAATATTCTCGAAATTGCTTCGTTTCTGGGCGTAATTCCGTACCTCTACGAAGTACAAATGGTGTTAATGCGGTACTCGTGACCGTATCTTCCTCTAGAGGACGGCCTATGTACACTGAAATGGCAAACGTTTTAAACCGATCTGTCGGCAGCACATGTAAACGTATATGATTCCATGTAGTGCGCTCAAATTGTATATGCTTCAAAGGTCGGTCTCCCTTCTTTGTCCGTGATATAAATCCATTATATTCCTATACGAAGAGGAGAAGCAACCAAAGCTGGCTCCTTCTCCTTGTCCATGTCTAAATTATTTACAGAAGATATGCTTCCCAATAGTTTTGACTTGCGTCCTGCTCCAAATCCATTTGGATGTTGCCGTTACCGGGTTGAAATAATAGATGCACCCACCCGAAGGATCCCATCCATTCAGTGCATCTTTTACGGCCTTTTGCGATGATTCGTCAGGTGTTAACCATATTTGGCCATCCGCTACGGCTGTGAAAGCACCAGGCTGAAAGATAACACCAGAAACCGTATTTGGAAAACTAGCTGACTTCACTCGATTCAAAATGACGGCTGCAACGGCTACTTGGCCAATATAAGGCTCTCCGCGAGCCTCCCCATGCACCGCATTCGCCATAATCTTCAGATCCTGTTCAGACAAGCCCAGGTTATTCGAAGGCAGCAAATTGGCTGGTTTTTGATTTGAAGAAGCCGTTTCTTTGCCTGCATTGCTTTGTCTTCCTGTTGTTGGTGCTGTAGGCCTCCAATTCTTCGTAGCTTCCCACAGTTTAAGCTTGGTCTTGGGACCTACAACGCCATCTACTTTCATCCCAAACTCACCTTGGAATCGCTTCACTGCTAATAAAGTTTTATACCCATAATCTCCGTCTATACTGCCGCTATAGAAGCCAATGAACTTCAATCTGCCTTGCAGCTCGTTAACATCAGCTCCTGTGGCTCCATAACGCACTTCATTTTTACTAAACGTTTCTTCTGCAGGTGGATTGAACTTTCCCTTCAACTGAAAAGCGACAACTAGTACGAAAACAATACAAAATGTAAGTACAATTAATCGTTTATTCATTCCCCTTCTCAACCTCACTTTTCAAATTACAGCCTTTTCTTGCTTATTATGAGAAAGGGACTCTTTGTTTATACAAAAAAAAAAACACTCTCCTGAGGAGAGTGCTTGTACAATCGTCTTTTTATGTTAGGAACTGATCCGATTATGATGGTATTGTTCAATCGACATCAGCACCTCTCGAGGCTTACTGCCTTCGTAAGGGCCAACGACCCCTTTGGCTTCCATAGAGTCAACCAGCCTTGCTGCACGTGTATAACCGACTCTCATACGTCGTTGCAGCAGGGAAACAGAGGCTTGCTTGGCTTCCAATACAATTTGAACAGCTTGGTCGTACAGCTCGTCTTCAAATTCATTATGCTGCTCCGGCATTTCTTCCACATGCGGAACCATTTCTTCTTGGTAATTCGCCTGCTCCTGTGTGCGTACAAAGCCAACCACATGTTCAACTTCTTGGTCAGATAAAAAGGCACCCTGGATACGAACAGGTTTGGACGCGCCTACTGGTAAATAAAGCATATCCCCTCGACCTAACAGCTTCTCGGCTCCGACCATGTCCAAAATGGTCCTTGAGTCAACTTGAGACGAAACACCAAACGCAATACGCGATGGAATATTGGCTTTAATCACGCCAGTAATAACATCAACGGACGGTCGTTGAGTAGCAATAATTAAATGAATACCCGCAGCACGGGCCATTTGAGCAAGGCGGGTGATAGAATCTTCCACATCGTTAGCAGCAACCATCATTAAATCGGCTAACTCGTCCACGATAACCACGTAATATGGCAGAGGGACTGCTGTACCGCTTTCTGTTAACATCGCGTTGTAGCCCTCAATATTTCGCGTTCCGCTTTTCGAGAATAGTTCATAACGCTTTTCCATCTCTACGACGACTTTCTTAAGTGCTAACGAAGCTCGTCGAGGATCAGTTACAACTGGTGCCAGTAGATGTGGAATCCCATTATAGACATTCAATTCAACCATCTTCGGATCGATCATAAGAAACTTCACTTCATTAGGCTTAGCTTTATACAAAATGCTTGTAATAATCCCATTAATACAGACGGATTTACCTGAACCGGTGGCTCCTGCTACAAGTAAGTGAGGCATTCTTGCCAAATTTCCGACGATTGGTTGTCCAGAAATATCACGTCCAAGTACAACCGATAGCCGTGAGCTGGATTCTTGAAAAGCGGATGTTTCCATGACCTCACGCATGGTCACGATCGAAACCTCCAGATTCGGCACCTCAATGCCGATCGCAGCTTTACCAGGAATCGGAGCTTCCATCCGAATATCCTTGGCGGCAAGCGCCAACGCGATATCATCGGTCAAGGAGACGATTCGGCTGACCTTCACACCCACGTCAGGCTGTATCTCATAGCGTGTCACGGCAGGGCCTCTGACGACCTCTAGCACCTTGGCACGAACCCCAAAGCTCTCCAAGGTGGCTTCGAGCTTCCTTGCATTCGCTTTATAGTCGGCCATCTCACTGCCTTTGCCAACAGCAGGCTTCGCTAATAAATCAAGGGAAGGCATTTCATATGGCCGTGTTTGAACAATTGGCACATTCTCCTGAAATTCCAGCGTAACTGGCTCATCATCCGCATCAACAGCCCCTGCTCCCTGAACTTTAGAGGTCGGCGTTGTAGAGGAAGCTGCAGGATGTTTGACTGCCTGCTGAGCTTCTTGGAAAACCTGCTCTTGAAAATCACGAATAATAGGTGTGATTGGTTGATCTGAGGAGGGTGAATCTGATTCAGCAGCTTGCTTCGCGCCTGACTTATAAAGAACTTGCTCGGTTTCATCTACTGCATCTAAATCATTTAATTCATCTGCATTTGAATTATTCTCGACTGCAGCCTTTTTCCGACTTTCCTTATTAGGACGAAGCAGCTCCATGAAAAGTGGTGTCTTCTTCGCCCGTTTAACAGGCTGAAAGACTTCCTCATCGAATTCATCATCAACAGGAACATAAGAGGATTTCTTCGCCTTAGTTGCACTAGAACCTGCGGAGACTGTTTGGGGCTGACGTGCCTCGCGATCCTGCAGCCACTCTTTCATTCTATCTTTAAAATTTTGGCCAACATTACTGAATCGACCCTTCACGATATTGCCAACGTCTACGTAAGAAATACCTGTTGCCAGAATAAAGCCCATGACGAACAGCGCATATTGGATTAATCTCGCGCCCAAATAGTCGAACAGAAAGTAAAGGACACTGTACAGCATAGCGCCAATCATGCCGCCGCCAATACCATGCTCGAGTGCCGCTTTGCCTGCTTCTGTTGGTTTCAGACCATCTAACATGGCATTCCATGTTGATCCAATGACTTTACCAGACGTGAAACCGCCATCAGGATATAATTGAGCGAACAAATCAATATGATTTTTTATTAGCAGTCCAAGAATGAACAGCAGTATCCCTGCTTTCTTGGGCGTAACCATCTGTGGCCAGGCTCTCTTGATCATCGCATATAAGGCCACATATATGAAAATCAGAGGTATAAGTGAATACCACGTTCCCACAAAAAATCGAAAAAGGTAAATCAACGAATTCCCGACATGCCCTTGATGAGCAAGTGCAATGACCGAGAAGATTAGAATGAGAATACCATATAACTCGAATAACAAGCTTGTTTTTAGAGCCTTACCTTTTTTCTTGCGTTTCGCCACGCTTGCCACCCCCAAGTCCACATTATACCATATTTGACTTGGGGGATGATACAGGAAGAGCAAGCTAGAAAGTTAAAGTTGCCTCTACTACAGGACTATATGAAATAATAGTTCCAGGGGCATATTGATTATTCAAATAATCCTGAGGATTACAACTAAACAGCCTAACAATTCGTGCCTGAAAGCCACTAATCGGTTCAATTTGCATTTTAACTCCACCCTGATCGATTTCGATAAACTTGGGTTCGTAAGTCTCCATTCCTTCAAAAATCACATCCATCGGTATAACCGAGTAATGTATCATTGTACAATGCCTCCGCTCGCCGCTGCTTTCTTAATCTCTATTCGCTGATTAAGCTCTCGGATTGCATCACCGATACCGCCTACTTGATCTATCAAGCCATATTTAACGGCGTCTATACCAATGACCGTAGTCCCAATATCCCTTGTCAACTCGCCAGTCTTAAACATCAACTCTTTAAACTTTTCTTCTGTTACATTAGAGTGCTTCGTTACAAACCGCACAACACGTTCCTGCATTTTATCCAAATATTCAAATGTTTGTGGGACTCCAATAATTAAACCATTTAATCGAATTGGGTGAATCGTCATTGTTGCTGTTTCAGCAATAATCGAGTAGTCCGCTGATACTGCGATGGGAACACCAATGCTGTGCCCGCCACCTAGTACCAAAGCAATGGATGGTTTCGATAAAGTTGCAACCATCTCCGCGATGGCAAGTCCTGCTTCTACATCTCCCCCTACTGTATTTAAAATAATCATAACGCCTTCAATCTTCGGATTTTGTTCTGCGGCGACTAATTGCGGAATTAGGTGCTCATATTTGGTCGTTTTATTCTGGGGAGGGAGAACGATATGTCCTTCCACTTGTCCAATAATGGTGAGGCAGAAAATATTAGATTCGCCAGAAAGCGTATTAGTTTGACCTAACTGTTGAATGTTTTCGAGGACTGCGTTCTTCTTACCTTCTTCCGTTTCCGGTTCTTGTTGTTTCGGTCCTGTGGGTGCTGCCACTGAAAATCCCCCTTCGAGTTTTGCTTTTGCAAAAACAGCTTTGTAAGCTTAAACTGCATTGTGCTAGCAAACTTTGCATGTACTGTTCATAATCTCCCATAGTATGAATAAATTTGCGTACTTTCATGCATTCTCACCCTACGAACTATAAGAAAAAAAGCTCCCTCCAGTGATGGAGAGAGCTTTACTATTGCATAGGTTCAAGTGACTTGTTCGAGCCTAGACTTCCATGATAATAGGAAGGATCATCGGTCTTCTTCTGGTTTGTTCATATAAAAAGCGTCCGAGAACATCTTTCACGTTTGTTTTTAAAGATGCCCATTCATTTACATTTTCATTCATTAATTTCGTTAACGTATTCGTTACGATACGATTGGCTTCTTCCAAGAGACCCTCAGATTCACGTACATACACGAACCCGCGAGAAATAATATCTGGTCCAGATAAAATTTTGCCATCTTGTTTGCTGAGTGTAACTACGACCACAAGGATTCCGTCCTGAGACAGTAATTTACGGTCACGCAACACAATGTTGCCTACATCTCCAACACCCAGTCCATCAATCAGAATGTTGCCGCTTTGAACTTTAGATCCTTTGCGAGCAACGCCATTTTGAATTTCTACTGTGTCACCGATATCGCACATAAATATATCTTCTTTAGGAATGCCGACAGACTCGGCTAGGATGCCATGTTGACGCAGCATGCGATATTCGCCATGAATCGGAATAAAGTACTTAGGCTTCATAAGATTGAGCATTAACTTCAATTCTTCTTGACTACCGTGACCTGATACGTGTACGCCAGTAACAGAACCTGGACCGTAAATCACATTAGCGCCAATACGGAATAACTCATCTACGGTACGGCCTACATAGCGCTCATTCCCTGGAATTGGAGTTGCCGCAATAATGACCGTATCCCCAGGTAAAATATCGATTTTACGATGAGTTGAACGTGCCATTCTTGTAAGAGCAGACATTGGCTCTCCTTGGCTTCCTGTGGAAAGAATGACAACGCGATCAGCGGCAAGCTTGTTAACTTCCTCTGGCTCAATTAGCATGCCATCCGGAATGTGCAAGTACCCTAACTCGCTAGCGATCGAAACCACGTTAACCATACTGCGACCGATTACTGTTACTTTGCGATTTGTTGCTGCGGCTGCATCAAACACCTGTTGAACACGGTGAATGTTGGATGCAAATGTCGCAATAACAACTCTTTGCTTAGCTTTACGGAACACTTCTTCAATCTCAACCCCAACACTGCGCTCAGAGCCTGTGTAACCAGGACGTTCTGCATTTGTGCTGTCAGAAAGCAAGGCAAGTACGCCTTTCTTCCCAATTTCTGCCATACGATGCAAGTCCGCATATTGATCATTTACAGGAGTTTGATCGAACTTAAAGTCTCCTGTATGAACAACAACACCTTCTGGTGTATCTAAAGCGACACCCACAGAATCAGGAATACTATGATTGGTTTTGAAGAATGTTGCTGTAAGAACGCCTAAGGATAGAACGGATTCCGAATTAATGAGGATCCGGTTCGTAGTACCGAGTAAATTTGCTTCCTTCAGCTTAGCTTCGATAAGTCCCATTGTAAGCTTAGTTGCATAAAGTGGAACGTTAAGATGCTTAAGTACATAAGGTAAGCCGCCAATATGATCTTCGTGGCCGTGAGTGATGATAATGCCGCGTACTTTATCCCGATTCTCCGTTAGATATCCAATGTCTGGAATGACGATGTCGATTCCAAGCATGTCCTCCTCTGGAAATTTCAAACCACTATCAATGACGATGATATCGTTCGCATACTGAACGCAATACATATTTTTTCCGATTTCGCCCACGCCGCCAAGAGCGAAGATCAAAAGTTTATCAATATTTTTTTTGGACAAGAATATACCTCCTTCTAAGATTGGACGACGAATTTTAAATGAAAAAACCGAACTAGTCACTTGCAACCATTATACATGAAAAAAAACAACAAATACAAGTTAATACCTATTACTTTAGATTCCCCAAAAAAAGAAAACCGATGCCGGAAGCACCGATTCATTAGGCGTTATCATACAAAAAGTGATTGGATGAATTGTCCTTCTTGCTCGGATACACGAACTAACGGAAGTCTTACGCCTCCAGTTTGAATGCCTTTCAATGCGAGAGCATGCTTAATTGGAGCAGGACTCGGCACACGGAAAATGCCAGTAAAAACAGGATGAAGCTTACGATGAAGTTCTGCCGCTTGCTGAGTGTTACCTTCTAAATAATACTTTATCATAGATTGCATTTCTTTTCCAATCACATGACTAGCAACACTAATAATTCCCTGACATCCTACCGCTAAAGCAGGCAGCGCACTGCTGTCATCCCCACTGTACACTAGGAAATTAGGAGCTGCATCATTAAGTATACGTGTCAATTGATCCGTGTTAGCGCAATCTTTGGTAGCCACGATATTCGGAATTTGGGATAGACGAATAGTTGTCTCCGCATCCAAATTCACACCTGTGCGTCCCGGTACATTATAAAGCATAATCGATACCTGAACAGACTCAGCTACTGCTTTAAAATGCTGGTACAACCCTTCTTGGGAAGGGCGGTTATAATAAGGAGCTACGATCAGTAAAGCATCGACTCCAAGTTTCTCAACTTTTTGGGAAAAATGAATGGTGTGCGCAGTGTCATTACTTCCTGTACCTGCAATGATCTTGCATCGCCCACCAGCATAACGAACGGATAGTTCGATAAGTTTCAGCTTCTCATCGTCTGTTAATGTTGGTGCCTCACCAGTCGTGCCACAAATAACAAGGCTATCCGACTGCTGCTCTTCGATCAAATAGTTAATTAATGGTTCCACTTGCTCCCAGTTCACTTGTAAATTCTCGTCAAAAGGAGTGACCATAGCTGTAATTACTCTTCCAAAATCCAACGTTATACCTCCTCAATCTCACATTTTCACTTATATAAATTAAATTTATGATGTAGTGCCCTAACAGATTTAATCATATCAACACCATGGACAAGCACCCAAATCGTTGTATTTGAATCGGCTGATTGAAGGATACGTATGTCCTCCACCGTTAATGCCTCAACAATTTGCGCCATAATACCTGGTACTCCGTTCATACCGCCACCGATCACCGAAACTTTCGCACATCCACTCACGGCTTTAGGATCATAGCCTTGACCTCTGAGCAGTTTTAGAGCGCGTTCCGCTTCATGATCGAACACCGTATAAACGACTCCCGATGGATTGACGTTTATAAAATCAACACTAATCTGATGCAGCGCCATCGTTTTAAATACACGAAGCTGAAGATCGAATTGACCTTCAACCGCAGCAACATGAATTTGAGTAATGTTCGTAAAATGGGCAATTCCCGTAACGAATCGATCCCTCACTTGACTCATATCCGTAGGGATACTGTCTGAAGCTGTAACCAACGTTCCTTCTTCTTTGGAAAACGTAGATCGGACGCGAATCGGAATATTAGCCTGCATGGCTACTTCTACCGCGCGTGGATGTATAACCTTAGCACCATTATGTGCCATATTGCAGATTTCAGCGAAGCTAACACGAACTAGCGGTTTAGCATCCTCAACGATCCGTGGATCCGCTGTCAATATTCCGTTGACATCCGTGAAAATATCTACAATTTCTGCTTTAAGGGCAGCCCCAAGAGCAGTAGCCGATGTATCACTACCACCGCGCCCTAATGTTGTTAGTTCGTCTTGACTTGTTTTACCTTGAAATCCGGTAACAATGACTACCATATCTTGTTCCAGCAATTCAAGGATCCTGTTAGGCTGCATAGCTACTATCTGGGCATTACCGTGAACATCATTCGTAAGAATACCAGCTTGCCCACCTGTCAAAACCGTAGAACGAATACCTGTTGCTTGTAATAAGCTGCACAAATGTACCGCAGAAATTAACTCTCCGCAGCCCATTAACATATCGAGTTCCCGCGCTGGCAGCCCATCCCCGTTCTTTCGAACGAGGTCTAAGAGCGTGTCAGTCGCATAAGGTTCTCCTTTTCTTCCCATCGCGGATACAACAACAACCAATTTATAATGATTGATAAGTGCGTCTTGAATGTGTCCAATAACGTGTTCTCTGGCATGAGCGGTGGAAAGCGAAGTGCCTCCAAATTTTTGTACAAGGATTCGCATGAGTTTCCCCCATATTCACTGCACGATAATAATCGCAGTCATTGTTGCTGATTATTGTTCTATAGCAATATATTCAGCAATTTGTACAGCATTCCATGCAGCGCCTTTTAGCAAGTTGTCAGAAACAATCCACATATTTAGCGCTTTTGGATTGCTCAAATCACGGCGTACACGACCAACGAAAGTTTCCAGTTTACCCGCTGCATCTGTAGCAAGGGGGTATTGCTGCTCAGCCGGATTGTCAACAAGAACAATACCAGGGGCATTTGCAAGTAACGTCTTCACTTCTTCTACGTCGAAATCTTCTTTTAATTCAACATAGACAGACTCAGAATGACCATAAACAACCGGAATACGGACACATGTAGCTGTAACTTCAATGGACTCATCGCCCATTATTTTTTTCGTTTCAAGAATCATTTTCATTTCTTCATTCGTAAAACCGTTATCGAGGAACTTATCGATTTGCGGAATCGCATTGAAAGCGATCTGATGTTTCACTGGCAAAGAACCAACCGGCAAAATATCCGGATTCGCATCATTTCCTTCAAGCACTTCTTTCGATTGTCTCAACATTTCGTTAATCGCTTTAGCACCAGCTCCAGAAACAGCTTGGTATGTTGACACGATGATACGGGAAATCCCATAACGGTCATATAGAGGCTTAAGTGCAGCTACCATTTGGATCGTAGAACAATTCGGATTGGCAATAATGCCTTTGTGCTCGTTAATTTTATCAACATTTACCTCAGGCACCACAAGAGGTGTTTCAGGATCCATTCGGTATGCACTCGTATTATCGATACAGATCGTACCCGCCTTAACCGCGTGAGGAGCTAATGCCTTCGTAACATCGCCTCCAGCACTAAATAAAGCAATATCAACGCCTTCGAAGCTTTCTGGTGTCGCTTCTTGAACGGTTACTTCTTGACCTTTGAAAGAAAGCTTAACGCCCGCTGAACGAGCGGAAGAGAGTAATTTCAATTCCTTGATGGGGAAATTCCGTTCTTCCAATAGACGGATTATTTGTTCTCCTACTGCGCCTGTAGCGCCTACGACTGCAACGTTAAAAAGCTTCTGGTTCGACATGAGCTGGACTCTCCCCTTCAAGTTGTTATATATGAATTAGTATAGAAATCTCTCAATAATCATGGGCTGCAATTGCTTACCTTCAAGAGCAGCTTCACAGGCTTCCATAATCAAGTCCATCCGAGCTACCAACGAATTTGGCTTCGCTCCAGGTGCATCTTGACCATAGGGCACAAAATAAATGTTTTTGGTAATGAGAAGCTTTGCGATATTCATCGCGTTCAAACCCAGCCCATCATTGGTCGAAATCGCTAAAACTAGCGGCCGCAAATTTCTCATTTGTGCTTTTGCAGCCATAAGTACTGGACTCTCTGTCATTGCGTTTGCTAGCTTGCTAGTCGTGTTCCCTGTGCATGGCGCAATAACCATCACATCAAGCAGCTTGGATGGACCTAGTGGCTCTGCGGCTACAATAGTAGATATAATTTCGTTCCCTGTTATATCCTTTATCTGTTGCTGCCAATCATCTGATTTACCAAAACGTGTGTCGGTGGTCATGACTGTATTCGATACAATCGGAATGACACGTGCACCTGCATCTACAAATCTCTTAATCTGCGGCATGACTTCTTCCAACGTACAGTGAGAACCAGTTAAAGCATATCCGACTGTTTTCCCTTGCCAATTCATTCCACATCGCTCCTGTCTTTGAAGTCTTCCACGATCAGCTGACTAAGTGTGTTTGCCATGATGCGGCCAGCTGTTTTGGGGGCGACGATGCCAGGTAAACCGGGCGCTAGCATCGCTTTGATGCCTCTTTTCTCGGCAAATCGGAAGTCCGTTCCGCCGGGTTTAGAAGCCAAATCGATGATGAGCGCGCGATGTGGGATATTAGTAATAACTTGCGCTGTGACTATCATAGTCGGAATTGTATTAAAAAGCAAGTCAATATTCCCCACTTCCGGGTACAGATCCTTTGTATAAAAAGGCTGAAAACCCATCTCCCACGCCCTTGCAAAATGCTCCGGTTTCCTCACGCCAACCTTCACGGTTGCCCCTAATCCCTGTAACGTTTTGGCCATTGTAAAACCTGTACGACCAAAACCTAAAACCATACTAACTGAACCATGGATGGTAATATCGGTGTTCTGGATCGCCATCATTAGCGCTCCCTCAGCTGTCGGAATGGAGTTATAAATCGCTATATCATCACGCTCGAATAACTCCACTACCTCAATCCCATGTGCCGCACAAAGCTTTTTTAGAAAGCTTTTGGCCATTCCTGTATACACTTTGGCATGCTTTGGCAGTGAAGACATAAGATCATCTGTCAGTCTCATCTCTTCACTCGAGAATATAGATTCCACTTGTCCCGAATCATCCGTACCTACAGCAGGTAAAATAAGTACATCTACGGTTTGAAACAGCACGGGATCGAGTTTAGCATTTGAAACACCGCTAAATTGCCTCCCTAAATTGTCAAAGCCGATTAATGTCACCGTAGCATCAAGTTCAGTAAATTTCTGAATTACTTCAAGCTGCCGGGCGTCTCCACCCATAATAGCAACCGAAATCCCAGTGAGCATTCTTACACCCCTTTCTCGGTCCGTTTCGATACGTTATAGTATGCGTTCGCCTAAGGATGGGTGACTTTCCGTGCTCAGTTCCTTGGAAAACAAAAAGAACCCCTTCAATTAGAAAGGGGTTCTGGTATTTATGCTTACGTATGTAGTAGAGCTGTTACCGTCCAGTATGGCCGAAACCGCCTGATCCTCGCTCCGTCTCCGTTAATTCCGAAACCTCATTGAGCTGGATCTGTGGGACAAGCTGGAAAACCATCTGCGCAATTCGCTCATTCCGCTGAATGGTGAACGGTTCCTGCCCATGGTTAATCAGCAGCACTTTCACTTCTCCGCGGTAGTCGGCATCAATCGTTCCCGGTGAATTCAGTGTAGTAATGCCATGCTTGTAGGCAAGCCCGCTCCTCGGCCGGATCTGAGCTTCAAGCTCAGGCGGCATACTTAGTGCAAAGCCTGTCGGGATGAGTTGACGCTCACCTGGACCTAGCACTATCGGCTCGCTCACTGCAGCATGAAGGTCGAAGCCGCTGGCAGCGGCGGACATTTTCTGAGGCAGAAGGATATCCTCCTGTCCGGATACCCGTTTAATTTGAACGTCAAAGTTATAGAGAGACAAGCTGATCCCTCCTGAAGCCGTTAATTACATCATCCGAATTTCCTACCATAGATAGAGCAAAAGGTGTCCCGAATAGCGTTTTCGTCAATTGACGAATATTCTCCATCTGAACGCTTTCAATTCGCTCAATCATTTCGTCGAGACTGTAATGCTTACCAGTCATCAGCTCATTTTTCCCGAATCGGTTCATACGGCTGCTGGTACTCTCCAAACTAAGGATCAAGCTGCCTTTCAGCTGCTCTTTTCCTTTCTTTAGTTCAGAATCCGTCATTCCATTCACTGCTATATCATGCAGCAGCTCCATAGTCACTTTGAGCACTTCTTCCGTCTGCTTCGGCGCTGTGCCAGTATAAATCGTGAACATGCCGCTGTCGATATGCGAAGAATGGTACGAATAAACGGAATAAGCGAGACCGCGTTTCTCGCGAATCTCCTGGAACAATCTAGAACTCATTCCACCGCCAATGGCATTATTGAGCAGTACCATCGGATATAGATTCTCTTCTTGAAGCGAAAGACCAGGAAGCGATAGACAGATGTGATTTTGCTCCGTTTTTTTCGCATGGAAAATCAGTTCTCCAAGGAAATCCGGTGCGTCATAACTTGTTTCCATGCCCGTTTGAGCGAATTCCCCGAAATGCTTCTCAATAAGCTCGCGTACGCTATCATCAATATTGCCAGCAATACTAAGAACCGTATTTTCGGTATTATAATATTGCTTCATATAGTTACGCAGATCTTCGGATTTCATTTTCGATAAATTGTCCTGGGTTCCGAGGATCGTATACCCCAGCGGATGTGAGCCATAAGAAGCTTTGGCCAATAAATCATGAACCAGATCGTCCGGTGTATCTTCATACATAGAGATCTCTTCATAAATGACGTTCTTCTCTTTTTCTAACTCACTCTCATCAAATGCAGAATGGAAAAACATGTCCGAAAGCATATCCATGGCAAGAGGCAAATGATCATCGAGAACCTTTGCATAATAGCATGTGTACTCTTTGGAGGTGAATGCATTCACATTTCCTCCGATTCCATCAAATATCTCCGCGATATCTTTGGCTGTATGGCGTTCTGTCCCCTTGAACAACATGTGTTCAATAAAATGCGAAATGCCGTTATTATCTTGAGACTCATTACGCGAGCCCGTCTTCACCCAGATCCCGAACGTAACCGATCGAAACGTAGGAATTTGTTCCATGACGACTCTCAAGCCATTATGTAAGCGATATTTGATCACCAAGGTTCCTCCTCGAATTGTAGCACCTAAAGTCCTTTTCCCCAATTATACTTACTCAGTCTAACAAAAATGTGCCAACGACTCAAATTTGCAGCTGATTCATCGATTAATTCGCGATTTGACCTGCTTCAGGAACACGTTTAGAGGATAAAAGCTCAGATACGGTGCCAATCGTCAGCCCTTTATTTTTAATGATACGAATCATACCTTGCAGTGCTTCCTTGGATGAGGTCGTTGGATGCATCAAAATAAGTGATCCAGGCTCGACACTTGTCGATAACCGTTGAAGGATTCGCTCAGACCCTGGATTTTTCCAATCTACCGTATCGAAAGTCCAAAGTACAGTTTGCAGACTGAACTCCGATGCTACTTGAACCGTTTCTTGGTTAAAATAACCCGAAGGAGGCGCAAACAGCATGTTCTTTACACCAAGCTGCTGCTTCAACAGATCCTCTGTTTTAGAAATTTCCTCAACAGCTTTACTGCGCGTTATACTTCTCATATCCTTGTGTGAATAAGCGTGATTAGATAATTCATGCCCTTCGGTTTGGATCTTTTTGGCCATTTCTACGTTTTTCTTCAACCACGAGCCATCCAGAAAGAAAGTCGCATGTATATTTTCTTTGCGGAGAGTGTCTAGCATACTAGGCAAATACTCATTTCCCCAAGCAACATTGATCATGAAAGAAACCATTGGCTTCTTCGGATTCCCTTTATATATCGGATTCGGACCGAGATCGTTTAATTGAATACTAGGTTGCACTTCTTTCATTACATAATTGATTTTATTCGGCGTTAAGTGATGCTCTGCAAGCTTGAGCGTCTCCTCAATATCGACTTCTAATCCATTGTAACCGGGAATAGCTTTCCAAACGGGATCAATTTTAGCATTAATGGGGGGAATCTTTCGTTTTTCAGCTTCTTTCATGATCGTTTCTAGTAAAATGCTTTGCTTTGACTTCTTTTGTTCCGTTGAATTTAAAGTGGTAGAGGCAAAGACAGGGAGTGCTTCTTCATCCATCCAATTAGTATCTGCTAGAATTTGATTATTCTTAACTGCATTGATGTAAGTTCCTACGCTAGGGATTGCATCCAATGTAAGCAAAACCATAGCAAAAAAACTTCCAAGAAGAAGCCATTTTTTGTGGAGCATACACAGATCCCCCTTCCTTATTTCCTGATTTTATGCAGGAAAGGACAAGAGTAGAACGAGGCATGTCCAGGTATGTCTAGATAGCAAAAAAGAGGCAGATTGATCTGACTCTTTATCCAAACTATTTAAAAGGGACTTCACAAGTCACGCGGCTTAGGTTTGAGCCGAGACTTGCGAAGTTAATGTCGCTTTGCGAGAAAGATTAACTCTTCCTTGTTGGTCAATTTCGGTTACTTTGACGGTGATTTGATCGCCAATGTTCACTACGTCTTCCACTTTCGCTACACGCTCTGTGGAGATTTGTGAAATATGAACCAAACCTTCTTTACCAGGCAAAATTTCTACGAATGCTCCGAATTTCTCAACGCGTTTTACGGTACCCAGGTAAGTTTCACCCACAATAACCTCGCGTACGATGCCTTCGATAATAGAACGTGCTTTTTCGTTCATCTCTTGGTTGGATGATGCGATGAATACACGGCCATCTTGTTCGATATCAATTTTCACGCCAGTTTCTTCAATAATTTTATTGATGATTTTACCACCGGCACCAATGACATCACGGATTTTGTCCGGATTGATGTTCATCGTAAGAATTTTAGGCGCGTATTTGGAAAGAGTCTTCTTAGGTTCAGAAATACGAGATACCATTTTACCTAAAATGTGCAAACGACCTTCTTTGGCTTGCTGCAAAGATTGTTGCAGGATGCTGCGATCAATCCCATCAATCTTGATATCCATTTGCAGGGCTGTAATACCCTCAGACGTTCCCGCAACTTTAAAGTCCATATCGCCAAGATGATCTTCCATACCCTGAATATCGGATAAAATGGAGAAATGATCTCCGTCTTTGATCAGACCCATTGCAATACCAGCTACCGGAGCTTTAATCGGAACACCAGCGTCCATAAGAGCAAGTGTACTTGCACAAATACTCGCTTGGGATGTTGAACCGTTCGATTCCAATACTTCAGACACAAGACGAATTGTGTAAGGGAATTCAACTTCATTCGGGATGATCGGCTCAAGAGCTCTCTCTCCTAATGCACCATGTCCGATTTCACGGCGACCCGGTGGACGAAGCGGTCTTGCTTCCCCAACGGAAAACGGAGGGAAATTGTAGTGATGCATGAAACGTTTGGTTTCTGTAAGATCCAAGCCATCCAATATTTGAACATCGCCTAAAGCGCCTAATGTACAGATACTAAGTGCTTGTGTTTGTCCACGTGTGAACAAGCCTGAACCGTGAGTACGCGGTAACAAATCAATATCACAATCAATTGGACGAATTTCTTCTGGTTTACGTCCATCTGGTCTCACTTTATCATGTGTGATCAAACGACGTACTTCTTCTTTAACGATATCATAAAGCGTTTCTTTCACATCACCTAGTAAGCCAGGAGTTTCTGCATACAAGGCTGTAAAATGTTCCACAGCTTCGGCATTCACAACATCGATTGCTTCTTGTCTAGCATGCTTCTCAGGAATTTTAATCGCATCAACTAGTCTAGCTTGAGCAAATTCACGAACAGCACTATTTACCTCGGCATCAACCGTATGAAGTTTGACCTCCATTTTTGGTTTGCCTGCTTGTTCAACTAATTCTTCAATTACCGCAACAATCTTACGGATTTCATCGTGTCCAAACATGATAGCTTCGAGTACAACTTCCTCTGAAACTTCATTCGCACCAGCTTCTACCATCATTATCGCATCTTTAGTGCCGGCAACTGTCAAGTGAAGATCACTTTTCTCTGCTGTTTCACCCGTCGGGTTAATAACGAATTGCCCATCTACTCGTCCAACAATCACGCCACCAACTGGCCCATTGAAAGGAACATCAGAGATTGCTAGTGCAGCAGAAGTACCAATCATTGCTGCCATTTCTGGCGGACACTCTTGGTCTACGCTCATTACGATAGAAACGATTTGCACGTCATTACGGAAGCCTTCAGGGAAAAGAGGGCGAATCGGACGATCCGTTAAACGGCTCGCTAAGATTGCTTTCTCACTTGGACGTCCTTCACGTTTAATAAAACCACCTGGAATTTTACCAACGGAATATAATCTTTCTTCATAATTAACCGTTAACGGAAAGAAATCCAGATCTTTCGGTCCGCTTGAAGCTGTTACTGTACTCAGCACAACCGTATCGCCATAACGTACAGTTACAGCTGCATTGGCTTGTTTGGCCAGTCTTCCCGTTTCAAGAATGAACGGTTTGCCGCCAAGTTCCATTTGTACCCTTTTCTCCATAACATCCTCCTAAGGAATTGTTCTATTCAATTCATATGTGTTTGATAAACATGCACAGAAAGTAAGGTACAGAAACCTTTAATATTATGCTCCATATGTACTAAAAAATTGCTTAACGCTGGAGTCATCCACTATTTCTGCGTAATGTCTAGTATTTCCTTCTTTTTCCGTTTTAAAAATACAAGAAAAAGCAACCTCGTTGCTTTTCTTCGCCAAAGCTTTATCAAGCCCAGCAAAGGAGCAACAGGTTGCTTCTCATTGTCGGTTTTATCGACGCAAACCAAGCTTTTCGATCAAAGCACTGTAACGGCTCACATCTTTGTTCTTCACGTATGCTAGCAGCTTACGGCGTTGACCAACCATTTTGAGCAAACCACGGCGGGAGTGATGATCTTTCTTGTGAGTCCGCAGATGATTTGTCAGGTTGACAATGTTTTCTGTAAGGATTGCTACTTGTACCTCAGGTGAACCCGTATCGGTATCATGTACCTTGTGAGTTTGAATCAGTTGTGTTTTACGCTCTTGAGTTAATGCCATGATTGTTCATCTCCTAAATTCTATTGTATCCCCGCTAGCCTAGAAATCGCCGATGATAGCGCATGTCCAAGCTAAGGTTCATGCCAGAAGGTATAGATCCTTTTGGCAACGTTATTCAGTATATCATAATCGCACAGTAGAAGTAAATGCTTGTTTCAACTGTAACGTTATAATTTGTTCTTGGCCGTTTCGACATCAAGTTTAATTTGAGTAACCAAATCGTCTAGGGATGAGAATTTCCGCTCTGGTCGAAGGAAAGCTATGAGTTCAACATTCATATGCTCACCGTAAATTTGTTCGGAGAAATCAAATAAATGAGCTTCAAATGAGGGCTTCAATTCTCCGGTTGTGAAGGTAGGCTTTACACCAATATTCATAACCCCTTTATAGGTTTCCCCTTTAACAGAAGCTTTAATCGCATAAACACCATTGGTAGGGATGACGTAAGACTCATCCAGTTGAATATTCGCGGTAGGAAAGCCAAGTGTTCTCCCACGCTTCTCTCCATCCACAACGATGCCGCTAATACTATAGGGACGCCCAAGAAGTCTGGTAACTGTGTCTATGTCCCCTTGCTGCAATGATTCACGAATGAGTGTACTGCTAACTTTTTCGCCATCCATATGAAAGGGTCTCACCACTTCTACAGAAAATTTCCCATGACTCAACTCACAAAGCGAATCCGGGGTACCTTTACCTTGAAAACCAAACGTAAAATCAAAACCACAAATGACACTTTCAACACCAAGTCGATCCAATACTTGATCCACGAAATGTTCCGGGGATAACCGCATTAAAGAGGCATCAAAAGTAACAACATAGGTATGATTTACACCCAGCGATTCAAACATCTTCATTTTCTTACTCATCGGAGTTATAAGATCCGTATATCTATCTTGACCCATTACTGCTCTAGGATGTGGGTGAAAGGTCATAATAGCCGCCTTCAGCCCAAGATTCTTAGCCGTGCGTAGGGCTCGTCCGATGACTTCCTGATGTCCCAAATGTACACCATCGAAATCACCAATTGCCACCACTTGATCTCCTACTATTAGGTCCAAATCATCCATATTAATGGGATATGATATTGGTATTATGCGCATAAGTTCATTTCACCTACCCATTTCAACCTGTCCCGTGACGTTATAATTAGAGGAACACTTTGGCTGGGATCAGGACTTGGCTAGCGCTGTTCCATTCATACAAACCAAGAAACCGTTCATCAGGCGAATAAGCCCTGAAAATGGTTTGTGATGCATCTGCATGAGCCGTCCGATTCGCAGTCATTGCTATTTTCTTCCCCTGTAGTGCATGTACAGCTTCCCCGGCAGATAGTTCAATGAATGGGATATGTGAAATCGCCTGATCCATAGGAATCATATGCGCCTGCAGTAATCCTTGAACCTTCATTTGTTCAATCTGTTCAAATGTTAAGCACTGCTCTTGGCGAATACTGCCCGTCGATGTACGAATTAGACTTTTCATCACCGCTGGGTATCCGAGAGCCTTGCCAATATCCACACACAAGGTTCTTATATAGGTTCCTTTGGAGCAAGAAGCACGAAATTGAATCTCTGGATGCTTTTGCTCAAGGTCCATATGAAGAATGTCTAGCTTATGAATCGTCACTTTACGTGACTTACGCTCTACTTCTTTGCCTTCACGGGCTAATTCATAGAGTCGTTTCCCATCAATCTTCACTGCTGAGAACATCGGTGGAACCTGTTCGATTTCTCCGACAAAAGAATGAAGAACCTGACGGACTCTCATTTCATCCAAAGTCACATCTGGAACTTCTTCCAACACAGTACCCGTCATATCCTCCGTATCGGTAGAAAGACCAATTCGGAGCTCAGCTTCATATTCCTTAGGCAGCTCCTGAATGTACTCAACCATTCGAGTAGCTCTACCTATACATAATGGCAAAACCCCGGTTACTTGCGGGTCAAGCGTTCCCGTGTGGCCGATGCGTTTGATCCCAAGGATACCTCTAACTTTGGCTACAACATCATGAGAAGTGAAGCCCGCTGGTTTCCATACAGGCAAAATGCCTTCTAACGTCATATGAGTTCGTTCCCTACTTCCTGAACCATTTTGGCTACTGCTTCCTCAAGCGTACCTTGGATTGTACAGCCTGATGCACGAACATGGCCGCCACCGCCAAGTGATTGCGCAATCGCAGCAACGTCAACAAGTCCTGATGAGCGGAGACTTACTTTAATTACACCGACTGCTTTCTCTTTAAATAGCATGCCCACTTCCACACCTTCCACATTACGCGGATAGTTGACAAGCCCATCCAGATCGTCGCTCGAGGCACCAGTTAACTCTAAATCAGCCAGAGAAACAGCAAGCCATGCTAATTTACGATCATTGGCAAATGAAAGTGTTGATAAAGCTTTCTGAAGAAGTACGATTTGCGAATAAGTGACTCTTTCCAGCACTTGTTCAGCTATGACAGAGCCCTCAACACCAAGTGATAACAGTGTTGCTCCAATCTGCATAACCTCAGGTGAGGTATTCGAATACCGAAAACCACCTGTGTCTGTCAGCAAGCCAGTGTAGATGCAATCAGCAAACTCTAAATTCGGTACAAGCTTCATATGTATAGCTAAATCATATAAAATTTGAACGGTTGCAGCGGCATCATGTTTTATCAAATGGCACGAACCAAATCTATCGTTCGTTGGATGATGATCAACATTGAGCAGCCGTGCTTGGTCATCAAAAAGAGTGCTGATCCTACCCATTCTGGAGAAATCAGCACAATCTACACTTATGATGGTTTGATAAAGTCTTGCTGGAACTTTCTTGCCAAAATCAAGAACTTGATCACTTCCCCATAAATAGGAAAATTTAGAGGGCATAGCGCCCTCATTGATCATTGTAAAGGATTTTCCCAGTTGTTTTAGAATCCAACCGGTTGCATACGTAGAACTGGCGGCATCCCCATCCGGTTGGATGTGAGATACCACCAGGAAATCATCATGCTGCTCGATAAACGTAGCTGCTGCTGCCAGCTGCTGGCTGTATTCGGTGGCATGGTTCATTCCACTGCTCATACGCTTGTATTTCCTTCCTGATTAAGCTTGTGCAATAAGTTATCGATGTGACTTCCATAATCAATAGAAGCATCGAACTTAAATTGCAGTTCTGGAATCTTACGTAAACGAATTCGTTTGCCTAATTCCGAACGAATATATCCGGAACCTACAGAAAGCGCCTTAAGTGTTGCTGCTTTCTCTTCTTCTGTGCCCATCACGCTAAGAAACACGCGAGCTAAGGATAAATCATTCGTTACTTCTACACCCGTAACGGTCAAGAAACCAATACGAGGATCTTTCAATTCGGACTGAACGATCTGGCTTAATTCTTTCTTGATTTGTTCGCCAACTCGACCTACACGAACTCTAGCCATTTGTCATCACCTCTCAACGGACTCCATGATGAAGGCTTCAATAATGTCGCCCTCTTTAATATCATGATAACGCTCAAGAGATATACCACACTCATAACCTTGTGCCACTTCTTTTTGGTCATCCTTGAATCGTTTCAGGGAGTCAATTTTACCTTCGTGTACGACAATACCACTGCGGATCAAGCGAGTTTGTGCATTACGAGCAATCTTGCCTGAGATAATCATACATCCAGCAATTGTACCTGAACCCGTAATTTTGAACACATTACGAACTTCTGCTTGACCAAGTACAACTTCTTTAAAGATAGGATCCAGCATGCCCTTCATAGCTTGCTCGATTTCTTCAATTACGTTGTAAATAATGTTATGCAGACGGATATCAACTTTCTCTTGATCTGCTGTTGCTTTCGCAGCAGGTTCAGGACGAACATTGAAACCGATAATAATCGCATTAGATGCAGAAGCCAGAATAATATCAGACTCCGTAACAGCACCAACACCGTTGTGAAGAATTTTAACGCGAACACCTTCCACTTCGATCTTCTCAAGTGAGCTTTTCAGGGCTTCTACAGAACCTTGAACGTCACCTTTGATGATTACATTCAGCTCTTTGATCTCGCCGTCTTTAATGTGTTTAAAGAGGTCATCCAACGTGACGCGTGAATTCGCCGTCATCTCGGATTGTCGAAGTGCAATGGAACGACGATCTGCAATGTCTCTAGCCTTACGCTCATCTTCATAAGCAAGGAATGGATCCCCAGCTTGCGGAACTTCTGTAAGACCCGTGATTTCAACTGGTGTTGAAGGACCCGCTTCTTTCAAACGTTTACCTTTATCATTCACCATCGCTCTTACGCGGCCGAAGCACACGCCAGCTACGAAGCTATCTCCGACTTTCAATGTACCATGTTGAATCAGGATTCTGGCAACTGGACCACGACCTTTATCCAACTCGGCTTCGATTACAGTCGCTCTAGCACGTTTGTTCGGATTAGCTTTATACTCTTGAACTTCCGCAACAAGCAGAATCATCTCAAGCAGATTTTCAAGTCCAATCCGTTGTTTCGCGGAAATTTCACAGAAAATCGTATCTCCGCCCCACTCTTCCGGAACCAACTCATAAGCAGTAAGTGCTTGCTTGATTTGATCTGGATTTGCGCCTTCTTTATCAATCTTGTTAACTGCTACAATGATCGGAACACCTGCCGCTTTAGCATGGTTAATAGCTTCAACGGTTTGTGGCATTACGCCGTCATCAGCAGCAACAACGATAATTGTAATATCGGTTACTTGTGCACCGCGGGCACGCATGGTTGTAAAAGCTTCGTGACCAGGCGTATCCAAGAAAGTGATTTTCTTTTGGTTAACTTCAACTTGATAAGCACCGATGTGCTGCGTAATACCGCCTGCTTCACCCTCGGTTACACTTGTTTTACGAATAGCATCAAGTAAAGTCGTTTTACCATGATCGACGTGACCCATGATCGTAACAACTGGCGGACGCTCAATCAGATCAGCCTCATCGTCAATTTCTTCGAAAGTCTCGAAATTATCTTCTTCGACTTTAATCTTAATTTCAACTTCAACACCAAACTCGGATGCAATCAATTGAATAGCTTCCAAATCAAGCTCTTGGTTGATTGTTGCCATTGTGCCCAAGAACAAAAGCTTTTTAATAACTTCAGAAGCATCTTTGTGAAGTAATTTCGCTGTTTCACCAACAGTCATACTGCCACGAACGATGATTTTCTTAGGTGTATTGTCAATTTTCTCTTTTTTAACAGTTTCCTGTTGGTATCTGCCTCTATTGTTACCGCGTTGATTGCCTCTGTTTTGTCCACCAGGCCCACGATTTCCGCCGGAACGGTTATCATCAAAACGCTTAGGTGTTGGTTTAGATTTCTTAGTTGTAATAACACCCGCTTTAGCTGCTGCATCATCCAATTCAGCTGCTGTTGCTCCTACGTGGAACTGCGGCTTAGCTTCTTGAATGACAGGTCTTCCGCTTTGATTATTGTTGCGGTTATCAAACGGTTTAGACTGACGGTTTGGACCAGCACTACGGTTCGGGCCTGCATTTTGCGGACGACCGCTATTCGCGCTTTGTCCACCACCAGCTCCCGGTCCACCAGTCCCCTGACTTGGACGAGATCCTGCATAGTTACTATTGCTGCGTGGAGCTCCGCCTTGGCCTTGACCTTGACCTTGGCTGTAGCCTTGACCGCCGCTTGGACGTTGGCTATTATAGCCGCCAGTAGAGCCACCAGGACGCTGTCCACCTGGATTGGAACCTTGATACCCCGTACGTTGTCCACCTTGGCCCCCGCCTTGACCACTTGGACGCTGTCCACCTGGATTGGAACCTTGATAACCCGTACGTTGTCCACCTTGGCTTGAACCTTGGCCGCTAGGACGCTGCCCGCCTGGATTGGAACCTTGATAACCTGTACGTTGTCCACCTTGGCCTTGACTGTTTGGACGTTGGCCGCCTTGCGATGATCCTTGACCACTTGGGCGTTGATCGCGCCCAGACTGAGCTGGACGACTAGCCGTATTAGGCGTAGATTGTCCTTGAGGTGCTGTTACAGCACCATTTGTAGTCGTGCTGTTCGTTGGTTCTGAAGCAACAGGCTTCGAAGCCGGTGTTGCTGCACCTTTATTCTCTTGTGCTGGAGCCTGCGTTGCAGGATTCTGATTCGTCGTAGATGAACTCACATTTCCTCCGTCCGTAGCTGCTCGTTTGGCAGCCGCATTGGCTTTAATATCACGAAAAAACTTTTCTACACTGCTCACTGCGTCATTTTCCATTACACTCATATGATTGTTAACGGGAATATTCAGACGTTTGAGGATGGTTATAATTTCTTTGCTGCTCATATTGAGTTGTTTTGCGTATTCGTAAACGCGAGTCTTATCTTTATTGTCTTGTTTATTGGTCAATATGTTTCACCTCCGCAGGATTATCTTGACTCTTCTGCAGCATCTGCGCGAAGCCTCCGTCCAATACACCTATGGTGACACGCATTTCTTTCCCAATGCTGCGGCCCAATTCATACTTCGTACCTATTTCCATGAGTTTAATCCCATAGAATTGGCATTTGTCTTGAAATTTCTTACGTGTATTAGCGGATGCATCCTCCGCCATAATGACAAGTTTGGCTTCTCCCGAGCGAATCGCTTTAAACACACCTTCATCACCGGTAACTAGCTTCCCTGCTCGCATCGCCAAACCCAATTGGGATAGAAATTTAGGATTCATCCTCAGACTCCTCCTCTTTTGAAGAGAGGAACTCATCTTCAACACGAATGAAATCTTGCTCCAATTGGTCATAAATATCGGCACCAACGGCATGCTTCAGTGCTCTATCCAGGGCTTTACTTTTCTTTGCCAATTTAAAACAAGACACTTTACCGCACAGGTAGGCACCGCGCCCAGACTTTTTCCCTTTAAGATCAATGAGAATTTCATCTTCAGGCGTTTTGACGATGCGGATCAAGTCCCTCTTCGGCATCATTTCCTGGCAGGCCACGCATTTTCTCAGAGGGATTTTTCTCTGCTTCATTCCGATCACCCCTTGCTCCAAACAAAAACTTAATCGACACTCACAGAATCTTGATGCATTTCTTCTGAATAAGTTTTCACTCTGCCATATTCCTGTTCGGCTTGTGTTTCACTTTTGATGTCTATTTTCCAACCTGTTAATTTGGCTGCAAGACGAGCATTTTGCCCTTTGATTCCAATAGCCAAAGAAAGCTGATAGTCAGGTACAATGACACGCGCCATTTTTTCATTTTCATGAATTTGCACTTCAAGCACTTTGGAAGGGCTAAGCGCATTGGCTACGTATTCTTCCACGCTTTCCATCCAGCGAACGATGTCAATTTTCTCGCCGCGCAGTTCGCTTACAATCGTTTGAACACGTAATCCTTTAGGCCCTACACAGGATCCTACTGGATCAACTTCAGCGTTGCGAGAATGAACGGCAATTTTGGATCGGAAACCGGCTTCACGCGCTACCGAACGAATTTCGACCACACCATCAAAGATTTCAGGCACTTCCAGTTCAAAAAGACGCTTCAAAAGCCCTGGATGTGTTCTAGATAAAATGATTTGCGGTCCTTTCGTCGTATTTTCCACTTTCGTGATATACGCTTTAATCCGATCGCCCTGTTTGAACTTATCTGTAGGCATCAATTCAGTCAAAGGCAGCACTGCCTCAACTTTACCAAGGTCCACATAAATGTTACGTTGATCTTGACGTTGAAGGATACCTGTAACGATATCTTCTTCTTTGTCGATAAAAGCATTATAAATTAAGCCACGCTCGGCTTCACGAATACGCTGAGTCACCACTTGTTTGGCAGTTTGAGCAGCAATACGTCCGAAATCACGAGGAGTCACTTCAATTTCAACGATATCTTCCAATTGGTAATTCGGATTAATTTCACGAGAAGCGTGAAGTGAAATTTCCAATCTTGGATCTAATACTTCCTCAGTTACGGTTTTACGGGCATAAACCTTGATGAGGCCAGTATGGCGATTGATATCAACTCGCACGTTCTGTGCGGTGTTGAAATTACGTTTATAACTTGAAATCATCGCTGCTTCAATCGCATCGATAAGTAACTCCTTTGAGATACCCTTCTCACGTTCAATTTCCGACAGCGCTTCGATAAAATCCGTGTTCATTTGAACTGAGTCCCCCCTTTCAATAAGTAACGGTCACTAAAAAACGATAGCTAGACGAGCGCTTGCTACTTTAGCGAACGGGATAATTATTTTCTTTTTGCCAATTTCAATAACGAGCTCTTCCTCGTCAAAGGAAAGCAGCAAACCTTCAAATTCCTTGGAACCGTCTATCGGTTCATAGGTGGTAACAAATACATGACTATTCACAGCCTTGTGATAATCTTGAGTCTTCTTAAGCGGACGTTCCGCGCCTGGTGAAGATACTTCCAAGAAATAGGCATCAGCGATGGGATCTTTTTCATCCAATTGAACACTTAAGTATTCACTGATGCGGCCGCAATCATCTATATCAATTCCGCCTTCCTTGTCTGCATAGACACGAAGGAACCAGTTGCTGCCCTCTTTGACATATTCAATATCCACGAGTTCAAATCCATTTTGTTCAATGAAATCCTTCAGCATGTCCTCAATGACGGATTTGATTTGCGCTTGTGTAGCCACAGATAAATGTACCTCCTAAATTGACTTTCCTTTATCTTATTCCGAAAAGTCCTATATCAAAATGTAAAGAGTGGGTTTCCCCACTCTTTAATCACAAGATGATATCCTCATTATTGCCAATAAAAATTATACCATAACCATTCTTTGCATTACAATAGCAAACTTGTTAATCATTTTCACTTGACAGCTAAAAGTTTTCTTTAGAAAACTTACTTCGGAAGCATTACCTTTTGAGTTTTTCTTTAGAAAACTTGCTTCAGAAGCTTAGAATAAGGACAATTGATTCGATTCCGGCAGTCCGCGGAAACATCCCATCGAGCTGAGCATCTCAATGACCGTCTTTGAGGCCTTGGAGCGATTCTGGAAATCTTCGATGGAGAGGAAGTCCCCTTCCTCTTTGGCAGCGGCAATATTTTTGGCTGCGTTATCTCCGATACCTGACATTGCCGCAAATGGCGGGATAAGTGACGTACCATCGATAATAAACCGCGTCGCATCCGAACGATAGATATCAATCGGTTTGAAACTGAAGCCACGGGACGTCATTTCGAGTGACATCTCCAGAATGGAAACCATCGCTTTTTCTTTCGGCAGCGCCTGGAAGCCTTTCTCTTCAATCTCAATTAACTTTTTAAGAATGGCATCATATCCTTGGCACAGAAGCTCCAAATCAAAGTCAGCCGCACGAACACTAAAATAGGTCGCATAGTAGGATATAGGATGATAAACCTTAAAGTAAGCTGTACGAACAGCAGAGATAACATAAGCAGCAGCATGCGCCTTTGGAAACATATATTCAATCCGTTCACAAGATTCAATATACCAAGCTGGCACATTACAGCGTTTCATCTCATCTTTCCATTCATCTGTAAGCCCCTTACCTTTACGAACACTCTCGGTAATTTTGAAAGCAAGACCTGCATCCATTCCCGCCTTATAAATCAAGAAGAGCATGATATCATCACGACAGCCAATAACAGTCTTAATGTTACATATCCCTTTTTTAATTAACTCTTGTGCGTTACCCAACCAAACACCCGTTCCATGTGACAAACCGGAGATTTGCAATAAGTCAGCAAAGGAGCTTGGCTGCGTTTCATGAAGCATCTGACGAACGAACTTGGTTCCCATTTCCGGTACACCATAAGTAGCTACTGGGGATCGGATTTGATCCGGTCTGACCCCAATCGCTTCCGTCGAGTTGAAGATACTCATCGCTTTTGCATCATTCATCGGAATTGTCGTTGGATCAATACCTGTTAAATCTTGCAGCATCCGCATCATCGTCGGGTCGTCGTGTCCGAGAATATCAAGTTTCAGCAAATTGGCGTCAAAGGCATGATAATCAAAATGGGTCGTTTTCCATTCCGAATTCTTATCATCTGCTGGGTATTGTACGGGTGTGATATCATCTACTTCCATATAATCCGGTACAACAACAATACCGCCGGGATGCTGACCTGTACTTCTTTTCACACCTGTACAGCCCGCAGCTAATCGGCTAATCTCAGCACCGCGCCATTTCTGGCCTTGTTCTTCTTCATACTTCTTGACGAATCCGAATGCCGTCTTCTCGGCGACAGTACCGATGGTGCCCGCACGGAATACATTCTTCTCACCAAAAATTTCTTTCGTAAAATTATGCGCAATCGGTTGATAAACGCCAGAGAAGTTCAAATCGATATCGGGAACCTTGTCCCCTTTAAAGCCAAGAAACGTCTCAAACGGAATGTCGTGACCGTCACCTTTTAAATTACCCCCGCAATTCGGGCAAACTTTATTCGGAAGATCGAACCCACTCGGAACGCTTCCGTCCAGGAACCACTCACTATGCTGACAAGAAACACATATATAATGAGGGGGCAGCGGATTAACCTCAGAAATGCCTAACATCATCGCAACGACGGAAGAACCAACGGAACCCCTTGAACCTACGAGATATCCGTCCGCATTCGACTTTTTCACAAGACGTTCGGAAATCAAATAGTTGGCAGAGAAACCGAACTTAATAATCGGAACAAGCTCTTTCTCAAGTCGGGCTATAATGACTTCCGGAAGTTCATCCCCATACATTTTCTTCGCTGTTTCGTAACAGGTGGTACGAATTTCTTCGTCGGCACCTTCGATGATGGGTGTGAACAGCTTATCCGGGAATAGTTCAATGACTTCGAACCGATCTGCCAGGTCATTCGTACTGCGCACGACAACTTCAAGTGCTTTTTCTTCACCAAGAAACTTGAATTCTTCTAGCATCTCTTTGGTCGTACGGAAATGAGCATCTGGTTTTTTCATGGCTTTAAGTGGACTAAACCCGGTAATTCCATTAATGGCAATATCTCTGCATACTTTCTCACGAGGATTCAGATAATGCGCATTCCCTGTAGCAATAACCGGTTTGCCGGTCTTATAACCAATTTCACAAACACGTCGTACAGCATTTTCTAAATCTTCGACGCTCCCAACAAGGCCCTTCTCTACCAGATGCATGTTATAGCTCACAGGTTGAATCTCGAGAATGTCATAGAACTCAGCCACTTGCTCGGCTTCTTCGATTGATTTATTTAGAACGGCCTCAAAGAATTCACCTTTTTCACAGCCAGACGTGATAAGAAGACCTTCTCTGTGCTCTACTAGAACACTTTTGGGAATCGTTGCGGAGCGCTGTAAATACGTTGTATGGGATAAGGATATAAGTTTGAATAAGTTCTTCTTCCCAACGGCATTTAACGCGTAAACACAACAATGGAAAGGACGCTGATTAGATAAATCTTTTCCTACATAATCATTCAATTTAGCAAGATTCGTTATTTGTCGATCATTAGCCTCGTTAATTAAATGATATAAAACAAAACCTAAGGCAATAGAGTCATCAATCGCTCGGTGATGGTTGTCCAAGCCTACTTTAAATTTATCCGACAATGTATTCAATCGATGGTTCTTCATTGATGGGAATAAAAATCTAGCAAGCTCTAGGGTATCCAGTACGGAGTTCGTAACCTCTGGCAATCCCATACGTTTCAAATTCGCTTGAAGGAAACCCATATCAAATCGAGCATTATGGGCTACGAGAACACAATCACCAACAAACTCAACAAACTTAGGTAGCTCATCCTCGATATCAGGCGCATCTTTTACCATATCATCGTTAATGTTCGTCAATTGTTGAATGTTATATGGAATTTTCTCGTGGGGGTTAATGAACGTTGCAAACCGATCAATTTCTTTACCGTCCTGCATTTTAACACCTGCAAGCTCGATAATTCGGTTATTGGTAACAGAAAGCCCCGTTGTCTCTACGTCGAATATCACATATGTTGCTTGCTTCAGATCCATATCTCTACCATTCATCACAATAGGAACAGAGTCATTCACAACGTTTGCTTCCACACCATAAATCACTTTAATTCCGTGCTTTTTGGCTGCTTTACCTGCATCAGGGAAACATTGTATGTTACTATGATCAGTAACCGCGATGGCTTTATGCCCCCATTTAGCAGCCATTTTCACATATTGATCAATAGGTGTCAAAGCATCCATGGTACTCATTGTCGTGTGTAAATGAAACTCAACACGCTTCTCAGCTGCATCGTCCATGCGATCCCTGGGAGCCATAACTTCGTTCAGGTCATTCGGAATCATGACAAGTTCAGGAATTTGCATGAAACGATCGTACTCGACCTTCCCTCTCGCTCTAATCCATGTTCCATTTGCAAGAAGGCTCATAATTTTCACATCATCTTTGGTTTTCGCAAATACTTTCATCGCCAAAGAATCTGTAAAATCGGTCAGGTTAAATGTAAATAACGTGTTTCCATTTCTCAATTCCTTGACATCTAGTCCAAATACGGTACCCTGAACCGTCAGTTTCTTCTCTTCTTCTTGAATGTTCTTGAGTGGCGTCGGCACCTCTTTGATATCAATACCCATGACAAGCTTGAGATCCGTATCTGGTAATGAGGATTCTTCTTCTTCCATGTCGATGGACATCATGATCTCTTGGGTAATGGTCTTCTCGCCTTGCTCGCGCTTCTTCGCAAATTTCTCGTACTCAGCTTCGATCTCGGTAGAATCACTAACCGCATACTTTACGATTAATTCGGTTTGAAAAAAGTTATGAAAAAAGTTCCGTATGAACATATCTACATTTTTCTTTTTAGCAAGTTCAAGTCCGATCTGATCAAGCATAATGAGCGTTAGTGTATGACCTTGTACCTCAAACCTTGATTTCGACATCCAACCGTTAATTGATGCTACTTCACGCTGCAGCCACTCCATAAATAGGCTCCAGTATTCCTCCACCAAAGCAGCGGGATCAGCTTGCTCATATTTCCAAATAAAACGAATCTTCGCAATCTGAGCGAACTTCTCTTGAATCATTTTACAAAAAGAGCGGTAAACGTTCTGAGGCACTATTTCATTTTTCACCAAATAAAAGGTCCAGTCGCGATTTTTACGACTAATTTCTACTTGCTCGATGTAGCCTTCCGCAAAAAATGACCGCACGATATCGGCTGGAATCTCGGCTTGCTGCATCAAAAGCTCAAAGCGATTCCGTTTATCAGCCAAATTACTCATGAACAGCCTCCCCATAAAAATACCAAGGGCAATGGAATTGTTGCTTCCATTTGCCCTTGATTGTAATTAATAGCTTCGGCCAAAAACGACCGTATGTTTAGCAGTATCACCGCAAACCAGACAAGTTGACTTCGTTTCTGAAGGTGTGAATGGAATGTTACGGCTAGTCGCACCTGTTTCTTGCTTCACTTGCTCTTCACAAGCGTTAGAGCCGCACCAGCCAGCTAAAGCAAACCCGCGTTTGGTCTCCAAGAATGTTTTGAACTCATCAATGGAATCCACCGCTATGTAATGCTCGTCACGGAACTGCTTCGCTTTATCATACATCTGCTGATGAATCTCAGCAAGTAAATTTTGAATTTCTTCGACAAAATTCGCTTGTTGAACTATTTTCTTCTCCCCGCTTACTCGAGAAACGAGAACAACTTGTCCATTTTCCATGTCACGAGGACCTAATTCAACACGGATTGGTACACCGCGCATTTCATATTCATTAAATTTCCAACCCGGGCTTTGGTCAGCTCGGTCATCCACTTTAACTCGAACGCCTGCTTTCTTAAGCTCTGCATACAATTCATCTACCCGTCCAATAACTTGTTCCCGCGTTTTTGGAGGACCAATCGGAATCATGATGACTTGAGTTGGGGCAACTTTAGGCGGCAATACCAACCCACGATCATCGCCATGAACCATGATAAGTGCACCGATGAGTCGAGTACTAACTCCCCATGAAGTCGTATGAGCAAATTGATGCTGATTTTCACGGTCCAAGAACTTGATATCGAAAGCGACTGCAAAATTCGTGCCCAGATAGTGTGAGGTGCCAGCTTGCACAGCTTTCCCATCTTTCATCATCGCCTCAATAGAGAACGTATCGATAGCACCCGCGAATTTCTCAGAAGGAGTCTTCTGCCCAACAATAACAGGGATTGCTAAGAAATCTTCCGCAAATTGGCGGTATACATCCAGCATCTGCATCGTTTCACGGCGAGCATCCTGCTCATCTTCATGAGCGGTATGGCCTTCCTGCCACAAGAACTCCGTAGTCCGAAGGAAAGGCAATGTGCGCTTCTCCCATCGAACTACGTTAGCCCATTGATTAATTAAAAGGGGAAGATCGCGATAGGAGTTGATCCATTCCGAATACATGTGACCAATCATCGTTTCCGAAGTTGGACGAATAGCTAGACGTTCTTCGAGCTTCTCTCCGCCTGCTTCAGTGACCCAAGGCAGCTCTGGATTAAAGCCTTCTACGTGTTCTTTTTCCTTCTGGAAAAAACTCTCTGGAATAAATAAAGGAAAATAAGCGTTTCGGTGACCCGTTTCTTTGAATTTACTATCGAGTTCACGTTGAATGTTTTCCCATATTTCATAGCCATCCGGTTTAAACACGATACAGCCGCGCACTGGCGAATAGCTCATCAAATCAGCTTTCTTGATCACATCTATGTACCAACGGGAGAAATCCTCTCCCTGTGGTGTAATCTCTTTAACAAACTGTTTATCGTTTGACATAAACCCTCCTACAATATTAGGACTATCCCTTAATTAATCTTAAAATATCATTGTAAGTAACTGCCACCATGAGCAGCATTAGCAGTGCAAAACCAACAAAGTGAACCATACTTTCTCGATTCGGATCAATTGGCTTCCCGCGTAATGCTTCTAGACCCATAAATAGAAGTCGGCTTCCATCTAAAGCTGGAATAGGCAAGAGATTAAATATACCTAGATACAAGCTTAATGTAGCTGCCCATGAGATTAAGTAAGTTATTCCCATTTTGGCAAATTCAGCTGAAACTTGAGCAGTCCGGACAGGTCCGCCAAGATCATCAAGTTTAAACTGCAGCATAACAAGCTTCTGTAATCCAGTCACAATACCTATCGTTGTTCCAACGACTTGTTCGTATGTGCCAGTTAACACTTCGCTAAAGGTTGCACTTCTGCGATCCCCAGAAATGACTACGCCGAGCTTACCAGCCCCTGCCTCCATTTCAGGTGTAACCTGAAGAGTAATTGGATTACCTGAACGATCCACAACCCAGGTCATCGGCTTTCCAGCAGATGATTGAATCGAAGTGACAAGCTTCTCGCGGTCATCACCAATCGGCTGATTATCAATCGATATGATGATATCCCCTTTATGTAGACCCGACTTCTCGCCTGCTTTACCAGCAAGCACAGAATCTAACTTAACGTTCGTAAAAACGCCCGACATAATAACAACGATAAAGAACAACACAATCGCAAGTATGAAGTTCATCACAGGCCCCATCACAATAGCAATTGCACGCTGGCCAACCGTTTTCGAGCCAAACTGCCGATCATATGGAGCAATCTGAGTTTCTGTCCCTTTGGTCACCATCATAGCTTGTGGATCAATGGGATAAGTAACGCTTTCTCCGTCAACATCAAGTGATACTCGAAGCGCTCTTTCTAAATCAATTTGTTCCACGACACCAATGATAACATTCGAGCGTCGATCTAGTTGATCAAGATAAAGGGATGACACTTGATTTTGTTTATTTAATTTAACGGCAACCGTTTGTCCAGGGTTCACTTGGACAATTTCCGGATCTTCCCCTGCCATGCGAACGAATCCACCAATTGGCAAAATGCGCAAGGTATAGCGAGTTTCCCCTTTTTTATATGAGAAAATTTTGGGTCCAAAGCCGATTGCAAATTCTCGAACTAAGATGCCTGCACGTTTCGCAAAGTAAAAATGACCCCATTCATGAATCGTAACGAGAACGAAAAACAACAAAATAACCTTCAATCCAACTTCTATGGCTGACAAGTCGTATTTCCTCCTTCGAGTTTTCTTCAGAAAACTTACCTATGTTTGCAAAAACCATAACGTTTTCGTTTGAAAACCTGCCTTCTAAGCATCCACTTATGGACAGCATGTTCTTAGATTAACATTATTGAACTGCTGAATACAAGCTATGCCCTTTAAGCACAGTATACGAGCTGAGAGTTTGAATTAGACTTTACTTTATAAAGCGCCTAGGTGATAGATTGAAAAAAGAGCCGAGCCAACCTCGCTGACCTAAGCTCTCATGAAATTAAAATACGATGGATGATGCAAAGGCTCTTGCCCAAATATCCTGCTCATGAATGACGTCTAGATGAGGGGTTGAATGGGATTCGTGTTTCTGCAAAACAAGTTCAATGATCTGTTCAATTTGCAAGAACGTAATCTCACCTTTGAGGAAGCGTGCAACAGCGATTTCGTTCGCTGCATTATAAACTGTAGGTGTAGTACCTCCCTGCTTGCCGCTCTCAAAGGCCATTCGTAAACACGGATACCGATTGTAATCCATTTCACGGAAATGAAGCTTTCCGATGGCAGCCAAATCTAGCCGATTGGTCGGCGTCGGATATCTGTCTGGGTAGGTCAATGCGTATTGGATAGGAACTCGCATATCCGGATTACCAAGCTGAGCAATTACACTATTGTCAACAAATTCTACAAAGGAATGAATGACACTTTCAGGATGAATGAGGACATCTATTTGGTCATAGGAGAGATCAAATAACCAATGAGCCTCAATGACCTCAAGACCTTTATTGACCATCGTTGCTGAATCTATCGTAATCTTGGCTCCCATCGACCAATTCGGATGTTGCAGGGCTTGTTCGACCGTTACTCCCTCTAACTCTTCACGCGATCGATCCCGAAAGGAACCACCAGAAGCCGTAAGCGTTATTTTCGCAATTTGCGATCGATTCTCACCATTCAAACATTGAAATATAGCCGAATGCTCACTATCAATAGGCAGCAACGACACGCCTTTTCGACGAATTGCATCCTTTACAATATGGCCTGCACTCACTAACGTCTCCTTATTAGCGAGTCCGATGTGTTTGCCAGCTTCAATCGCGGCCATTGTAGGCTTAAGTCCCTGACTCCCTACCAAAGCTGTTACAACCAAGTCTGCATCTGTTGATGCAGCAACTTCCATTAATCCTTCTTCACCATATAACACCTTGGTCGATGACGAAACATTCTTGGAAACTTCCTCGGCAAGCTCCTTGGTCGCTACTGATACTACTTTTGGGTGAAACTTTTTAACTTGTTCAATCAATAATTGGCTATTATAACCGCCAGATAATGCTTCAATCTGAAATTTCTCTGAGGCATGCTGGACAATATCTAGGGTTTGTGTACCAATAGACCCTGTTGAACCCAGAATGGCAATTCGTTTCATCATATTCCACCTCGCCTATGACTATTAGTGAGTAAGAATTCCAAGCCAATGAATAAATGGAAATACGATAAGCCAACTATCCATCCGATCGAGTACTCCACCGTGCCCCGGAAGTAAGGTTCCCGTATCTTTAATACCCTTTACTCGCTTATAAGCCGACTGTATTAAATCTCCGACTTGTCCAACAACAGCAATTACGAATCCTAGCACCAATGCCCTGCCAAACCCAAGCAAATCCGGTGCATACAAGGCGAATCCTAGTGCGGCAATCATCGAAATAACGACGCCACCTACAGCTCCCTCAATTGACTTCTTAGGACTGATTTGAGGCCATAGAAGATGTTTGCCCAGCTTCGAACCGACAAAATAAGCTCCTGAATCCGAAGCCCAAATACATACAAACACAACGATTGACCAAAATAAGCCATGCTCCATTAAGCGCGAAGCAATCATATAATTGAATCCAAAACCTATGTAAATGACACCAAGTAAAATAACAGAAACCTGATCGATTGTGATCGTATTTTTTGAAGCGACTGTAATGAAAAGCAAGACAAACATGGTCAGCCAAATAATGGCGGTCAAAGAAACGGGAAGTGAACCACCAAACGCCTCCCACGGCACCGTTAAGTATAACAAGGAGATTAAACCAACAACCGCTGTTAATTTATACTTCGTGTAGCCATTCATTTGCATATATTCACGAAAGCCGATAATAGACAGTAACACGATTAACCCAGCGTACCAATAACCACCCAATACTAATAACGTAATGAAAACGATCCCGGCAATGACTCCCGTGACGATCCTTTGCTTCAAGTTGAATCCCCCTAGATGAACACGCGCCGGAAACATACGAAGTGATTAGATACCTCCGTATCTTCTCCCGCGGCGCTGATATTCTGCAATTGCTTGCATAAATAATGATTCCGTGAATTCCGGCCAATAAGCCTCCGTAAACCAAAGCTCCGAATATGCTAATTGCCAAAGAAGAAAATTGCTTAGTCTGAGCTCACCACTTGTTCGAATTAACAAGTCTGGATCTGGTAAATCCGAAGTTAACATATAGGAAGAAAAACTTGCCTCATCCAAATCTTCTATTTGTAGTTTGCCATTTTGAACATCACGAATCATATCTTGAACACCAGCAATCATTTCTTTACGCCCACCATAATTTAAGGCAAAGTTCAGAATGAGTCCTGTATTATCTTTCGTCCGTTCGATAGCTCCCTCAATCGCTTTGAGTGTGTAATCAGGTAAGCCTTCTTTCCAACCCGTCATTCGGATACGAACATTGTTTTCGATCAGCTCTTCAATTTCTAAAGGAAAAAATTCTTGAGGAAGTTTCATCAGAAATTCTACTTCTTCCTTCGGTCTTTTCCAATTTTCCGTTGAAAAAGCATACATCGTTAGCACCTTAACACCGATCTCATTTGCAGCCATCGTAATTTTCTTAACATTTTTCATGCCGGAATGATGCCCTGCTACGCGAGGTAAGCCTCTTTGCTTAGCCCAACGACCGTTTCCGTCCATAATGATAGCGACATGTGCTGGCACTTTATCTAATTCGATAGCTGGTATAGCTGAAGAAACAGACTTTACATTGATTCCTAACCATTTCTTAATTAGCTTGAGCACAGTTGTTCCTCCCAACTAGGGAAAGATGAAAAACCCCCAGCGAATACCCGGGGGCATATCTATCTTATACTTCCATGATTTCTTTTTCTTTAGCAGCCAAAACTTTCTCAACTTCAGCTACGAATTTATCAGTAAACTTTTGGATATCTTCTTGATGTTTGCGGGACTCGTCTTCAGATATCCCAGCTTTTTCTAACTTTTTGATCTCATCGTTGGCATCACGACGGATGTTACGAATAGCAATCTTTGCTTCTTCGCCAAATTTCTTCGTCATTTTCACAAGATCGCTACGACGCTCTTCGGTTAAAGCCGGAATAACAATTCGAATAACCAACCCGTCGTTAGATGGCGTTAATCCTAAGTCAGACTTCATAATCGCTTTCTCAATCGATGTCATCGAACTTTTGTCCCATGGTTGAATGAGTAAAGTACGTGAATCAGGTGTTGTTAAATTCGCAAGTTGATTCACAGGTGTCATCGCTCCGTAATATTCCACTTGGATGCGATCTAATAAAGATGGCGTAGCACGGCCTGCACGAAGAGAAGTTAAGTCTCTTCTTAATGCGCCTATTGCTTTATCCATCCGATCTTCTGCATTCTTTTTTACTGATTGTGGCATGGTTTAGACACTCCCTTTAACTGTAGTCCCAATTTTCTCGCCAAGGACCACTCGTTTGATATTCCCTTTTTCTGTGATATTGAACACCACTAACGGGATGTTGTTATCCATACAAAGGGAAGATGCTGTGGAATCCATGACACCAAGATTGTTACTGATAACTTCCATATAGGTTAACGTCTCGAATTTCTTCGCTGTTGGATCTTTGAATGGATCTGCTGAATAAACGCCATCCACTTTATTTTTGGCCATGAGAATAACTTCTGCTTCAATTTCAGCTGCTCTTAAAGCCGCTGTTGTATCCGTTGAGAAGTATGGATTCCCTGTACCTGCCGCGAAAATAACAACTCTACCCTTTTCAAGGTGACGCATTGCTCTTCTACGGATGTATGGTTCAGCCACTTGCTGCATAGTAATGGAAGATTGAACTCTTGTAGGCACATCAAGATTCTCAAGTGCATCCTGCAGAGCCAAAGAATTCATGACAGTTGCAAGCATACCCATGTAATCTGCTGTCGCACGATCCATACCCTTCTCACTACCTGCAATACCACGCCAAATGTTTCCACCGCCCACTACAATAGCGACTTCTACATTTAACTCCACAACATCCTTCACCTGTTGGGCAATGGAAGTAATGACTTCCGAATCAATGCCATAACCCTGCTGTCCTGCCAAAGCTTCGCCGCTCAATTTTAGCACTATTCTTTTATAAAAAGGTTGACCCAACTTGTATAACCTCCGTTTCAATGCTTGAACAGATCTCTTATTGGCTAAAAAAGAAGGAACACCAAGTGTTCCATCTTTTTTAAATGCCTATTATAGTTTAACTTGGGACATAACTTCTTCCGCAAAGTTCTCTTGTTTTTTCTCAAGACCTTCACCAAGGCCGAAACGTACGAAACGACGAATGGAGATGTTCTCGCCGATTGCTGCGATTTTTTCATTCAACAATTGGTCGATTGTTTTGTCTGGATCTTTAACGAATTGTTGCTCCATCAAGCAGAACTCTTCGTAATATTTACCGATACGTCCTTCAACCATTTTGTCAATGATTTTCTCTGGTTTGCCTTCATTCAAAGCTTGGTTGCGAAGAATTTCTTTTTCTTTCTCCAAAGCTTCTGTTGGCACTTCTTCACGACGTACATAAGTCGGGTTAGCCGCTGCGATATGCATTGCGATGTCTCTGCAGAAAGTACGGAATTGCTCTGTTTTACCAACAAAGTCAGTTTCACAGTTGATCTCAACAAGTACGCCTACTTTACCGCCAGCGTGAATGTAAGATTCTACTGCGCCTTCTGTAGCAATACGGCCTGCTTTGTTAGCTGCAGCAGAAAGACCTTTCTCGCGAAGCAATTCGCCTGCTTTGGTGATATCACCGTTTGCTTCTTCAAGCGCTTTCTTACAATCCAACATCCCTGCGCCTGTTTTTTCACGTAACTCTTTCACTTGTGCTGCTGTAACTGCCATTGAAAGAAACCTCCCGATAGTTGTTATTGGTATGTAATACCTATTGATTCTTTAAAAAAAGGGTGGTGACAGGCTGTTACACCTTCCAACCACCCTTTTCACATTCCTATAGATTAAGCTGTTGTTTGCTCGCCTTGGTGTGCTTCGATAACCGCATCAGCAATTTTAGCTGTTAATAGTTTAACGGCACGAATCGCATCATCGTTACCTGGAATCACGTAATCAATTTCGTCCGGATCGCAGTTTGTATCAACGATACCAACGATTGGGATACCCAATTTGCGAGCTTCCGCAACAGCAATACGCTCTTTGCGTGGGTCGATAATGAAAAGTGCACTAGGCAGACCTTTCATGTTCTTGATTCCGCCCAAGAATTTCTCAAGACGATCTTTCTCTTTACGGAGAATGATAACTTCTTTCTTAGGAAGAACTTCGAAAGTACCGTCCTCTTCCCATCTTTCAAGAGTTTTCAAACGGTCAATACGCTTTTGAATCGTTTGGAAGTTTGTTAGTGTACCACCCAACCAACGTTGGTTGATGAAGTACATTCCGCAACGTTCTGCTTCTTCAGCAACGGAATCTTGTGCTTGTTTTTTCGTTCCTACGAAAAGAATCGTACCATTATCTTCTGAAACGGATTTAACAAAGTTGTAAGCTTCTTCAACTTTTTTAACCGTTTTTTGTAGATCGATAATGTAAATACCGTTTCTTTCTGTAAAGATGTATTTGTCCATTTTCGGGTTCCAACGACGTGTTTGGTGACCGAAATGTACGCCAGCTTCTAAAAGCTGTTTCATGGAGATAACTGCCATCCCCAATCCCTCCTCTAAAATGGTTTATTTGGTATCCGCCGCCTGTCGCATCTTTGCATAAAACTTACCGAAGTAAGCACCATTATGCAAATTGACGGGCGTGAGTTTTTAACACCGTGAATAAATATACCACAACTGAAATGCCTATGCAACCTTTTGTCATGATAGTCATTTTGTCCTACAAAAGGCATGTATATGTACAGAAACAACAAAAACAGACCTCATAATTAAGATCCATTTGTCGGACTACCTATTGAACTGTAATTAAATTGGTCACGACTTTGGGGATATCCGTAAAACCTTCGAAAACATGGTAACCGATTTGAATTTTGGTGTTGCCACCTTGTTTTTCAAGCTCCGTAATAAAAGCTTTACGATCGGTAATAATGCCAGATTTCACGAGAAGTTCACTGACAGCTGTCGCATCAAGATTTGGCTGTACATATATAATTATTTTCTGAGTAAGTTCAGGTGTATTTGCTTTGGGTTGTTCCTGAGGTTTAGCTGCCGCCAATTTGTCTGTTTCCTCTTTGACCTTTTTTAATACGGCTCCATCGAACTCAGTTTGCGTAAATACTTTTGTATTCTTATCGAAAACTTGGTAGTATTTCGTAGCTTCGACCTTTAACTTCTGAGGATCCATTTCATCCAATGCAATGCCCGTTTGACTAGGTGCACTAGCCCGCACAGACATAATTTGCAGAAGTAGGGCTCCTACGATAATTCCAGTCCCTATTCCAAAAACGTACGACCTATTTTTAAACACGGGCCCTTTCCTCCTGTCTGGATAATTGAAGGATTAGACTGACCTCGCCTTTATTCATGCCTAGCTTCTTAGCAATGGCTTCGACGCCTTTTCCTTGATCATGAAGTGAAAATAGCTCACTGTATCTGCTCTTCATGCTCAATCCAGTGTAGATGGGTTCTTCAACTACCGATTCTTTAGAAGGCGCAACAAGTTCAGATGAGGTGACTTGAACAGAATGTGCTGGATTAGCATTAGGAATTTTCGAGATAACAGCATGCTGATCATCAGAAAGCACGTCAGGTACCGCATTTGTTCTTTGATTCACTTGATGATTGACATGCACTTTCGTTAATTCCTGCGACAGTTCATGCTTTTGCTTTTCTAATGATTCCAGTCTGCCTGCAAGCTTAGCAAGCTCTATCTCGTAATCTTGTTTCGTTTTGGAGAACAGATTGAGCAGCGTTTGATTTTGTTCATCCATCTCAGCAGCGAAATGCTCGATGGTTTCCTCGATCTCTTGGACTACGTTCGTCTTATTGGACGCTGACGCTTGCTCCTTCGGCAGGAATCGTGCATAAACAATCAAGACAAGTCCTAGAAGTACGACATACATCCACGGCTGCATAGCCATTGGGTTCACCTTTTTCTATATGTGAGATAACTAGTTATAAAGATAAATCAATATGATGCCCTTTATACGGATGCTCTGGCTGATGACTGCCTTCAAGAGAAGCGGAAACTGTTTTAACTTTGTTCTTTGCCTTACCCCTATTAGACTGTTGACGCTGGTCACCATGATCCTTGATATCTGTACGAACGCTCTCTTCAAGCTTGCTGCTACGATGGCGATCCTTCTCCGTTGTTTGAGCAGCTTGATTCTCCAAGATCGTTTCGTCCTGCCGCGGTTTTTGCATAAGCTGATTTTGACGGATGCCCGCTTCATCGTTTTTGTGTACGGCGAACTGTAAATCGATGGCTTTAAAACTCATCGCTTACCCTCTCCTTCACTCACACATAGGCACTCATAGAAATATCGCCTTCACTTAAACGGAACGTCATGCGGTTTGTTGGATCTTTGACAAATTTAGTATACCGACCAATAACAATCTTCGTTCCACCATAAATGGTAGACAATACTTCTACTTTCGCTTTTTCGGAGTCCTCTAATGATTTCTCAATCTCAAGAATACGCTCTTTAATGGCATTTTGCTCTTCTAAAGCTTGCTTTTTCGTATGAGTCAACTTGATTCGCATGGCCACTTTATCCGGGCTTAGTTGACCTGCTGCTGCTAATTGATTTAATAACGTAAGCGCTTTATCCGTTTTATCCATATTTTCCATGTATACCTTCAGTTGGTTGCGTAGATCAATCATTTCATTACGAAGCTCTGGTAAAACGCCAACTTCAACAATTGTATTCGTTGACATCGAATTCCCTATCGTTCTCGCAGTAACACGCTCCCCGGCTTGTATGGTGCCTCCAACAATGAGTCCTTTGGAACCATTACAATTTACAGCTTTGCCTGCTCTAATCGTTGAATGCATGATACTCTGAGAAACCGTTAATTCACCAGTAACTTCAACAATAGCATCCTGAATGAAGGAACTTTTTACATTCTTCCCTGCTTTAACATGTGCTTTATTCTGCCCTACAATGCCTGCACTAATTTCAATAGAACCTTCAGCTTCAAGTTCAGCCGCTTCCACGCCACCAGTGACACGAATATCCCCAGCTGCACGTATTTTAAAACCAGGTAGAACATTTCCTCGAATAACTACTGTACCGATAAAATCAATATTCCCAATATTATAATCAACATTTCCATTCACTTCATAGACAGGAAACACATTAATTTTGTCACGATCAGTTCTTACTACCATACCATCAATTGTAGAATAAAGGCCCATTTGTTCAGCGTCCGTTACCACATTCTTGCCTAATTTAAATCTAGCTTCTTTCCCCGCTTTAGTAAAAAGGGTCTCACCTGTAACGGCTCTTCCCGGTGTGCCTTCCGTTGCCAGAAAACGTTGTCCGATAAGCTGTCCTTTTCTTACATTATGAAGAGATACAACTTCTTTATAATTTACCCTGCCGTCATCCAGCTCTAGCGGTTTCTTTTCATCTTCATCAAAATCAAAAATAAATTTAATATAGCCGCTCTGGCCTTCTATTGCCTTCGTCCCCGTTGCAATCGCTACTTTTTGATGATAAAAAGGTTTCGGATTTGCAGCTATTTGAGCAAGTAAAGGTCGATTTAAACCGTGAACGATGTGATTCGTTTGAACTAACTCTTCCAATTGTCCTGCGGTTACTTGAAAGTCGTTATCAGCATTGTTAATTAACAAATAAGCTGTTAATTTGTCATCCGAGATGGAAATACTAATGTAAAAATCCAAAGGCATGTTCCTCTCAAGCATAGACAAACCACCTTTCATTTCCTTCTGATTGTATGTTAAGTATCTTGAAATAATTGCGTCTTAAATCGACCAAGTACACCTTTAAGCCGAAGAATTGCTTTCGAATGTAATTGTGAAATACGAGAAGGAGATAAACACATAACCTCAGCAATTTCACTTAAGGAGAGCTCTTCGAAATAGAATAACGAGACAACCGTTCTCTCTTTATCCGTTAATCTTTCAATAGCCTTCGCCAAAGACTCCTTCAAATAAAACTCATTTACTTGAAACTCCGGGTTCTTGGCCTTTTCGTCAACAAGTAATGAGAGACGCGTTTCCGAATCTTCCTCTCGGATGGGATCATCAATCGAACAAACGGTTGTAATCGAAATATCCTGAAGCATCTGCTGAAAATCTTGCTCACTAATTTGCAAATAGTTGCTGATCTCTGCATCCGTAACGGAACGTAGATACTGCTGCTCTAGCTTCTGGTAAGCATCTTCGACCTTCTTGGCTTTTTCTCTCACAGAGCGAGGTACCCAATCCCCTTGTCGAAGTCCATCAATAATAGAACCACGAATTCTCCAAGAAGCATAAGTTTCGAATTGTAGTCCGCGTGAATAGTCAAATTTCTCCACAGCATCGATAAGGCCCATCACACCAAAGCTCGATAGATCCTCTCTCGAAACACTTTTGGGAAGTCCTATTGCCATACGTCCGGAAACATAATCAACTAAGGGCAGGTAACTCTCGATAAGCGACTGCTTAGCGGGAACCCAGCCCTGCTCCTTCCATTGCTTCCATAAATCGATATTGACTAGTTGTGATTGCTTTTGTTCGATCATGATTTATGTTTCACCATCCTTAGTCTTCAGACATTCGCCTTAAGGCACCCGCCAGTTGTTCAGGGTCCAAATTATTCTTGGTGACTAGCTTAGGTGGATTCAGTGGTGAAAATTGCGCTTCGTTAGATAGTAAAGAGTTATTACTGCCCAGGTTAGCCTTCATCAGCTCACGTGTTTCCTCATCCTCATCTGGTGTAGTCAAATCCAATGATTGACCAACGGACGATTCTGTCGTGTGATTCGCATAAGATGCTCCGCCTGCAGAATGTTCAGCTCCTATCATTACACCCAACACCCATCTAAAACCAAATGTCAGAACGAATAAAATAAGAAAGCTGTATGTACTTTTAAGACAAGTAGAAAGTAATAAATTATTGCCGATCGATAAGGCAAATGTAAATAAGCCCGCCAATGATGCTACGATGACATTAATTCGAATGGTTCCAATCATCATCAAATTTCCTTTACTCCTAATTGGACACTTCGAATAAACAGGATGCCGGTTTCACTATGGAATTCTATCGTTCGACCGTAATTAGCCCCAGTATCCTCAGCACGAATCGGAATTTTGTATTTATTCAACATTTCCTTACAAGATTCTACATTTCTTGGACCAATTCTCATCGTATCATTATTTCCAGCAAATGCAAACATTTGAGCACCGCCAGCAAGCTTAGCTTCTAGCCTATTCACAGCAGCTCCTAGCTTTTCCATTCTGGAAATTAACTCAGGAATAGCCGTGTCCGCGTATTTAGCAATGTTCAGCGAGCCTTCACGAGCTATCTCGGAGGAAGGCAGCATCACATGAGCCATACCTGCCACTTTTACGCGACTATCATATAATGTTACACCCACACACGAACCCAGCCCTGTTGTCTTCAATACACCTGCCTGATGAGCAACATTCAGGTCAGCCATTCCTACTTTAATTAAATTATCTAACGTCATGGAGACTCTACCCCTAATGCCGAAAATATTTTGCCAAACGATTCCGGATCAGGAATTAAGAAGAAATGTCCTTGTACTTCATTTTCCCCTTCCATAAATTTGGTATCAATGAGAAGTGCTTGATCTCCCATCTGACCAAATTGCAATAATCCATAGCTTAGAATAGCACCGGCCATGTCAATTGCTAATGCAGGGACAGTAGGCTGCATATTCAAGTTCGTAAAATCAGCAAGAGAGGATAAATACGAACCGGCTAGAATATTCCCGATTTCATTTAATGCAGATAATTCCAGTTCTGAATACTCTTCTTGATCTTCGATATGTAACCCTATCAAATCCCTTAGCATATTTTTAGCGGCATCTAAATCAAGAATAAAAAACATATTTCCAGGCGCGTCTCCATCCACACGCAAGAAGATAGCAAGAACTACCGTCTCCGCTCCGCCAACACTTTCGCAGATTTCTTCGAAAGGAAGCATTCTAACCTTTGGAACAAGCATATCAATCGGCTTATCAAGCAAGGTAGATAGTGCGGTAGCAGCGTGCCCCGCACCTATGTTACCTACTTCCTTGAGAACGTCCATTTGAAAATCCTCTAAACGACTAAACACATCCACAAGCTATTCCTCTACTCTTTCTAGCTGTTGAAGTTCATCGCGATCCAAGACTTGCTCTAAATTCAGTAAAACAAGCAATCTTTGTTCGCCGACACGTGCGATACCGTCCAGATACTTGGCTTTGATACCGCCCACAATTTCTGGTGGATTATCAATATTATCTGTGTCCAGATCAATAACATCATTCGCTGAATCTACGATAAGACCAACTTCAAAGTCACCGGCAGATACGATGATAATACGAGTAGCATCTGAGTTAACTTGCTCTTCAAGTCCGAATCTTGAACGAAGATCAATAATAGGAATAACAACACCGCGAAGATTAATAACGCCTTTAATAAATGCCGGCGCTTTAGGTACGCGCGTCATTGGCTGCATTCTTTCGATCGTTCTAACTTTCTCAACTTCCACGCCGTACTCTTCCGTTCCAAGTGCGAAGACGATTACCTTTTTCTCTTCTCCCATTGTGAAACCCTCCTTAAAAGTATGTAATTATTTAATCAATGCATTCGGATCAATGATCAATGCGACTTGTCCATCTCCTAGAATCGTTGCACCGGATATTGCAAATAGTCCGGATAAATATTTACCTAATGTTTTGAGAACGATTTCTTGCTGACCAATAAATTCGTCTACCATCAAGGCAACCTGTTTGTCCCCTTTGCGCACAACAACTATCTCAGTCTCTTCCTCAAGATCCTCATTGAAATCTGGTACATTAAACAATGTACTGAGCGATACAAGAGGAATAACCGTATTACGATACTCCACCATTTTGTTTCCATGAATGTTACGAATCTGATTCTTCTGAATAGCTGAAGTTTCAACAATGGACGACAACGGTATCGCATATTTTTCGCTGCCAAGACGCACAAGCATGGCAGAAATAATAGATAGCGTCAATGGTAATTGGACAGAGAACTTACTTCCAAAGCCTGGTTTGGAATCAACTTGAACATGTCCACCCAACATTTGAATCTTCGTCTTCACAACGTCAAGCCCAACGCCACGTCCAGAAATATCAGAAATTTTCTCAGCCGTACTAAAACCAGATGCGAACAACAAGTTGTATACTTCCAAATCACTTAACTTCGCTGCTTGTTCTGCTGTTACAAGGCCATTCTTGAGTGCAGTTTTCAATACTTTTTCTCTATAAATCCCTTTACCATCTTCTTCAATTTCTATAAAGACATGATTTCCACTATGGAAAGCACGCAGCTGAATGGTACCTTGCTCATTTTTGCCAGCAGCCAATCGATCGCTGATTGACTCAATACCATGATCCACAGCATTACGAAGTAAATGGACAAGTGGGTCACCGATTTCATCAATTACGGTTCGATCTAATTCCGTTTCTGCACCTGTGATGACTAAATCTACTTTCTTATCTAGCGATTTAGCCAAGTCTCTTATCATCCGTGGGAAGCGATTGAATACAGAATCCACAGGAACCATCCGGAGCTTCAATACGATATTTTGCAAATCGCTACTGACCCTAGACATATGTTCAACTGTTTCAGTCAGATCATTACGTTTAACCTCGCTAGCGAGTTGTTCTAATCTTACGCGATCAATTAATAGTTCGCTGAACAGATTCATGAGTGCATCTAAGCGTTCAATATCAACACGAATTGTACGACTTGCAACAGGAGCCCCACCGGCCGCTGGTTTAGCAACAGCTGTAACTGGCTCAGCATTATGTATGGGTTCAACAGATACAGCTGGTGTGATCGCTTCTGCTACCGCTGCAGCTATTTCTTGTCTTGCCGCCTCAACTTCATTTCTTGGACGGGATAATTCGGCAAGTGATTCTGAATCAACTGTGATAATAACTGCAGATTGTATCTCGGAAACGTTCAAAATTTCTCTTTCTAACGTTACTTGATCAACCTTAGAAATAAAATAAAGTGAGAAAGAACGATCAAATTTCTCTTGTTCGATTTCTTGTACGGATGGCGTCGCTTTTACGATTTCACCCATTCTCTCCAGTGCATCGAATACCATATATGCCCTTGCTGCCTTAAGTACACAATTCTCATTCACACTTACTTCGATATAGAATACAAGGAATCCCGAGTCAATCGATTGTTGAAGAATAGAAAATTGAAACTCATCAACTTCGATCCCTTTTGCTGGTTCCTTCGCAGTTGTCAATGCTGGAGCTTGTGCGGTTTTATAGTCACCTGTCACGATGGAACGAAGAGAAACGACGATTGGTGAAACATCCGCTTTCCCAGTACCACCTTGAATAATATCTTCGACCATGGATTCCAATGAATCAAGACTTTTGAAAATGCAGTCAAAAATGAATGGGTTCATTTCAATTTTGCTGTTACGTACCAAATCCAACACATTTTCCATCTCGTGCGTTAGGGCAGCGATATCCTCGAAGCCCATTGTTGCGGACATCCCTTTCAACGTATGAGCAGAGCGGAAAATGTTATGAACAATACTAATATCCTGAGGATTGCTTTCTAAATTCAGTAAGTTCTCATTCAAAGATTGCAAATGCTCTTTCGATTCATCGATAAACATGGATAAATATTGACTAAGTTCCAAAACCACACACCTCCATTAGAATCATTATGTAACCTGCTTGCTAAATTTCATTTAATTAAGTACGCATTGAGCTAATCGAGTTGCAATATCCTGCAGTGGCAATACATGCATCGCAGCTTGGATCTCTACAGCAGCTCTAGGCATACCGTATACGACACAGGTTTCTTCGCACTCTGCAATGGTTGTTGATACACCAGATTGCTTTAATGAGAGCATGCCTTTAGCTCCATCGCTGCCCATGCCTGTCATCAGGACGATGTGCCGCTTCAACTCACTCATACCAAGCAAGGACTCAAACATGACATCCACTGAGGGGCGGTGGCCAGAACGAGGTTCTTCCTTGTTCAAGCGAATTTTGTGCGTTTTGTCCGTATCTTTGTAGATGACCATATGCCATCCTCCCGGTGCTACATAAGCTGTTGCCGTTTGGAGCACATCCCCTTCCGCAGCCTCGACTACCTGTATCTGAGAAATGTCATTCAGACGTTGGGCTAATGATTTGGTGAAATTAGGTGGCATATGTTGAACAATTAAGATCGGCGCAGGAAAACCTGCAGGAATATGAGAGATCACCTGATGTAAGGCACGAGGCCCTCCTGTAGAAGTACCTATGGCTACTAGATGATCGAAATACGTTGAACCAGTCTTTACTGCAAGTTTAGTATCGGGTGCTTTCATCAAACTGGCGTTACTTTTGGGTATTAACGGTTGAGTAACCCGCGGAGACACAGGCTGCTGCGGTACCGGTCTTAACCTCGTTCGAACTGCCATATGCAGCTTCTCATGTAGAAGTTGTTTAACTTTATACAGGTCAAGGGATATGGAGCCTGACGGCTTTCGAATAAAGTCGACAGCTCCCCACTCGAGTGCTTTAATCGTTTCAGAAGCGCCCTCCTGGGTTAAGGAGCTTAACATAATGATGGGCGTAGGTTGTTCTGCCATGATTCGCTGTAAAGCATCCAAACCGTTCATTATTGGCATTTCCACATCCATCGTAACGGCATCGGGGCGTAATAGCTTCACTTGTTCAATAGCTTCTTGACCATTTTTTGCTGTTCCTATGACTTTGTACTGAGGATTATCTGAAATCAAATCGCTTATAATTTTTCGCATAAAGACGGAGTCGTCTACGACAAGAATGTTATATGGTGCCAAGCTGCTTCCCTCCCTCTTATGAGCATATTCGACACGATTTGCGAAAATCCTATTTTAAAAGTTTCATCATTTTATTTAAAAAACCCTTGACACCGGATGTTGGTGTGTCAATTACTCGATAACCATTCAAATAATTATCGACTAATAATTGAAGACTTCGTGATGCTGCTGAATTCGGAAAAGCAACAGTAAAAGGTATCTGTTTTTTAACCGCCTTAGATACAGCCGCATCATCGTCAACGAATCCTAAGGTAGGGATATGGATATCCAGAAATTGTTTAGCTACTAAAGAAATTTTATCGGCCGTGTGCTTGCCTTCTTTTGCATCGGTTACTCGGTTGATAACTAGTTTAAAAGAAACGTCATGTCCCATTGAGTTAACCATTTTTATAATGGCATAAGCATCCGTTATGGACGTAGGCTCAGGCGTTGTGACAACAAACGCTTCTTCGGCGGCAAGGATAAATTTCAACGTTTCTTTGGACAATCCGGCCCCAGTGTCAAAAATGATAAAATCAACATACCCGTTGAGCTGCATGACTTGCTCGGCAAAGTAGTTCAGTTCTTCATCGGTTAAGCGAAGTAAATCGTTAAATCCAGATCCACCAGCAATAAAATCTAAATCATTATAGCCTTTCTGGATAATTTCCCAGATCGTTTTTTCCTTTTTCAACAAGTGATACAAATTGTATTTGGAGGAAATCCCCATCAGCACATCAATGTTGGCAAGCCCAATGTCTGCATCAAAAACAAGAACCTTATAACCTTGGGACTGAAGCGTTAAAGCAAAGTTTAGCGTAAAATTTGATTTACCTACGCCTCCCTTTCCGCTAGTCACGGTAATAATCCTGGTTGCTTTTGTGCCTCTGTCATTCTGTATCTGTACCAGGTTCCGCAACCCTTCTGCTTGATCCTTCATGCTCTAGGTTCCTCCAATAACAAATCGATGATTTGCCACTCATTCATTTCCGTAATATCATCAGGTACGCTTTGACCGTTCGTAACATACGAAAGCTGCAGTGAGAACTCGTGAACAACATTTACAATAGCACCGTAGGAATCTGTTTCATCCATCTTGGTGAATAATACTTTGTCTAGCTTAAATTTATTAAAATTGTTCGTGATCGCTCTCATGTCACGGTACTTTGTTGTTAAGCTCAGAACCAGAATGGTCTCACTATTTCCTTGTGTCTTAAGCAAAGAGTTAAGCTCCGAAACATACATTTCATTCCGAAAATTTCGTCCAGCCGTATCCATGAAAATAACGTCACATTCTTCTAGATTATGAAATGCTTTCGCTAAATCTTGCGGTGAGAAAACAACTTCAAGGGGTACATTCAAGATGGTTCCATATGTTTTCAACTGCTCAATTGCTGCAATTCTATATGTGTCCGAAGTAATAAAACCAACCTTACGTTGATACTTCAACACTTGCTCCGCTGCTAATTTTGCTATGGTTGTCGTTTTTCCAACTCCTGTTGGACCTACGAAATGTACCACGCGTGTTTGTGGTGAAATTTGTTTGCTGCGATTGGACTGTAGTACCTGCCCCAGCTTGGATCGCACAACTTGAAGAGCTGACTCATCCGATACAGGCTCATCTGCAAGCTGAAAATCGGCCACTACTTCATCCATAATTTGACGAACTAACGTAGGATCTACTTCTTGGTCAAATAATCGTTGTTCAATCTTCTGTAAAGGTTCAGGGAGACTCGACACGTCGGATGCGTGAGTAAGCTTTCTCATCATTTCCTTCATTTGTTTGAGCTCCTCTAGGAGGTGCTCATCTTTGAGACTGACTCTATTAGGTGCATTTACCGAAACAGGTGAGTAAGACTGCTGTGATGTATATGCTTGCTGCGTCTCAACGCCTGCGCTAACGGCAACTGGTACTTTTTTAGCTGAAATGGGAGCGATCACGTCTGGGACTTCAGGGAAATCTGAAAGATGCGTTTGGGCTCTTGCAGGTTGATCTTGACCCATGACTTTCTGTTGTTGAGGCTGAGGCGCAAACCGCTGAGCGGCCCCCCCTGAATTCGTGTTTGCTCCATCAATTGCAGCGATAACTTCAATCTTTTTTTTACCGAATAGACCAAGAAAACCACCTGTGCGAATTTCCTTGGTATTGAGGATTACCGCATCCTTGCCTAAATCCGTGCGAATTTTTTGCAAAGCGTCCGGCATGGAATCGACAACATATCTTTTTACTCTCATAAATTGACTACCCCCATACTCTGAATTTCAACGCTAGGCTCTAATTCGCTGTAGGATAATACAGGTATATCTTGCAAAGTTCTCTCAAGCAATTGTCTTAAATACATCCGAATCGTTGGTGAGGTTAAAATAACAGGCTGTTGTCCGGATTGAATCAATTTAGTCACTTGCTCGCTGACGCGATGATAAATGATTTGTGAAGAGGAAGGGTCAAGTGCTAAGTAACTTCCTTGATCTGATTGCTGAACAGAATCGGCAATTTTCTTTTCCACAGAAGGACCAACCGTAATCACTTTTAAGGAATCACCTAGAGATGTAAACTGTTGAGTGATTTGTCTCGATAATGATTGTCTAACGTATTCAGTCAGTATTTCAGGATCCTTTGTATAAGTGCCATAATCCGCCAGAGTTTCCAAAATCGTTACCAAATCACGTACAGAAATTTTCTCGCGCAGTAACTTTGCCAACACCTTCTGAACGTCCCCAACGGACAATACGGAAGGAATAAGATCATCAACAAGTGCTGGATAAGACTCGCGAACATTCTCAATAAGTGCTTTGGTTTCTTGACGACCCAGAAGTTCATGTGTATGTTTCTTAATAATTTCGGTTAAATGCGTAGCCACTACGGAAGGAGGATCAACGACAGTGTAACCAGATAGCTCTGCTCTTTCTTTGGTCACTTCATCTATCCATATAGCAGGCAATCCAAAGGCAGGCTCGGTCGTTTCTATACCTGCTATTGAATCATCATCAATACCAGGACTCATGGCTAGGTAGTGATTAAGAAGTAGTTCGCCGCGTGCAACCGTATTGCCTTTTATTTTGATGATATACTCATTCGGCCGTAGTTGAATATTGTCACGGATGCGAATAACGGGTACGACAACCCCAAGCTCAAGCGCACACTGTCGGCGAATCAAGATAATCCGATCTAGTAAATCTCCGCCTTGTTGAGTATCAGCAAGAGGTATTAAACCATAACCAAACTCAAACTCAATGGGATCGACTTGTAGCAAGGAAATGACACTTTCAGGACTCCGCACTTCCTCAATTTGCTGCTCCTCCACCAATTGTTCTTCTTTTATCGCTTCGCGCTCTAGATTCTTTTGCATTCTAAATGCTGCGAAAATTAGCAATCCGGCAATCGGGAATGTAGTAAACCAATGAATTGGAGTGAATATGCCAAGCACCATAAGAGTCCCAGCAACAATATAAAGAAGCTTAGGTTGTGCTGTTAATTGTTTCGTAATATCGTGGCCTAAATTACCTTCAGATGATGCTCGTGTTACGATAATACCAGCAGCCGTTGAAATCAACAGGGCTGGAATTTGGCTGACGAGTCCATCACCAATGGTTAATATCGAGAATGTTTCAAGTGCCTGAGAAAAAGGCATCCCTTTCATGGTCATCCCAATAATGAAGCCACCTATCAAATTGATGACGAGAATGATAATGCCGGCGATGGCATCCCCTTTTACGAATTTACTCGCACCATCCATTGCTCCATAGAAATCAGCTTCTCGTTCAATCTTTTGTCTACGCTCACGAGCTTGCACCTCGTTGATTAAACCTGCATTCAAATCTGCGTCAATACTCATTTGTTTTCCTGGCATCGCATCGAGTGTAAATCTCGCTGCAACCTCGGCAACGCGCTCAGAACCTTTGGTAATTACGATGAATTGTACCAAGACAAGGATGAGAAACACGACGAATCCCACGACGATATTGCCTTGAGCAACGAAAGAACCAAAAGTTCTGACCACGTCGCCTGCTTCTGCATGCGACAAAATGTTCCGCGTGGTTGAGACGTTTAACGCCAACCGAAACAATGTCGTAATCAGGAGTAAAGAAGGGAAGATTGAGAACTGAAGTGCTTCTTTTGTATTCATTGCAACCAAAATAATCATTAAGGCAATCGATATATTAATAATTAAAAGAAAATCCAGCAAAGGGATTGGAACCGGTACAATCATCATTAATACAATACCGATAATGCCTATAAGAACCAATAAATCCTTGATCTTCATCTGATTGTACCTCCCTCCTCATTAGTTCGTTTTGCCCTTCACTTTATATACATAAGCCAATACTTCTGCGACAGCCTGGAACAGCTCAGCGGGAATAGAGTCACCAATTTCCACCTGTGCAAAGATCGCTCGAGCAAGCGGTTTATTTTCCATCGTCATAATACCGTTTTTCTTCGCAACTTCTTTAATCTTTAGAGCAACATAATCCGCTCCCTTAGCAATAACTGTCGGGGCTTGCATATTGTTCGAATCATATTTCAAAGCAACCGCAAAGTGGGTTGGATTGGTAATAATAACATCTGCTTTTGGGACTTCTTGCATCATGCGCTGCATGGCCATCTGACGCTGCTTCGCACGGATCTTTCCTTTGATAAGTGGATCCCCTTCACTCTTCTTATACTCATCCTTAATATCCTGTTTGGACATTTTGAGACTTTTCTCGTACTCATACTTTTGATATATGAAATCAAAAATGGCAAGGACAATTAAAATCGCTCCAATTTTGATCCCTAGTTTTAACGTGACTGAGGCAATAAATGAAAATGTACTCTCCAGAGGAGCATGACCAAGACCTAGCAGTTTAGCTTTTTCCCCCATTAATGTCGTATACACGACATAACCGATAATTAACATCTTCATTGTCGATTTAAGAAAATCCATGACGGTTCGCAGTGAAAAAATTCGTTTGAAACCCTCGATCGGATTGATCTTGTTAAACTTCATCATCAGGGGGTCGCCAATGAACATAAAGCCAATTTGTGCATAATTTCCAATAAAGGCTACTAAAACTACAAGGATGAAAATAGGAGCTAAAATGATTAACCCTTGTTGGACTAAATCTACGAATAATACCTGAACGTTTGCGGCTGTAATGTCTATAGTCAGTTGATTCTCATAGACGTTGCGAAAGATGTTTACCAACTTCTCTTTCATATAACCACCGAACATGAGGAATGATAGAAATGAAAAGAGTAATATAAATGCCGCAGGTAAATCCATACTCTTCGCAACTTGACCCTTTTTACGAGCATCTTGCCTTTTCTTTGCTGTCGCAGGTTCCGTCTTTTCCCCAGCAAACCATTGTAAATCGAGCTTCAATCGAAATGTTTGGGACACGGCTTACCTCCTACTTAGGTGATGGTTGCTGTGTGCCGCTAATCAGTTGAAGCAACTTCTCCATGTAATCAAAAATTGTTGCAAATAAATGTTGAAATTGTGATATTAATTCAGGGAAAAGAATGACAAGCAGGAAAAAACCAAGAATCATTTTCAAAGGTGCGCCAATAACAAAAATATTGAATTGCGGAGCCACTCTCGTTAAGAGCCCTAGTCCTAAATCTGTCAAAAAAAGGGCTGCTATGATAGGAGCAGCGAGTTGAAACGAGAGATAAAACATTTTAGATAGCGATTGAAATAAGAAATTCGAAATTTGTCCATCATAGATGCGTGAGAACAGTTGATTGTCCAGTGGTATCCAGCGGTAACTGTCAATAATTGCTCTGATCAAAAAATGGTGTCCATCAAAAGAAAGAAAAAGCAGCACGGCGACCATGTATTTAAGGTTACCTAACATTGGGGTTGAGGCCCCCGTTAGAGGATCAATCACACTCGCCATACTGAAGCCGATTTGCATATCCATAAAAGAGCCGGCTGTCTGGACAACCGTAAAAAAGATATAGGCGAGAAAACCAAGTAAAACGCCAACAAGCATTTCACGAATAATCAATAGAATGTATTCACCATCCATGGGAATGGGTTTATCCAACCCCATAGTCGCAAAAATGATTAACGAGATGAATACTGATAGACCGATTTTGAACATCATCGGAACATTTCTTGAAGAAAGAATGGGGACTACGACAAAGAACGATGTAATTCGACAAAAAATAAGCAGAAAGATAGGGATAACTTGGAAAAAGTATGTCATATCGCTCACAACCTATCCAACGAATTTGTAAAGGTTGTTGAGTAAATTAAAGGTAAAGTCAACCAGTGTATTCATGATCCAAGGTCCAAATATTAAAATAGACAGCAGAACCGCAACGATTTTGGGAACAAACGCTAGTGTTTGTTCTTGAATCTGCGTTGTAGCTTGAAAAATACTTATGATCAGACCAACGACAAGCCCAATAATAAGCATGGGCGCACTTGCTTTAAGCACGGTATAAACAGCCTCACCAGCAATCCGTATTACAAATTCCGATCCCATTTAGAAACCTCCGATATCTTGATCCTCAACCATAGCTTAGGAGTAATGATCTCACCACAAGATACCAACCATCTACAAGTATGAAAAGTAGAATTTTAAAAGGGAGTGAAATCATAACAGGCGGTAACATCATCATTCCCATTGCCATTAAGGTACTGGATACAACCATATCTATAACCAGAAACGGGATGAAAATCATGAACCCCATCTGGAAAGCTGATTTCAGTTCACTTATTGCGTATGCCGGAACTAATGAAGTAATCGGTATATCTTCTACGCCTGTAGGTGCTTTAGCTTTGGTGTAGTCTAAGAACAACTTTAGATCTTTCTGACGTGTATGCTTGAACATAAACTTCTTCATTGGTAAGGATGCTTTCTCAAAAGCCTGGGTCTGATTAATTTCACCCTTCAGATAAGGCTGCAGCGCTGTCTGATTAACCTCTCCCAAAGTAGGAGACATAATAAAAAAGGTTAAAAACAGAGCTAGTCCGATTAAAACCTGATTAGGCGGCATCTGCTGGGTTCCAAGTGATGTACGAACGAATCCAAGCACGATGACAATTCTTGTGAAACTAGTCATTAAAATAAGAAAAGATGGTGCAAGACTTAATACGGTTAATAAGAGCAATAACGTAACTGTGTTAGAAGATCCACCGGCAGTGCCACTAGTCCCAATATTCACATTTAACCCAGGTATCGGATTGGTTGGAACTGTTTCAGCAGCAGAAGCTGTCAGTGATAAGAGGAACACTGAAATCATGACAATCAGAAGCGTAAGAACTAATTTATTTCTTTTCATTCATCATTCAACCGATCTGTTTGTTTTTGATCAGAAAGCCATTCGTGAGCATCTTTATTACGGTTAGATACTCGCTGCAGCCTATCGTGAAATACTTGTTGAAAGGATGAAGTAATTTCTACTTCTTCCTCGATCTCTTTCTTTCTAACAGGAAGTTTGCTTATCCATTTGCTTATTGCACCAAAGCCCACCCGATCATCCTGAGAAGAAGTAAGCAATTCCGAGATATACGCAACTTCATCGGCGTCATTGATCTTATCCAACAACTGAATGTTCTCACCGACGCCAACCACGAAGAGCGAATGACCAATTTCAACAATCTGAATAGATTTATTTTGCCCGAGGGGAACTCCACCTAAAGAACGTATTGAGTTCCCGAACATAGTACCTTTATTTTTCTTAGCTATGTACTTCATAAGCACAAAGAATAAGAGAATAATTAATATAAGAAAGAAAATGACTTTAACAATCATGCCAAACGAATTAAATGAGTCGGTAGTCGGAAATTCCGATGTTGGAAGACCTTGTCCCGGCTCTGTTTCAGCAAAACTAATGGATTTGGTATATAACATTGTGACTACACTTAAAATTGCAGTAATCAGTCGTTTCGATTGGAGTCTTCTCATAGTCACAACCCTTTCGGTTTATGTAAGACTCAACCGAACGTAGACGGCTTAACCTAGAGTCTTTTTAATCGCTTCGATAACACGGTCTGCTTGGAATGGTTTCACGATAAAGTCTTTTGCCCCTGCTTGAATGGCATCAATAACCATGGCTTGCTGCCCCATCGCGGAACACATAATGACCTTTGCAGTAGGTTCAATTTTTTTGATTTCTTTCAATGCTTGAATACCATCCATCTCAGGCATCGTAATATCCATAGTAATTAAATCAGGTTTCAATTCCTTGTATTTTTCGATGGCTTGAGCACCATCATTCGCTTCTCCACAAACCTCATAACCATTTTTAGATAAAATATCACGAATCATCATTCTCATAAATGCAGCATCATCAACAATTAGAATACGGTTAGCCATGAGTAAAATCCCCCTAAATTTAAATTATTGTAACTTTTGAATTCGTTCCCACTGGTTAACAATGTCTGTAACACGGACCCCAAAGTTTTCATCAATGACGACAACTTCACCTTTGGCAATCAACTTATTATTTACTAAGATATCTACAGGCTCACCTGCCAGCTTATCCAATTCAATGATCGATCCCTGGGAAAGTTCTAAGATGTCTTTAATCACCTTATGCGTCCTGCCTAATTCTACAGTCACCTTAAGAGGTATATCCAGTAGTAAATTAAGATTTGTATCATCAGCCTGTCCCAACGAACCTGATTGTAAATTTCCGAATTGTACGGGTTGAACATTTACATTCCGATTCGGCATTCCACCATAAGCTGCCGGAGGCGGCTGATACATGGGTTGCTGTGGCGGGTACATAGGCTGTTGTGGTGGATACATCGGCTGTCCCATTGGTGGCTGTTGATACATCGGTTGTTCATACACAGGCTGCTGTTGTTGATACATTGGCTGCTCGTATATCGGACTAGGAGCTGCTGGAGGCGGTGTATGAGCTTCCTGTGCAGGTACTTGTGACGGTACTGATGACGGAGCCGGTGCTTGAGCCGCAGGTGCAGCTTCCATTGAAGAGTCAGAATCACCACCCATGAGAATCGATACCATTTCTTTGGCGAATGGAACAGGTAATAATTGCATGATGTTAGAATCAATAAGATCGCCAATGGCTAGTCGGAACGATATCTTTATAAATACGTCCTCGTCGGGTAGTTTTCCTTCTCCTTTCGACAAATTTAATATGTCGATTCCTGGAGGAGAGATATTGACAAATCGATTAAAGATAGTAGACATGGACGTAGCAGAAGATCCCATCATCTGATTCATGGCTTCTTGTACTGCGCTGATGTGAATTTCACTAAGATTTTCATCACCGCCAGTACCATCCCCGCCCATCATTAAGTCAGCAATGACCTGGGCATCACGTGTTTTAATGACAAGTAGATTAATACCATCAAAACCATCAACATAATTCACATGAACGGCAACATGAGGTCTTGGAAACTGCTCTTCCAATTCTTCTTTGCCAATAATTGAAACCTTTGGTGTCGTAATGTCTACTTTCTTTCCAAGCAATGTCGAAAGCGCTGTGGCCGCACTACCAAAAGTGATATTACCAATTTCACCAAGTGCATCCTGTTCTAGGGGAGATAAGTAGTCTTCAACTTTAGGAGGCCCATTATAAGAAGAGGCCGAACTATCGTCCGATGACTGTCTCAACAAAGCATCGATCTCTTCCTGGGACAAATAATCTCTGTTATTCGTCATAATCTTCTTCTCCTTCGTTTACGATTTCTGTAATTTGTACAGCCATCTTCCCTTTTAAGGTACCGGGGCTTCCGAGATATTTCAGCTTCTCGCCCACTTTGACTTGAAGCGAATCTTCGACGGATTTATGCAGTGGGATTACATCGCCAGGCACTAAGCCAAGGAAATCACGTATTGAAATTTCGGACGATCCCAATTCTGCAATGAGAGGCAGCTTGGTTTTTTCCAAGCGCGATTGAAGTGCTTCCACTTCTTCAGGTGCTCTCGTCTTCTTCTGGGAGACAAACCAGTGATGCACAGAAAGTCGAGGCATAATGGGTTCGATGACCACGTGAGGGATACACAAGTTGATCATCCCTGTTGTATCACCGATTTTGGTACTAAGTGATATTAGTGCAATAGTTTCATTAGGTGAAACAATCTGCATGAACTGCGGATTTGTTTCAAGGGCCTCTAAACGAGGTTGAATATCAATGACAGTCTTCCATGCCTCTTGTAAACTATCGAATGCTCTGCTAAAAATACGTTCCATCACAATCGTTTCAATTTCAGTTAAAGCATTAATTTTGGTTGGGGTCGTACCCGCACCACCTAACAAACGATCCAACATAGCAAATGCGACATTGGGATGAACCTCAAGCACCATTCGACCCTCTAAAGGCTCCGCTTCAAAGATGTTCAAAATGGTCATTTTCGGGATCGAACGAATAAATTCGTCGTAGGGCAGTTGTTCAACCTGGACAACACTAATCTGTACGAACGTACGGAGTTGAGCAGAAAAATACGTTGTCAAAAAACGTGCAAAGTTTTCATGAATCCGGGTTAAGCTACGAATATGATCCTTTGAGAAACGTACTGCTCTCTTAAAGTCATAGGCCCTTACCTTCTTCTGCGTTTCCTCTTTTTTAAGTTCATCCGCATCCATTTCGCCTGAGGACAAAGCAGCTAGCAAGGCATCGATCTCATTTTGCGACAGAACATCAACCATTCGAGTCACCTCCTTTAAGCAAAATCAAAAGCGAGTTATTGAAGTACTTTATCGGTTATCCATATTTGCTTAATTTTACCCTCATGTAACAAGGGGTTAAGCTTGTTCATTAACGTAGAAGTTAAACTATCTGAACCTTTACTACCTTCAATTTGTTCCTTTGTCAAATCCCCTAACGCTTGTACAATTGTGCCTTTAACAGCAGATTCTAGTAAACTGTCAAATTCTGTTTTAGTCTTCGAGTTCTCTAACTCAAAAGCGAAGCTGATTTTAATGAAATTTTGACTTCCAGATAAGTTGGTCAAAATATCTTTAATAATAGCAGTGTTTGCTTTTACAGCCTCAGCCGATGGCGCTTTCGTTGGCTTCACGCTTGCAACAGCTTCCTGAGCTTGTACCGCAGGGTCTTTGGATTGATTATTTTTCTCCATAAAGTTCCACAATACGAAGGCAGCCGTCAAAATCAGAGTAATTGCAATTAGAATGGAGACAATGAGTATGAAAATTTTGTTCTTAAACACTTACGAACCCTCCGCATCCCTGGACTTTATTGTCGCTCGCACTGAGCCAATCTCCTGCATGTAGGTCCGCACTAAGCTTACCACAACCTCTGCCTTTTCGAGTACTGTGATTTTCTTACCTGTTGTCAACGTGATCATAGTGTCTGGAGTCTCTTCAATAAGTTCGATCAGTATGGCATTCAGGATAATGGCTTTACCGTTTAAACGAGTGAGAGAAATCATGTTTCTCCTCCTGTATCAGGATAAGGGGAGACTAGCTCCCCTCTTTCACATCACCTTAAGATTAACGTTTAAGATTAACGACTTCTTGTAGCACTTCATCCGAAGTCGTGATAATCCGAGAATTCGCTTGGAAACCACGTTGAGCAATAATCATTTCGGTGAATTCACCTGTTAAGTCAACGTTCGACATTTCCAATTGTCCTGAGATCAGTGTCCCTGTTCCCGTTTCTGGATTACCTGGTGCACCAACATCAATTGTCGCTGGGTCTGGGTTCGCATTAGCTGTCATGCGATACAAATTCCCACCAATTTTCTCAAGACCAGAAGGGTTAATTACTTTAACGACGCCAACTTTCTGACCTGTAGTAACCGTTGCTCCTGTATTGTTAACACCAATAATATCTCCGTTTTGTGCTATTGAGAATGAAACAATATCATCAGGAAGCACTATCGGACCAGCACCTTCAGCACCCATAACATGAAGTCCTTCAGCATTAACAAGATTTCTGGTAGCATCTAAAGTAAAATTACCTGATCTTGTCAAGTATGGCGCGTCAACCTGCTCCGTTGTCCCAACAGCAAAGAATCCGTCACCGTTTATACGTAAATCAGTAGTCACATTCGTTGTCATTGCACTTCCAGCCGTATGTATTGTATCAATAGCAGCCAAACTAACACCTAATCCTACTTGCTGAGCATTGACACCACCGCGGTTCTCATCGGCAGCACTAACACCAGCAACGGTTTGACTAAGAATATCTTTGAACATAACACGGCTGCCTTTGAATCCGATGGTATTTACGTTTGCGATATTATTGCCGATAACATCTAATTTCGTTTGAAAACCACGCATACCTGAAACGCCTGAGTACAAAGATCTTAACATCTAATATGCCTCCTAATCGGATTAAAAATAAAATGAGCTGCTTCAATCGCTCCACAGCCCCAGGCTTCCTGCACGGTCGAGCCTGATGGTTAAGAAATAATAATGGCACTATCTATTTGCGTAAAAACATGTTCATTCATTGCGTTTCCATCAAGCGCCGTCACAACAGTTCGGTTAGGAACATTAACAATTAAAGCATTGCCACCCAGAATCATAAGCGCATCCTTAGCACCTTTTGCAGCAGCCTTGTCGATTGCTTTGTTAAGCTTATCCAATTGCTCTGGCTTTAATTGAATGTCTCTCTCTTTCAGTCTAACCTCTGCATGATGACTGAAACGAACAAATTGCTCCTGAAGAAGTTTCTGAAAAGTTGGAATACCGGAATTGGATGCCGGCTGCTGTACAGGTGTTCGTCTCGTAGACGCAGGAGAAACCGCATTAGGATAAAGCTGCCCTATGGATATTCTCTCTGTCATTTGGTTTCTCCAACATTCTCAATTTTCTTGAGCTTGTCAAGAGAAATTTCCTCTCCCTTCACATTGGCGTATTGATTTCCGTCTTTGAATGTAATGGAATCAATAACACCCGACTTTTCGACAGATGCTCCAGATGAGTCGATATCCGTCCATGTGATCGATTTCCCAATCAATCCTGAAACAAAACCAAGAGATTGACGCATTAGCTTCATTTCACCGGCCATATTCGTAAGTTGCTCTACGGATGTGAATTGCGCCATTTGTGCAATAAACTCTTTATCTTGCAAAGGTTGCGTTGGGTCTTGATTTTGAAGTTGAGTAATCAAGATTTTAAGGAAATCATCTTTGCCTAATGTATTGTTGTCTTTATCTTTGCTTTTTGCATTTTTGCCGGCATTGATCAAATCGGCAACATTACCTGAAATCGGGGCTGTAGCCACACTTTCACCTCCAACTACTTCACATTGATTGCTTATTAGGCAATAACATCGAAGGAGTTTCCATTAACTGCAGTTCGTATTTGAGCTACATTTTCTATTTCTTGATTAAAATCAAGTGATTCTTCATCGTAGTTACTTGATCCATTTTTACTTTGACGCTGAGATTGACCAAATGTTTGCTGTTGACGTTGATCTTGGAACATACTGGATTGCATGTTTTGATTTTGAGTGACCTCAAGCTTCTCAACTTGCAAACCTTGTATTTGAAGTGCTTGTCTTAGCTGTGGAAGCTGACTTTCCAACATCTGTTTACCAGCTAAGGAATCTGCTGCAAATTGTGCAATCAGTTGTCCATCCTGCATCGAAATTCTTACATCAATATGACCGAGATTTTTAGGGAATAAAGATAGTTTAGCTTCAGAAAAACCGCCAGCCATCGTAATCTTCATATTCTTCAAAACATGCTCTGTCATTTCTTCTGTAAAATTCGCTGCATTAATCGTTGTTGTTGGCACTTTATCAACTGCAATTGAGGCCTGTTGTGATTTCTGCAGATCACCTATCGTAACAATGGTATTCGTTGCAGTAGCGGTTTCAGTTGGCAAATCAACTAGATCTACTAATGACTCTTCGGATGTTGTAGTTGACTCGATAACTGGTGCGTGAAGTACATTCTTGATTGCTAAAAGCTCAAGTTTTGACTTTGTTGGTTGCACAAGTGTAAATGAATATCCATCTATCTTCTGCTCAACACCAAACTTTTTCGTCTGTTTAACATGACTAGCTCTGTCAACAGATGGGGTATCACTTTTACTTCCTTCTACCAAACCTTCAATGGCCTTAGACGTATTCGTTGTTGCAGCAGTTATTGATGATGGTCCCTTCAGAGTCGCCATCAGTTCTGGAAGCAAAGGCCCAATCGTGCTAAGTAAATCCTCGTTCAAAAACTTCAAAATAGGATTGTCAGGCTGCTGTTTAGTCAGAGTTGTCAGTGTAAGCAAAGTATTCTGAGCCTGTAAGTTTAATGTATCTGCAGGCTGAAGATTCAATCCATTCGGTAGTGCGAAAGCCGCGTTAGATTGAGCATCGCTAAGTGTACTTAACAATTGCTCAGCATCTTCAAACCACTTTTTTACATTGGGATCTTGTAATAATTGTTCAGCTAGCGCAGGATTACTGTTCATTGCCTCCAAAAGCATTTCTGGTAGAGGTTGATCTTCAGTCCCTTGTTCGACCTGCTGTACAGCGGCACCTTGAAGGGGCATTACCAAGCTTTGAAGCATTTGAAGCAGCATGTTCAGAGAAAGGGCTGGATCGGAAGCATTTACATCAGCAGAAGCACTCTCTTGTACAATTTGACCATCTAATACTTGATTAAAAGAAGTATCTTTGGTAGCCGTTTCAGTCGCACTTGCTTTACCTGTTGCTGTTGAAGCCGTATTTCCAGTAGGTACTGTTGGCATTTGTACGTCCATTTTTTTCACCTCCCTCCGTGAAATCAATGACATTACTGAACAAGTTTAGCTGTAATTGAGGCTGCGATTTCTTTATTTGCGTCTGACAAAGAAGACATTACTTTAGAACGAGAAGCGTTATCCATCCCACTGAGAATAGCTAACACTTTATCAGGATTAGATTTATTCATTTCCAGTAAAACATTTGAAGCACTCTTTGGCGTCATGTTGGCAAAAGTTTGCCCTAAATCTGTTTTACTTACGGATGTTGCAGCCTTGGTCGAGTCTTTTGCTCCATTCGTTGCCAATCTCTCTTGCAAGGCAGCGATTTGTTTATCGCGAGCTGGAACAACATCCTTAACCCCAATAGATGCCTCAGCCGCTTTAGTCGGATCCATTTTTTCAAGAATTGCTCCACGGCTATCTGCTTTCATCATTGAAAAGACTAGTACCATTTCTTTAGGTGTCAATGCTTCAATGATAGGGGCCGCTTTACTTGGATTCATTTTAGAATACATACTCGCAAGTTGAATAATTTGATTGTTGTATTCTTCTTCGGTTTGCGTCTTATTCTTCAGCTTCTCTTCCAGTTCAGTTAACTTCGCCTGAGCATCTTTCAATGAAAGATCCTTCTGTTCGGTTGTCGAATCAGCTTTCTGCAAAGCCGTTTGAAGTTCAGCAATTCTTGTGTTTAGCTTCGTAATCTCTTCATCTTTATTCTTGATGCTTTGCTCAGTAGTCGGTACTTTACCATCACTAGTCACTACTGCTTTTTCTTTGGGAGCAGGGACGATTGTCCCAATGACCGGTGTATTGTGCAGCGCCTTTTGTATACTGCTTTTGATATCATAATCAAATATTGACAAGAGTACGAAAAGCAAAACTGCCGTAAACACAAAGGGGATGACAAACCATATCAGAAATCGTTCCAGTGCACTATAAGATGCACCCTCTATGCCTGTATCGGCCATCTCCTCTTCCCTCCTTTACCTTCTTCAATACGTTAGTCGTCTGAAACGGTTGGTGGCCATTTCGTCTAGAGCTTCTTGCTCTTTTTTGGCGACAAAAGATTGAAATTGGTTGTAAGCCTTCTCTCTTGCCTTCGACCAAACTTTCTCATCAATCATTCTTTCCGAAAGATGTTCCTGCTTTTTGTACACGACATGCTGTGCTTGCTGCACATCCAAATGCTTGCGTGCGATCTGTTGATCAACATGATTCATGTAGTTTTGCATTAACAGCATCTTGGATATGGATACCGAACCGCTAGATACATTTGCCATTTCGTTATGCAGGCTATCTTTTTGCTCAAACAATCCATGCAAGCTCGTTTCTTCGTTCCTTAGTTGCCCCATTGCCTCAGACAGTATCCACTCTGCCTGTGTTCGTTCATTGTTTTTCAAATCGACAATTTGCTGGAAAGAATAACGAAAATTCATTCAGGAGCCTCATCCCTTATAAAATTCATGAATCAAACGTTCTTGAGCTTCTTCAAACGTCAACTTCTCAGAGGTTTTTTGCTTTGTGAAATCCCATATTGCCTCGATATTATCCATAGCGATATCAATATTTGGGTTAGAACCTTTTTGGTATGCCCCTATATTGATAAGATCTTCCGAATCTTTATATATAGAGAGAAGACGCTTCAATTGATCAGCTGCTTCCATGTGTTCAGTAGGAACAATTTCTTTCATGACTCGGCTTACGCTGGATAAAACATCGATGGCTGGGTAATGACCCTTATTAGCAATGCTGCGATTAAGGACAATATGTCCATCCAAAATACCTCGCACTGCATCAGCGATAGGCTCATTCATGTCATCCCCATCTACAAGCACGGTATAAAATGCGGTAATGGAGCCCTTTGGCCCGGTACCTGAACGCTCTAAAAGCCGTGGTAGCATGGCAAAAACCGAAGGCGTATAACCACGTGTGGCTGGAGGTTCTCCAACAGCAAGTCCGACTTCACGCTGCGCCATAGCAAAACGAGTGACTGAATCCATCATCATCATGACATTTAAGCCGCGATCTCGAAAATACTCGGCAATACTAGTTGCAATCATCGCGCCTTTGATTCGGATCAGAGCTGGTTGATCAGATGTTGCAACAATAACAACGGATCTAGCAAGTCCTTCAGGACCTAAATCTCTTTCGATAAAGTCTAGAACCTCTCTGCCACGCTCACCAATAAGAGCAATGACATTGACATCTGCGGATGTATTACGGGCAATCATTCCCATCAATGTACTTTTACCTACACCAGAACCTGCGAAAATACCGACACGCTGACCCTTACCAATTGTTAATAAGCCATCAATACAGCGAACACCAACCGAAATTGGATTCAGAACGCGTGGACGTGTTAGCGGGTTACCGGGTACATTATTCGTTGAATATTGCGCCATTCTAGAAGGAAGGAATGAACCATCTAAGGGTTGTCCCAAACCATCTAATACCTTTCCAAGCAGCTCATGGCCAACTTGGACAGTAAGCGGCTTTCCGGTACCTACGACATCGCATCCAGGACCTATTGCATCCAAATCACCGAGCGGCATCAGGACTACTTTATTGCTGCGAAATCCAACGACCTCAGCCTTTAGCGGCTTGTTAGACTTGTGCGGATATATGTAGCAAAGATCGCCAATGCTCACATCAGGTCCTTCTGACTCAACTGTCAGCCCTATCACCTGCGTCACTTTACCGTTCACACGAATCGGATCAATTGTATGTAGATGTTCCTTGTATTTATCAGCATTTGGCAGCTTGCTGCTCATAACTCAGATACCTCACTTTGAGTTGCCAATTGTCTTAGCGCCGACTTAATCTCTTTTAACTGAGTATCAATTCTGGCATCAATGCTTCCAAATGAGGAACGTATCACACAGCCACGGTCTTGTACCGTAGAGTCCGGGATAATTTGTAGTTCTGCTTGTGAATCAATAGAAGTTAGTAACTCTTCGCGTGCATCTTGGATATACGCAAACTGTGAAGGCGCTACGCAAAGCGCGATGATTCCTTTTTCTCGCCTACGTGAAAGTACCATCTGAATTAAATCAATTACCCATTCTGGATTTAAAGTTAACTGACGCCCAATTACTTTTTCAGCGATGGAAGTGCTAAGTTCAATTAAGAAAGGTTCTGATTCTTGAATGATTTGCTGCTTAAGCTTGTAAGCTTGTTCCAAAATGGATCGAGCTTCTGATAACATCTCACCGTATTCTTGACGGAGATTATCTTCGGCTTGAACAATCCCTTGTTCGTATCCCTCTTCAAATCCTGATTGCCTGGATATCGCGATGTGCTCTTCATCTTCAGCACGGCGGCTCTCCCACCAACTCGTGATTTCTGCATGCGTTTGTTCACGAAGTGCAGAACACTCTTGCATAGCCTGATCGATTTGTTCATGGGCAAAAGTCTCAGCGTCTTGAAGGATCTGCTCCTTCATACTTGTGGCTTCTGTCAGTTCTTGCTGCTGCTCAGGAGTCAATTGATTGGCTTCATCAGTTAACATACCTGCGCGTAATAATTCAAGAGGTGAAATCGTTTCTACTAATTTCTTATCATCTAACGGAAAGTAAGCAAATGATTTAATGACATTAGACAATAATATCATCTCCTCCACCACGTGCGATGATGATTTCACCAGATTCTTCTAAACGACGAATCGTTGCAACAATTCGGGTCTGAGCTTCTTCAACATCACGTAAACGTACGGGTCCCATAAATTCCATTTCTTCCTTAAAGGTATCCGCCATACGTTTGGACATATTCTTGAATAATGCATCGCGAACTTCTTCGCTTGCAACTTTAAGGGCAAGCTGTAAGTCAGCATTCTCAATGTCGCGAATAATTCGCTGAATGGAACGATTGTCGATATTGACAATATCTTCGAAGACAAACATCCGCTTCTTAATTTCTTCCGCAAGTTCCGGATCCTGAATTTCGAGGGAATCAAGAATGGTACGCTCTGTACCCCGATCGACACCATTCAGAATTTGAACGATGGAAGCAATACCACCTGCATTTGTGTAATCCTGAGTTACAGTTGAAGATAGCTTTTGTTCAAGAACGCGTTCTACCTGACTAATGACTTCAGGTGAGGTGCTATCCATTAGTGCAATACGCTTAGCAACATCAGCTTGCTTTTCCTGTGGTAATGACGACAAGATGATCGATGCTTGATCTGCTTGCAAATAGGACAATACCAAAGCGATTGTCTGAGAATTCTCATTTTGAATGAAGTTAAGAATTTGAGCAGGATCTGCTTTTCTTGCAAAATCGAAAGGTCTCACTTGCAGAGTTGCAGTCAGACGATTGATAATATCAAGCGCTTTTTGTGATCCCAATGCTTTTTCCAAAATATCCTTGGCGTAAGCAATACCACCTTGAGAAATAAACTCTTGGGCTAAGCAAATCTGATGAAATTCAGATAAAATAGCTTCTTTTTCATAAGAATCTACTTTTCTAACATTTGCAATCTCTAGCGTTAACTGCTCAATTTCTTCTTCTCGCAAGTGTTTAAATATTTGAGCAGACACCTCAGGGCCTAAACTGATCAAAAGAATGGCTGCCTTTTGTCGTCCGGTTAACCCTTGCAGAGCAGCTTTGGCCATACAAGTGCACCTCTATTCGTCTACTAACCAAGTACGAAGCAAATTGACAAAGTCTTCTGGTCGCTTTTTGGCTAGAGTTTCTAGCTGCTTGCGTACTTGATTGTCATTAGTAACATTTTCGATATCAATCGTCGGAAGCTCTGCCTTACCTGCTGCAATATTCATTTCTTGTTCCAATTGTTGCTGCGCAGCTTTTCTACGTTTTCTAATTGCAAACCCTGCAATTAATCCAATTGCAAGCGCCGCTAAAGCTAAACCTGCATAAGTTAAGTATGTTGTCGTTTTCGAAGCGAGAGTGTCCGTTGGTCTAGCGAATGAATGTGCGAATACTGTAACTTTTTTCTGTAAATCTTCGTCTGTATATGTAACCTTGTTATCAGCTAAAGCAGTTCTTACAATGTTTACAAGTGCACTTTGGACCGCAGCCTTGGTCTCAGCCGTCAATGAGTTCGGATCATCTTTAACTGGAGGCTCAATCCCTACATTAATACTTAAATCTTTCACCACATACGGTGTAGAGATAATATCGTTAGTAATTCGATTGACTTCATAATTGACAGTCTTATTATTTTTCTCTGAGTTAGACTTGCCTGAGCTGGCCGCTCCCGGATAGCCTGGAACATCTGTAGTCCCTGTACCTGGTACACCACCTGTATCAGCCCCATTGTTTTGATACGACTCACTTGCTTCCTGCAGTGAAATTTCCAACCCTTTTTGATCCACTTGATTCGGAGCGCTGACAAGCTGCTCTTTACTTTTCTTTTGATCAAAATTCATTGTTGAGAATACACTTACATTCACTTTGTCACGGCCAAACATCGTACCCAGCATCGTATTGATATTCTTTTGCAAATCATTTCGGAACTGGTTATTAATATCCGCTTGACTAGTGACTAAACTCGTGGATGACGCTCCGCCTACCTTCGAAGATACAAGACTCTGTCCATACTGGTCTGAGATCGTAATATTCTCTAGAGGGAGATTCTTAACACTGTGCGATACTAAATTATAAATCGTATCAACCTTTGCTTGATCTAATGTATAGCCCTGTTTGGTTTGCACGACAACAGATGCCGTTGCTTTTTCTTGCTGTTGCTGTAAGAAAGGTCCTTCTTCTGGAAGTGAGATGAGAACTTTAGAACTAGCGATTGCTTGATTAGAATTAATCAACTGTTGAAGCTCGCCTTGTATCGCGTTCAAGTATTTCACTTTGAATTCGTTGTCTGTAATACCAAATGAGCTGCTGTCACTAAATGCACCAAAGCCTAATGAGCCGTTCTTATTTAAACCTTGAGACTCAACACCAAGCTTTACATTTGCTACTTCGCTTGTTGGTACTTCGATACTTTTACCATCAGCACTAAGATGATACGGAATCTTTGCTGTATCTAGATATGATTTAATGGCTGAAGCATCACTTGGCTGCAATTCTGTAAAAGCGAGTGAATACTCCGTTTTTGATAAATTAAAACTTATAATTGCCGCAGTAAGAATCAGTAGGACTACCGTTGCTATAAAAGTGATTTTCGTAGTTCTACTATAACGATTCCAATATTGCTTCACCTTTTCCCAGTACTGGAGCAGGTTCTCGTTCACTCTGTCACCTCATCGAACCAAAATTTAGCAGCATCTAAGTCAATCACAGCTGCATTCTCATCATTTCTTGGTAAGCTTCAAGAACTTTATTTCTGACTTGTACAGTCAACTCAAGTCCTAGCGATGCTTTCTCAGAGGCTATTGTCAGTTGATGAACATCGGAAAGCTCACCTTTAATGAAACTCTGATTCAAGTTGTCTACTTGATTTTGTTGTGTGTTTAAGTTTGTCATTGCGTCATTCAGGAACGAACCGAATCTTTTACCAAGGTCAGCAGCCCCTTCACCGGAGTTATCCTTTGGTTGAATGGAACTCATGATGTTTAATGGACTGTAACTTATTTTGTCAATCATGATGCAACCTCCTGTAGTGGTTATCTACCAATCTCCAAAGCTTTGGTTATCATTGATTTACTTGCATTAAGGGCGGTTACATTCGCTTCATAAGATCTAGTAGCAGAAATCATATCGACCATTTCTTTAAGTACATCGACATTAGGCATGTAAACGAATCCATTCCCATCCGCATCTGGATGAGTTGGGTTATAGACCTGCTTCAAAGGTGACTTATCTTCAAAAATCTTATTCACCCGCACACCTTCACCTGTACCATCAGCCATTGCCGAATTAAGCGACTGCGCAAAGCTGGGCTGAGGTTTCGTTTCAAAAGCAACTAACTTCCTTGTATAGGGAACCCATTTCCCATCTACGAACTTAGCACGTGTTGTATCCGCATTCGCTATATTAGAAGAGACAACATCCATTCTTAATCGCTGAGCAGTCAGTGCCGATGAACTGATGTCAAATCCATTGGTTAACCTCATTGGTTATTACTTCCCTCCTAAGACTGTGCGCATTTTTTTGAATTCACTGTTCATTTGCTGAATCATTGCATTGTATTTAAGTTGGTTTTTGGCCATTAACGACATTTCATAATCCATATCGACATTATTCATATTGTTGTTAATCGCTGTCGATTCATCTGTTTTTATTTCTGAATTTGGCAGATTTGTAGATTTCCCTATTATGAAATGCCTAGGGTCTGTCCGATAACCTTCTATAGGAGGTGTTGATGAATTCATCTGACCTTGTAAAAGTTCTTCGAACACGACATCCGAACGCTTAAAGAAGGGTGTATCCGCATTGGCTACGTTGTTTGCTACAACCTTTTGTCTTAGAGTCGATGCATCAAGCGATCGCTCCATCAAGTTCCAACTTGGTTTGTCTAACAAAGACATTTCGATACCCCCGACTATAGAATATTTGACATATACTTCAACATTGTATTTATCGATTCCTTCTTATTTCGACATTATTTTCATAAAATAATTTGAAATGGTCCTTATTGTAGAAATATGTAAAACATTCGCCTGACCTTTCTTATCATCTAAGATATTACGATAACTTACAATAAGAAAAAAGCCCTATCTTTTACAAGACAGGGCTTTTCTATGTGTTTATCTACAATTTTGTTTTTAATTGCTCGATACTTTGTATTAATTGCTCATTTAAAATACGGATATAAGTGCCCTTCATACCAAGCGAGCGAGTTTCAATAACTCCGGCACTTTCCAGTTTGCGAAGTGCATTAACAATAACTGAACGAGTAATGCCTACCCGATCGGCAATTTTGCTCGCTACCAAAAGACCTTCCTTACCGTCCAATTCTTCAAAAATGTGTTCCACGGCTTCCATTTCACTGAAAGATAAGGAACCAATCGCAACTTGAACGACCGCTTTGCTTCTAGCTTCTTCTTCTATTTCTTCGGCACGTTCTCTTAATATTTCCATCGCGATAACGGTAGATCCATATTCAGCCAGAACTAAGTCATCATCAATGAAAGTTCCTTCACTACGACTTAAAATAAGCGTTCCCAAACGAGAGCCACCACCAATAATTGGTACTAAAGTAGTATGCGTATATGGAAACATATCTTTCATTTGCTCCGTGTAATAAAAATACGGACTGTCAGGTTCTGCTGTTGATGATGTTTCCTCAATCTTCAAGAGCAGATTGTTGGACTCCATCGGAAATCTGCGTTCAATTAATATTGTCTGATTCATTTCCGGTGAAACAGGATCATTCGTTACCGCATATCCTAAAATTTTGCCTTTGCGGCTAACGACGTAGATATTCGCAATAACAATATCACGCAGAACCTCGGCCATATCCATAAAGCTAACTGCATTGCCAGCTTCTTTTTGCAGCAAGCGATTTAGCCTTCTTGTTTTATTTAATAAACTCATTTAACTGCCTCCTACTTACATAACCATGCGATAGTTCTTTATTATAAGATATATTGACTCAAATCTCTGTTTTGAACAATATCACTAAGCTTCTCACGGACATATTCCGGGTTAATGACAATGGACTCCAATGTAATCTCAGGCGCTTCAAAGGATAAATCCTCCAGCAATTTTTCTAAAATAGTGTGTAATCGCCGAGCACCAATATTCTCCGTATTCTGATTAACTTCAACCGCGATACGAGCAATTTCATAAATAGCTTCGTCCGCAAACTCAACCGTTATACCTTCCGTTTGCAACAAGGCTGTATATTGTTTTGTTAATGCATTTTTGGGTTCTTTTAAAATAGAAACAAAGTCTTCCAAGGTCAAGTTACTTAATTCTACTCGAATTGGGAACCTTCCTTGAAGCTCTGGAATTAAATCAGAAGGCTTAGCTATATGGAAAGCACCTGCACCAATAAATAAGACATAGTCCGTCTTCACTGGACCATATTTGGTTACAACCGTCGAACCCTCTACAATAGGCAAAATATCTCGTTGAACACCTTCCCGAGAGATGTCCGGTCCGCTACCGCCGCGGCTATTACTAGCGATCTTATCGATTTCATCAATAAAAATAATACCGGATTGTTCGGCGCGGTTAACAGATTCCTGGATCACTTCATCCATGTCAATCAATCTTTGCGCTTCTTCTTGAGCTAGCACTTTCCTAGCTTCCTTTACAAGCAACTTACGTTTCTTCATTTTTTTCGGGAGAAGATTGCCGAACATCTCCTGCATATTCATACCAGCTTGTTCATTGCCTTGACCAGCCAGCATATCCATCATCGATGGTGAGGAGTCTTCAACCTCAATTTCTACGACTTCATTTTCTAATTTACCATTAGTCAATTGCTCTGCGATTTGAGCCCTTTTGGCGGCAAGTGAAGGATCTGGAGCACTTTCTTCTTGATCCGGTTGGTTTTGCCCTCCAAACAGCATTTCAAGAGGGTTACGCTGTGTTTTGGCGCGCGTAGGACTTGGCGCCAGCAAAGTAACAAGACGCTCGTTAGCGAGCTTCTCAGCACGGTCTTTAACCTTCTCCATCCGCTCAGCCTTTACCATACGCACGGATGTTTCGATCAGATCACGTACCATTGACTCCACATCGCGACCAACATAGCCGACTTCTGTGAATTTGGTGGCCTCTATCTTAATAAATGGTGCGCCAACCAACTTAGCTAGTCTGCGTGCAATTTCAGTCTTACCAACGCCGGTAGGCCCGATCATGAGTATATTCTTCGGAACAATTTCATCCCGCATAGCCTCATCCACGAGGTTTCTCCGATAACGGTTTCGCAGCGCAATAGCAACCGATTTCTTCGCTTTTTTCTGACCTACTATGTATCGATCCAATTCTTGGACAATTTGTTTAGGTGTAAGGGAGCTGTTTGCCATTTTGTACCCTCCTAAAAGTTTTGCTTTAGCAAAACTAACATCGTAAGCATTAACTTTTCAATCGTTAACTATTCAATTTCTTCCACAATAATATTATGATTCGTAAACACACATATTTCAGCTGCTGTTGTTAGGGCAGCGTGGGCTATTTCCTTAGCACTTAGCGACGATGCATGGCGATGCAATGCTCTTCCTGCAGCTAGTGCAAAGCTGCCACCAGAGCCAATAGCCAAAATACCGTCATCAGGCTCAATAACTTCACCATTTCCCGAGAGCAGCAGTAAACCTGTTGAATCCATCACGATCATCATTGCTTCAAGCCTCCGCAGAACACGATCCTGACGCCAGTCCTTCGTTAGTTCTACCGCAGCACGCTGTAAATTACCATGGTGTTCCTCCAGCTTGCCTTCGAATTTCTCGAAAAGTGTAATCGCATCGGCAACAGAACCAGCAAACCCAGCGATGACCTTCCCTCTATGTAAACGCCGAACTTTTTTGGCCGTGCTTTTCATAATCATGCTGTTGCCAAATGTCACTTGCCCATCTCCAGCAATAGCTCCCTTACCTTGATGACGAATCGCAAAGATTGTTGTCGCATGAAACGTAGCTTGATTAGGATCCATCTCTTCTCACCTCTCAAATGGAATCATACACCATGAAAGTTACTCTATACGTTGGTTTCGGTCTCATAAATGAGATAAACCTCTAGCGAGGTCAATTCGAGAAATGACCGCATCTAGAGGTAAATGTATGAGGAAACGAATGAAAAATGCTACAAAACATAATTATAGTAACATAGCAAAGAGTCCAATTACAACCTACTCTGCATATGTTTTCTTAAAATTCTGAATACTCTCCAAAGCTCGATTAGCCAGCTTTTCGTATTTTTCTTTTTTATTGCGAATTCGTTCGGGTAATTGTGGAAGCAAACCAAAATTAGCATTCATCGGCTGAAAATGTTTAAAGTCAGCTGTCGTGATGTATTGTGCCATGCTACCCAGAGTCGTTTCCTCCGGAACAACCAAACATGGCTGCCCTTTAGCTAAACGCCCCGCATTCATTCCAGCTATCAGACCAGAAGCAGCAGATTCCACATATCCTTCTACACCCGTCATTTGACCTGCAAAAAACAGATCTTCACGACGTTTAAATTGATAAGTAGGTTCCAGAAGCTTCGGAGAGTTGATAAACGTGTTACGATGCATAACACCATAGCGTACGAACTCCGCTTGCTCTAACCCTGGAATCAAGGATAATACACGTTTCTGCTCTCCCCATTTTAAATGGGTTTGGAAACCGACTAAGTTATACAAAGTTCCCGCTGCATTATCCTGACGGAGTTGAACGACTGCATGCGGCATCTTACCTGTATGCGGATTTATTAAACCTACTGGTTTCATTGGCCCAAACAGTACCGTTTGTCTACCGCGTTTCGCCATAACTTCTAAAGGCATGCAACCTTCGAAATAAATTTCTTTCTCGAATTCCTTCAATTCAGCAACTTCAGCAGTTATTAAAGCTTCATAGAAAACATTGAACTCTTCTTCTGTCATAGGACAGTTAAGGTAAGCTGCTTCTCCTTTGTCATAACGGGAAGCCAAGTACACCTTATTCATATCAATGGAGTCCTTCTCCACGATCGGAGCTGCTGCATCATAAAAGTACAAATATTCCTCACCCATTAGCTCTTTGAGGCCTGCAGAAAGATCAGGTGATGTTAATGGACCTGAGGCAACAACTGTTATGCCTTCAGGCAAGGTTTGAACTTCCTCATTGCGAACCTCTATAAGCGGATGGTTGCGGAGCGTAGATGTAACTGCTTGAGAGAACCCATCGCGGTCAACAGCTAATGCGCCTCCTGCCGGTACAGCGTGCTCATCTGCACAAGATAGTATGAGCGAGTCCATACGTCTCATTTCTTCTTTTAGTACTCCGACAGCGTTGGTAAGGCCATTCGAACGTAGTGAGTTACTACAGACTAGCTCTGCAAATTGATCTGTTATATGTGCTGGAGTTTTACGGACATTACGCATTTCGTATAAAGTAACAGGCACGCCCTGACGGGCAATTTGCCAGGCGGCTTCACTTCCAGCCAATCCTGCACCGATGACTGTTACTCTTGGATATTCTGGCAAAATGGGACACCTCTAATCTTTCATATCATCTGAATTATCGTCATTAACTTCTTCTTTATGATCACATTGCGTACATTGTATATTCACGCCATTCTTGCTTCTTTTCTCGATCATCATCGAGCTGCAGACAGGACATGGCTTATTGACTGGTTTATCCCATGAGACAAAATCACAAGTAGGATACTGGTCGCAACCATAGAAAACTCGCCCCTTTTTGCTTCTGCGTTCGACAATTTTCCCGGTATGACAAGTTGGACATGTAACACCAATATCTTTAATGATCGGTTTCGTATTGCGGCAATCCGGGAATCCAGAACATGCTAGAAACTTACCGAAACGCCCCATTTTATAGACAAGATGTTTACCGCATTTCTCGCAAATCTCATCCGAAATCTCATCCTGGATTTCGATTTCCTTCATTTCTTCTTCAGCGAATATAAGTCGCTTTTCAAAGGATGTGTAGAACGTATCCAGAACTCGAACCCAGTCCTCTTTTCCCTCTTCGACAAAGTCTAGCTCTTCTTCCATATGAGCCGTGAACTCGATATCGAGAATTTCAGGAAAAAACTCCTGCATCAATTGAATAACTAATTCACCAAGCTCCGTAGGTACAAATTTCTTCTCTTCGATTGCAACATACCCACGTTTCTGAATCGTCTCAAGAGTCGGTGCATACGTACTCGGACGCCCAATGCCCATTTCCTCTAACGCCCTAACTAAACGCGCTTCAGTATACCTTGGAGGCGGTTGAGTAAAGTGCTGCTTCGGATCCACGCTTTGCTTCTGCAAGGAATCACCCTTAGTCAGAGGCGGCAGCAATTTGTCCTCTTCTGTCGTCCCGTCATCATTGCTCTCGACATAAACTTTCATAAATCCAGCAAATTTCATCTTGGAACCATTCGCTCTAAATACAGTTTCACCAGCTGTCAAATCAATGGTCATCGTATCCAAGACGGCTGAAGCCATTTGACTTGCTACGAAACGATCCCAGACTAGCTTGTACAGACGATATTGATCTTTACTGAGAAATGCCTTCATTTGATCAGGTTCTCGAAGAACAGATGTAGGTCGAATACCTTCATGCGCGTCTTGCGCGTTAGCATTTTTCTTCGTGTACTGGCGTGGTGTCTCCGGATAGAAGGCAGGGCCAAATTTATTAAAAATAAAATCTTTGGCTTCTTCTTGGGCAACCGGCGAAATACGGGTTGAATCGGTACGCATGTAGGTAATTAAACCAACCGTGCCTTCTTTTCCTAAGTCTATTCCTTCATATAACTGCTGTGCCACTGACATGGTCTTCGAAGCACGGAAATTAAGTTTCCTCGCCGCTTCCTGCTGCATAGAACTTGTAATGAAAGGAGGAGAAGGATTACGTTGACGTTCTTTCTCTTTCACTTCTTTCACTGTAAAAGCTTCACTGCCCATCGCAGCTAGAATCAGATCGACATCCTCTTGCGAATGCAATTCCTTTTTCTCACCGTTAATGCTGTGATATTTTGCTTCGAACACGGTTTTACCCGCATCCAAAACAACGGTAATCGACCAATACTCTTCAGGTTCGAAGGCCTTGATCTCATTCTCTCTGTCTTGTATCAATTTAACCGCAACCGATTGTACACGGCCTGCAGATAATCCTTTTTTTACTTTCTTCCAAAGTAAAGGACTGATTTTATAACCAACGAGTCGGTCCAATATGCGTCGAGCTTGCTGTGCGTTAACGAGATCTTGATTAATTCGACGCGGAGTTTTAAAGGCATCCTTAACCGCATCCTTCGTTATTTCGTTAAATACAACACGGCAGAGTTCTTCGGGACCTACATCCAAATAATGAGCTAAGTGCCAGGCAATAGCTTCGCCTTCGCGATCCGGATCCGCCGCCAGATATATTTTTTTCACTTTTTTACTCGCATCTTTTAATTCTTTCAGTATAGAACCTTTACCGCGGATTGTTATGTATTTAGGCTCAAAGTTACGATCCACTTCTACGCCAATTTGGCTTTTCGGAAGGTCGCGAATATGACCCATTGAGGCTTTTACGATAAATTTACTTCCCAAATATTTGCCAATGGTTTTGGCTTTTGCTGGTGACTCAACTATGACTAAAGAATCCGCCATGGATCGTCCTTCCTCCCCTCTTGGTTTCAAGGTAAAGTCTATTGGCGAGAAGAAAAGCTTCGTATTAGCCTATGCTAGTATGTAAGTAGAACCCGGAAGCTGTTTAATCGCCTTTTTCATTACCAAAGATAACAGAACTGCATGCAAATGTCCAAACGTAAATTGACCGTCCTCTAACAGAGTATCAATCGAGACTGGCTCATTCGACAACTTTCGAACGATTTCGCCTTCCTCATCCGTAAGCGAAAATGCCGGCAAAGGCTTCTTCATTGCACCCTGATCTTCCTCGCTTAACATTTGTTTATACTCTTCTACAATCTCCTCAACACGGGTAACCAATTTAGCACCATCCTTTAGAAGCTTGTGGACACCACTACTTTGGTTAGAGTCAATAGGACCGGGAACGGCGAATACATCTCTTGATTCATCCACGGCAAACTCAACTGTAATCAGTGATCCACTATCTTCAGCTGCTTCCACAACCGTAACTCCTAATGACAATCCTGCTATGATTCGATTCCTCTGCGGAAACATACCTGGCCTCATACCCGTGCCTATAGGATATTCCGAAATGATGACACCCTCTTGTTCTATATTTCGATATAATAATGCATTCTCACGCGGATAAATTTGATTAATCGCACATCCAAGAACAGCAACCGTTTTGGATTTACCTTGCAATGCACCAATATGGGCCTTACTGTCAATTCCCCTTGCCAGTCCACTTACGATACTGAATCCCGCTCTAGAAAGGGCTGCTGCCCACTCCTCAGCAATCTTCTTTCCATAAAGCGTAGGGGTACGTGTTCCTACCATACCGAGGAGACGCCCATTCAATAATGACACATTTCCTTTTACATATAACACCCATGGAGGCTGCGCAATTTCTTTAAGAATCGAAGGGTAGTCTTCATCTAAAAGTGTAAGAATTTGAATGGATTGCTTCTTATATAACTGAAGCTTTTGCTCAATAAAAGACGGTGTAAACCGCGTGGCGATTTGTTCAGCAATGGAAGCTCGGATACCTTTGGAAGCAATTGCTGCAGCCGAAAGCTCTAACAGCACGTGAGGATCTGGAAAGCGGGTCAGTAGTTGAAGAATCGTTTTCCAACCAACACCCTCAAGCTCGTGAAGTCCAAACAAAATAAAACGATTATCCATAAGTATATACACTCCCTTCTCGAATAACAAATAACTGCAAAGCCAAGAAAAACAAAAAACCTCCCAAATCCCTGAATCAGGGAGATGGAAGGTTGCTTACCTTCGTTAGAAGAAAACTATTTTTTTGTAATAACTTTATCCAGCATGCCTTTTTCTTCAAGCACACTAACAAGTGTAGAGCCCATCTCGGATGGTGTAGCCGCTACTCGGATACCACATCTTTCCATCGTTGCAACTTTCTCAGCAGCTGTACCTTTACCACCGGAAATAATAGCGCCAGCATGGCCCATACGTTTTCCTGGAGGAGCTGTTTTACCGCCGATAAACCCTACAACTGGCTTTGTCATGTTCGCAGCAACCCACTCAGCCGCTTCTTCTTCTGCCGTACCGCCGATTTCACCAATCATGATGACAGCATACGTATCTGGATCATCGTTAAAACGTTTAAGGATATCGATGAACTCGGAACCTTTAACAGGATCTCCACCGATACCTACAGCAGAGGATTGTCCAATACCGCGAGTTGTCAATTGGTGAACTGCTTCATAAGTTAGTGTCCCGGAACGGGAAACTACACCTACGTGACCTGGCGTATGAATGTAACCCGGCATAATACCGATTTTGCACTCGCCTGGTGTAATAACGCCCGGGCAGTTAGGTCCGATTAGAACGGTTTTCTTGCCTTCCAGGTAACGTTTCACGTTAACCATGTCAAGAACAGGAATACCTTCTGTGATACAGATAACCAGATCAAGTTCAGCTTCGATAGCTTCAATGATCGACTCTGCAGCGAAAGCTGGTGGTACATAGATAACGGATGCCGTAGCACCAGTTGCATTTTTAGCTTCGATAACGGTGTTGAAAACTGGAAGCTGAACTAGCTCACCGTTTTCCAATGTGATATCTACTTTTGTTCCGCCTTTACCTGGGGTTACGCCACCAACCATTTGTGTGCCGTATTCTAGGCCGCCTTTGGTATGAAACAAACCCGTAGCGCCGGTAATCCCTTGAGTAATGACTTTTGTATGTTTATTAACCAAAATACTCATGATCTTTTGTTCACATCCCCTATATTATTTGAAACCGCTCGGGTTTAAATTTTCCACATAAGAAAGATAAGTTTTCGGTCCCGAAAACCACTTTATTATTGGCGATAAAACCTACATCTAAACGCGGTCGCTCATCTTTGAATTACCTCGATAGAGGTTTTCTCATTTTACTAAAGCAACGATTTTTTGTGCGCCATCTGCCATGGAATCAGCAGCCACAATGTTCAAGCCGGATTCGTTAAGAATCTTTTTACCAAGTTCAACGTTTGTTCCTTCAAGACGAACAACAAGCGGACGGGAAAGTCCAAGCTCTCTAGCAGCAGCTACAACACCATCAGCAATAACATCACAACGCATGATGCCACCGAAGATGTTAACGAAGATCCCTTTAACTTGCTCATCGGACAAGATAATTTTGAAAGCTTCTGTTACTTTCTCTTTCGTAGCACCGCCCCCTACGTCTAGGAAGTTAGCCGGGTCTCCGCCGTAGTGCTTGATAATGTCCATAGTGGCCATAGCAAGTCCTGCGCCGTTAACCATACAACCGATGTTTCCATCAAGAGCAATGTAGCTCAGATCAAATTTAGAAGCTTGAATTTCTTTCGCATCTTCTTCTTCAAGGTCACGAAGTTCAACGATATCCTTGTGACGGAAAAGAGCGTTGGAATCAAAGTTTAATTTGGCATCAAGAGCCATAACGTCGCCAGAACCAGTAACAACTAAAGGGTTGATTTCTGCAATGGAAGCGTCTTTCTCTACAAATGCTTTATAAAGAGCTAGCATGAATTTTACCGCTTTGTTAACAAGCTCATTAGGAATGTTGATGGAGTATGCAAGTCTGCGAGCTTGGAAAGCTTGAAGACCGATCGCAGGATCCACAACTTCTTTGAAGATTTTCTCAGGAGAATGCTCAGCAACCTCTTCAATCTCCGTACCGCCCTCTTCAGATGCCATCAAAACGACGCTACCTGTTGCACGGTCAACAACAACACCAACATAATATTCTTTCTTAATGTCACAGCCTTCTTCGATCAAGAGGCGTTTAACTTCTTTGCCTTCAGGACCAGTTTGGTGAGTGACAAGAACTTTACCCAGAATTTCGCTTGCATATGTACGAACTTCATCGAGGCTTTTGGCTACCTTAACGCCGCCTGCTTTCCCGCGACCTCCGGCATGAATTTGCGCCTTTACAACAACGACGGATGTTCCGAGTTCTTTCGCTGCTTCAACAGCTTCGTCAACGGTAAAAGCAACTTTTCCGTTAGGAACGTTGACTCCGTACTGTCTCAGGACTTCTTTGCCTTGATACTCATGGATATTCATTTCCTAAAATCCTCCTATCAGTATGGACTTTCTAAACGTGCTATACAGGGAAAAAGTGTAATTTCCTATTTGTGTAGTGCACGAAATAAATCTTGCTGCCGGAATTAGTATCACACTTCTTCACAAGCCCTAACCATTGTATCACTAATTTTCGACAGTTTCCTTATTTTTTTCGTTAATGCGTTCAAACTTTCCTTTCAGGCTGAAAAACTTTAGCTATCACTTTCAACCAAGGATAAACGACTCCACCGTCCTTCTGGGACGAGCGCGTTTGTCAAGGTAGATGCGAAGCAAAAGTATAAAACTTATACTTTCTTATCTACATAAAAAAAGACGCATTTTCAATTGCTGAAAAATACGTCTAACTTCGACTTTTTTAGTAGAGCGGCGTTGTTGGTGTATTCATTCGCGGTTCACGCTCCGCTTGTTTAATGAAGCGAAGCTCATTACCCGTAAAACTGCACACCAAGCATTGAATCGTAGGTTCTGGCTCTGGAATTGCGTCAGGATCCTTGAATTCTGTAATATTTCCTGATAGAGCGTCCTTCAAAAACGACTGAGAATAGCTAGTAATTACACTGAACTTGATACGATTGGAACGACAATTGGGACAAAAATACGGTTTCTCCTGCATATCATCACCTCTAGTTCCAGTATGTGCAAGCCGTGCATTTTTAAAACGTACGACGTGATCATTTCCGGATTGCGTAATTTTACCATTATCGTATACAATAAGGGCAAAGTATAAAACGGATCAATAAGGAAGCACCTTTTATCCCACTTTATGACAGCTCGAAACAGCTGCGTAACTATGGAGAGGAAGGTGTTTTTTCATGTATGGCAAAGTCATGAGCGCTTGCTTGCAGGGCATAGAAGGTCAAACGATCGAAGTAGAGGTCGATATCTCAAGTGGCTTACCTCAAATTAACTTGGTTGGTCTCCCCGACTCAGCCATTCGGGAATCTGTCGAAAGAGTGCGCTCCTCCATTAAAAACTGTGGCTACACATTCCCTATGGATCGAATTACAGTCAATCTCGCGCCAGCAGACTTACGCAAAGAAGGCTCATCTTTTGACTTAGCCATTGCGGTAGGAATTCTGATAACAACTGGTCAGGTGCCAATGGATAGCTTTATGAACACTTTGTTTCTAGGTGAACTTGCATTGGATGGTTCCCTTCGCCCCATACCGGGCGTTCTTTCTATGGCGCATGCCGCGAAAAAGCTAGGGATAAAACGTGTCTGCCTTCCCCTCGCGAATGCTCCAGAAGCTGCTTTAATAGAAGGTATTGAGGTGTGCGCGATAACTAACCTTTCTGATTTCAAGTCCTGGAACAAGCAATCTAATCACGAATTTATATTTAATGGCATTAATTATAAACATAGTGAACTTTCGACAATTTCTGCCGAAGAACACAACTTTGTCGAAGATTATGCCGATGTCAACGGACAGCATCAAGTGAAGCGTGCCATGATGATCGCTGCAGCAGGGATGCATAATCTTTTATTAATCGGTCCTCCCGGAACCGGGAAAACGATGCTTGTGAAGCGCATGCCCTCGATTTTGCCACCTATGTCAGACAAAGAAGCATTAGAAGTTACGAAGATATACAGTGCCTCAGGAAAGCTTGTTGATCGCTCATCTCTCATGCGTACAAGATCCTTCAGAGCCCCGCATCATACGATTTCACCCGCCGGACTTGTCGGAGGCGGAACAATACCCAAACCTGGAGAAGTTAGCTTATCTCATCGAGGCATTCTTTTTCTTGATGAACTGCCGGAATTCACGAGAACTGCCCTCGAAGTACTTAGACAGCCGCTTGAGGATCGTCATGTTACAATTGCAAGAGCAAGAGCGGTTTACACATTTCCCTCTCACTTTATATTGGCTGCCGCCATGAATCCATGTCCTTGCGGGTATTATGGAGCCGAAACAGAAGCTAATGCTTGCATCTGCAGTCCAGCAAAAATTGTTCATTATCGTTCTAAGATATCAGGTCCCTTGCTTGATCGCATCGATCTTCATGTCGAAGTACCTAAACCAAGTTACACACAACTAAAGGAACGAACCAATCACTTGTCCTCAAAAGAAATGTTAATCCAAGTTATGCGCGCACATCAAAGACAACAACAACGCTATGCAGGATCTGGCATCCAATACAATAATGAATTGAGCGGTAAGCGGATGAGACAAATTTGTCATCTAACACCAGAAGGTGATCAACTGCTCAGTGCCTCTTTTGAAGCTTTGGGACTTAGCGCAAGAGCCCATGATCGCATTCTAAGGCTAGCCCTAACCATCGCTGATCTTGAGGAATGTGACAGTATCCAGCCGCAGCATCTAGCAGAGGCGATCCAATACCGTAATTTGGACAAAAAGCAGCGGATCGAAGAGATTGAAATCTAATGTTATAAAAGATTGATAACATCTAAATATGTTATTACCTCAAAAAAAGAGCCATTTGATGCGTTGTCATATCGACAGACGACTCTCAAAAGGCTCCTTGTATGTGTTCTATATGAGGTGCTGCTCCATCCACGGATAGTTCTACAGTGATCACATCAAATTGAATGGACTGCTCATATTTTTGAAATCGATGCAAGTAAAATTGTGCTGTCTCTTTGACTTTCAACTGCTTGCGATAATCGACGGATTCTTTGGCTGAACCAAAACGACCTGAAGGGCGCCTTGTTCTGACCTCAACAAAAATTAACTTATTGGCTTTCTCTGCAATAATATCAAGCTCGCCAGTACGACAGCGCCAATTACGTTCCACAATTCGGTAATCACGCTCACTTAGAAATACTTCAGCCAACTCCTCGCCAAGCTTTCCCAACTGCTTCCGGTCATCTTTACGAAGTTCCGTCATCCATTATTCCTCGACGATCTCATTCGGTTATCTGAACGATAGATAAAACTTAATACCTCAGCGACCAATTGATACAGTTCCGGGGGAATTTCTTGATCCAAATCCAGCTTAGACAACACTTCAACCAAAGAGGAATCCTCTTGAATGGGGATTCCATTCTCTTTGGCTTTCTGAAGAATAGCTTCTGCCATGTGCCCTTTCCCTTTCGCAATGAGGGTTGGGGCTTTTTGTGCTTCAGGTGAGTAACGAAGCGCCACAGCCTTCTTAAGAGGAGTCGGTTGCGACTCCACAGATGCATTCCTTTGCTTAGTCATGCTCGGAAATCCACCCCTTTGTAGGCTTTTGGCTGATAGAGCGCTCGAAGATCTACTCTACCATCAGATGCCCCTTGCTTGGAAGCTTCATTCTCCACAACAGGCGGTTGTGGATATGGCGAGCATTTTAATGAGATAAATTGATAACCTGCTTTATGCATGGCTGCTGTTATTTCTTCTTTGGACTCCTCCATTAAGGGAGCTAACGCAGGATGATCATTATGAATGTTCAAAGATACGATTTTATTGACGACATGCACATCGAGCAAAGTATTGCCCATCACTTTCATTTGCAGGTCGAACAGTAAACGACAATTGCTAGCGTCTACTTCCCCGCGCTTTCCTTTGCGGGATTGGATGTGAATGGCGGCAGATTGCTGGCCAGTGCCATCCATGAAGGGGACAAACAACGTCATATGTGCAAACATAGAACTCTTGTCACCAGTCAACATTAGCTGTTGTCCTGTAATTTGCCCAAGGGCTTGCTGCGCCGCCTCTTTGAGCGGCGCTGGAGTGTCATCAGAGGCTGTAAGCTGCAGCAGCAGACTCTTCAGTGTGTCAGCAGCAGGCTTGAAGGAGTCGTCCTGCTGGGATGCTGTGGCGATCAGATTAGGCAGCTGATCGTCAGTGTTGTTGTGCCCCCGTAGGATAGCGTCTGCGCGCTCATCTAGCTTCACTGCTAGATGAGACTCGTGTTCCACGCCTACTGCTTTGAGCATGCGGCTGATCCAGTTTGGCTCTGGATCAGCCTCGGGCACGCTTGCCGCAGCGCTGCGCTGCTGCGCCTCTGGTGGAGCCGCCTTCTGCTTCGCAGGCGGCTCTTGATTCACGGGCGAACCCGCCGCGGGCGGTTCGCCTTTTACAGGCTCAGCGCTGCGCGCCTGAGCCTCAGTCGAGGCCGCCTCCGCTGCGCGGGCGGCCATGGGCACCGCCGCCGGCTGCGCCGAAGCGGCGGTAGCGGTCTCCGCGCGTGGCGCAGCCGCCGCAGGAAGCTCCGCGCCCGCAGCAGCAGCTGCAGCGGGCGGAGCCGTAACGGCAGCGGCCGCAGGCGCGCTGCCGGGCACTACTGCAGGCGGCGACCCTGCGGGAGCCGCCTTAGCCCCGCCGCCAGCCTGCGGAGCAGCTGGCGTAACGGCATCCGCGGCCGGAGCCTCCGGCAGCCGCGCAGAAGGCCACGTAGCTGCGGCGGAAGCCCGCAGCTCCCTGAGCAGCAATACCACCTGCTTCGCCGTATCAGCCGCCGAATGTGCCGGATCTTGCTCAAGCATAGCTGTCGCCTGCTGCTCTAGCTGCTCAAGCACCTTACCGACAGGCGGCCCCGTCGTAACCTGTCTCAAAGCCCCCACAGTCGCCTCTGTGAGCGGCAACCCCTTTTTATAGGCAAGTACAGCCGCCTGTGCCCATTCTTCCTTATTGACACCCTCAGGCATGCTGCGCATGACAGCCTCAAAAGCCTTCACATTCTCCTTCGATACCGGAACGCCCTCCTGCTGCATCTGCTGCACCATTTGACGATTTCCAACCGTATCTTTTATCGTGAATGCCTTTAACAGCTCACTAAGCGAATCCTCCGTAATTTGTACATCTGATGCCGTTAGTGGCTTGAGCAGGATTTGACCACCACTGGATTCGGGCTGTACTTGCAGCATTGTAACATCCCCTTGCTTAAGGGGCGTTTCCAACTTGGCACGCACCTGCACGCCGCCAATATTAATCAACGCTTCTTGGTCACTGAGCAATTGAAGCACAACACCTTTAACAATTTGTCCTACTTTTAATTCAAGCACCTTACTTTCAGATGCTGTTAAATCACCGACTAAACTGCGAATTAAACCACTAATATTCATGGCGCTCACCTCAAATCTTCCTAAACACTTATGTATATTATCGGCGGCTTGTTGCCTTTTCGTTACAATAAGAAGTTAAATGAGATCCAATTCCAGCTGTTCAGACTCCAGCACAATCTCTTTCTCTTCCAATTGCGCCATCACTTTACGTATAAATAATTTCCGGTGCAGCGGTGTAGGACCATATCGCAAGAGCATCTCTCTATGGTGCTTTGTTGCATATCCTTTATGTATAGCAAGTCCATATTCGGGAAACTGCTCATCCCAATCCACACACATACGATCTCGGGTAACCTTAGCAATAATCGATGCGGCTGCAATAGATTGACTAAGTGCATCTCCATGAATGATCGCCGATTGTTCTATGTCTACATCAATGTTCTCCGCATCCACAAGGAGAAAATCAGGTGCTATGTTTAACTGCTCCACTGCTTGCTTCATAGCAAGCCTGGCCGCCTGTTTTATATTGATCGCTTCAATTCTATCCACATCCACAATGCCTACACCAACAGCTAAAGCCTCAGCCACGATTTGATCATAGAAAATATCTCGCTTCTTTTCAGAAAGCTTCTTGGAGTCGTCCACACCCTCCAGCACATATCCCATCGGAAGTATAACCGCGGCTGCAACGACATCCCCAAATAAACAACCTCTTCCTACCTCATCAATACCCGCAATTAGAGTAAAACCTTGCCCCCACAGTTGTTTTTCATGCTCTAGCAATGGATTTCGCCCCTTTCCATCTCCTGATTATAAAGGATTGGCACTTCATCAAGCCACACCCATTTTTTTCAATAATCTCTGTATAAAAAGAAAAAGCCACCCCCGGACCCGCTTGATCAGCTAAGCCCAAAAGTGACCGTTCCTTTATCTTTACTTATCTTTTATCTAAAGGCTTTTCCAAAGAAATCCGCCCCATCTTGCCCGCCCTAAGCTCACGAATAATGATTAAAGAGGCTTTGTCCAAATCCACTTTACCCCCGCTCACAATCGCTCCACGCTTACGACCGATAGCTTCCATGACTTTGACCATTTCCTGTATGTCGTCCAAATCCTCAGGAAGGTCTTGAACCCCAAATCGTTCTTGAATACCGGCCCCATAATTCTGAACCATGTATTTAACGACAAAGAGTGCAATCTCATCTAAATGAAGCAGCTCTTCTTTAATGGCGCCCGTTGCTGCCAATCTCATTCCAACCATTTGGTCTTCGAATTTTGGCCACAAAATACCTGGTGTATCGAGCAAGTCCATTTCGGTTCCAACTTTAATCCATTGCTGCCCCTTCGTAACCCCAGGCTTATCTCCGGTTGCTGCAATCTTCTTACCTGCCAGCTGATTAATCAGCGTCGATTTCCCAACGTTCGGGATACCCACAATGAGCGCCCTTACGGCACGTGGATTAATCCCCTTGCTAAGCTGCCGTTCAATTTTATGTGCCCAAAGCTGCTTAACTCGCGGCAAAATTTCTTTGACGTGCGTTCCGGTTGCTGCATCAATCGGCAATGCTGGTAGACCCTGATCAGCAAAATACTTAACCCAGTCTGCCGTCACTTGCGGATCTGCCAAGTCATTCTTGTTAAGCAGAACCAAGCGCGGTTTACCTTTTAAAATCTCATCTACCATCGGGTTCCGACTAGAGAGCGGTATGCGGGCATCCAAGAGCTCGATTACAACATCAATCAGCTTAAGCTTTTCTTCAATCTGTCTTCGAGCCTTGGTCATGTGACCGGGAAACCATTGAATGGTCATTCTACTTCACCTCAAAAATGTATGAAACTAATTTTGCTCACTGGCCAAAAAATGACTTCGGCGCGACCTACGATTTTGTTGTAAGGTATGAAGCCAATCGCTCGGCTGTCTTTGGAGTTACCACGGTTATCTCCCATTGCGAATATTTCACCTTCAGGCACTTTTTTCTCCTGAAAATCGGATAACGTATTATAGGCACGTCCTTCTTTATTCGCCTGCTCGATCGCTTCCTTGATGTAAGGCTGATCAATCTCTTGACCATTAATGAACACTTTGTCACCCGTAACTTTAACGGTCTCACCAGGAAGACCAATTACGCGTTTAATGTAATCCTTACCTTCCGGTGCATGGAAAACGATGACTTCTCCGCGTTTAGGTGAGCGAATATCATAAACAATTTTATTGACAATGAGTCGTTCACCTGTTGAAAAGTTCGGACGCATGGAATCTCCATCAACAATAAAAGGAGAGAATAGGAACCAACGAATGATAATCACGAGCACTCCAGCGATTACTAATGCTTTAATCCATTCCCATGTTTCACTTTTTGCAGTTTTAGCGGGAGACGTTTCCGTAGTTGTTTCCGGCTCTATGTAAGGCTGTTCTTGATTTTTGTGTTCCATCACTGATTGCCTCTTTTCCAGTTTTGGTTTATATCTATTATGTACCATGAAAATGAAAAGGAGACTTGCCTGAACAAGCCCCCCGTTTTCTTATCGAATTTCTTTAATTCTTGCTGCTTTACCACGAAGACCACGCAGATAATAAAGTTTCGCACGACGAACTTTACCACGGCGAGCCACTTCAATCTTGTCAATCTTCGGAGAATGGAATGGGAAAGTTCTTTCCACACCCACACCGTAAGAAATTTTACGAACTGTAAACGTTTCGCTAATTCCACCGCCGTGGCGTTTAATAACAACACCTTCGAACAGCTGAATACGCTCACGTGTACCCTCGATAACTTTTACGTGTACTTTAAGTGTGTCTCCTGGACGGAAATTAGGAATATCCGTACGGAGTTGCTCTTTCGTAATCTCTTGAATAAGATTCATAGTTGACTCCCTCCTTCCACACAGGTGTTCATTCCGCTTATTGGCATAGTCGTTCTTAGTTGTTATGCGTAGAGGACCACCAGACTCGAACTGTTGAAAAATTCACAACAGAATATATATTATCATAGACAGGAAAGAAATTCAATAGAGAAGTTTCTGGGGGTTTACTCCTCCTGTTTCCGCCTGTTCCATTCAACCACCCAAGCTTTTTCCTCTTTGGATAGTTCTCTTCCTTCAAGCAAGTCAGGACGGCGCTCTAACGTTCGGAACAGAGACTCCTTGCGGCGCCAACGCTTCACATTTTCATGATGCCCTGATAACAGCATCTCAGGTACGTCCCAGTCCCTAAACTTTGCTGGCCTCGTGTAGTGAGGATACTCTAGCAAGCCTGTGGAAAACGAATCTGTCACCGCTGACATCTCATTGCCGAGCACACCAGGCAGCAGCCTCACTACGCTGTCTATAACGACCATAGCGGGTAACTCGCCGCCTGTTAATACATAATCACCGATGGACAGCTCATCCGTCACTAGATACTGCCTAATGCGCTCATCATAGCCTTCATAATGACCACATATGAACACGAGATGCTGTTCATTAGACAGCTCCTCCGCTTTCTTCTGTGTGAACGTCTCCCCCTGTGGGCACATGAGAATCACTCGCGGCTTCACCGGGTCTTGTCCATCTTCTTGATGTACGGGCAGATTCTCAACAGCAGCAAATATCGGCTCTGGCTTTAAAACCATCCCTCCGCCGCCGCCGTATGGATAATCATCTACTGTATTATGCTTATTATTGGAATAATCTCGAAAATTAACCGTGTTGAGAGCAACAATTCCCTTGTCACGTGCTTTCCCTAAAATACTGGACGAAAACACACCCTCGAACATTTCCGGGAACAGAGTCAATACATCGATTCTCATTCCATTAATCCTTCCATCAGATGAATACGAATCGTCTTGTTGACAATGTCCACATCGAGTATCACATCATCGATGACTGGAAGTAGCAACTGTTTGCCTTTCGGCAAAGAAACGACCCATACGTCATTAGCTCCCGGTGTCAACACCTCAGAAACAAGCCCTAACTCCTGGCCTTCTTCCGTAACGACCTTACAACCAATGATCTCGTGATAATAATATTCTCCCTCTTCAAGAGGCTGTTGCTCCTTAGCTTCAATCTTGAGAAGCGAGCCTTTGAATTTCTCAACATCATTAATGTTAGAGAACTGGTCAAACTGCAAGATAAACATATTTTTATGTAAGCGGGAGGTTTGCACCGTCACCGGCGTTTGCTTATTTTGAGAATCTACAATAATCAATGCGTTTCCTTTATCAAAACGCTCAGGAAAATCAGTTTCCGGAACCACTTTTAGCTCTCCACGAATACCATGGCTATTCACAATTCGACCAACTGTCACAAGTTTTTCGCTCATATGCGCTTGCCCAACCTCCACATTAATTTACCTTCAAAACCATACAAGAAAAAGGTTAGGAACTAAATCCTAACCTAGTTTCTTATGAAACGATTTCAACGGCTACCCGTTTCGTCTCTTTCACTGCTGCCGACGTGACAACTGTGCGGAGCGACTTCGCGATCTTGCCTTGCTTGCCAATCACTTTACCGACATCGTCGGGGTGGACAGAAAGCCTGTACTCGATCTTGTCATCTTTCTCCACCACAGCGACACGTACTTCTTCCGGATGATCAACAAGAGCCTTAGCAATTACGGTGATAAGATCCTTCATGAACCCACCCTCCGAAAGATAACAGATTACTTCTGTAATTTCAGCTCGTGAAACTTAGTCATCAGACCTGCTTTTGAGAACAGGCTGCGAACTGTATCGGACGGTTGAGCGCCAGTTTGAAGCCATTTCAGCGCTTTCTCCTCATCAAGAGTTACAGCTGCTGGTTCAGCAATTGGGTTATAAGTACCGATTTCTTCGATAAAACGACCATCACGCGGGGAACGGGAATCCGAAACCACCACACGGTAAAAAGGAGCTTTATGAGCGCCTACACGTTTAAGACGAATACGTACTGCCATGAAAAATCACCTCCTACTTAGAATAAAATGCTTATTTAAAAGGGGAATTTAAATCCCTTGCCTAACTTCTTCATTCCTTTGGCACCTTTAGGTCCCATCATGCCGGAAAACTGCTTCATCATTTTACGCATATCGTCAAACTGCTTGATGAAACGGTTGACCTCTTGCACCGAGTTGCCACTGCCTTGAGCAATCCGTTTGCGACGGTTCGCATTGAGAAGTTCCGGCTTTCGTTTCTCTTCGGTTGTCATCGACTTCACAATAGCTTCAACACGTGCCATTTGTTTGTCGTCAACTTTCATATCTTTCATGCCCTTGATCTTATTAGCTCCTGGAAGCATCTCAAGAATTTGATCTAGAGGTCCCATCTTCTTCACTTGCTCCATTTGATCAAGGAAATCCTCGAAGGTGAATTCGGCGTTGCGCATTTTGCGCTCCATCTCTTTCGCCTTATCCATGTCAATACCGGCTTGCGCCTTCTCAATCAAGGTAAGCATATCGCCCATACCAAGAATTCTTGAGGCCATACGATCAGGGAAGAATGGTTCTAGTGCATCCATTTTCTCACCGCTAGCCACAAACTTAATTGGGCATCCTGTCACCGCTTTAACCGATAACGCCGCGCCACCGCGGGTATCGCCATCCAGCTTGGTCAGTACAACACCTGTAAGTTCAAGCTGTTGATGAAAGCTTTCTGCAACATTGACTGCATCCTGCCCGGTCATTGCATCGACAACGAGCAATATTTCATCCGGTTCAACAGCAGTTCGAACATTTTTCAGCTCGTCCATCAGGTTTTCATCAATGTGCAAACGACCTGCGGTATCGATAATGACATAGTCATTACCATTATCTTTGGCATGCTGAAGTCCTGCTTTCGCAATATCAACAGGATTTACTTGATCCCCAAGTGAAAATACCGGAACATTGAGCTGTTCTCCAAGAACCTGCAGCTGTTTGATGGCAGCCGGACGATAAATGTCACAGGCTACAAGAAGCGGTCTATGGTTTTGTTTAATGAGCATCTTCGCTAGCTTACCAGAGGTTGTTGTCTTACCTGCCCCTTGCAAGCCTGCCATCATGATGATCGTTGGCGGTCGATTCGAACGAGCTAATTTACTTTGTGTACCGCCCATAAGTGCGGTTAGCTCTTTGTTAACGATATCGATAACGACCATGCCTGGCGTGAAGGATTTCAATACTTCCTGTCCAATGGACTGTTCCTTCACCTTAGCAATAAAGTCTTTGACTACTTTAAAGTTAACGTCCGCTTCAAGCAGCGCCAATCGTACTTCGCGAAGCGCTTCGCCTACATCTTCTTCCGTCAGCTTACCTTTGCTTCTCAGCTTACCGAAAACATTCTGCAACCGGTTTGCCAATCCTTCAAATGCCATGCGCTTCACCTCCTGCTTCTGGACTTTCTATGTTTTAATCGATCCCTACTATTGTATCAAAAAGTTCCGTTGTTTTCCTCTTTAGCTCCGGTTCGCAAACCTCAAGCACCTGAACCAGCTCCGCACGCAGCTTCATGCGTTGTTCGTGCTTATGTATAAGATGCAATTTACTCTCATAATCCTGAAGAGTTGACTCTGCACGTTTAATATGTTCATAAACCGCCTGGCGGCTAATTTCAAAATTCTCAGCGATTTCTCCGAGTGAGTAATCATCATGAAAATACAGTTGGAGGAACGTTCTCTGTTTATCGGTCAACAGCGGTTCATAGAAATCAAATAGCAAGTTAACGCGATTCGTTTTCTCAAGCATTTGATCGATAGACATGATCCACCTCCGTAAAGGTTGCACGCTTGACAGCAGCACAACAGAACCTATCATACTGAATTCCAAGATGAATGTCAAGCATTTGACCTTGTCAGTAATGAACAAAAAAATCCCCCTCTAACCAACAAACGGCTGAGGAGAATTTTTCACGTATCAGAGAACAAAAAGATTAAGCATTCTCTTCTTTATGCTCACCGATCCATTTGCCAAAGAGGGCATGAACGAATTGCTCGGAATCAAAAGGTTGAAGATCATCCATTTTCTCACCGAGGCCAACGAATTTCACAGGAAGTGATAACTCTTGACGGATCGCTACAACGATTCCGCCTTTGGCCGTACCATCGAGCTTGGAAAGCACCAACCCAGTTAGACCTGTTTTGTCACCGAAAAGCTTTGCCTGGCTCAGTGCATTTTGTCCCGTAGTAGCATCTAAAACGAGAATGACCTCATGGGGAGCATCTGGAACTTCACGCTGGATAACGCGATAGATTTTATTCAGTTCCTCCATCAAATTCACTTTGTTTTGCAAACGACCCGCTGTATCGCATAACAAGATGTCTACACCACGCGTTTTCGCTGCCTGCACCGCATCAAACATGACGGCGGCAGGGTCGGAGCCTGATTGCTGTTTAATCACATCAACACCAACACGCTCGCCCCAAGTTTCCAACTGCTCAATTGCACCGGCACGAAATGTATCGCCTGCAGCCATTAACACTTTTTTCCCTTGAGATTTAAACATGTGTGCCATTTTACCGATTGTCGTTGTCTTCCCTACGCCATTCACACCAACAAATAAAATGACAGATAATCCATTTGGATTTAACTTCAGTCCTGCATCAGCGTCACCCTTTAAGAGCTCAATCAACTTTTCGGAAAGGATCGGCTGAAGCTCCGCGGGATCTTCAATTTTGCGTTTCTTCACCTCGGCGCGAAGCTCATCGATTAGCTTAAGTACTGTATTTACACCTACATCAGCGCCAATTAGAATTTCTTCAAGCTCTTCATAAAAGTCTTCATCGATCTTCTTGCGGCGGCTAAATAAATCATCCACACGATCGACGAAGGCGTCTCTTGTTTTCGTTAGTCCTTCTCTGAACTTATTCGTTACCGCTTCGGCCTTACTGGAAATACTTTCCTTTAATCGTTTAAAAAAGCTCATGGTTCCTCCTAATAAAATAACATTCAACCTAATTATGATGCAGACATGGCGGCTTCTTCATCCTCTAAACGAACGGAAACGAGCTTGGAAACACCGCCCTCTTGCATCGTTACCCCATACAGCACATCCGCTTCCTCCATCGTCCCCTTACGGTGCGTAACCACGATAAATTGCGTCATTTCAGAGAACTCACGCAAGTATTCGGCAAAACGAGATACGTTCGCTTCGTCCAAAGCAGCTTCTACCTCATCTAGTACGCAGAACGGAACCGGTTTTACGCGGATAATCGAGAATAGCAGCGCAATCGCTGTGAGAGCGCGCTCTCCACCGGAAAGAAGCTGAAGATTTTGCAGCTTTTTGCCAGGCGGTTGTGCAACGATCTCAATACCTGTATCCAGCATATTCTCCGGCTCAGATAGAATCAAATCCGCACGGCCACCGCCAAACAATTTAGCAAATACGACACCAAAGTGCGAGCGGATCGCATCAAAGGTGGTCTTAAATCGTTTGGACATTTCTTGATCCATTTCACGGATGACCTGATAAAGCGTCGTTTTGGCTTCGATCAAGTCATTTTTCTGGGAGTCTAAGAATTCATAGCGCTCAGAGACCCGCGCATATTCCTCAATAGCACCGAGGTTTACTTCACCAAGCGAAGCGATTTCGCGTTTAAGTTCACGCACTTTGCCCTGTGTACCTTGGATATCCTCAGGAACTGGATAGCGCTCTTTTGCTAACTCATAGCTAAGCTCATATTCTTCCCCTAGCTTCTTCAGCAGGTTTTCTAGCTCAACATCCAATCGAGTCACGCGAACCTCAGTTTGATGCAGACTCTCTTCAACCTGTTTCAACTGAATACGTTGCGTCCGGGTTTCATTCTCTTCTTGCTCGAGCTTATGTAACCAATCCGTTCGCTCAGCACGTTTGAAATCAATGTTTTCTGAGCATTGCTGCTTCTTGATTTTGAGATCATTAAGTAATTCAACTTGAAGTACAGTCTCTTGATCAAGCGCTGCCATATCTTGCACCAACTGCTCAAGTAGACCGCGGTTCATTTCCATTTCCCGCTCAGCTTCGCCGAGATCCTGCTGAAGTCGACGCTGTTGATCTTGGAGTGACTGTTTCTCTTGCGAAATGGAAGCCACCTTGACTTTCAAATCCGTCAACTGGCTTTGCAGTTCTTCCTTTTCCGACTCACTCGCTTTACGGGAGTGCTCGGCATCGCGAATCGCTTTCTGTAAAGAAGCTTCTTCTTCCTGCAGTTCAGCCAGCGCTGCTTCGGACTCGACTTTCTTCCGTCCAAGATCGGCCTTCTCTTCAAGCAGCGAACCTCGATCTTGACTATCCAGCGTTAGCTGTTCTTCAACCGTACGGCTTTCGGACTCAAGTGGATTCAATTCTGCCCTAATTTGCTGCTCGGTGATACGTTTTTGCTCACCCTGCTGACGGAGCTGTTCGATCGTCATCATATCATCCGTAATCTCGCGCTTCATCACGCTGGATTGGCTGCGCAAACCGCTGAGCTGCTGCTCAGAAGTTTTAATCTCCTGATCCAGCTCCTCAATTTGACGTTGACGTCCAAGTAGATTCGTTGATTTCTTCTGCAAGCTTCCGCCTGTCATCGAACCACCAGGGTTCACAACGTCACCTTCCAGCGTCACAACCCGATAGCGATACTGTGCTTTAGCAGCAATATGATTCGCATCTTCTAGACTCTGCGCCACAACAACATTCCCAAGCAGGCTTGAGAAGATGTTCTGGTAGGTGGACTCAAATGAAACAAGATCAACCGCAAGGCCGACAAAACCTTTGGAAGATTTCAAAGAACTAAGCTCACTATCGGAAATCGAGCGTCCGCGAATAACATTCATAGGCAGGAACGTAGCTCGTCCCATTTGACGTCGCTTCAAGAAGGCAATGGCTTCACGCCCATCCGCTTCGGTCTCGACAACGATATTTTGCAAGGCGCCGCCGAGCGCCGTCTCAATCGCAATCTCAACGTCTGCAGGCACCTTAACAAGCTCGGCTACAGCCCCGCGAATACCACGCAAATCCTTACGGCTCTTCGCTTTAAGAACTTCTTTAACACCCTGCATGAAGCCATCGTAATCGTTGGCCATCTCTTTCATCGTGTCGCGGCGGGAGGTCAACGCATCCAGCTTCTGCTCCCATTTGCGGACCATGCCTTGTGCTTCATCGAGCAACCCTTGCTTGCTTTTTAAGCTTTGGGTTAACTGCACATACCTTTGTCTTTCATTCTCAATTTCATTAACCGTTTGTTCTAATTTAGCCGTCAATTCTTGCTTACGGATCGAAATCTTCTCGCGCTGTTCCGCCCATTTCTGACGTTCTTCATCAAGCCTTTCCAAACGACGACCAATACTTTCCGTTTGCTGCTCAGCGTAACGAATCTCATTCCTCGCCTGAGCCATTCGGTTCAGCGTTTCCAGCAATTCGCCTTTCAACTGATCTTCAGGCGAAGAGCTAATACCGCCATTAACCCCAAGTAACCGCTGTTCTTCTGCGGTCAGCTTCGCTTGAAACTCAAATAGCTGGGCGCCAATTTGGATGATTTTCTCTCGCTGCTGGCTGAGCTCATCTTCTTTATCTATTTTACGCTGCTCTTGCATAGCGATTGTAGTGCTTAGCTGTTGATGATTAGCCACGTAATTCTTATTACGCTCTTTGAGCACTTCGCCATGCCCTTCGCACTTCTCGAATTCTTCGCTCAGCTGGAGCAAACTTTCTTGAAGCTTTTCCAGCTCCTCCTCTAACCTGCGAGTTTCCCATCGATGCTTCTCCAAATGCGCATCATGCTGATTCACAATCGTCGAAAGCTCTGTTTGTTCCTTAACTAGCTTCTCTAGCAGCTGCTTCGCATCATTCCATGAAATGTAAATCTGATCAATCTGATGTACATACATCGCAATCTCGCTGCTTTTGAGCGTCTCCCGAAGCTCTTTATAACGAATCGCCTTCTCAGACTGCTCGCGAAGCGGTTCAATTTGATCCTCAAGCTCAGAAACCAAGTCGTGAATCCGCAGCAAATTTTGCTCGGTGTCACTCAATTTCTTCTCAGCTTCACGTTTACGCGATTTATATTTAACAATCCCCGAAGCCTCTTCAAAGATCCCTCGACGATCTTCGGATTTCGTACTTAGAATTTCTTCAATACGACCTTGTCCAATAATCGAATAAGCTTCTTTCCCTATCCCCGTATCCATGAACAATTCCGTTATATCTTTCAAGCGGCAGGGCTGCTTATTAATTAAATACTCACTTTCCCCACTGCGATGCACTCTGCGAGTAACCGTCACTTCATTGAAATCAAGTGGAAGCGATTGCGACGTATTATCAAGCGTCAAAGAGACTTCCCCATAATTGACAGCTCGGCGCGCATCACTGCCTGCAAAAATAACATCTTCCATTTTACCGCCACGTAAGGACTTTGCACTTTGCTCACCTAATACCCAGCGGATACCGTCCGAAATATTACTTTTTCCACTGCCATTAGGGCCTACAACCGCGGTAATACCGCGTACAAATTCTAGTTCCGTACGGTCTGCGAAAGACTTAAACCCGGATAATTCAATCCGTTTCAAAAACATGGTCTCACCTCAAAAATTATTGTAACATATCCCTTATAAAAATAAGAGAAAAAAACAAAAAGGCGGCCGCAGCCGCCCCTTTAAGCCATATGCATTACCGCTGAACGGTCACATTCAATTTCGACAAAGCCCCCGCAGCAGCCTGCTGTTCCGCTTCTTTCTTGGAACGTCCTGCTCCGGTTCCCAGAAGGTCGGCATCCATGTGCACTTCAGCTACAAACTCACGTTCATGAGCTGGCCCACGTTCATTCACAATGCGGTATTCCAATGAACCCATATTGTGATGTTGGGTATGCTCCTGCAGTAGAGTCTTGTAATCGATAATTAGCAGCTTACCTTCACTAGAGATTTTTGCGAAAACGTGCTTTTTGAGAAAACCTTTTACGATATCCAAGCCTTGATCAAGATATAAAGCTCCAACAAAGGACTCGAAAACGTCGGCAAGGAGCGCTGGGCGTGACCGCCCTCCAGTTAACTCTTCCCCTTTACCGAGTAAAACAAAAGCACCGAAATCCAAATCTTCAGCAAACGTAACGAGTGACGGCTCACAAACGATAGACGCCCTAAGCTTAGTCAATTCACCTTCTGAACGCCCTGGATAAGAATCATATAAAAATTCCGAAACCGTTAGTTCAAGGACAGCATCCCCTAGAAACTCCAGACGCTCGTTATCTTTATGCCCAGCAATACGGTGTTCATTGACATAAGAAGAATGGGTAAAAGCTTGCTGAAGCAGCTCTTTTTTCCGAAATGTAATCCCAATTCGCTGCTGCAGTTCTTTAATATCACGGTTCATCGCCTTTATTCACCACCCAGAGAGAATGATATTCCGTTATCTTTCTTCGTAGGAAGGCAAATTATGCTTCAAACCTTTTCAAGATAATCGTTGCATTATGTCCACCAAAGCCAAACGAGTTCGACATCGCAATGTCAACCTTCGCCGCGCGGGCTGTGTTTGGCACATAATCCAAATCACACTCAGGGTCTTGGTTGACCAAATTGATTGTTGGTGCAATCAAACTATTAGAAATGGTTAAACCACAGATAACGGCTTCTACACCACCTGCAGCGCCAAGTAAATGGCCCGTCATTGATTTCGTCGAGCTAACAGCTACTTTGTAGGCGTGTTCGCCTAAAGCTTTCTTAATAGCCGTAGTTTCCGATCTATCTCCTACTGAAGTAGAAGTTCCATGAGCATTAATGTAAGAAATCGACTCTGGGCTAATGCCCGCGTCTTTAATTGCTTTGACCATACAACGTGCTGCCCCATCCGGATCTGGATCTGTCATGTGATAAGCATCACCGCTCATCCCATAACCAATCACTTCGGCATAAATGCGTGCCCCACGCTTCTGCGCATGTTCAAGCGATTCCAAAATCATCACGCCTGCTCCTTCGCCCATGACAAAACCATCGCGGTCTGTATCAAACGGGCGGCTAGCCAAGTGAGGCTCTTCATTACGAGTTGACATGGCACGCAATGCACAGAAGCCAGCCACACCAATTGGTGTAATTGTTGCTTCAGCACCACCGCAGATCATTACGTCAGCATCACCACGTTGAATCATTTTGAACGAATCACCAATGGAGTGTGTACCTGTCGCACAGGCCGTAACAGCCGTGGAGTTCGGTCCTTTTGCCCCTGTAATCATTGAAACTTGACCAGACGCCATATTCGCAATCATCATCGGAATAAAGAAGGGAGATACACGTTTCGGCCCCTTTTCCAAAAGAATTCTATGCTGTTCTTCCCACGTGTTCAAACCACCAATTCCTGATCCAACCGATACACCCACGCGTTCAGGATCCGTATCTTCCTTCACATTCAAGTTCGCGTCTTTTAGCGCATTAATCGCACCAGCTACAGCGAATTGAACGAAACGGTCCATCCGACGTGAATCCTTACGATCTACATAATTCTCAATATTAAAGTCTTTAACCTCAGCAGCAATACGAGTTGGATACTCGCTTACATCAAAATTCTCGATCAAACTGATTCCGGATTTGCCAGAAGTCAGATTGGCCCAAAACGTTTCTAAATCTTGACCAAGGGCAGTAACTACGCCCATACCTGTAATTACAACTCTGTTCATTTGTACCACCTTCTATGTAGTAAAGCATCATTTTTTATTGTTTGAAAATGGAGAGAAAGTCCCGTCTTGATTAGAAACGGGACTCGGTAGACTATTACGTATGAGATTTTATGTAATTCGTAACTTCTCCTACAGTCGTAATCTTCTCAGCATCTTCATCTGAAATTTCTAAATCGAACTCATCTTCTAATTCCATTACTAATTCAACTACATCGAGAGAATCAGCACCTAGATCTTCTTTGAAAGATGCTTCGAGGGTGACTTCAGCTTCATCAACCCCTAGACGATCGACAACAATTCGTTTAACACGATCCAATACGTCGGACATCCGGTTCACCTCCTCTTTGGTATTATACGAGAATCTCTGACAGATTGCCAGTAGTCAATTTTGAGATTCTCTTTCTGGTAAAACTTACATGTACATGCCGCCATCCACGTGGAGTGTTTGGCCTGTCATGTAGGACGCATCGTCTGATGCTAGGAAGCGAACAACCTTTGCAATTTCCTCAGGTTGGCCAAGGCGCTCCAGTGGAATTTGCTTCAGCATTTGCTCTCGCATCTCGGATGACAACTTGTCCGTCATATCGGTTTCAATGAAACCTGGCGCTACAGCATTCACCGTAATGCCTCGAGAAGATAGTTCTCTCGCAGTCGCTTTGGTTAAGCCAATAACGCCTGCTTTTGCTGCTACATAGTTGGCCTGACCCGGGTTACCGAGCACACCCACTACAGAAGATATATTAATAATTCGACCGAAACGCTGTTTCATCATCGGGCGAGTAACGGCTTTTACACAGTTGAACACACCCTTGAGATTCGTAGCGATGACTTGATCGAACTCTTCTTCCTTCATCCGCATGATTAAATTGTCTCTTGTTATGCCAGCATTATTCACAAGAATATCAATTTTACCAAAACTTTCTAGCGTTTGCTTCACTAAATCATCAGCTTCTTGAAAACTGCTTACGTCAGCACGCAGCTTAATAGCTTTACGTCCCATCGCTTCAATCTGTGCTACAACTTCTCCAGCAGCGGCTTCACTTCCTGCATAGTTCACAACAACATCGGCCCCATGTTCAGCCAAATGCAAAGCAATCGCTCGGCCAATACCTCGAGATGCCCCCGTTACCAGTGCCACCTTACCCGTTAACATGATTGTGTACCTCCTGCATGTACTTCTCCAAAGCTTCTAGACTACCGATCGAAACGGTTTTCACCGTTTTGTCTACCTTTTTGATCAGACCTGCGAGAACCGTTCCCGAGCCAAGCTCAATAAACGTATCGACGCCTTGGCCGATCAGATAAACAATAGTGTCCTCCCACAATACTGGAGAGTACACTTGTTCTACGAGCAGCCCGCGAATATCGTCAGGCTGCGTGACAGGACGAGCCGTTACGTTGGCCACAACGGGCACGGCTGCATCACTCATCTCGATCGACGCAAGCACCTTTGCGAGGCGCTGCGAAGCTGGCTTCATGAGTGAAGAGTGAAAAGGCCCGCTCACCTCGAGCGGTATTGCACGCTTCGCTCCGGCTTCTTTGCAGCGTTCAACAACCGCTGCAACGCCCTCTTTACTGCCCGAGACGACGATCTGTCCCGGGCAGTTCACATTGGCGAGCTCCACGACGGAGCCGCCGCTTGTGATAGCCGCGCATAGCTCCGCAAGCGCTTCTCGCTCGGCTCCCAGCACGGCTGCCATGGCACCCAGGCCGCCAGGGACGGCCTGTTCCATGAACTCGCCGCGGGCCCGTACGGTGCGAACCGCGTCTTCGAACGCCAGCACGCCCGCTGCGACCAGCGCGCTGTATTCACCCAGACTATGTCCAGCGACATAGTCTGGCTTAATGCCAGCAGCCTTGAACGCTTCCAGACAAGCGATGCTTGTTGTCAGCAGTGCAGGCTGCGTGTTATACGTGATCTTCAATTGGTCCTCTGGACCTTGGAAGATCAGATCAGATAACGAAAAGCCTAGCGCTTCGTTAGCGCGCTCAAAATATGCTCTGGCAGCAGGATGATTCGTGTATAAATCTTGACCCATACCCACGGACTGCGAGCCTTGACCAGGAAATACAAATGCTATTTTACCCATACGAGAAAAGGATCCCCTTCCGCGATAATTTTCAGTAATTAATTATATGTTTTTACTTAAAATTCCATTTATTTGTCGGGCGACTATTTTTCTACCACCCTTATTGACACTATCCCCTTGGCTCAGTTCTTCAGTTCTTCAGTTCTTCAGTTCTTCAGTTCTTCAGTTCTTCAGTTCTTCAGTTCATTATTAACTTTAACTGCGCCTACTCAATTTGTTTACTGAGTTTAGGGGATATTGCTGATAGACTCACACTGAAAACTTTTATCAGCTGCAAGTCTTTCAGTCGATCGTGCATTTTTCCAGCTGAACCCTCGGGTTTAGCTGAAAAGAAGAAAGAATTGTCTTTTTCTAAACTCCTGAGCCTTGGGGATAGTGCCTATAAACATCACTCGGAAAACTTTTACCAGCTGCAAGTCTTTTAACCAATTGTGCATTTATCCAGCGTACCCCTCGGGTTCAGAAGAACACAAGAAAGAATGGTCTTTTCCTAATCGACTGAGCCTTAGGGATAGTGCAGATAGTAAAAGAAGACTACCAAACCAAAGCAGCTGCGCCCCATGTTAGGCCGCCGCCGAAGCCGACTAGCACGAGACGGTCGCCTTCATTCAATCTGCCCTGCTCAACTGCTTCAGCGAGAGCTACCGGGATAGATGCTGCGGACATGTTGCCGTACTTGTCTAGGTTGATCATGCATTTGTCGTCAGTCAGTTCTAGACGATTTAGAGAAGCTTGAATGATTCTCATATTCGCTTGGTGCGGTACGAGCAGATCGATGTCTGTTTTTTCCCAGCCTGCTTTGCGCAGCGCTTCATCAGCGGCATTGCCCATGATCCGGACGGCAAATTTGAAGACTTCAGCTCCGGCCATATAGATGTAGTGCAAACGTTGGTCAATGGAGGCTTGTGAGGAAGGATTGCGTGACCCTCCACCTTCAATTTTTAGGAGTGGACCTCCTGTGCCGTCAGCGCCTAACTCAAACGATTTGAAACCTCTATGTTCAGGCACTTCCCCAATAACAACGGCTCCAGCGCCATCGCCAAAAAGAATGCATGTGTTTCGGTCTGTATAGTCAGTAATTTTGGATAAACAATCAGCGCCAATGATAAGTGCATGTTTATATGTACCTGTGGCAATGAAATTAGAGGCATTAGCTAGTCCATATACAAAGCCTGAACAAGCTGCCGACAAGTCAAAAGCTGCTGCTTTTTTGGCTCCCAGCTTCTCTTGGAGAATACATGCCGTTGAAGGGAATGCCATATCAGGTGTAATCGTCGCTACTATAATTAAATCAAGTTGGTCCGCCGTAATCCCTGCATTAGTTAGAGCAATCAGTGCAGCTTCATAACAAAGATCAGAAGTAGCTTGTCCTTCGGCGGCTATTCTTCTCTCACGAATACCCGTTCTAGTCACGATCCACTCATCATTCGTTTCGACCATGGTTTCCAATTCTTGATTTGTTAAAATTCGTTCTGGTACATATTTACCCGTTCCGAGTACCCCAACTGGTATTAAGTTCATGTTGTTATATCTCTCTTCCCGTGGCTAATTTCGGCAGATATCGTGCCAACCAAATCATTTTGTAAGGCAACTCTCGCTTGACGAACTGCATTCTTGATGGCATTTGCATCGGAGGAACCATGGCTTTTTAGGACTAATCCATCAATACCCAAAAACGGGGCTGCCCCATGTTCGTTATAATCCAACTTTTTGCGAAATTTTGTAAGTCCTGGTTTCAAGACAGCCGCTGCAAGTTTAGTGAAAAAGGTTTTGGTGAACTCTTGTTTAATTGCTGAGAAAATGGTAGACGCAGCGCCTTCTAATGATTTCAGCATGATATTTCCCGCGAATCCATCGCACACGATGACATCGCATTTGGCACGAAGCACTTGTGAAGATTCGACATTACCCACAAAATGAATAGGGGCTTGTTCCATTAAAGGATATGCCGCTTTCGTTAATTCATTCCCTTTGGTCGCTTCTGTACCCACATTCAGCAGGCCTACACGAGGCTTGACGATACCATGTACTTTGGAGCGATAAATACTGCCCATAATGGCGTATTGGATCAGTTGTTCGGCTGTTGCATCCATATTAGCTCCCAGATCGAGCGCAAGAACACCGTTTCCATCCATAGTTGGAATCATAGGCGCCAGTGCAGGACGTTCAATCCCTGGAATTCTTCCTACGACTAGCAATCCAGTCGTCATCAAAGCACCTGTATTTCCTGCGGAAATCATGGCTTCCGCTTTCTTCTCACGTACCAGCCTTCCTGCTACCACCATGGAAGCGTCTTTTTTGCGTCGAACGGCCTTAACGGGCTCATCCTCTGCTTCAATGACTTCTTCCGTATGATGGATAGTTAAGTTCGCTGGCCTTTCTGTGAGGTGCGCTTCAATCGCGGCGCTGTTACCGACCAGAATGATATGAACATCCTTCCATTCTTTGGCCGCTGCGAGTGCACCTTCCACTACGATTTTAGGGGCATTGTCGCCACCCATTGCATCAATCGCGATTCGCATGCAGCTTGTCCTCCCTATCAAGATGTTGCTCTTTCTTCGAATGAAAGATCACAAAGTTGCCTCGAAAAACCGTTTCATCGCCAACATATGAAAACACCTCGACTCTTGCTTTCCCTTTGGAAACGGAACGCACATAGGCTTTGGCGATACATTTCTCTCCGAGCTTTACAGAACGAATAAAACGAATGTCTGCAGAAGCTGTTAAAGCTATGGGATCGTCGATGACGGCAACCGCCAGGGAGTTCGCTTGCGAGAAAATATGATGTCCTCTTGCAATTTTGGTTCTTGAGAAAACATGATCTTCTTTAATTTCAAAAATCGAGATACCGCTTTGATCCAGCTGTAAATCAATCACTTCTCCAATAATTTCATCAATTGGCAGTGAGCGCACATGATCGTACGTTTTGACCGCCATATGCTTCATTCGTTCCCGCAGCTCAGGAATGCCGAGTTCCAACCGATCCAAGCGGACGGTTTGGATACTGACCTGAAACGTTCGCATCAGTTCCTCGTCTGTCATAAAAGGATTAGCTTCAATGGCTTGAAGCAATTGCTGCTGCCTTTGTCGTTTAGGAAGGCGTTCGATGGCGAGCACCACCTTATCTCGTGAGATCTCATCTTATTACCAGATACTAAACTGTAGTATATTAAATTTATAGCCAAAAAGAAAGCAAAAAAAATAGCACCTCACACTAGGATGAAGTACTATGTCCAATCTTATGCTTTTACGATCTCTCTACCTTTGTAAGTTCCGCAAGACTTGCACACACGGTGTGCTAGCTTCAGTTCTCCACATTGTTCACATTTCACCATGCCTGGAACTTCCAATTTAAAGTGAGTACGGCGCTTGTCGCGACGAGTTTTGGACGTTCTTCTTTGAGGTACTGCCATATTCAAAACACCTCCTTATACGAATTTCAACGATGCCTTATTCTTTGTTAAAAAAGTCCGCGAGACCTGCAAGCCTAGGATCAATTTTCTCCTGCTTACAGCCGCAATCACGTTGATTGCGATTCTCTCCGCACACGGGACAGAGACCTTTGCACGCTTCGTCACAAAGTGGTATGTACGGTAAACCGACCACTACATTCTCTACAACGTAAGGCTCCAAATCGACTTTATCTCCAACCACTAAATGAATATCCTCGTCTAGATCCGGATCTTCTTCTTCTGGTTTTTGCATGAAGACTTCCTCAAAAGGAAGTTCGATTGTTTGGTTAGTGTGCGATAAGCATCGTGAACAGCTTAACTCCAAGTCTAGCGTTAACGTACCGTTAACTTTTGCTACTCCATCTTCATAAACAGCTTGAAGATCGACGTGTACGGGACCATGACCAAGGATATCTTGACGTCCTTCAAAAGGATCTGTCAAGGTCAATTCTTCGGTCATATGAACCTGCCCTTTAAGAGATAGCTCTCTAAAACCAATTTGCATGTTTTTTCACCCCAAACAAACAAAGATTATTATATCCAGTTTGTATGCCTTTTGTCAATTTAAATTATATTGTTTTTACTAGATCTAGCTTATTTCGGAGGCAATGCTGCTAGAAATTTGAGCGCATCTTCCATGGTGCCGATTTCGACAATTTTCATCTTAGTCTTAATCTGATTGGCTCTCTCGACAGCTGCTGTGTAATTCTCGATTTTGGTACCATCTTTGTAAATCACATCTTTGGGTGCAAAGAAATAATCGGCCTTCTCCCGATCCGCGGCAATGATCTTATGCTGTATACCGCCAATTGGACCTACAGTGCCATCGCTTTCAATTGTCCCTGTCCCGGCAATTCGATAACCCTTGGTAATATCATCTGCCACGAGTTGATTGTAAATCTCTAAGGAGAACATTAATCCCGCTGAAGGACCGCCAATCTCACCAGCCTTAATGGATACTTGTTGATCCTCATGGTCTGCTTTTACAGCCTGCATATCCGCCGGTACAACACCGATGCCTGCCCGCGGCTCGCCCTGCTCCCCTTCTTGCTTAGGAAGCGCACCAAGCGTCAGCGTAGCTTGTTGTTCGACTTTTTTCCTCGAATACGTAATAACAATTGTCTCTCCAGCTTTTTTACCTTTAAGTGAGTCCAGTAAATCTTGGGCGACCTTCACTTCTTTATCTCCAGCTTTTAAAAGCACATCTCCAGGTTTGAGAACTTTTTCTCCCGATAAGCCAGGCAGCGTCTGGAGTACCATAACCCCTTCATGATTGATATGAAAGGGAATTTCCGCTTGCTTATAAGCCGCTTGGATAGCACTCGCTTGGGATGTCAACATAACATACTCTTGGCGCTGTGAATACTCTTGTTCCGACTCACCTTTACGCAAAACGCTCGTTTTCGGCTGAATCTCTTCATAAGGATTTACGAGACCGATTAAATAATTGACCATGTTGGCATCGGCAACTCGTACAGTAGTTAGCATTAGCGTCCCCTTTTCGGGATCAGAGCCTCTGGGGATCGTCACCATCGGTTTAATTTCTTCCGCTGTTCCTGGCATAAATATAAAAAAAGGAAGTCTTACAAAAAACAATAAATAAACAATGACAACTCCGACAATCGCGGAGATTAAATAGCGCCTAGTCGCCGATCTTTTCGGATGTCGATACGAATCATTCGACCATGTACGAATCGTACTCTCTTCTTCGTTCTCCATGCAGGTTCCCCTTCCTGATGCCTTATACAAGTGGTGTCTCTTGCTTTGCCTCCAAGCGAAAGCTTGGTCTAAACCCGCATGCTCTAGCGTACAATTGAAGCATGTTTAAAGGACGAGGTGATATTATGCAGCCTAAGAATGCAAGATCCAACTCCAAACTCACAACGCTGGTACTAGGGTCTTTGGCTGCCCTTGTAGTCGTTTCTATCATTTTATTCCCGGACAAGGCATTTCAGTCTTCGCTCGAAGGACTTACAATTTGGTGGAAACTTGTATTTCCAGCATTGATGCCTTTTCTCATTTTGACTGAGCTGTTAATCGGTTTTGGTATTATTCAAGGGATAGGCATTCTTTTAGAGCCGCTGATGAGGATTGTATTCCGTCTTCCCGGTGTAAGTGGGTGGGCGCTAGCATCAGGTCTTATAGTAGGATTTCCTACTGGAGCCAAAATTACAGCTACCCTGAGGGAAAAAAACCTCATCTCCCAAACAGAAACAGAACGATTAACGGCACTGTCCCATTTGTGCAGCCCCTTATTCCTAATTATGGTCGTAGGCGTCGGCTTTCTGCACAGCGCTAAGCTGGGCTTCATACTTGCAGTAGTTCATTATGCCTCGGCTATTTTCACTGGATTTTTGATGCGAAATTCCAAAAAATCAAAGCAACCTTTAGCCGACTCCCATGAACTCCAAATAGCCACTTTGCGGCCTACAAATCAAGTATCCGCTTCCGTTTGGAAACTCTCCTTATCAACGATGCGCCAAGCTTACCTACACGATGGACGTCCCTTCGGTAAGCTGCTCGGGGATGCGGTAGCCTCTTCCGTGCAATCCTTAATGCTAATTGGTGGTTATATGATGATATTTTCTGTACTAATTAATGTAGTTAACATAACTCATCTTACGGACGTATTTCGACCCATCACACACTATTTACTGAGTTTTATGAATGTCCACACCGATACCACACCTCAGTGGCTTAAGGGGTTTCTGGAAATTCATCTGGGTGCCTATGCTTTTAGCCAAGCACAAGGCCTTTCCTTACTTCCGCAAATGGCGCTCCTAAGCGCTTTTCTTGGCTGGGGAGGCTTATCTGCTCACGCGCAAGTAGCTGGCTTTCATCAAAAAACAGATGCTCGTTATCTATTCTTCTTCCAGGCCCGTGCTCTGCATGCTGTACTTGCTTTGGCATTAACCGTTCTCCTTTGGAAACCGCTTCAGCTGCTTTTGATGGATTCTGAGCCTAGTTTTCTTTGGTTAGACAAAGCCAAAAGCGAGTATCCTACGGCTGCCTTTCCACTGAACGGCGAATCGGCATGGGGCCTGTGGGGACCTATGCTGACGCAGTTCCTTCTATTATTCACTTTGATGATAATTATTTCAACGGTCCTGAGAACTTTCAAAAAGAAAGCTATTGATTCGTAATTCCATTAGATTCGAGGGAATTTCTTTTTCAGTGCTTCTTCCACCTCAGCAGGAACTAGATCTTCCACTGGTCCGTGAAACTTAGCAATCTCTTTCACAATACTTGAGCTCAAGTACGAGAACTGAGGCTTCGAAGTCATAAAGAAAGTTTCTACATCAGGATTCAGCTTGTGATTCGTAGAAGCCATTTGCAATTCATACTCAAAGTCAGAAACCGCTCGAAGCCCACGAACAATTAGACGTACATTGCGAGCTTTCATATAATTGACCATCAAATCTCTAAAACCATCTACCTCTACATTCGGCAGATCCTTGGTCACCTTCCTAATGAGCTCCATCCGTTCTTCCAATGTGAACAATGGATTCTTGGAAGTGTTATTCAGTACAGCTACAATCAACTTATCAAACACCTTTGCCGCTCTATGTATAATGTCAAGATGGCCGTGTGTAACAGGATCAAAACTGCCTGGATAAACGGCAACTGTAATTCCGTGTTCTTGCCTCATCATGCTGTTCATCTCCTTAAAAAATGCTCATATTTATTCTGCTGATCCTTTGTAAATCGTGACAGCGGTATCTCCGTAATCGGATCTTCGCTGCTGCTTAAATCCACCGATGGTATCTTCGAGGACATCCTTAGCATCGTGTTCCACAACGATCGTAGCATTCAACTGAACAATCGACTGCTCTTCCATCGTGCTTATCAACTCCGCGATAAATTTCATTTTGTACGGAGGATCGAGGAAAACGAGCTCAAATTGCTGCTCCCGCTTCGCTAATGCTTTCAACGCCCGAGTAGCATCCGTTCGGTAGATCTCAGCTTGGTCCTTGAGACCTGCGGTTACTAAATTATGCCCAATCGTGTCGATGCTTTTCTTCTCGATATCAATGAAGACAGCCTTATCCATCCCGCGGCTTAGAGCTTCAATCCCGAGTCCGCCTGTACCAGCGAATAGATCAAGCACTTGTCCTCCTTCAAAATAAGGACCAATCATACTGAAGATCGCTTCTTTCACTTTATCCGTTGTCGGCCGCGTGCTGGTACCGGGTACAGCTTTTAACGACCTGCCTTTGGCGGTGCCTGAAATCACTCTCATCTTACGTATTTCCCTTCTAGCTGGCTCATTCTTTTGCTATCGTACCACAAGCTCTAATCGGACACAAAAATTTTATCCCTGTGATGTATAAATTTCCCGTAAAACGGTCATCCTTGAACTATCGACATCAGAGAATGTCGTAGACAACCGCGGAGAAGACTTACGTTTCCCCATAAGCTCTTCGTCCGGTTTCTCCTCTCCCATGAGGCGATCGCGCAAGCGGTCGCCGTTATTATTTTATGGCACAAATTCTAAAAACCCTAATTTTTATAAGGGTTTTTTTGTGTATAACAGGCATGATTTATCATAAAATACAGCTGTTCTAAAAAGATAAATCGATAGTTTATTCGGAATCCTTCGTACCGTTGGCGTCCTCCGGCAGCTGTTCTTGAGAAACTTTGGCTAATGAATCGATAACCGACTGAGGTTTTACCTCAGTTGGCTCTGGACGACTGCGGTTATACAGCCGTACATAGATCTGCTCAATCTCCTCGCCCGTTAGATCGCCTTGCTTTAGCAGCTCCGATGCAATGGCGTGGACGAAGTCGACGTGTTCCTTTACTAAATTCTTTACTTGGAGCATCTGATCTTTCAGAAGCTCGTTAATCTTTGGCCGGAGTGCCTTGAGTGCATCGGCCCGAGAGCCCGTCGCAAGCCAACTGAACAGCTCATCGCCCATACCGACCATACCGAGGTAGGCGCCGGCCAACTCCGTAGCCTGCTGCAGGTCTGAGGTGACACCGTTTAATTTCTTCCCTAAGTACTCCTCTTCCACCGCCCGTGCTGCCAGACAAACTTGGATCTCCGCTAAAATCTCACTATCGCTTCGGTTATACCGTTCATGCGTCGGCTTGGTGGCAGCAAGACCGAGCGCGCCGCCCCGACGGATGATCGTCACTTTCCAGACCCGGTCGTGGGGCTTCAGCAGGTACTGGGCCACCGCATGGCCAGCCTCATGGTAGGCGACATTCCGCTTCTCGTCGTCTCTCATGGAACGGAGCGGCTGTTTGAGTCCCCACTCATAGGTCTCCATTGCAGCCCGGAAGTCCTCGTAACTGGCTTCCTGGGCTCCCCTTTGGTGGGCGATAACAAGCGATTCATTGACGATGTGTTTGATCTGCGCAGGGCTGTAGCCGACCGTATCGAGTGCCGCCGCTTCCGGAGTTAGCGTAGAGTCCCGTTTCACCTTCCGGAGATAGTATTGGAAGACGTCCACCCGACCATCATAATCGGGGGTATCGACCCAGAGCTGCCTATCGAAGCGGCCGGGCCGGAGCAGTGCGGGGTCGAGTACATCGGGCAGATTGGTCGCAGCGACAGTAAGTACCGCTGGCCGCTCTGCCTTTTTGCGCCGCAGCCCCAGTGAGCGAAGCATCTTGGAAATCTTGGAGTTGTCGATGTTCGGCGGATCCATCTGCAAGAGCAGCTCGTTGAGCAAGCCAGAGCCGCCGCCCATGCCAAACATTCCTCCACCTGCTCCCGCTCCCGCCTGTCGACTCATCCCAATGGCGTCAATTTCGTCGATAAAGATAATGCAGGCTCCGTACACAGTCGCCAGCTTCCGTGTCTTCTTGTAGAGGCGCATCACCTTCAGGTTGCCGACGCCGAAGAACATGTTTTGGAAGCTAGGTGCCGAAGCATAAGCAAAAGGCACCTGTGCTTCGTTAGCGATCACCTGAGCCAGGTAGGACTTACCGGTGCCGGGAGGTCCGCAGAGAAGCAAGCCTCTGATCGCCTCACCACCCATTTCCTTGAACTCCTTTACGCCTTTGAGCAGGGTGACGATCCGTTTGGCATTCTCAACGATTTCGGGGTTACCTCGGTAGTCATCCCAAGTAGCCCCGGTCTCGCCGGGAAGAATCCAATACGTGCGTCCCCGGGCCAGGAACCAAAAAAGGGCTACGAACTGGACGATCATGAACATTATGGCAAAGAGCAGCTGCATCACAATACCGATAATAGTCAATGCGATATTCCAAGATGTCGGCCCCCCTGCCCATATCAGCACGCCGGTTAAGACGAGTGCTGCGAACCACAGGATGAACGTTCGCCACTTGATCCACTGATATCTCTTCATGGACTCACTTCCTTTAAGACGGTTTGTATTATTCTATGAAAACCATAGGCCCCCCATGATGGAAGGCCACAGTCTTGTTATCGGAATTTTCTTTTAATGTCCAATAAATACTTGAGAATTACAGCGATACCACCAACGAAATAAAAAATCACAAGAGTCCACCCCGTAGGATCAGTTGGAATCAAGGATAAAACAATCTCTAATGGCAGGACATAATATAGAACATCCTTCAAATAACCTAATACAAAAGTTGGATCAAAAGAGCCTTTCCAAAAGGATTGGAAAAAGGCGATTAGAAAATCAATGATCATTAATCCAAATATGGCCCACATGGTGTACATCATCCAGTCTGCAAGTGTAAATGTCATTTATCATCACCACCTTCCTACATACTATGCTAGGAATACTGACATGATACAGTTTTTCATCAATTTGCCCATTCACTTTACGTGTCTCAAATAGAGACTTACAAGAAGTTTTTGAATTAAGAAAAAATAAACGACACCACTAGGGTGTCGTTTATTTTAGTCCTTCACTTATTTACCTGATTTCACCAAATAATTTAGAAGTCCAGCATATAATTCCTGATCTTCTTTTCCAGACTTACTCCTATTCACAGGCTACGCCATCATTATCCCGGTCTAACTTACTGCTGTACCCAGGATCACCTCGATGAAGTGGAGCTTTGCCGGCTGCTTTAACAGCTGTACAGTTTGGATAGCTAACGTTACTATTTGATGTAGATGCAGGTGCTTTTGAAGGCTGTGTTTCTTTCGCAGGTTCCTCTGCTTTCTTCATTACCTCTGGGTGATATCCGTCATCTTTGGCGTAGTTCTCTATGCTCCAGATGCCAGTTCCCGCCTGCTGTGCTTTCTTTTGAATTTCTCTGAATTTATCAACATATTTCACATCGGGTTGGTAGATGGCTACTCGGGCTAATCCCTTTTCAAGAAGCTGCTCGTTTACCATTTTATCATCGAACCAAACATACATAAGCAGCCTGCCGTATTTATCACGTTCTGAGACGTCTTTTTCAAGTTTTACTTCTTTACCTTCAAGCATATCGGTTGTAAATTTCGAAGCCTCCGGGCCGTAAGGTTCTACAGGCTTAGAAGGATGCTTGGTTTCAGGTGTGTCAACCAGGACGAAACGAACCGTTTCCTTTTTGTCTCCAATTAACACATCAATTGTGTCTCCATCGACTACTTTGGTTACTTTTGCCGTTAAGTACTTGCTAGCTTCTGCTACAGGAGCAGCTGCCGGCTGTGTAGTTGCTATTGCTTGCCCCGCCGGTGGACTCTCTTTACTCTTTTTTAGCTCTTCTATTTCTGCAGCTTGCTTGGCGATTAGCTCATCCTTTTTCTGTGAATCCGAGGAATCCTTAACGGTGCTGGTTGCAGTCAACGTCTTATTTTCTTTTTTATCAGAAAAAGCGCCTATTAAAATAATTACGGCCCAAACGGCAACACCGCCAATAATAAGTTTGTTTTTAGTTCTTTTCATTAGAAAAAAAATGCCGATGTATGGAGCTACTAAACAAAGAAGAACTAAAAACCAAGTTGTCTGATACCACTTTTGCCGAGACATGGATGCGCACCTACCTATACTATTTTTAATTAGTTATTTATTCTATCACACTAAATTCGACCTGAAATTAAAACCTTGTCTTCCCTCTTACATGCTTCATGTGATATGATAGAACAGGAACATACATTCTCTTTATTTCGCATTCATCTTACAGTCAGAAAAGAAGGTATCCTATGCAAGATCACACAATTTTTGAGCGTTTGCGTAACAAATATGCGGATGAAGACAGGGCCAAGCTGGTCATGCTGCAATTAAGAACATTAATGCAGCAGAAGAAAAAGAAGAAATGGTATCAAAAATGGAAGACGCCGACAAAAACCCAGCCATCGAGTTGGAACGAATAACAGGCATGAATTTAATTTGCAGAAAATCAGGAACATAAATAGAAGCTTTCCTTTCGTAGTAAAACTACGGAGGAGAGCTTCTTCGCCTTTAGTTACTTCTTTTTCGTGAATAATACAATACACCGAGATAATGCGCTCCTGTAAATAGGGTGAGAATTCCAAAGAACAACAGGAACCCTCCTTCACGATCACGGAAGAAAAATTGCAGTACGAAAAGCGCAAGGGATATTTCACTCCAAAGAAGCGTTCTTCTTTTGAGCTGGGTTAGATCCGCAGTAGATCTGCTTATTTTGCGAAGATTCATGAATGTAAGACCAGCGAGTACGATTACGCCAATGACGATCACGAGAATGTAACTTGAATTGCCTGACATGTGACTCCCCCTATTTCCGATGGTTCAACTTTATCTTCTATTAGTAGTAAGAACATTATATCTAAGATACATGGAATACGACTAGATGTCTATTTCGAATTGTCCTTTTAAAAAAGGATTTCAGCTTCTTCCGTGGAACATATTTGAATGTGTTGTCTAAATCTAACAGCGAGGTGCTTACACCATGTCTACCCTATCATTTAAAGAATTAGAAGAGTCTGATATCCCCCTTCTGATGGATATCTACAATCATTTTGTCGTACATACGACTGTTTCTTTTCATACGGAGCCTGTAGAGATATCAGAATTTACTGAGAGTGTTAGGCATCCAAACCCGCGTTACCAAACGTATGTGATAACATTGGATGGGGTCCTTCAAGGATATGTACAAGTCATGCCGCACAAGAAAAAGCAAGCCTATGATACCACAGGGGAAGTGACAATCTATTTGCATCCGGAATGCGTGGGCAAAGGGTTGGGCTCAGCAGCCATTCAGTACATCGAAACAGTCGCCAAAGAGCGCGGCTTCCACGCTCTGATCTCCACCATTTGCGCGAATAATATACCTAGTATTCATATGTTTACGAAAAATGGCTATACACAGTGCGCACATTACCGTGAGGTTGGCTTTAAATGGGGCCAATTTCTCGATATCGTTACCTATCAGAAAATCATATAAGAGGTTTATGGCGTTAGTAAACTCCAGTTTAAACCCCCGTCGGTCGTCCGCCACAAGTCCCTAGCATCCAAAAGCCAGCCACTTGTCGCTGTAGGAAAACTTAGGTGTAAACTCGCAGCTAGCGGCTCGAACGTGCTAGGAAATTCGTGCTGACTCCACGTTTCGCCTCCATTATTTGTCCGAAGGAATTGCCATGTTTTCGCACTACTTTGTGGACTCGCATGCAAGAGAATGAACCCATTCTGTGAATCAGTAAAAGAAATGGCCTGTGGCGTCAGGAAACTCGGCAGCCTGCCTGTTTCTTGCCATGTCTCTCCGTCTGTCATGTGATACAATATCGACACTTCTTTATCCTTCTTACCGGGCCCAATAAACCAACCCTCTATGGCTGAACGGAACGTAAACACGCCCTTCTCTTCTATTGGCATTGAGATGCGGCTTGACGCTGACCAAGTCAAACCCCCATCTTGTGTGCGAAGGAGCATCATGTCTTTACCACTCTGGAACGCAATCAACCCTTGATGTCGGTCAAAAAAGCGAAAAAACGGCTCTTCTCCCCTAGTTTCAAATCTAAGTAAGTCCTGCGCGATTACCTCCCACGTTCGACCACCATCTAAGGTTAATCGAAGTTCTGATTTTTTATCAGAAGATTCACTGGTAAGCAGCCAACCCGTTTGAGAATCAAAAAATGAAATCGCGATCGGTATGTTTGTTTGAGGCAATCTACTCAGAGCCCGCCAGGTCATCCCACCGTCGCTGGATTTCAAGAATTGAAGATCACGGGCGCCAGAAGCGACACCATAGCCATGAAGTTCATCCACGAATGAAATCGCTTTGTTTGGTGTTACATGTATTGGTTGAACTTGATCTTGAATACCAATTTTTTCACCTGCTACGACCGAAAAACCATTGTCACGTTTTTGAGTTAGTGTAGTCATTAGATTGGGAGACGGAGTTGAGGCTTCCTCATGAAAGCAACCTGCGCACAGCAGAAAAACCAGCAGTACAACTAATTTGTTGTAGCTTATCAAGGCTTTCATGACTCATTCCTCTCCTTTCTTGTTGCTAACTCTGCTTTGGGTATATGTAAAGACGGTCCATAATCCAAAATAGTTCATGTCCATTTAATGGAGCCACAGCGTACGGGATATTTCCTACAGATTGTAGGGTCAGTTTGATTCCGTTATTTTCACTGGATAGGATGTCCCTTCTTGACAAAAGCTAGAGCATATTCATAATGCTCGGAGGGGATTGCCATGACCAAATGGCTTTGGTCCATCGCCATCGTAGGCTTGTTAGCGACAGGCTGCGGTGTGTCAAAAAACAAGCCTTATTACGATCAACGCTCTACACAAAATTCTCATGTAGAAGAACAAGATTTACCAACAGATTCTAGTGCCAGCAACAATGAAATTGATACAGAGCCTCTTGTGAGTCCGAGGAGCATGAATAGTCCACTCTCTGCTGGAACACCCACCACTTCAGCTCAACCTGAAGCAACGCCTGCTGCTTTAACACCCAAACCTTCGCCCAAACCTAGCCCAAAAAAAGCAGCAGTACATCCAGAATCATCTAAGAAACCTTCCGTTCCTGTTCAAAAAAATCAAGGCCAAGCTAGAATATCTCAGAAAAAACTTACGCTCTCTCAACTGGTCGTGAAATATCCAGACACCTTCAAGGTACGCGGCTCTGCTCAGGAAAAGAAAGTAGCGCTAACCTTCGACGACGGGCCTGACACCAGATTTACGCCAAAAGTACTTGATGCGCTTAAGGCCAGCCAAGTTAAAGCAACCTTTTTCGTACTTGGTTCTCAAGCTAACTCCCACCCTGATATGATTAGACGGATTGTCAAAGAAGGCCATGTCATTGGGAATCATTCCTACAGTCATGCGAACCTGCCGAAGTTGACTGTGGACAAATTCCAGAGTCAAATTATGAGCACGGAAAGCGTGCTGCAAGGCTTAATCGGCTACGCACCTAAGCTAATCCGCCCGCCGTACGGCGCGATAAATGAAGAACAGGTCAGATGGATCGCTGACCACCATTATTTGATCGTGAATTGGAATGTCGATTCCCTCGACTGGAAATCGCTGAACTCCGATCAGGTGCTGAACAATATCATGCAGCAAACGAAGCCTGGTTCTATCATCCTTCAGCACTCCGGAGGTGCTGATAGCCAGGATTTGTCGGGGACGGTACAGGCCATTGGACCGCTAATTAGTAAGCTCAAAGCAGCTGGTTACACGTTTGTAACCGTACCTGAGCTGCTTCACGTGGCAAAAAGCAAATAAGCCGGAAAGCGCATCCTGAGGTGCGCACCCGGCTTATTCTTTTTGTTCGCTTATCCTTGCAGCTCCGAGAGCCTCTTCTTGATGTTTCGGATGATCTGAAGCTGCGCAGGGGCGTTCTCGGGGCTCCACGCCCCCTCGCTCATGAGCTGCGCCAGCGTTAACTCCAGCTGGCGTCGTTCGTTGGCTCGCGCCAGCTGCTCCGGCGAGCTCTCACTCGCCAAGCTCGCCTCCGCATACTCATCGTAAGTGCCGGAGAAAGCGATTGGGCTGCGCTCCGCGCTCAGCCACAATAGCTTCGTCGCCAGCTTACGAATGAAGAAGCGGTCATGCGAGACGATGACCATGGCGCCGGGATAGCGGAGCAGCGCCTGTTCAATCCTTTCCCGCGAATCAATATCCAAATAATTCGTCGGCTCATCCAGCACCAGCAAGTTCGCGCCGCTGAAGTAAAGCTTGAGGAAGGCGAGCCTGCAGCGCTCGCCCATGCTTAAATCACCGATGCGCTTGCGCACCTCTTCGCCTGAGAAGAGGAAGCAGCCCAGAATCGTGCGGGCTTGGGTCTGCGTCATGGCAGGCAGCGTCAGCAGGCTGTCTAGCAGTGTCACGCCGTCGTCGAGATGTTCGAGCTCCTGCGAGAAGTAGCCGATCGACGTCTGCGGGTGCTGCCGCACCTTGCCGGCAGCGGGCTGCAGTTCACCGACGAGCAGCTTGAGCAGCGTCGTTTTACCTGAGCCGTTGGGGCCTAGCACGGCCAAACGGTCGCCGCGGTCTACGCTGAGGCTCAGCTCAGCGAACAACTCGCGTTCGCCGTAGCGGAACGCGGCCCGCTCCAAGCGCACAAGCGAGCGTGAAGCAAAGTCGCTCGCGCTCAGCTTCACCTTCAGGTGCGCCGCTTCCCGCGGCTTCTCCACGCGGTTTCCCTCTAGGCGCTCCAGCTCCTTCATCTTCGCGTTCATCCGCGAGACATGCGCGCCGGCTCGCCCCTGAAAGTACCCGCGCTGTATCGGCACCTCTGCCATCTGGGCGTTTTTCTCGCCCTGATGGAACCACTGCCGATACGTGCGAATACTCTCCTCCAGCTGCTCTCGTAGAAGCTGCTGCTTGCGATAGAGCTGCTCCTGCGTACGCAGCTCGAGTTCTTTTTGGCGTGTATACTCTGTATACCCGCCTCGGTATTTTCGACAGCCTGTCGGCGTCAGCTCGACCAGGCAAGTCGCCACTCGATCCATGAAATGGCGATCGTGGGAAACGAACACGACGGTGCCCGGATAGGCTCGAAGCCACACTTCGAGCCATTCCAGCGACGCCGCGTCGAGGTGGTTGGTGGGCTCGTCGAGCAGCAGCAGCTGCGGCTCGCGCACCATCAGACGCGCCAACTGGGCGCGCGTCTTCTGCCCGCCGCTCAGCTGGCCGAGCGGCTGATCCCACAGCTCGCGGCCGAGACCGAGCTGCAGCAACTTGCGCTCCACTTGGGTTTCCCAGTGGTAGCCGTCCAGCCCCATGTATCGCTCTGCCGCCTCCTGATAGTCGGCTAACAGGCTCTCCATGCAAGGAGCAGCCGCATCCTGCATCTGCGCCTCCAGCTCCTTCAAGCGACGCTTCGCAGCGTAGTGCTCTGGGCAGCCTTCCTCAACATAGGCGTGTGTAAACACCGCCTCATCAGCCTCTGTCTGCTGCCCCATCCAGCCCCACTGATCGAGCGGCAGCCTGCGTTCCACGCTGCCTTTATCCAGCTCCAGCGTGCCTGCCAACAGGCGAAGCAGCGTCGTCTTTCCTATGCCATTGCGGCCATAGATCGCGATCCGCTCCCCTGCATTCACTTCCAATTCCACTTGTTCAAAAAGTGGTTTCCCCGCATATTCCTTCATCACATTCATTGCTTTTATTAGTAAAGTCATAGACTCATTTCCTCCTTTAAATTCAAATACAAAAAACCGCAAGCAATCGCCTACGGCCAGGAAGAACAAGTCATGATTTTGGTATGCAAAGAACAGCAACTCCAGAAGGAGTCAGCCCCTTTAGACATACGTATCCCACTCGCTCTACCTGCACAATCGTAGAGTCTGCCAATCAACGAACATTTTCGTTTTAGCAGAAAAAGTTAGGCTACATACTTCATCGTCAAAGGGTACCTCCGAGTTCTTCAAGATGGCTTTATTATAACATAACCTCCTAAGCACTCAAGGGAGAAAATTATTATAAACCATCTTGCAGCCTGCCCTTTTTTATACTACAATTCAATTCGTAATAATTACTTTTTAATCCCATGACGAAGGAGTCCTTGTTTTGAGCAAAGTTCCCGTTATCGTACTGAGTGGATTTCTAGGCAGCGGCAAAACAACACTGCTCATCCGCATGCTTCAAGAAGCTGCCTCCTTTAACCTGGGCCCGGCTGTTCTTATGAATGAACTTGGAAAACAAGATGTAGACGGCCATCTCCTCCAAGAAGCCTCACCTGATGTTAACATGGCCAAACTGCTCGATGGCTGCATCTGCTGCAGTAAGAAAAATGATATTAGTGATTCCATTAAACAACTGTTAATGCGCAAGCCTGACGTCATTCTCATTGAATTAACAGGTGTTGCCAACCCAGAGGAAATCGTCGATGCATTGACTGAGCCTGCACTACTTCCTCATGTGAAACTACATAAAGTCATTACCATACTTGATGCTGAAAACGTGCTTGAATATAACAGTATTTTCGCCTCGGACCGAGAGCTTGTCCATACACTTCGCAGACAGATGGAAGTTGCGGATCTTCTTATTCTGAACAAAATCGACTTAATCTCTGATAAACAACAGAGGTCCATCGAAAAAACAATTCGCAAATTCAATGAACGTTCCTTAATACTGCCAACCGCACATAGTCAATTTGATTTAGAACTTATTTTCGGCACTCTCAGTCCACAAGGATCGCAATCCACCTTCTCGCCGAATTTCAATAAAAAGTTTCAATTTCAAGCTATTAAAACGGCACAGCCGTCAAGCGAGACATCCAAACATACTCCATCTTTTTCACGTATTCAGACAATAACAATCCCTATGGATGATGACCTTGCTTTGTCACAGCGCTTTGTGGAACGTTATTTAGCAAAATGGGGCTCCCTACTACTTCGCGCGAAAGGTTATTTGATTATTGGCGCTAAACACGAATCCTTTGTTATGCAATTCGCGGGCAAACGCGCGAACTGGCAGCCGACCACTTTCCAAGGAACGCCTTATCTCGTTCTCATCGGTATGGATCTGGATGCGACAACTCTCGAAGATGACTGGCAAAAGCGATTAACGGAATCTCAACTATAAAGAATGCATACCAAAAAGCAGTTCCGCTGAGTTCACCTCAAGCAGACTGCTTTTACTTTTCCACGACTTTTTTAGTGCAGCTCAGAAGGTTGAGATATGCCCGACTTACAATCTGAGCAATATCCAAATATCTCAAAACGATGGCTTTGAATTTCAAAACTCTCCGGTAGATCCTTCACAAGCTTCATCGGACAGAACTCGAAGGTGACCGTCTTTTCACAACTGATACAAATCATATGGTGATGATGATGAGACAAACAACTCGCCTTGAATTTCAAGCCATCCGCCAAGTGAAACTGCTCCAGTACACCCATCTCACTCAACAATCGAAGATTACGGTAGACAGTATCAAAACTCACACCAGGATATTTAACTTTCATGTATTCATAAACGTCTTTTGGCGACAAATAACTTCCGGATTCAGCGAATAACGTTGCCAAACTCCTGCGCTGCTCTGTAATTCTCCATCCTTGCTGAGCCATCGCCCTTAGCATCTCGTCAATCGTATGCGTATGAGTGCCCACCTGCATTACCCCTCTGTCATAAATTGTTCTATTAACATAGTGCAGCAAATGGACCTCTTGCGTCAAGTAGTCGCACATCTCGTCCTTAACAAAGTTGTCCTATTCCCCTTTCATTCATCATAGGTTACAATAGTAATAATTATGATTAAGGAGCCTTCATCAATGCCCACTACTGTGTTTCGAGCGAGCATGCATGTTATATTCGCTATCTGTTTCCTTTTAATTGTGCTTATCCTTTTAAACAACGACATGCTTACACTCTCCCTGCTAACAACAGAACGCATTCAAGCTTTCAAAACCATGTTCATCAGCATCCTCCTAGAAGCTATTCCCTTCATTTTACTAGGTGTATTGCTTTCATCCTTGCTCCAAACGTTCGTATCCGAGCAAACCATACGCCGTTTCATTCCTAAGAACCCTATTCTTGGTATCCTGTTCGCCTGCGTTTTAGGCATCCTATTCCCAATGTGCGAATGCGGCATGATTCCTGTCGTTCGCAGACTAATTCTCAAAGGAATGCCCGTCTATATCGCAGTCGTTTTCATCGTAACCGGACCCATTATTAACCCTATTGTATTCGCAGCTACATTCATGGCTTTCCGAAATCACCCTGCTATCGCCTATTCCCGCATGGGGCTGGCTTTTGCTGTCGCCATAATAATCGGACTGATCCTCTACCGTTTTATCAAAAGCAATCCGCTGCGTATAAGCCGCGCCAACTTTTCCAGCCAAGAATCGTTGGAGGGTCATCAGCATCAAGGCGGTGGCCTATCCAGTAAGTTAAACACATTTTTCGTTCACGCTTCTGATGAGTTTTTCGAAATGGGTAAATATCTCGTCTTCGGCTCCCTGCTCACCGCACTGATTCAAGTTTTTATGCAGCGCGAAAGCCTGCTTGCCATTGGTCAGGGCCCTATCAGTTCCCACTTTTTTATGATGGGCTTCGCCTATATTCTTTCTCTATGTTCCACATCAGACGCTTTTGTCGCCTCATCTTTTCAAACGTCTTTTACATCCGGTTCACTGCTTACATTCCTGGTCTTCGGCCCTATGCTTGATTTCAAAAGCACACTTATGATGCTTTCCGTTTTCAAATCCAAATTCGTACTCCTGCTTTCGGTATTAATTCTTATCACCGTGTTGGGTTGTTCACTGCTTTTGGAACGCTTTTCTAACTTTTAAAGTCATACAATCTAGGAGGAATTGACTTGAGCGAAGTCCGATTAATTAGCTTTCATTATTTCTTTCGTACGATAATTTTGCTTGGTTTTTCCAGCTATATCGTAATCCTCACCAAGACAGATGCCCTTCAATACTACATAGCTCCGCGTATGATGATTTATGTCAAAATCGCCTCCGTTATCCTTTACATCATCGCCTGCTTTCAAGGCTATATGGCACTGCGTGCTTACTGGGGCAAACCAGTTTCCTGCGAATGTGAACAACCAGTTTCTCGCTCAACCTTGCGCAATACAGTTGCTTACGGACTGCTGATTCTGCCGTTGTTAATCGGCTTTCTGCTGCCTAATACAGCATTAAGTAGTGCTATGGTAGCTGCCAAAGGGATGAATCTCTCTGCTGCTAAATCTAGTATAGCCAAACAAAATACAGACCTGATCACCGACAATGGCGCCTCAACAGGAGTGAATACGTCCAACCAGTCAACTGCGGCTGCTCCAAGTCCCACAACAGTTCCACCTGTGAACAATAGCACAGCTATCAGCCCTATTCCTGCTTCTAGTGCCGAGACTCCCACAATTGCTAAATCTGATGCCGAACTCCAAAAGATGTTCCACGCTGATAACGAGTGGGATGAAGATTTTTCCAAAATCGGCATGATCCTCTACAAAAAAGACACCATCGTCGTAAAGCCAGAAATCTACATGGAAATCCTTTCGTCCATTGACCTTTTCAAAAACAACTTCATAGGCAAAAAAATCGAACTCACCGGCTTCGTCTACCGCGAAGAGAACATGTCAAAAAGCCAATTCGTCGTCGGACGCTTTGCTGTAAGCTGCTGTTCCGCTGATGCTACCCCTTACGGAGTCATGATTGACTTCCCGACCGCTCAAAGCTACCCCAAAGACATGTGGGTCAAAGTCACAGGAACCATCCAAAACGGCAGCTACAACGGAAACGACATCTTCACCATCAAAGCAACCCAAATCGAAAAAACCGCAACCCCCGACTCACCGTATATATACCCAAACTTCGAACCGCTCAAAGAGCTTAACTAGTCAGCACAACTAACGACAACCAAACCAAAAAACCGTCAGGACCACTCTTCATGATCCTTGACGGTTTTTTCTTCACCTCGCGGGCGGTTGTCCTATTAATATTCAATGTTCCTGTTCCTGTTAGATTAAGTTCTTAATTCTAATTGCTCTATTGTTCTTTACTTAACCAACATGCATTCAGCCCTAACCCATACCTCTACTTCTCACTTCTTACTTCTTACTTCTTACTTCTTACTTCTTACTTCTTACCTTACTCTTAGCAACTAATTTCCATAAAAAGGAAATCCATTCAACTATACATCAACTTCAAACTCGTTTATAGACACTATCCCCATCACTCATTATGTTTATATATCCACCGAATTCTTTGTTCTAAATCGGCGCTCAGATCCGATAGAATTTATGACTCTCATACTTTGAAATATTATTTTAATCACCGACTTCTTGTATTCTTTCAAAAACAAGTCCTTCCACGAACCATAATCCTCATTTTGATCATATACCCAAACCATAAGATTAAACTCTTTTTGCTGAGACTTTCATTTAAATCTCCTGACTAACTTCCATAATCCCCTGTACCCGTTTTCCGCCTATTTTATGACTAATTGTTACTGCACAATGCCCTGATTAATAATTTCACCCTCATACTTAAAAATACAAAAGAAAGTAGAAATTAGAGTTGATATAAGAACAAATATTCGATATAATAAAATAGAACAAATGTTCTATAATTAATCGAATTGAGGTGTCTTATTGGGGACGAACTTTCATTTACCAAGCACCCTAGAGCAGTTTCAGCAGCAATTCCCCACTGAAGAAACCTGTATAGATTTCTTTTTCTCAACGAAATGGCCCTCCGGTTTTTCTTGTCCTCACTGTGGGCATTCGCATGCCTATATAACAAGTACACGCCGACTCCCTCTTTATGAATGTCTTCAATGCCATCACCAAACATCCCTTACAGCTGGAACTATAATGGCAGGCAGTCGCACGTCTTTACATAAATGGCTCACAGCTATTTTTCTGATATCGCGCACGGAGCAGGGCACGAATGCTGTTGCGCTCTCCAAAATTATTAGTGTCACCTACAAAACAGCCTGGCTCATTCTCCACAAAATTCGTCACGCCATAAGTACAGCAGACCAACGCACATTGCTCTCGGGTATCGTTCAAGTAAACTCAGCTGTTTATGGAAAACCATATAATCCTTACTACCGCAACCATCCACAAGAACACTATCTTCTAGCAGGATCCTCCCTTAGCATTCAGGGCGAACCTTCCTATATCAAACTCAAACTTGTCCCTAAAATACATGTAAAGAAAAGCTTTTTCAACGCTCCGCGACATTGGATTTCACCCAACAACATATAGAATCACATACAAGCAGCATTGAATTTATTACTGGACGCTTTAGTTCCAAGAGATTTCGTACTCTCCTTGCAATCGCTGCACAGGCCGGTAAATCTATTAACAACACTTTCCATGGTATTGGCCAAAAGTATCTACAACATTACCTGGATGAGTTTTGCTATAAGGTAAATCTCACTTTACACGAAGCACCCATCTTTCAGCATTTGACCCACTTATGTACAGTACCTCATGCCAAGTTAATCTCTTTCAATCCCGAAAACACGCCTATGTCCGCCTAACAGCAAGAGTATAACAATGTATCCTTAAGCTGTCCTATCTTGAAAGATAATTAGTTTTGCACTAACCCCCAAGCTATTTGAGGTAATGTTCACTAGGCTTTTTGGTGATATACCAAAGCAGAATACATAAGGGAGTTTTTAGTTATTACTATATCCTTACTACTTTACTGTAGCCTGAGTCAAAGGGATAGTGGGGATAGCGGGCATACTTAGTAGGTGAGAAGTAATAGGATACTACTCAAGCGTTAGGCAATTAATGATAAATTATTTAAATAATGGTCTAAGCACTCTCTTCTCTTCCATCTTTCTCACTCTCTTTTTACTTTTTTTATTCTTATTTACTCTTCCATCTTTTCCTCTCGCTCTCTTATTAACTTTTCTTTTCTTTCCTCTTCATTCCATCCTCTCCATTCACTCTCTTATTTACTCTTATTTACTCTTATTTACTCTCGCTTACTCTCCTTACTATCCTTTATTTCCCTTTACCTCCTTCCTTCAACACCTGAGCCAAGGGGATAGTGATCATAGTCCTCCGTTAGAAAATAGGTATGACCCACGTAACAAGTAACCCTAATCACACGCTTCCCTACTATCTGAGCCAAAGGGATAGTGGCTACAGTATCCCCTTAGGCTATATCCAACCCTTTTGTTACTAAGACTATATAAAAAAGAATCCTCAGCTTGATCGCTGGGACTCTTTTGGCATTGAATTGCTTATTTAGCAGCTACCTCGGATAGGGATTCCAGTTTTAGCAATTCTGTTCGGACTGCGTCTTTGGAGAAATTCTCTCCTATAAATACGGCAACGTCCGGCACATCGCCTTTGGGAGTGATTTTGACGAAATCCATTTCTCTGTAGGCGTACTGGAATAAGAACCGACTTGAGGTATCGGAAAAACTGAGAATCCCTTTAGCACGGTAAACCTCTTGCGGTAGCTTACTGACAAATTCTTCGAATGCGTTGCTATCTACTGCCCGCTCAAAAAAGTGCGTATACGCCATCACATGATTGTGAGAATGATGATGGTGATTGTCGTTCGCATGATCATGGTCGGTGTCATTATGTTTTGCGTTAAGATGTTGTTTCTGCCCTTGCTCTTCTTCCAGCATTTCGATGAGTCTCATGTCGATTTGGCTGAACACGGTGTAGTGTACAGATGCATATGGATTCCATTCGCGTACAAGTGCATCTACTTCCTGAAGCGCCGCTTCCTGTAATAGGTCTGCCTTGTTCAGTAAAAGTAAGTTCGCACAACGGATTTGTTCCTGCATAAGCCGGTAGGTCTTGCCTCGGCTTGTCCGGCTTAGCTCCAGCAGTTGCGGTGCATCTACTACGGTGATGACTGCTTTGAGCTCCACTGGGAGTATAAGCGAAGCATCTGTTACTTCATCAATGATTTCCATTGGATTAGCGATACCTGTGGATTCTATGAAAATCAGGTCAGGCTGTTCCTCAGTTACAAGTTCTTTGAGCGCAGTCGCAAGATCACCTCGGCTCGAACAACAAATGCAGCCGCCCAGCAGCTCGGACATCGGTACTTCATTGGCAATTAACTGCCCATCCAGGTTAACTTCACCAATCTCATTCATGATGACCGCGGGTTTACGTCCCGCTTCGGTAAAATGATCAATTGCCTTCGTTAATAAGGTTGTTTTTCCGCTTCCGAGGAACCCGGATAATACATACACGGTAACTCTTTGGTGTGTTGCCATACTCATTCTACCTCCGCCAAGCAGTATGATTGCAAATGCTTCTAACCTGCTCATAATTGATTTCTCTTCTATTATTCGTAATTATTACCTTTAAGTCAAGAGGAGACAACATTTCCGTAGACTTGGGCATGTTGATTCCTTGATTATGTTTCTGTTATTTCAGAGGACTTTTGCTTCACTTCGAATTTTGTAAAAAGGATCGGCCATTTCCCTACAAGCTGGACAAGAAAGGGAAATAGCTTGACCCACAACAGGCTGTTTACCCGATCGGTTGGCTTGAGCGGAAGCTCTAATCGATCGTAGAGGATTGTAGCAGCTTCTTCGACAAGTGCTAGCGCCAGGTCCGTGGGAGCAGCTGCGTTGACTGCTTCCAAACGCGGAAGATAGTGCTGACTGATGGATTCCGATAATTGATGCTCAGACAAGTTGTTTGAACCCATTACTTCCCCCATCCCTAAGCTGACGAGACGTGCAACGTCTGCATCGAAAGCATGAGGAATGCAGTAAATTTCTAACGCTAAAGCTGCTATGTATATCTCCCTTAATAACTCGTCTTCTTTAGACTCGGATAAAATGGGCTCTTTTAGGTAGGCCGCAACGACCGGTTTGATTGTATCCCAGCTATTTTCTATGCTTTTCATTGTAAACTGCATCATAGCTGCAGCTAGTTCTATGGGTGTAATTTGTTTTCTTTCTGCCTCTTGCATGCTGCTTAACCCTCTTCTCTCTCGTTACTTTTAAAATGAATGGTGAGTTCAATAATTTCTGAGCGGCTGCCTAGACGAATAGGCGGTCCCCATGTACCAAAACCTGAGGAAACAATAGCATGAAGGTTACCTTTGCGCAAGTAGCCCCAATCAAGCTCAAAGAGCCTTCTTGTTATAAGGTGATTAGGTGCCATTTGGCCTCTATGCGTATGACCTGATAGCATCACATCTGCACCAGCATCGGCTGCTTTGTCTAGGTGGTAGGGCTGATGATCCATCACGATTATAGGCTGTCTGAGATCTGTGCCCTCCAGCAATGTAGCCAGCGCCTTACGTCCATCAGGCGTTCGCTCGGCCGCTTTGTCTTTTCTCCCAACGATGTAAAGACGTTCCTTGATATGAACGGTTTCGTCCATGAGCACACGAATGCCGATCTGCTTCATTTGCTCCACGAAGGCAGGAATATGTCCGCCAATGTACTCATGATTACCGAGCACAGCATAAATCCCTAGTGGAGCTTGCAGTTCTCGCATGGTTTTACCCATATTATAGCGGATAAATGGCTTAATATCATCGTCAATGACATCCCCCGGCAAAAGAATCAAGTCCGGTTTTAAGCCATTGACTTGCTCTACAAGCTTACGCAGATGGCGGTTTCCGACAATTGAGCCCAGATGGATGTCGGAGGCTACTGCGATGCGAAGCTGCTCCCAGTCTCCCGCTTTTTTGGGAACTGTAATGTCATATCTGCGTATAATAGGGCTTCGCGCATTATAAGAACCACGAATCATAGCGATGAGTATAATCCCTACATTTATCCAACCGAGAATCGGAACGTATGTACTTGAAGGAATGGATGCCAGATGGAATGCACCTATCGCCAAATCAGTAAACGGCAGCAGCAGAACTCCAAATTGCATGATGGCAAACCAGTAGGAGCCGATAATTTTTAATAGTCGGGACACGCCGGCAGGCAGCACCCGCGAGCTTACCCATGTTAATAAATACGATAAGGCGACAACCCAGAAAACAATCCAATATAGCCCAGGATGAAACCAAGAACCTAGTTGGTCCGATAAAAAGACACTGCCGTGCCAACCAATGTAGCCATTCACACCAAATACAATAGCAAATATGAGTGTGATGCTTATTGCCATGCGAGTTTTCATGTCGTTAACTCTCCCATTCTGCTCTTACAATTCCTCCTCTAAAGGAGGAGGCTTAACGGCTCGATACATAGCTCATCGTCGTTACGCACATTGCCCACTCGGCTCGATACGGGGTAAGCAAACATTTGATCAGACGGATACGGTTGCAATAATGGTCGTAGCGTGTTGGTGTTGGTGATGCTGCGATCCAACCAAACTGCCTCCATCTCTCTCGGCAAAATGACCGGCATACGCTCATGAATATCCGTCATCATTTCGTTCGCTTCTGTTGTAACGACGGTGCATGTAGAAATGCGCGTGCCATCCGGAGATGTCCACGTGTCGTACAGTCCTGCCATACTAAAAATGTCCTTGCTGCGCAGCATAATACGCATCGGCTGCTTATGCTTACCCGTCCCTTTCCAGTCGTAGAAGGAATCGGCCGGAATCAGGCAGCGCTTACGCTCAAACGGCTTGCGGAAGGCCGGCTTGTCCGCGATCGTCTCAGCTCGTGCATTGAGCATCTGGTAACCTAGTTTCTCATCCTTCGCCCACTCTGGAACGAGCCCCCAGCGCAGCTCACCAAGTTTATTCTTCTCCCCGTCATGGACGATAGCCATGACTTGCTGTCCAGGTGCTACATTATATCTGGGGCTGTATCTTCCAGAATATTTGTAATAAATATCATAATGAAGCATAAGCTCCTCTAGCGTCACAGTGATCGTATAGCGTCCGCACATTAGTGCACATCTTCTCCTTTGCACGATTCTCCCACATGAGAACTAATTCTTTTAGCTGCTGCAACATTCTTCCTCCATTATGAGAAAAAGAATTACTCACGTCAATTCGCGAAAGCCCGAGGAAGATTTCTCCACGGGCTTTCATTCTTCTGGTTATTTTTCATTTGCTACTCGGCCGATAATTTCTTTTATATATTTTTTCAACTGGACACTGATTTCCGAACGCATAACATCACGAGTCATCCCAAAACGATCCTCATAACCTCGACATAGAAAACGGTGATACACGACCAATTCCGCATGTTCGTCACTAATGATTTTTATGTTACGCTTAGTCAATTCACGCCGTATATCATACATGTCACTGCTTATTTTGTTCATGACCACTTGACCACTTGCTAGATAAAGCTGCTTTAAAAGGTTAGGACTACTCTTAATGTCATCTACGCTCTTTTGTACTATCGTAAGCATGTGGGGTAATAAGATGTAGTCACGAATCATATTGAGCTCCTCTGATGTGGGGCGAGACGTTTTTTTGGGATCATTTCGACTTTCATATTCCTCTTGATGTTCGGTGAGTAGCATCTTTGATTTCCAACGCTCATTACCGTCTAGTTTGCTCATTTGTAATGACCTCCGATCTGTTCCGCTCGTTCTCGTGCTACTCCGGCCGTTAATAAAGAGGATGCCCGCATAATAGCGGCGCTGCCAAATCGATCTTTGATTTCATCAGTCGCTTTTTCCAAGCCGTATGCTTTCTCACGGTCCTCGAATAGAGTAAGCTGGTAAACGCTATCGTCCACCAATTGTGTGAGTGATATATGCAAGTGACTTACGGGCATTCCACTCCAATATTTATGAAATATCCCGAGCACTGCTGCCGCTACTTCATGAGAGAGCGAAGTAGCTTGCTGCAGTGTTACCTGCCGACTAAACCCTGTAGACCGTACCCCATCGGTCTCCGCTGCACCAACGGTCACCACATGGCCCATGTATCTATGTCTCCTACTGCGGCGACAGACCTCCACGACCAACTCTAAAAGCACAACCTCAATATCTTCAAGCTTACGATAAAGGCTGCTTCGCAGCGCCTTACCATGGCTAATAGATTTCAGTTTGTTACGAATACTCGGTACGACCGGGCTAGGATCGATGCCCCGCGCCGTCTGCCAATAGTACTCCGCTTGAATATCGCTTTGCTTTCCCATCTCCCAACGCATGCGTCGTTTGAAATCGGCCAAATCCAATCGTGCTATGTCACCAATCGTGTTAATCCCATTCTTATAAAATGACGAGTCATTCGCGATGCGACCATAAACATTTGGTGTACGGGCAGCGGCCACAAATCAGATTCAATATTGTCAAAGCCTAGTTTGAAGATACCTTCAGGCCTTTTTTTCGCGAAATTGTCCGTTGCCATCTTGGCCAATATTTTTGTTGGTCCGATTCCGCAGCGAGTCCAGACCCCAGTTGATAGCAGCACGCGAGATTGAATTTGCAGTGCGATCTCTTCCGGAGAACCAAAACATGAAGTAGAGCCGGTAACATCGAGAAATTGTTCATCTATGCTGTACGGCTCAACCTGATCAGTAAAAGACTCAAAGATCTCAGTAATGAATAGGGATATGGTAATGTAGGTTTGCATCCGCGGTCGAATGATGTTCAAATTCGGGCATTTAGCAAGCGCCTCACCTACCCTTTCAGCCGTTGTCACTCCATGAAACTTGGCGACTGGGCAAGCCGCGAGAATGATGCCTGATCGGCGTGAAGGATCGCCTACGGCTACCGGTTTATCTTTTAGCTCAGGATGAGCGGCCTTTTCGATTGAAGCGTAGAATGATTGGCCGTCGACCAGAAAAATCGTCCTTTCAGGCATAGCGCTTCACTTCCTGTATAGCCATGATCCGATCGATCCGAAAAACACGAGGCGCTTTTGCGGTAAAACAAAATGCTTTAATCATGTCCACTTTTACGTAATCAACACGTATATGTCGCTTAGTCCCGCCGTGGCGATCTTTGCTCACCGCAATCCCCCCGCATATTCATGAGCGTGGTCATAAGCTCAGCCTTGACCAAGCTGCGAAGCATCGTGAAATGATGAATGTAGCCTCGGACTTTGTACTCTACGTTAATGCCTAAGGCATTCATTTCGGTATGGATAACTTTAATATCTCGTTTCTTCATCTGGCTCTTAATACTTTGCAATTCCGGATAAATAGCCATTTCAACCTCTCTGAGATAAAAAAGAATATGATTGTACACGATTTTGTCTTTATAAACCTTGAGCTCCTCCATGTCCCTTGCCAGCATATCGAGCAAAATGGGCAGCAGCGTGTATTCTTTGATAATGTGAACATCCTCTTCTGTCTCAATTCTTGAACCAACACTCATATTCTCACCACCATATGCGAACATATATTCGTGTTACTTATTATATACCGAACATGTATTCGTTATGCAAGTAAATTTTTCTGGAAACAAAAAAAGCCACTTAATGGGGTATCTTCAACCCTGTAAGCGGCTCAGCTCATTTTACTTAGTTTATCGAAACATGGACCATAGTTTAATCAGGTGAAAGGCATTGTTAGGATCAATCTTTTGGGCTAGGATAAACTCGAGAATTTGGTTCGTTTGGCTTCCGCTTAGCTTCTCACCGAGAATGCCGGCGGCAAGTCCTATTAAGCGCGTAACCTTGGTATGATTTTGTAAATCAGCCTTCGTAACACCCTGCAGCAGCATTTTAATGCGTTCCTTGATCTCTGGATTTTTCATCTTGAACTTTACGCGCTCTACGAGCGCAGGATCGATGCCATAATGGTGATAGCTCATGTTCGCACCTCCGATAACCTGTCATGCTCCTATCTTATGAGTAAACGCATGCAAACTTGACTAGGACTCCTGTATAAAACAAGAAAACAGCTGCCGCTGCCGGCAACTGTCTCCTATTTTTTGCTATTGCTACATATAAATCGCGACCATGATGACACATAGGCTATTTAGCGCAACAAGCAGCGGCATGCCAATGACGAATGAGGTATGTTTCGTTTTATGGCGCCAAACCCGCATACCGAGCCAGCCGCCAATCCCGCCACCGAGAGCAGCCAGTATAAAAAGACGTTTTTCAGGTACTCTACGCCCGCCTTTTTTGGCTTGTCCCTTGTCATGTCCCATTTCTATGAACGTAATGATATTCATCAGCAGTAAATAACAGAGGAAATAAGTCAAAGTTCCATACACCTTCGTTTCCAAAAAAATAGTAAGCCTCTACTATCATCTTAAAAGCGAATGCGGGCACGGTCAAATGTTAATTTATTTCCTTCTAGAGTAACTCCAACTCCACAACGGTAGCTCTTTGATCCGGCAGCGGATAGCTGGAGTGCTCAGGTCTAGCGAAACTAATGAACGCATCATCCGGATACTGAGCGGCATTCCAAGGACGACTTAGGAATAGCTCGGAACCGTCAGATAGCAGCCTTGCTTTCTTCACCTTACCAGCCAACCCGTTCAAGTTAATGGGACCTACACTTTCCTCAAACAAGTGGGCATACAGCAGATTGCCCTTTTGCGTATACCTGCCCCACTCAGGTTTCGGTAAGTAGGCTTGCCCGCAGCCGTAAATGCTGTCCCCATTTTTCTGAACCCAATTGCCGATCTCTGCCAAAATGTCCAGCGACTCCTTCGGAATCTCTCCGAGCGCATTCGGACCCACATTCAAGAGCAGATTCCCATTTTTGCTGACACACTCTATCAGCTTCCGGATAAGGGTAGTTGAGGATTTATATTGGAAATCTTGGGCTGCGTATCCCCAGTTATTATTCAGAGTGATACAAGCTTCCCATGGAAGCGAATTGCCCTCGTCATCCGTCACGCCTTGCGGCGGAATGATCTGTTCCGGTGAAGCAAAGTCTCCCGAATAGCTGAGCGGATTTTTAGTGAAAATAGTTCCGCCTTCTTCACCGCTTGCGTCCAATCGGTTGTCTACGATGATATGTGGTTGCAGAGATCGAATCATCGCCATCAGCTCGGTTGCTTTCCACGTCTCACCCTTCATGCGATCATAGGAGAAGTCGAACCACATAACATCCAACTTACCATAGTTCGTCAGCAGCTCTCTTACTTGGCCATGCATGTACTGAAGGTACCGATCGAACGTCTCCGGATTTCTTGTGTAATTCTCATTATCTCGCATCGGATGAATGCGATCCCCATAAGCCGGATAATCTTCATGATGCCAATCGATTAACGAATAATAGAGCCCCACCTTTAAGCCTTCCGCCCGAAACGCTTCAATAAATTCGCGAACCAAATCTCGCCCGGCCCGTGTATTCGTTGACTTATACTCAGTGAGAGCGCTATCAAATAAACAAAACCCGTCATGATGCTTCGCCGTCAATACCGCATATTTCATACCCGCTTGCTTCGCCGCACGCGCCCACGCCTTAGGATCATAACGGACAGGATCGAATTCATCATAATACGTTTGATAGTCCTCTACCGAAATACGCTCGACGCTGCGCACCCATTCTCCTCTAGCTGGAATGGCATACAGTCCCCAATGAATAAACATACCGAATCGATCCTGCAGAAACCACTGCGTACGCTCTGTTCGTTCTTGAATAATCGGATGATTGCTTGTCATCAGGTACACACCTTTCGTAATTAAATGCGTGTTTAAAAAGTCCACTTTCAGAACCGAGAAGGCCCCGACGAAGTCCTTTTAAACAACCTCTTAAAACTTCACAGCTTTAGTCTACCAAGCCTGTGCTATAATAGACAGGTACGAAACTAACCTTAATCAAGATATAATTAACATTCTCAGGTGAACATGATGATGAATACGCAGCAAATTACATTCCTATCGGACCTTCTGCAGAACCTACAGATCCACATTTTAGAAGCTCATCTTACGCAGTGTACCACCTCGTGGAAGGAGCTTAATTTTACACCAGAGCATAATAAGCTATATTGGATTCTGGAAGGCGAAGGCTGGGTTAAGGTTGACCATCAAGAGCTTAATCCTATGCCCGGTCAGCTATGTCTGCTTCCTGCCCACGCGCTCCATTCTTATTCCACGATCAGCGATCGTCCTTATTTAAAATATTGGTGCCACTTCACGGCACATATCGGTTCTTTTGATTTATTTCAATGGCTGGATATTCCTTTGTTCATCCAAATTCGCAATGTCGAACAGATGACGGCATGGTTTCAGGAGCTTGCCACCTTGCATCATGAACCGTCACTAACTTCGCGTTTACGGGAAAAAGCGATCCTACTGCAAATCGTATCCAGCTATTTGGAAGCGGTTCCTGTACAGGTACTGCAAAAACGTACCGATGAAATGGACCGACTCGGCCAATTACGGCAATTCATTGAGCAGAATCTTCATAAGAGCATCACTGTGGAACAAATGGCCAAGTCCGTTCACCTGCACCCCAATTACTTGATCAAATATTTTAAAAAGCACTTTGGCATGCCCCCAGTCAAGTACATGCAGCGCAAGCGCATCGACAAGGCCAAATTTCTGCTCACGACTACGTCGCTCAGTATGAAAGAAATTGCCGAGCAGACTGGTTATGAGGATACGAACCATTTCGCGAAAAGCTTCCGCAAAGATACCGGCTTTCCACCTACGGAATATCGGATGAATGTGCGGGGTAAAGGATAAAACAGTAAAAAAAACGCTAGGATCAGCGACTGACAGTATCATCAGTCCATCCTAGCGTTTTTATTTATTTTAGTTATAAGATTAGTCCAACACTTCGCTGTCAAAAATATGAGAGCGCTGCAAGTAGGCCCTCAGCGGCATGAATGAGGCGCCCGTCCAGAAGGACGAGTCACCGACAAGCTCAGCCGCATCATCGCGTGCCTGCTCCATGACTTCGAAGTCCGCCATCATGTCGGCGATCCGGAACTCCGGCAGCCCGCTCTGCTTCGTGCCGAAGAAGTCCCCCGGCCCGCGCAGCTCTAGATCGCGCCGGGCAATCTCGAAGCCGTCGGTCGTTTCGGTCATCGCCTTCATGCGCTCTTTGCCGACCTCGGTCTTCGGGTCGGCGATGAGCACACAGAAGGACTGGTGCTCGCCGCGGCCCACCCGCCCGCGCAGCTGATGCAGCTGCGACAGGCCGAAACGGTCGGCGTCGTAGATCACCATCAGCGTGGCGTTCGGCACGTCCACGCCAACCTCGATGACCGTGGTCGACACGAGTGCCTCCACGGTGCCTTCCTTGAATGCGCGCATGATCGCTTCCTTCTCTTGCGCGCTCATTCGCCCGTGCAGCAGGCCGATCCGCATGTGCGGGAAATGCTGCTGCAGCTGAATGTGGACGTCGATGGCATTCTGCACGTCCAGCTTGTCCGACTCTTCGATGAGCGGACAAATGATATAGGCCTGCCGCCCTGCGGCGACCTCGCGCTGGATGAAGCCGAGCACACGCTCCAGCATCGCGTGCTGAACTGCGTACGTCTTGATCGGCTTACGCCCCTTCGGCAGCTCACGCAGCGTCGAAACGTCCATGTCGCCGAAGGCCGTAATCGCCAGTGTACGCGGAATTGGCGTCGCCGTCATCGTCAGCACGTCAGGGTTCATGCCCTTACGCCGCAGGATACTGCGCTGGTTCACCCCGAAGCGGTGCTGCTCGTCCGTCACGACAAGCCCCAGCTGGCGGAAGTAGACGTCCTCTTGAATGAGGGCATGCGTGCCGACCAGCACATCGATCATGCCCATCTGCAAGGAGGCCAGCAGATCCCGCCGCTGCCGATCGGTGGAGCTGCCTGTCAGCAGCGCAACCTGCAGCCCGTAGGGCTCGAACAAGCTGTCCAGCGAGCGCTTGTGCTGCTCAGCCAGAATCTCCGTCGGCACCATCAGCGCGCCTTGGTAGCCGGCCTTCACCGTCGCGTAGAGGCCTATGGCCGCGACGATCGTCTTCCCCGCACCGACATCGCCTTGCAGCAGTCGGTTCATGGCGTACGGCTCCTGCATATCGTGCAGGAGCTCGCCAACGACCTTCTTCTGCGACTCCGTCAGCTGGAAGGGGAGCGCGCGCACGAAGGCGCGGACAGCAGGCAAGTCCACCTGCTGCTGAAGCCCGTCCGCGCGGCTGCGCGTCACGGCGCGGTAGGCCTGCAGCTTGAGCTGGAATAGGAACAGCTCCTCATACACCATGCGCCTGCGCGCCTGCTTGCCTTCCTCCACACCGCTCGGCGTGTGGATGACAGCTAGCGCCTTGCTGCGCAACATAAACCCATACCTGCCGGTAATGCCAGCCGGCAGCACTTCACTGATCATGGCGCTGTACTGCGTCAGCGCCTGCTGAATGACCTTACGCATCCACTTCTGCGTAACAGAGCCTACAACCGAATACACCGGCTGTATGGTGCCGGTATTGGAATCGCCTTGTCCGGGAAACTCCGAATCGGACACGCTCATTTGTCTGCGCTTGCCATCCCATTTGCCGGTGAGTATAATCTCCTGCTGCGGCCGCAAGCGGTCCTTCAAGAAGTGGCGGTTAAACCACACCGCCGTCAGCAGGAACTCATCGACCATCACCTTGCAGGATAGTCGGGACTTGCCGCTGTAGCGCTGCAGCACCGGCTCTCCGATGATATAACCCTTCACAGTGACGCGGTCGCCGTCCTTCACACTAGCTAAATCACGTACCGTGTAATCCTCATACCGAAACGGCACATATTCCAGTAAATCCATAACCGTAAAAATGCCCATGGAATTGAGCTCAAGTGCCTTCTGAGCGCCCACTCCATGGACTTCGCGTACTTCGAATTGATTCAAATCCATATCTTACACCGTACTCACGAACGCTGCGATGGTGCCTGGTCCAGCGTGTGCGCCAATAACAGGTCCCAATGTAATGTAGTCAACATGCTCCACAACAAATTGCTGCATGATGGCTGCGCGCAGCTGCTCCGCACCTTCCAAATTGTTTGCATGAGCAATGTGTAAACTACGGATTGTCTTACCCGATACATCCGTCGCCAATAGCTCTAGGATTCTAGCAACCGCTTTTTTGTGACCGCGAACTTTATCAATCGCAGCTACTTCGCCCGCTCGATCCAGAGAAAGAATGGGCTTTATGTTTAGCAAAGAACCGAAAAGAGCAGATGCTTTGCCGATTCTTCCACCTTTTTGCAAAAATTCTAGCGTATCTACGAGGAAGTATATGTAAAAGTTCTCTCTCATCGTTCGTACAAGCTCTAAAATCTCATCGACACTTTGCCCCGCCTTAGCTGCTCGGGCAGCAGCTACAGCAAGAGCGCCAATCCCATAGGAAGCCGAGCAGGAATCGAACACATGAACCTTGCCTGACGAGTCCTCCAGCATCGTGGAAGCCAGCAGCGCTGATTGATACGTTCCGCTCAACACAGATGCCAAATGAATCGAAATAACCTCCGTATTGGGCTCTTCAAGCAGTCGCTGATACAAGTCCAAAAACTCCGCAGGAGACGGCTGTGACGTTCTGGGAAAGTGAGGTGACGAGGTCAGTTTCGGATAAAACTCCTCAGACTGCAGCGTCACCGTATCTAAATATTCTTCATCTCCAAAATGAATCTTGAGAGGCACCATCTCGATGTTAAGTTCTTGTCTGAGTGCCAAAGGTATGTCGGCCGTGCTGTCCGTTACGATACGAATGTTTGTCAACAGGGCTCACTCCATTTCACGAATTTACTCCACGGCTATTCAACGGAAAACAGGTACGCATACAAAGGCTGTCCGCCAGGATGGAGCTCAATTTCTATTTCGGGATAAGCCGCTTGAATGAACGCCTCCAGCTCCTCCGTCTCTGCATCGACCGCATCTTCTCCGGTGAGGATAGTGACAATTTCGCTGCTTTCTTCAATCATTTCCTCCAGCAGCTTCTTACAAGCATCCAGGAGACTCGGCTGTGAAGATACAATGCGCCCATCTTGAATGCCAATAAAATGACCCTGTTTGATGTCAATACCGTCCATGTTCGTATCGCGCACAGCGTAAGTAACTTGGCCCGATTTTACACGTCGAAGTGATTCACTCATGGCTTCCGTATTTGTTTTGGCATCCGCCTTCTCTTGGAACGCCAGAATGGCTGCAAGACCCTGCGGAATCGATTTAGATGGGATCACAATCAACGTTTTGTTGTCTACCAGTTGGGTAGCTTGCTGCGCAGCCAAAATAATGTTGGAATTGTTAGGCAGCACATAAATGGTGTCTGCATCAATACTGTTAACCGCATTCACAATATCTTCAGTGCTTGGGTTCATCGTTTGTCCACCAGACAGAACGACATCGACGCCTACACTAGACAAAATATCGGTAATGCCATCACCTAGAGCAACTGCAACGAAACCATACGGCTTGCTTGGCGTTACAGCTGTGGCCGTGGTAGAAACAGGAGCTTCGTACCCTTCGGACATATCTTCCAATATATGTGAATGCTGATCGCGCATATTTTCAATTTTGATACGGCTCAGAGCACCGTAATTCATGGCTTGGTTCATTACTTCCCCCGGGTATTCAGCGTGAATATGAACCTTCACCAACTCGTCATCGGCTACAACCAGCAGCGAATCCCCCAACTTGCTCAGTTGATCACGGAACGTGCCTTCATCGAAAACTAGTCCTTTGACCTTGCCTGGAGCAATCGTCAGCATAAATTCCGTGCAGTATCCGAATTCGATGTCTTCCGTGGCCAAATGTGCCTGTGCGGGAAGATGTGCGTGCACTTCCTTAGCTAGATTCATACCGGGAACGAGTGAAACCCCACCAAGTGTTGTATCCATCGTTGCATAGTCATCGTTCACTTGAACCAGACCGCCGCTTAACGCCGCTACAAAGCCTTCATAGACACATACAAGCCCTTGTCCGCCTGCATCTACCACACCGACCTGTTTGAGCACAGCAAGCTGCTCAGGCGTTCTAGCGAGGGCTTCCTTCGCTTTGCCCAGAACCTCCTGCATGAGATCAAGCAGGTCGCTTCCACGTCGATACTGTGCGGCATGCTTTGCTGCTTCTTTCGATACCGTCAAAATCGTTCCTTCTACCGGCTTCACAACAGCTTTGTAAGCTGTCTCAACGCCTTGCAGCAGTGCGCCCGCGAATTGCTGTACATTTACATGCTCAAGATCATGCACATGCTTCGCGAATCCGCGAAACAGCTGTGACAAAATAACCCCTGAGTTGCCTCTTGCGCCCATCAGTAACCCTTTGGACAATGCATCAGCTGCTTTCCCAATATGGGAGGATGGCTTCTTTTTAAGTTCCTCACAACCCGCAGTGAGTGTCAAATTCATGTTGGTGCCGGTATCTCCGTCGGGTACAGGAAAAACGTTCAATCCATTAACCTTATCTACATTTCTGCGAAGGTTATCCGCACCCGCCAAGACCATGGCAGTGAAGTCATTTCCATTTATTGAAATAAAGCGCTTACTCAAAGTGATTCCCCTTCCTGGTTATCGGGCTTTTACTTGGCTACACGAACGCCTTGAACAAAAATGTTCACATCGTCCACATGAAGACCTACAACGTCATTCAAAATATATTTGACTTTCGTTTGGACATTACCTGCGACTACGGATATTTTCGTTCCATAGCTGACAATAATATAAAGATCAATTTCGAGTCGCCCGTTTTCATGGCGAACTTCGACGCCGCGGCTTAAATTGTCCCGGCCTAGCAATTCCGCTATTCCGTCTTTCAATTGCTTTCTCGTCGCCATGCCAACAAGTCCATAACAATCTAACGCAGCGGATCCCGCCAGTGTTGAAATCACTTCATTGGTAATATACACTTTTCCGTACTCGGTTGTGAGTTCAATTGGCATTATCTAACAACTCCTTCAAGTTTCGCTTTAGCAAGACTACCTTTGTAAGCATTCCCTTTCCTGCTTTGGCTTTAGCCAATTCGACTTTACTAAGTCAATTACTATGTACTTGGAATGTGGGCTAATCTTCATTGTACTATAACATACTGAATAAATAAACGGCAAAAGTGCAGGTAATTCGTTGACTAGGCTCCTTTTGCTATGCTATTATATTTAAGTGTGTTTTTGCTGGTTATATTATGAATCGCAACAAACCAAACAATGTCTAAAATTATGGAAAGCTGTCATGTCAAGCTTAGGCTTGCCACCCAGGCTGCTTTGTATACTGCCCAAGGAGGTGTCAAACATGTCCCGCAAATGTTTCATTACAGGTAAAAGTCCTTCTTCAGGAAATCACGTGTCCCACGCTAACAATAAAAACAAGCGTACTTGGGGAGTTAACGTTCAAAAGGTTCGCATCCTCGTTGATGGCAAACCAAAACGGGTTTACGTAAGTACTCGTGCGTTGAAATCCGGAAAAGTGGCTCGCGTTTAATTAGTAGCTGCGCATACTTACACTTTCTATGTGAAAGACAAAAAGCACCTTATCGGTGCTTTTTTTGCATTTCTGGGGAAATGGAGTAAGTATGTGTTGGCCTAGTTTTTACTAAACGTATTAAGTACGGCTTTCACGAATCCACCCAAAAATCTTGGTAGTTTGATTGTGTAGAACTTCATTCTCTACCCCTCCTTAGAGTTTTCGTCAGAAAACTGACTTCATGAGCATTCGCTTAGAGTTTTCGTGAGATAAACCTCTACCGAGGTCTTACGAAGATGAGCGACCGCGCTTAGAGGAAGGCAGAAAACTGACTTCATGAGCACAGACTTCAAGTTTTCAGAAGAAACTTACGTCGTAAGCATATGCTTCACAAGTTGCATGACTGCTCCTTAGCATCGTTACAACAGTATATGCCCGGACCGTAAAAAAGTGCCTTCTATTTTTACTTTCTCCCACAATTCGCTCGCTTCCAGAAAACAAAAAAAGCTACAAGAGCGCTTCACTCTTGTAACTATATGTATGCGGCTATGGTGCAGTTATGCCCAGCTGCGTGTAAAGCGCATAAATTAAACTGAAAATAAAATAGAAGAGAACAGAAATAACGATGAACCAAATGCGAAACCCAATTTGCTCAAACCGGCGGAAGAATCGCATCCCTACATACAGGGCGCCAAGCGAGAATATATATTTCGAGATATCGTGAATATTTGAAAAACACGCCAATAGAATTGCGCAAAGCAGACTATACATCAATAACCAGAGAAATCTCATCGTCCTTCGTTCCCCCTCTACCCGCGTATTCGCCTGATAGCCTCGGCACGATCGGACTGCCCGAACACAGCATTGCCGGCAACCAACACATCGGCTCCAGCTTCCGCCACCTGGCGAGCCGTCACCTCGTTAATACCGCCGTCCACTTCAATATGTAGCCCTTTCAGTCCCTTAGCATTCGCTTGCTCACGCAGTGCGCGAATTTTGCTCAGCATGCCAGGAATGAAAGCCTGTCCGCCGAATCCAGGATTGACCGTCATAATAAGCACAAGATCCAGCTGTTCATCGAGTACATGCTCAATTAGCGAAATCGGGGTTGCAGGATTCAGCACAACCCCCGCTTTAACCCCGCTTTGCTTAATAAGATGAAGTGTCCGGTGCAGATGCGTACAAGCCTCCACATGGACGGATATCATATCGGCACCCGCTTTGACAAAATCAGGTATATAGCGATCTGGCTGCTCAATCATCAAATGAACATCAATCGGCAGCTTCGTCATTGGGCGTATCGCTTCAACAACAAGTGGACCAATTGTGATATTCGGCACGAAATGGCCGTCCATGACATCCACATGGATCCAATCGGCTCCGCCAAGCTCCGCTTCCTTAATCTCTTCCCCAAGTTTAGCGAAGTTGGCTGATAAAATAGAAGGTGCTACGTATACCATCCGTCCTAATACCTCCTCTTCCGATCCTTGATTTCAGTTAAAAACAACAAGTAATGATCAAAACGAGAAGCTGCAATAACTCCCTCCGCTACCGCATCACGAACCTTGCAATCCGGCTCATGCAGATGCAAACAGCCTCTGAACCTGCAGCCCTCCGCTATCGCGGCAAACTCCTTAAAGCAGCCGCTAAGACCCTCTGCTTCAACTTCCATGAAGTCTAACTGGCTGAATCCCGGCGTATCAGCTACAAGGCCACCATTCGTGAGTGGCAGCAGCTCAACATGACGAGTTGTATGCTTTCCTCTGCCTAATCTCTGAGAAATGGCATTCGTCTCCAGATTAAGACCACTAATCATTGCGTTAAGTAGAGAAGACTTACCCACACCGGATTGTCCAGCAAAAACACTGACGGCTCCGTCCAAATGATGCAGAATCGCTTCCACGCCTTCTTGCAGCTTAGAACTCGTCTTCACTACCGTATAACCGATTCCCTCATAGAGCTTCGTAATCCGCTCCAGCTCGGCAACCGTCATTTCTTTGGGAACGGAAGAATCATCATCTTCGGTCAATAAATCACTCTTGGTGAAACATAACAAAACATCAATGCCCGTATTTTCAATATGGACCAGAAATTTATCTAACAGCTGCAAATTGAGAACAGGCTCTGTCACCGAAAAAACGAGCACAACCACGTTTACATTGGCAATTGGAGGCCGTATGAGCTCCGAAGTGCGGGGAAGGATTTCAGTAACGGTCCCCTCCCCATTCTCCGTTTCCGCATACATAACACGGTCTCCTACAAGAGGAGTTATGTTTCTATTTTTGAAAACGCCTCTTCCGCGGCAAGTAACCGTCTTGGCTTCACGGAGATCCGCCTCCTCAGGCAACACATAATAATAGCCGCTCAGCGCTTTTACGATATATCCTTGCGGCATTAAGGTGTGCCTCCAGCAGGTGGTTTAGAACCGCCAGTTTGACCTTGCCCATTGCCGCCAACCGGAATAGCCGGACCATTGCTTTGCTGTTTAGGCGAAGGCGATGGTGACGCAGAAGGACTAGGCGAAACTGTCTTTCCATTTTTTTGATCCAAGTAGTCTTGATACGTGCGAGTAATGGAGTTGACCAAGTTATCTCCTTCTTTAATCAAGATGACAGCTTTCTTATCTGGAGAAACAATGACTTTGACATCCATGTTCTGAGGTTTCGATACTTTTTCCGTTTTGTATTCGAAGTTCTCATACTGGGCATCACTTACGACAATTTTAAACTCGGAATCTTTGCCCTCCGTGGTTGGCTTCACAGCAATGCTTACCGTCAATTGTCCGGCATCCTCCGGCAATCCGTCACTAATCACCAAGGAAATCTCGGCACCGACGGAGACATCCTGATTTTTTGTAAAAGGGAACTGTTGAATGACCTTGCCTTTGGCGATCTTGTAGCTCTTCTCGCGCGTAATCCCGTTCACAGGAAGCTTCAAATTAAGTTTAGTAATCGTCGCCTTAGCATCTGCTTCCGTCATTCCGATGAGATCCGGCATTTTGAACGTTTCCTTGGCTTTGCTTACGGTAAAAGCAATGACCGCTTTATCAAGCTCAAACTCTTCGCCAGCCAGAGGGGATTGCTTCAAAATGATATCTGGCGTACCATCAGTCGTCTCTTGTGTAATCGTAATCTGCTCATCCTTGATGCCAAGGGCTTGCAGCTTCAGCTTAACATCCTTAAATGGTTGCCCTGCATAATTATCCATCTTGATTTTGGGCGTACCCTTACTTACATACAGGGTCACTTTGTTGCCCACATTCATTCTCAACCCCGTAGGATCTTGACGAATAACGATGTCTTTAGCCAGCTTGCTGTCCAAATCATATTCAACCGTCGAGCCCAATCTCACTGCCGTTAATTCAGCTTGAGCTTGAATCAACGGTTTGCCTGCCACATTGGGAACCTCGACGGTTTCAATCGCGAACATCCCTTTCACGTACCCGACCATATACCACATAGCGCCGAGCACCATTAACAAAACGACAATCCAAATGAGCGGCTTAATCCACCCTTTCCCTTTGGAAGGAGCTGGCTCTTCCCGCCAGGCAGGTTTCTCAGGCTCGTCATCATCCTCGAATTGTCCGAGTTGGTCGGCGCGAATCGCAGGCATCACTAGGGTACGCTCTTCGTCCATCCCATCCGCATCCCAGAAAACCACCTTTGCTTCATTCCGGCGATCCGGATTCAAACAGGTATCGAGATCTGCCATCATTAGCTTCGCTGACTGGTAGCGTTCTTCAGGCTTTTTGCGCATGGCTCTCAAAATAATGTTTTCCACGCTTTGCGGAATGAGAGGGTTCACCTTACGCGGTTCTTCCACATCTTCCTGTAAATGCTTCAAAGCCACAGAAATCGGGCTCTCACCGAGAAAAGGCAGCCGAGCTGTCAGCATTTGATACATCACGATACCAAGAGAATACAAATCGGATTTCTCCCCTGTATTCGTCCCTTTGGCATGTTCCGGTGAGAAATAGTGCACAGAACCGACAACCGATCCGGTTTGTGTGATGGTGGAAGACGTGGCAGCCCGTGCGATACCGAAATCCGTCACTTTAACACGGCCGTTTTTGCCGATCAAAATATTGTGCGGTTTGATATCCCGATGAATGATTTCATTGTGATGGGCGTGATCGAGGGCATCTGCAATTTGACTCGCGTAGTGAACCGCATCTTCCACCTGCAGCGGTGCTCTCTCTTTGATAACATCATTCAAAGTCGTGCCTTCTATGTATTCCATCACAATATAATGCACGTCTTCTTCTTGTCCGACGTCATAAATACTGACGACATTAGGATGAGAAAGTGAAGCGGCTGCTTGAGCTTCTCTACGGAAACGACGAATGAATTCTTCATCGTGCACATACTGCTGGCGCAGTACTTTCACAGCCACTTTACGATTTAATAAAAGATCATGCCCTTTGTAGACTAAAGCCATGCCGCCTCCGCCGATGCGATCTAAGATTTCATAGCGGCCTCCAAGCTTTCTACCGATCAATTCCCATCACCCCTTTTTTCGTCCGAATCATGATCGTGCGCAAGTAAAACGACCGTTACATTATCGTCTCCACCTTCATCAAGCGCGCTTTGAATCAACTGTTCCGCTGCATCTTCCATACGTTCATGTGATTTGACAATTCGTAAAATGTCGCCAGAATCCACCAATCCGCTTAAACCATCCGTACAGATCAGAACGATATCACCCGGACGCCACGCGTACTCATAGAGATCCACCTCTACGCCTGGCTCTGTGCCAAGTGCACGAGTGATCCAGTTACGTCTAGGGTGATGATCGGCCTCTTCGATGGTAATCTGCCCGTTCTTCACAAGCTCATACACCAAAGAATGATCTTCCGTTAGTTGTGTGATCGATTCACCGGTGATCTTGTAAGCGCGACTGTCACCGATATGTCCAATAATAAGAAGCTCTTGCGAAGCAATAATGGCAACAACTGTCGTGCCCATACCATGATAACTTTCTTGCCCTGAGGCGAATTCATAAATTTTCTCATTCGCCTTTTCAATGGCTTCCTTCAGCACTTGCTTACAAGCTTCCACAGACATTCCCCAATGGATCGATTGCAGCTCATCTGCAATCATATCGATGGCCATTTGGCTGGCGATATCACCAGCTTGATGTCCCCCCATGCCATCAGCCACAATAGCCAAAGATAGGCCATTGAGATCATGATGGATGGCGGCTCGGTCCTCATTCACTAAACGGACTTTGCCAATATCGGTACGGCTTACCATCTTCATCCGGATTTCACCTCATTACTTGTTCTCCATATGCTTCGCGCGCAGTTGTCCGCAGGCAGCAGCAATGTCACTACCTTGTTCACGACGTATGGTGGCATTAATTTTGCCCTTCTCAAGAATACGTTGGAAGGTGAAAATATCATCCCTAGGCGTACGCTTGAAATCCCGTTCGGCCACGAAATTCACTGGAATCAGGTTCACGTGGCTAAGCGGCATATCCTTCAGCACTTGCGCTAGTTCCTCTGCGTGTTCAGGCTGGTCATTCACTTCGCCCATAAGGGCATATTCAAACGTAATTCGTCTGCCGGTTTTGGCAATGTAATACTTACACGCTTCAATTAAATCTACGAATGGGAATCTACGATTGACAGGCATCAGCTTGGATCTGAGCGTATCATTCGGCGCATGAATAGATATCGCCAGATTGACTTGCAAATTCTCATCAGCGAATTTGTAAATGTTCGGCACAATCCCACTCGTCGATACCGTGATATGACGTTGCCCAATGTTCAGACCTTTCGGGTGAATCATGACACGAAGGAAATTCATTGTCGCTTCATAATTTTCAAAAGGCTCGCCAATACCCATAATGACGATGGAAGAGATTCGTTCCTCTGTCTCATCCAGCAATTTCTGGGCTTTAACAACTTGGGCCACAATCTCACCCGGTCTCAAATCCCGCTTCAAACCGCCCAACGTAGATGCACAAAACGTACACCCTACCCGGCACCCTACCTGCGTTGTTACGCAAATACTGTTGCCGTAGTTGTGCTTCATGACAACTGTTTCAATGGCATTCTTGTCTTCCAATTCAAATAAAAACTTGACCGTACCGTCCTGCGACTGATACTTGGCAATTTCGGAAAGCGTGACAAACTCAAACTGATCCTTCAGTTTGTCACGCAGCGACTTCGGCAAGTTCGACATCTCATCGAAGCTGAATACCCGCTTAATATAAAGCCAATCGAAAATTTGCCCGGCACGAAAAGAAGACTCGCCGTTCTCTTTCACCCAGCTTTGCCATTCATCCCAATTCAAATCATATACAAACGGTTTATCTTTCTCATAAGGCTTATTTCCCACATTTATCACAACCTGTTGTTATTTGTCCTGATTTTTTGCTAATCGTATGTTATTTTATCACAAAGCGAGAACGAACACACGTCCCCGTGGTTAGCAGCTGCGGCGATAGGGCATTTACGTGGCCGAGTAACCGTCAACACCAACCCAGACTACCCAAGCATTACCTGCAAAAAGTGCAGCTAAATCGAATACTTAGCCCTTTTTGAGGAAATTAACTGTAAAAAGTGCAGTTGATTTAGATGAAATCAGCTTCATTTCCTCGATTAGGTCATTTTTGCTGTACAAAATGCAGTTTGTACCCAAGTAAATACAGTTAAACCCAGAGAACCGTTGCTCAGCCTCCGGCCGACAAGCTATACACGTTTGCGTAGCCTTGCTATAAAGAAACCGTCCGAATGAAACTGCTGCGGCAGGATTTGCACCATACCGGTTGCAGCAGCCGCAGGGTCAATGCTTGCGAAAACATCCGCCGGCAGCGGCGCTAGCTCAAACTCGCTATGCTCGGCGAGGAAGCGCTCAACCATGCCTACGTTCTCCGCATGCTCAATCGTGCACGTGCTGTAGACCAGCACGCCGCCCGGCTTGAGCAGCCTATGCACTTTGCTCAGAATAGCATGCTGCAGCTCGCTAATCGCGTCAATCTCCGCCTCTTGCTTCGCCCACTTAAGGTCGGGCTTGCGGCGAATGACCCCTAGACCCGAGCAGGGCGCATCGAGCAGGATGCGGTCAAATGACTCCGCCGCAAAATGTTCGTCCAACTTCGCAGCATCCATCACCAGCGTCTGGATCGACGACAGTCCCAGACGCTCCGCTTGATCTGCGATCAGCTTCTGCTTGTGCTCATGCAGATCACAAGCCCAGATCTTGCCCACATCGTCCATCTTCTCGGCGATGTGCGCGGTCTTGCCGCCAGGGGCGGCGCAGCAGTCCAGCACCGTCATGCCTGGACGCGGATCCAGAGCTTCGGCGACGAGCATCGAGCTCTCGTCTTGAATCGAGAAGTCCCCATGCTGGAAGCCGGGGACTAACGCCATGTTCCCGGCCCCCTGCACAAGGATGCCGGCCGGGGCCAGCTCTGACGCTTCCGCGCTGAGGCCGCTGCCTTGAAGCTGCTCCAGCAGCTCCAAGCGACTGCGGCGCCTCGCGTTCGCGCGAATGCTGACGTGCGGCGGCTCATTGTTCGCCGCACAGATCTGTTCCGTCAGCTCGGCTCCCAGCTGACGGATCCACCGGCGCACGAGCCATTCCGGATGGGAATGGCTCAGCGCGATGCGCTTCACGTCGCCGAGTGCAGCCGGCAGCGTGAGCTCGGCTTTGCTGCGGATAACCGCGCGCAACACGCCGTTGACCATGCCCGAGATGCCTTGATGGCCTCGGCGCTTCGCGATATTGACCGCTTCGCTCACGACCGCATGGTCGGGGATGCGGTCCAAATAATGCAGCTGATAGAAGCTCAGCCGCAGCAAACATCTCACCCAGGGCTCGAGCTTCGCGAGCCCCTTGCTGACGAAACGCTCCAAGAAGAAATCGATCGTATTTTTCCGTCCGATGGTCCCATAAACAAGCTCCGTCGCCAGTCCCGCATCCGCCCGCTCAAGAGCATGCTTTTGCAATACCTGGTTCAGCAGCAAATTGCTGTACGATTGATTTTCTTCAACCCGAATTAAAACATCCAGCGCCGCATCACGAGCAGAATGCTTAACAGCGCTGCTCTTCGCAGCGCCTGAGGATGATTTTGGAGCAGAGGGCTTGCCGGCCCCCTGCGATTTTATTAGTCCGTTTTGCGGACGATTTGGTTTTTGCGTTGACAAATCGAATACCTCATTTTTAAGTTGAATAGAAAGTATACGGTGTATACTTTAGCTTCGCATCAACCTTGACAAACGCGTTCGCCCTAAAGGGACGACGAGTCGTTTATCCTTGGTTGCTTTAATTACTCTGTCCGAATACCGTACCAGCTGGGATTTGCACACCTCGTACGAACTCTGACACGGGCATCGCCTTTTTGCCTGAAGGTTGGATCTCAGTCAGCCACAGCGTACCTTCACCCGTCATCACTTCAATGCCCTGCTCACTACTGCCAAGTACAGTTCCAGGAACAGGTGCTTCACCGCTGATTTCGGAGAAGCTTCGGCTTCTTGGCTCCGAAGAACTTTTCGGATTCGCGCTAGCCCATACTTTCATAACTTCCCCATTCCAGAGCGTGTAAGCGCCAGGGAAAGGGTTTAAGCCGCGTACTTGATTCCAAAGCTGGGCGGCAGAACGCGACCAATCGATCAATTCGTCCTCCCTGCGGATATTCGGAGAATAAATGGCATCTGCCTCATTTTGTGGGGCAGCCTGGATACGTCCTGCCAGTAAATCAGGCAATGTACGCTTAAGTAGATCAGCACCGGCTATGCTTAGCTTATCAAATAATGAACCCGTCGTATCCGTATCTTCGATCGGAAGCTCCACCTTTGAAATCATATCGCCAGTATCAAGACCTACGGCCATGTACATAATCGTAACGCCAGTTACGTCCTCACCCCGAATCACAGCGTGATGAATCGGCGCTCCGCCTCGATATTTGGGCAGCAGCGAAGCATGGATGTTAATACACCCGTACTGCGGCAGATCCAAAACCGCTTTGGGCAAAATCTGTCCGTAAGCGGCTGTTACAATCAAATCCGGTTTTAATTGTCTCAAAAGCTCAACCGAATCAGCTTGACGCAATTTCTCCGGCTGAAGCACCGGAATCCCATGCTTTTCGGCTTCCACCTTAACCGGAGGAGGCGTCAGGACGCGCTTGCGACCTTTCGGCCGATCTGGCTGCGTGACAACCGTCGTTACGTTATAGCCTTCCTCCAAGAGCAGACGCAAGGAGGGTACTGCGAAATCCGGCGTGCCCATAAAAATAATGTTCACTCGGAATCTTCCTCTTCTTCAGCCGTGTACGTTTTGGTTGCAAGATCAGTAAACAGAACACCGTTCAAGTGATCAATTTCATGAAAAATGCAGCGAGCCAGTAAATCCGTACCCGTCACTTCAATCGGATTTCCATCACGATCTTGACCTTTGGCCGTAACATGGAGCGGCCGAAGCACATCGCCACGAAGTCCGGGAATACTTAAGCAGCCTTCCGGCCCCATTTGTTCACCACTGGAAGTGACAACCTCAGGATTTACCATTTCAATCAATCCGCCGTGTTCTTCTCCGCAATCCATAACGATAACGCGTTTAAGAATACCGATTTGCGGGGCAGCAAGGCCCACGCCCTCCGCTTCATACATCGTGTCTGCCATATCATTTAGCAGTTTATGCAGATTAGAATTAAATTTCGTAACCGTGACGGCTTTCTCACGCAGCACTGGATCTGGATCTTTAACAATAATACGAATAGCCATAATGTGCACCTACCTTTGAAGTCTTCTCTATTTGGGGTTCATTACATCAAATATTGCGGGTCAACATCCACGCTAATCATCAGCTTTTCTTTCGCTGAGCGCTCTTCAAACCAAGCTACTGCTTTAGCAACGATCTCTGCAGCCTGATCTTCCCCCCGATATTTTACCACGCATTGGAATCGATATCTATCTTTGATTCGTGAAATCGGCGATGCAACAGGTCCTAACACGTCCATTTGAAACGATTGATCCGTGGACAACGTATTCGTAAACAGATCAACCTGCTGGGCCCGATACGTAAAAGCGATCTCTTTCAATCTCGTTACAAAAGCCTCCGCAGAACGTACCAGGAGCGGAACCTGCTCATGTGAAAAAGTGACCAGAATCAAACGCTGATAAGGCGGATAGCCTAAATTTGCACGTATATCAAGCTCATGGTTCGCAAAAGCGATATAATCGTGCTTGCTTGCATACTGCACACTATAATGTTCGGGCGTGTATGTCTGGACGAACACTTCCCCTTGCTTTTCATGACGCCCTGCCCGGCCTGCAACCTGTGTTAGCAACTGAAAAGTCCGCTCCGCTGAACGGAAATCCGGCAGATTAAGCACCGTGTCCGCTGCGATAACCCCCACTAAGGTCACGTCGGGAAAATCCAGCCCTTTGGCTACCATCTGCGTGCCAAGCAGCACATCCGCCTGCTTCTCGCGAAACATCGTCAGCCATTTTTCATGCGAACCTTTCTCCGTCGTAGTATCGACATCCATGCGGATGACCCGAATCCCAGGGAAAATCTTACTAAGCTCCTCTTCAACACGCTGTGTTCCTGTACCAAAATGTCGAATATGCTCCGACTGACAGCTAGGACACTGCGTAACCTCTCGCTCCGCATAGCCGCAATAATGACAGCGTAGCATGCGCGAGCTTTGATGATAGGTAAGTGAAATATCACAATGCGGACATTGCGAGACGAAACCGCAAGTACGGCACATAACGAACGTCGCATACCCGCGCCGATTCAGCAGTAAAACAATCTGTTCTTTCTTTTGTAACCGATCTTCGATCGCTTTATACAAGGAGCGGCTGAACATAGAACGATTTCCATTTTTCAGCTCCTCACGCATATCGACAATTGCTACTGGAGGCATCGGACGGCTGGCCACGCGTTCCCGCATTGTCAACAACCGAAAGGGAGGTTTATCCCTGTCACGGCGTCGCCTTGTCTTCTCGATACTTTCAAGAGAGGGAGTTGCGGAACCGAGCACAACGACGGCGTTTTGCTGCTTCGCTCTTTGAACCGCGACATCACGGGTGTGATATTTGGGACTCTCCTCTTGCTTATAGGAAGATTCGTGTTCTTCATCAATAATAATAAGGCCAATTCTCGTAAAAGGAGCAAAAATCGCCGAACGAGCGCCGATTACAACCTTCACTTGCTTACGCATAATTTTACGCCATTCGTCGTACCGTTCGCCATTCGATAACCGACTGTGCAGGACGGCGACCAAATCGCCAAACCGCCCTTTAAATCGTTCTACCATCTGCGGCGTCAGTGAAATTTCAGGAACGAGAACAATCGCTTCTTTATCCATATCCAAGCACTGCTGAATGGATTGTAAATACACTTCGGTTTTACCGCTACCCGTAACCCCATGCAGCAGAAATACCTCATTGCGTTCCTCCGCAACTGCATCCCTAATTTCCGCGAAGACACTGCTCTGTTCTTCCGTTAAGGGAAGCGGCTTCGTCCGCGTGAAAGCACGACCCGCATAGGGGTCGCGCATCACTTCGACCTCACGCAGCTCAATCCATCCGCGATCCGCCAAGCTTTTGACCGTGCTAGCGCCGACCTCCACCGTTTCCATCAGCTCCGTAAGCCGAATCGCGTGTGGATGCTCCATCAAATAACGCAGCACATCCTGCTGTTTGTTAGCTCTGGCAGGAAGCTCGGCCAAAGCCTCTTCCAGTCCGCTACCTCCAGCTGGAGGGAAAACAGTCAACGCCTTCTTGGTGTTCATTCGGTCTTTGACCACTTGTACTTCCGTTAAGATACCTGCGCTCAGCAGTTGTTTAATGAGGGCGCCGTCACTTGCAAAACGCTCCATCAAAGCATCCATCGAGACTGAGCCTTTGGACTTTACAAAGCTAACAATCTCTTGGAGATCCGACATGTCCAGCAGCGATTGCTCACCAGACTCCTCCCCAACCCCAATCGCACGTTCATATTTCGCTTTAAGCGCAGCAGGCAGCATCGCCTGGAGTGCCGTAACTTCATGGCACAAGTACATGCGGCTGACCCACCTCCCCAGACTCACAAGTTCTTCCGTAAGTGGAGGAACCAAGTCCAGGACGTTCTGAATCGGCTTAATGCGATTTACATCCACCTGCGTTTCCTCATGCAGTTCAACGACAAAGCCTTGCAGCACCCGAGGGCCGAAAGGCACGCCAACGCGACTGCCCACTTCAACCCATTTGCTCAGGGATGCGGGTACTTCATAGTCGAATGCCCGGTTCGTTTGTTTCGCTGGGACATCGACAATGACTTTGGCGTACATCAGGATTCCCCCGCTGCGGTATGCATACGATCCGCCGCAAGCTCGAGCAGTCTACGTGCCACATCTTTCTTACTCTGTATAGGTAGGGCCTCTACGAGCCCATTACGATCATAGAACCGGACCACATTCGTATCTCCGCTAAAGCCCGCACCCTCCTGTGACACATCATTACCAACGATGAGATCACAGTTTTTACGGTTCAGCTTGTCCATCGCATGCTCGTCCAAACGTTCCGTCTCCGCAGCAAACCCAATGATGAACTGATGCTTTTTGAGCGTACCGATTTCCTGTAAAATATCCGGATTTTTAACCAGCTCTAAAGTTAGCGAATCCGACTTCTTTTTGATCTTTTGCTCTGAAACAACCGATGGACGGTAATCGGCAACCGCAGCAGCCTTAACAATGAGGTTACTTTCGTCTAGACGAGCTAGCACTGCCTCTCTCATATCCAAAGCAGATTGAACATTGATTAGCTGAACGCCCTCAGGAGCGGATAAAGCGGATGGCCCTGATATCAACGTCACCTTGGCCCCCATACGCACCGCTTCTTCAGCGATAGCGTAGCCCATTTTGCCGGAGGAGTCATTCGTAATATACCGTACCGGATCAATGCGTTCAACAGTGCCTCCGGCAGTCACAAGGACACGTTGTCCTTCTAAACGCCTAGGCTCCCCCTTAAAATGCAGCTCAATCGCAGCAAGAATCTCCTCAGGTTCAGCAAGCCGTCCTTTTCCCACATAACCGCAAGCCAATTGCCCTTCTCCCGGTTCAATAAACCGCACGCCGCGGCTCAACAGTGTCTGCATATTATGCTGTACAGCTGGATTCGCATACATATGCACGTTCATTGCAGGCGCTACCCATATCGGTGCCATGGTTGCAAGCAGTGTCGTACTGAGCATATCATCGCCAAGACCAAGCGCTAGCTTGCCAATCATATTCGCCGTTGCAGGCGCAACAAGCACGAGGTCAGCACTATCCGCCAAATTGATATGCGATACAACCGAAGGGTCTTTCTCATCAAAGGTATCCACAAAAACATGATGACGAGACAGCGTTTGAAACGTTAACGGCGCTACAAATTCAACAGCCGATTTGGTCATGATAACACGCACAATTGCACCAGCTTGTGTCAGTTTACTCGTTAACGCAGCAGCCTTATAAGCGGCAATGCCTCCGCACACGCCGAGCACAATCGTTTTGCCATGCAGTACACTCATAGGTATCCCCTTTCTACGCACAATTTGAGAAAAAAATAACAACCACTAGGGTTGTTGGGTAAACCAATTTATTTCTTCTGATATTTCTCAGTCTCTGTCGACTCAATTTTCTCATAACCGATATAGTTACCGTATAGCTCTTCTAACGCAACACCAACATGTTTGTGGGCCTTTTGGCCTTTCAAATTTGATTTAGCGCCATCACGCAAGGATCTTGCTCTTTTGGAAGCAGCTACAACTAGTGAATACTTGCTATCCACGATATCAAGCAGTTTATCAATTGAAGGGTATAGCATTCAATTCACCTCATCCATCCATTGTACGATTTTTGGATACATCCGATCTTTTTTGCAATGTTCTGCTAAGAGAATCGCTTGTATTTTGGAACAAGCCGTTTCTACATGGTCATTCACAATCGCATAGTCATAGTGCTCCATCAAGCGAATTTCGTCCATAGCTACCGACATGCGGCTGCGAATGACTTCATCCGTTTCCGTCCCACGCGTTACAATGCGATTCTCAAGCTCATCTAGAGAAGGCGGCAGCAAGAAAATGAAAACACCTTCGGAAAACTTTTGTTTAACTTGCAGAGCACCCTGCACTTCGATTTCCAAGATGACATCTTGACCGGAGCGCAGCGTTTCCTCAACAAAACGTCTCGGAGTGCCGTAGAAGTTACCTACATATTCGGCCCATTCCAACACTTCATCCGTTTCGATCATCTGTTGAAATTGCTCTCGTGTTTTGAAAAAATAGTTTACACCATCTACTTCCCCTTGTCGAGGAGAACGGGTAGTGGCCGATACCGAGTAGACGATATCCGGTGAACACTTGCGCAGCGCGGCGCAAACGGTACCCTTACCGACACCGGAAGGACCGGATAAAACAATCAGAATGCCTCTCTCACGCTCAAGGGTATTCGTATTACTCGTCATGATCATCGTCCTTGTTGGATAGTCTATGCGCTACCGTCTCTGGTTGTACTGCCGACAAAATCACATGGTCGCTGTCAGTGATAATAACGGCACGGGTTCTTCTACCATATGTAGCGTCAATCAGCATGTGACGATCACGCGCTTCTTGAATAATCCTCTTGATCGGAGCCGATTCCGGACTTACGATCGAGATAATGCGGTTCGCCGATACGATGTTGCCGAACCCGATATTAATTAATTTGATAGCCATTACGACTTCCTCCTCGCGAAGCTCCATGCCGCTTCACTCGATATTCTGTATTTGTTCGCGCATCTTCTCAAGCTCTGCTTTCATCGTAATCACTCTAGCCGTAGGCTCCGAGTGATTGGACTTGGATCCGATCGTGTTCACTTCTCGATTCATTTCTTGAATCAAGAAATCCAACTTTCGTCCAACAGGCTCTTTCTCTGTAAGCAATTGATCACATTGCTCAAAATGACTTTTCAGTCGAGTTAATTCCTCATCCACATTCGAACGATCTGCGAATATCGCAATTTCTGTTGCTAGGCGCTGCTCTTCCACAGGCGTTTGCTCCTGAAGAAGTGACTGAATTCTGTTCGTCATCTTAGCCGCATAGTCTTGAACCACCTGAGGTGCTAAAGCTACCAATTCGACATGAATTCGCTTCAGTTCCGCCAAGCGCTCACGAATATCTTGCTCCAGAAACGCTCCTTCCCGCAGCCGCATGTCGGATAATCTGGCAACGGCCTCCTGCAAGCAGGCGCATAGTTCCTGTTCAATCTCTTCATCAGGTTCCTTACGCGACTCCTTCATCTGAATGAGATCCGGAAGTTTCAATAAATCTTTGAGCTCGACCTGCTCGGCATACCCATAGCGCTCCCTCAACTGCTCCGCAGCCTGCAAATAGGCATCTGCCAAAGCGAAGTTAACCGTTACACTCTTCGGGGAAGCCGTTTCACGTTCCGCCGTGACGAAGACGTCTACCCGTCCTCTCTTCACCGCTTGCAGCACCGTTTTCTTCAAAGCGTCTTCAAAAGCCGCCCATTCCTTCGGCAATCGGATCGACACTTCACTATACCTATGATTGACCGATTTCACATCGATAAACACGTTGTATCCCGCAAAAGAACGATTCGCTTGTCCGAATCCGGTCATACTGCAAATCATCCTTATCACATCCATTAACCTATTTTAATTCATTTTGAAAGTGGGTACAAGTGGAAATCATGCCGATTCGACTTTTCCCATACATACTTCGTCAGGTCTACGCACATCTCATAGGCCAGAAAAGGGGTCATCAGATAGATGCCATTAAAGAAAGGCATTGCTGCATCCAGCAGCTCTTTGGCAATCTCAACGCCCATTGCCCGTCCTTCCGGACCCTTGAGTCCATTCATGCGTTCTCTCACTTCATCGGATAACCGAATACCTGGAACTTCATTGTGCAGATATTCAGCGTTCCCTCCGCTAGCTAGCGGAGCAATACCTATGAAAATCGGTATATTTAAATGCCTCGTCGCTTCATAAATTTGTTCAATCAGCTTGGCGTCGTAGACGGGCTGCGTCATGATGTAATCGGCGCCTGCTTCAATTTTGCGTTCCAAGCGCTGAACCGCTTTATCCAGATGCTTCACATTCGGATTAAAAGCAGCCCCTACAACGAAGTTGGCCTTCTGCTTAAGCGGCTTACCCGAGAAAGCAATGCCCTCGTTAAGCTGCTTAATCATCCGAATAATCTCGAATGAGGTCAGATCGTAAACGGAGCTGGACCCAGGGAGATCGCCGAATTTGGCGGGATCGCCGGTCACGGCCAGCACGTGGTCGATGCCCAGCGCGTGAAGACCCATCAGATGGGACTGTGTCCCAATCATGTTGCGGTCGCGGCACGCGATGTGGATCAGCGGACGCGCGCTTAAGCGTTCCTGCACGAGGTAACCGAGGGCCAGATTGCTCATGCGCGTCACGGCCAGTGAATTGTCGGCCATCGTAATGGCGTCGACATGTGCATCCTGCAGGGCCTTCGACCCCTGCATAAATTTCTCGATGTCGAGATCCCTTGGGGGATCCAGCTCGACAATGACGGTTTTGCGCTGCTTCACGATTTCGAGCAGCGAAGGTTTGCCTGCCGGCGGCGCAGGCTTCGCCGGGGCGGGCTCGCTCACGCGCACAGCTCGCGCGGAGGCCAACGTACCAGGCGCTGCCGGGACATAGCCTTGCAGCGCCTTGGCGACGGCGGCGATATGCTCCGGCGTGGTGCCGCAGCAGCCGCCGATGATGCGTGCGCCGAGGTCAGCGAAGCGCAGCGCGCTCTCGGCGAAGTACTGAGGCGTCGCCGCATAGGTGTAGTGACCGTCGACGTAGTCAGGCAGCCCCGCGTTCGGGAACGCGGAGAATGGGATGCCGGCGATAGGAGTTAGCTTCTCCATCGAACGGAGAATCCCATTCGGACCGACACGGCAGTTGAAGCCGATGACGTCAGCCCCGCCGTCGCGTAACCGCCCGAACGCTTCCTGCAGCGGAACGCCGTCTTGTGTGCTGCCGGTGCCTTCGTTAGCAAACTGACAAATGACAGGCAGCTCACTCATGCTGCGAATGATACGCAGCGCGAGCTGCAGCTCTTCCAAATCATAGAAGGTCTCAAGCAATAGCCCGTCCACTGGCGAATCCAGTAAGATGCTAATCTGCTCACGCAATGATTCCTCAACATCCGTCGTACGAACGTTTTTGCGCTTGCCCGCACGAATAGATCCAATAGCCCCAACGACATATGCTTCGTCACCAACCGCTTTTCTGGCTAGCTCAACACCTGCGCGGTTTATCGCTTCAACATCGCCTTCTAGTCCGTACTTGGATAATTTTTCGCGATTAGCCGAGAATGTATTCGTTTCAATAAGACGCGCACCTGCCTCAAAATAACGGCGGTGCACGTCAGCAACCGTTTCCGGTCTAAGCAAATTCAATTCTTCATAAGAAATGCCGACAGGAAATCCCATCTGATATAAATAAGTCCCCATAGCGCCGTCACCGACCAAAATATCCCGCTGCAGCGCCGTACGAAGATCCAATTTCATGATAAATTCCCCACCTACTAAAAATGTAATTAAGTTAAACCGTGCCCGTAAACACTTCTTCCGCAGGTCCGGTCATATAAACATGGTTGTCCGCTTCATTCCATTCGATAAACAACTCTCCGCCTTTGAGCGAAACAGTCGCTTCACGGTCCGTTAAACCGTTTAACACAGAGGATACAAGCGTTGCACAAGCGCCAGTTCCGCAAGCAAGTGTAGGACCTGCTCCTCTTTCCCAAACGCGCATATCCGTGTAAGCACGATTTTTCACCGTTGCGAATTCGACATTGATTTTACGTGGGAACATCGGATGCGCTTCAAGCTTCGGCCCCCATGTGGCAAGATCGAAATTCACAGCATCCTCGACATAGATAACACAGTGCGGGTTCCCCATTGAAACAGCTGTAAAACGAAACTCTTTCCCGTCAACTTCAATCGGGTAATTGATAACTTTAGCTTCATCTACCGTAGTCGGGACTTGAAGGCCGTTCAGGATCGGTTGACCCATATCCACGCGAACAGTCCGAACTTTGCCATCTTGTACGTTTAATTGCACCTTTTGTACGCCTGCGCCAAGTGTTTCAACGGTAATCTCCGTTTTATCAATTAGCTTATGATCGTATACATATTTAGAAACGCAGCGGATGGCATTGCCGCATTGTTCAGGCTCAGATCCGTCGGAGTTAATAATGCGCATTTTGAAATCAGCATTGTCAGAAGGAAGAATATAGACGATGCCGTCAGCTCCAATACTAAAGAAACGATTGCACAGCTGGATCGCACGCCGATCTGCATCAGCAGGAAGTTCTTTCTCACCAGCTACTACGATAAAATCGTTGCCTAGACCATGCATTTTTGTAAAATTCATTGTTAATAGCACTCCCAGTATGCGGTTTAGCCATTATCATAGCGTAAAACCGTCCAAATGCATAGTCCTTTCCCCTATTCAGAGCGATTCTCTCGCTTATTCACCATTTCATGAGCCAAGGGGAGAGTACCAATAGATTCCTAGTATAAGAATTAGTTTAATTGAGGAACGACATTGATTATTTCTTCACACCTAAATATTTTATTTTTTCACTATAACCTTTTAAAATTATATTTACAGGTTATAAAATTACCTTTATACTATAAATTATAACCTGATAATTTATAGTATAAAGGTTACATAAAAGGGAAAGCCCCTACAAACCGAGAGGAATGATATTTTCATGATAATTCAGAAGCTTCCATGGGCCGGCTTACGTGTGCAAGGGGAAACAACAAATGTGGTGATCGACCCTCTTTTCCATTTTCCAAGTAAATTCAACCTGCCACATGAAACTTTCTATCCACTTCATGAATTCGGTCCTGTCGATGCCGTCTTGATCACGCACCATCACGGTGACCATTTCGACCCTAAGGCCATATCCGCTTTCTACGGCGACGATATTCCAGTCTACTTCCCTAAAGAGTCAGCAGAGCTTGCGAGAGAAACATCTCTAAACAACATACATGAAGCAGCTTTAGGCGAATCGTTCTCGATCGGTGATCTTACAATAACTGCAACCTATTCGGTTGATGGCATTGGAGACCCACAAGTCGCTTGGATTGTAAAAAGCGGCGAAAAAAAACTCATTCACTGCGGGGATACTTTATGGCACGGTTATTGGTGGAAAATAGCGAAGACTTACGGCCCCTTCGATGCGGCCTGTCTTCCCGTGAATGCAGCTGTGTTGGAACTTCCAGGAATGACACCTAGCGGACAACCGATTACCCTATCTCCCGAGCAAGCGGTATCAGCAGCAACAGTTCTTGGCGCATCCACATTAGTGCCTATCCATTACACAGCTATTCATCACCCGCCTCTCTATACAGAAACTCCTAACATACTTGTCCGCTTGCAGGTAGCAAACGCTGATAATAAACTGAATTTGGCTATTCTAGCTTCAAAAGAAACGCTCTCTCTATAGCCAGACTTAATCTCAATTTGGAGCTGAATTTTTATGGATACATCGTTATTTGTCTTAGGCGGTGCCACTTGGATCAACTTACTGAACACAGTGGTCATGCGCAATAAACAACCGACCGATCTTCTGGCTGATCCTGTAATTACAATGTCATGGCTTGAGGAGAATGGCTTGTTGTTACCTGGCATGCATTCTCCCTCAGACCCAGCAAATGATGACCGAATACGAACCCGGCTTGTAATTTTACGAGAGATTTTCACACAAGTCTTAAACGATTTAAAGCGCCAGGGCACCCTCTCAGCTTCCGTATATGATGAGATAAAGAAATGTACGGAATCCCTGGATGTTAAACTGACAACGAGCTTCGAGGGCGCTAAGCTTGTATTGATGTACGAAGGTAAAACCCCTTTGGATCAAATTGCTTATACAATTATCCATTCGGCATTCGATACGCTAAGCAGCATCTCGCCGGACAGAATCCGAAAATGCGAGCATAAGGATTGCATCCTTCATTTCGTTGATGTCTCTAAAAGCGGGCAAAGGCGCTGGTGCAGCATGGAACAATGCGGCAATCGTCATAAAGCGGCGCAGTTCTACGAAAAGAAAAAAACGAAGAAAACCTAATTCGAGGAGGGAATTACAATGCTTTCGGAGGGCAGCTTGTTTGTAGACGAAGCTTAGATTCTTCGGGTCATGGATACCATGATCAACTAGCTAGCTTTCAAAGCAAAAAGCCGCCTCACGGCAGCTTTCTTGCACTTTATAGTCATTTCATATTCATCTAAAACTCGGTTTGGAAGAATTATACGAAACAGAACGTGAATTCTTGTTGTTGCGTTTAGGCGACAGCACACTGCCCAACCCCATTAAGAAGGTCGGAATGCCAGCGGCGATCAGAACCAGAATCCAATCCTTCCAACCAAGTGGAACCGTTTTGAAAATAGGTTGAAGAGCTTCCACATACATAACAGCCAGCATCAATATAAGCGAGGAAAGCACTGCGAGAACAAGGTAACGATTTTGAAAAGGATTACGGTGGAAAATAGAGCGTGAACTGCGGCAATCAAATACGTGAATGAGTTGAGCCATGACCAAAGTGGCAAATGCAACGCTTTGCGCTTTCAGTAAGGTATCAGCATCAGATGGGTTGACTCGTAATACGAGCCAGAAAGCACCCAAGGTGCAAACGCCGATAAGAATACCTCTAGAAATAATTTTCCAACCTAATCGTCTTGCGAAAATATTTTCTTTCGCCGAGCGCGGCTTGTGCTGCATCAAATCCTTCTCCGCTTGATCCACACCGAGCGCCATAGCAGGAAGGCCGTCGGTGACAAGATTCACCCATAGAATTTGAATGGGTACAAGCGGCAAAGGCAGACCGGCCATCATCGCAATGAACATCGTCATAATTTCGCCCACATTAGAAGCAAGCAGATATCGAATGAATTTACGAATATTTTCATAAATACCGCGTCCTTCTTCAATCGCCGCAACGATCGTGGAGAAGTTATCATCGCTTAGAATTAAAGAGGAAGCTTCCTTGGATACATCCGTCCCTGTAATCCCCATTGCAATGCCGATATCCGCAGCTTTGATCGCTGGCGCATCGTTCACGCCATCCCCCGTCATAGCGACAACATGTCCTTTGCGCTGCAAAGCTTTGACGATACGCAGTTTATGCTCAGGGGATACCCTCGCATATACGTAGGTATCATTCACTTTAGCATCCAGTTCATCGTCCGAGAGCCCTGCAATCTGCTGACCACTCATGCTGACCCCATTCGCTGGAATCATGCCGAGCTGCTTAGCAATCGCCTCAGCTGTCGTCTGATGGTCACCTGTAATCATGACCGTTTTGATGCCTGCTTTACGGCATTTCGAGATAGCTTCACGCACTTCTTTGCGCGGTGGATCGATCATGCCGGTTAATCCAACAAAGATCAAACTGTTTTCCACATCTTCATAATCCTCGTATCGGTCACTGCTCTTAAGTTCTTTGTAAGCAATCCCCAATACCCGCAGAGCGGATTTGGCCATGCCTTCATTCGCAGAAATCACTTTCTGTTTAAGGGTAGATGTGAACGGAATCACCTTTCCATCCCAAAGAATGTAGCTGCAGTGCTGGATTAGAACATCAGGAGCTCCCTTCGTGCAAGCCATCCGACCATGCTCAGAAGTGACAAGCACAGACATCCGCTTACGCTCAGAATCAAAAGGAAATTCAGCGATACGCTTATATTTCTCACTTAGCGATTCCTGGGTAATGCCACTCTTCGCACTCAGGACAACTAATGCACCTTCGGTTGGATCCCCTTTTATGTTCCAAACAGAGACAACGCCATCATTGCCATCCTTGCCCTTCTTCCGTTTCAACTCCTGCTTTTCCTCGTACAAAGTTGCATTATTACAAAGCACGGACACATGAAGCAGCCTACTAAGTGAAGGGTTCTTAAGCGCATCGGTATTTTGTCCACTTAATTGGATATCCCCAACCGGCGTATAACCGTCACCCGTCACTTCCAACACGTCACCGCCCACCCATAAGTGGGTAACCGTCATTTTATTCTGAGTCAGCGTTCCTGTTTTGTCGGAACAGATGACCGAGGCACAACCTAAGGTTTCTACGGAAGGCAATTTTCTAACAATGGCTTTACGCTTAATCATTCGTTGTACACCGAGTGCAAGCGCAATGGTTACTATAGCCGGAAGTCCTTCCGGAATAGCGGCGACGGCTAAGCTGACACCGGCCAGGAACATCGCATAAGGTGGTTGTCCATGCATAATACCTGCGATAACAACGAGGACAGTCAATGCAATCGCGACAATGATCAGAATCTTCCCAAGCTGTTCCAAACGATGCTGAAGCGGCGTCTCCATAGATTCTGTATTTTGAATCAGATCAGCGATTTTCCCCATCTCCGTGCTCATCCCGACACGAACAACAATGGCTTTGGCTGTTCCACGCGATACCATCGTACCCATGAAACCCAGATTACGCTGATCCCCAAGAGGTACTTCATCGTTAGATATAGCCGATGTTATTTTACCGACGGCTACCGACTCCCCTGTTAAGGCTGACTCCTCGATATATAAGCCATTCGTTTCCAGAAACCGCACATCTGCCGGCACCCGGTCGCCACTTTCGAGCAAAATAATATCGCCTGGGACCAAATCACGAGCTGGTATTTGATGAACTGCGCCTTCTCTCCACACATTTGCGTTAGGGGCTGACAATTCTTTAAGTGCGCGCAATGAACGTTCCGCCCGAAATTCCTGTGTAAAGCCAAGAATGCCATTCATCACAATAATAACGATAATAGTAATGGCATCTAAATATTCACCCAACAAGCCGGAAATCAAGGTTGCCCCCAATAAGACCAGCACCATGAAATCTTTGAATTGATTCAAAAGCAGTGTAATCGGAGAAACACGCTTCCCTTCGGAAAGCTCGTTTCGACCAACTTCCGCCTGTCGCTTCCAAGCTTCCTCCCAGGGCAATCCTTGCTGCATGCTCACCTGCTGTGACTGCAGGACTTCTTCCGATGTCAACTGGTACCACTTATTCTGACTCATCTGCCCTTCTCCCTCCCACTTCCACATAATCTCGCCATTAACTCATAAGTAAATGTATTCAGACAAGCAGGAAAATATCCCTGAAATCATCTTTCTTGCCGACTAACACTTAAGTTTTTGTGAAAAGTATGGCATCATAGAGGTTAGCAAAGTTTTTAACCGAGGAGCTAATTGCGATTTCAACCCACATTGCAATTAGCTCCCTAGAATGGAGTTGTATGTATCATGGCTTTAGACGGACTAGTCCTTCATGCAATTGTTCACGAACTGCAAGCGTGTGTAGGAGGCCGAATCAATAAAATTCACCAGCCCACCGAAAATGACGTTATTATGCATATCCGGGCACAAGGGAAAAATGTAAAACTTCTTCTTTCAGCAAACCCTACCTATCCGAGGGTCCAAATCACCGAGCAGTCTTCTTTAAATCCAATGGATGCTCCTATGTTCTGTATGCTGCTTCGCAAGCACTGTGAGAGCGGTGTTATTGAATCCGTGGAACAAATCGGTATGGAGCGTGTCATTCGCTTGCAAATTCGTCATCGCGATGAATTAGGAGATATGAGCACCAAACAGATTATTGTGGAAATCATGGGCCGACACAGCAATATTATTCTCCTGGACCCGGCAACGGAATCGATTCTAGACGGCATCCATCACGTAACGCCTGCCATTAGTTCTTATCGGATTGTTATGCCGGGTAGCAAGTATGTCACGCCCCCTGAGCAGGATAAACAAAATCCGCTTGAGGCCGATGCCTCATCGTTCTTGCAGGCTATTCATCAAGATTCCGGTGAAGAAGAGTCCACGAAAAAACCTGAACAAAAATTAGTTGCTGCATTCAGTGGGCTAAGTCCTTTGATCGCCAAAGAAATCGTATTCCGCAGCCGCCAAGGCGGGAACAACGAACAAGAAGATGACCTAGCGGCCTTGTGGACAGCTTTCGATGGTGTCATGACGGCTGTACGTCAGCATCGCTACGAACCCGTCATTGTAGAGCAAGAAGGTACCGGTAAATTGTTCTTTGCCATGACACCTTTAACACACATTACCGGCATTTCCACGTCCTATGCGACACCGAGCGATTGTTTAGAGCACTTTTATGGCGACAAAGCGGAAAGAGATACAGTCAAACAACGGGTGGCTGATTTGCTCCGTTTTTTGCATAATGAAGCGAATAAAAATGTTAAAAAGTTGGAAAAACTTCAAGAAACCGTTGATGACTCCAAAGATGCCGACAAATATCGGATTCTCGGTGAGCTGTTGACAGCCTCCCTTCACCTGATCAAAAGAGGGGATCGCGAGGTCGAGATCATCAACTACTATGATGAGGACCAAGCTTTGATAAAAATAAAGCTGGATCCGCTATGGAACCCCTCTGAAAATGCCCAGCGGTATTTTAAAAAGTACACAAAAATGAAAAACAGCACGGCGATTGTCGAGGAACAAATTGCACAAACTCATCAAGAGATTACGTACTTAAACTCCTTACTGCAGCAGCTTAGTGTCGCTTCTTTAACCGATATCGAAGAGATCCGCGATGAGCTTATGGAGCAAGGTTATGTACGGGACCGCAATAAAAAACAGCGTAAAAAGAAAAAGAAAGATAAGCCGGCTTTGGCCTGCTACCTTTCCAGTGAAGGTGTCCCGATCTATGTTGGTAAAAATAATACGCAGAACGAATATTTAACAAATCGACTAGCCTCTTCGATGGATACATGGCTGCATACGAAGGATATTCCTGGCTCCCATGTCGTTATTCGCAGCGATAGCTTTTCAGAGACTACCCTGCTGGAGGCAGCCCAATTGGCCGCGTATTTTAGTCAAGCCAAACATTCAAGCCAGGTCCCTGTTGACTATACGGCCATTAAACATGTCCATAAACCAAATGGGTCCAAACCCGGATTTGTCATCTATGTGAATCAGAAGACGCTATTTGTTACGCCGGATGAGAACATGATTAAGCAGATGAACGTAACGATAAAATAAAATTTCCTTTGAAGAATAAAGAACCTAGCGACTTAACACGCTAGGTTCTTTCGTTTCATATTTTCATGAAATAACCATGTCCAACATGGCTGTTTTTCTGCCGATCGACACATAGGTAAACCCGAGTCTGCTCATCTCTTCCGGTTCAAACATATTCCGTCCATCCACGATGAGGGGTTCCTTCACAAGGCTTCTAACCAGACGCCAGTTCATGCGGCGAATATCATCCCACTCCGTGGTGATAACCACGGCGTCAGCCTCATGGAGGGTAAGATAAGGATCGGTGAACAGGTTCACTTCGGGAAGGAGCCGAGCAGCATGCCCTGTAGATACAGGGTCATAAGCGTTAACTATGGCACCCCGCTCTTTAAGTGCGGCAATAATATCGAGCGCTGGAGCATCACGCAAATCGTCTGTATTCGGCTTAAAAGCCAAACCCATGACAGCGATTCGCTTCCCGGTCAAATTGCCGACTGCACGTTCAATTTTATGTACAAAACGTTCTCGCTGCAGGTGATTCACTTCAATCACGGAACGTAATATTTTGAAATCATAATCGACGTTCTGAGCAAGCTTAAGCTGCGCTTTCGTATCCTTAGGGAAGCAGGAGCCCCCGTATCCAATACCTGCGTTCAGAAAATGAGGACCAATGCGGCGATCCAGCCCCATGCCTTTAGCCACAAGGCCAACATTAGCACCCACTTTCTCACAAACATGAGCCATTTCGTTAATAAATGAAATTTTGGCAGCAAGAAATGCGTTGGAGGCGTATTTGATAAGCTCAGCGCTTTCGCGGTCTGTCAGAAGCAGCTCGGTTCGTAAAGGAGCGTGCAGGGCAGCAATTCGGGCTCCTGCTTCAAGGTGATCCGCACCAATAACGACACGATCCGGATGAAAGGTATCCTCAATGGCAGAGCCTTCTCGAAGAAATTCAGGGTTAGAAACGACATGCATGTCTAAATGAGCAGCAGCTAACGATTTCAACTGCTCTTCTACCCAGCGACCAGTTCCTACCGGTACGGTACTTTTCATCACGATGATCTTGGAAGTCGTGGAATAGGTGGCAATACTTGCAATGACACTGTTAACTTGGCTCATATCCACATCGCCATTGTCTTCTGTTGGTGTTCCAACAGCAATGAAGATGATATCGGATAAGAATATGGCATCACTGATTTGCGAAGTAAATGATAGGCGGTTAGCTCGCAGATTGGACATGACTAGCTCCTTCAGACCAGGTTCATAGATTGGAATATCCCCTTGCTGCAAGCGAGCTATTTTTCCTTCGTCACGATCAGCGCAAATAACCTGATGCCCCATCTCCGCAAAGCAAGTACCCGATACCAGTCCGACATATCCCGTTCCAATAACCGCAATTCGCTGCACCTTTACCATTCCATCCAACCTCCCAAGTTCAATCGCGTTTCTCTATTTCAATTCCAACTGACGAATCAGAGATAATAGATAGGCTTTTACTTGGTCCTGTAAATCCGGACGCTGCAAGGCAAGTTCGATGGTCGCTTCAATGTATCCCATCTTATCGCCAACGTCGTAGCGCTTAGCTTGCATCAGATAGGCAGCCATTTGCTGCTGTCTGTTGAGTACACGCAAAGCGTCGGTCAATTGAATTTCGCCGCCGCGGCCAGGCTCTTGTCTCTCCAAAATACCGAAAATTTCCGGCATGATGATATACCGCCCAATAACGGCTAAATTCGAAGGTGCCTGATCACGGTCCGGCTTCTCAACTAGATCTTCGATCAACTGGTAGTTACCTAAGCTACTTGAGGGAGAGACGATACCATACTTACTTACATCTTCCCATGGCACTTCTTGCACAGCAATGACGGACGTTTCGGATTGTTCGTAGATGTCCATCATTTGCTTAAGTCCTGGCGGCGAGGATTGAAGAATATCATCGCCAAGCAGAACCGCGAATGGCTCATCACCAATAAATTTGCGGGCGCACAGAATCGCGTGACCAAGTCCAAGAGGCTGTTTTTGCCGAATATAGTGAACATCAGCCAGATTCGAAACGGATTGCACGATTTCGAGAAGCTGCGTACTGCCTTTTTCCTCCAACATCATCTCAAGTTCGACCGATTTGTCAAAATGATCTTCAATGGCACGCTTATTGCGTCCAGTGACAATAATAATATCTTCAATGCCAGATTCAATCGCTTCTTCCACGATATATTGAATGGCCGGTTTATCAACGATAGGCAACATCTCTTTGGGCTGCGCCTTTGTAGCTGGCAGGAATCGAGTTCCCAAACCTGCTGCAGGGATAATAGCTTTGCGAATTTTCTTCATGAACGCTGCTCCTTCTCTAGCTTGAGGCTTTGTAAAACATCGATTCCTATTCGCCTCGAACCGATAGGTGCGTGGAATACGACACCGCCTCGTTCACCGTGGAAATCGGAACCAGCCGTTATGAGAAGTCCGGAGCGCTGTGCAAGGCTAAGATATTTCGCCTCATCTTCCGGCGTATGGTCGGAGTGATAGACTTCAATACCATCCAAGCCTTGATGAACAATTGCCTCTACAAGGGCATCATCATGGTAAATACCTGGGTGTGCGAGGACAGCCTTTCCTCCTGCTTCTTGGATCCACCCAATCGCCTTAGCTGGTACGATCCTTGGCGGGTTCGCATAAGCGGCAGCACCAGTTCCTAAATAGCGGTCAAAAGCCTCGCTAATTGAGCTCACATAGCCTTTGTTTAGCAGTACCGCAGCGATGTGAGGCCTTCCAACTGTGTCGCCTTTACTCTTAATATTTTCTACTTCCCGCAGCACTTCCGCCATTGTGATGTCTAGTCCGAGCTGCTGCAAGCGCTCAATAATCATATTATTGCGGGTATCTCTCGTTTCTCGCAAAGATGATAGTCTCTGAAGAAATTGCTCATTATGAATGTCCATATAATAACCTAGTACGTGGATATCCTGACCATTAGCAACCGTGGAGATTTCAACGCCTGGCACGACCTCAATACCGAGCTCACGCCCCGCTAAGAGCGCCTCTGCGACACCGGAGACCGTATCGTGGTCAGTGATCGCAATAGCGCCTAGTCCGGCGTCAAACGCCATTTGAACGTTAGCCGCAGGGCTTTGAGTCCCATCTGACGCTGTCGTATGTGTATGTAAATCCGCTTCGATTCTTGCAGACATTTTCTATTACCTTCCTTCATCGTAAATGACATTTATGAACTCATCATTAAGCGAACTGTAGATTTATGTAAAACATTAAAGAAAGCGGCTCAAATCCTCTTGTCGCAAGAAAGTCATGAAGCTTACTGCCGATATAGGCAGCAGCGTAGAGTTCAAGTAAATAGCATAGAAGCTGCGTTCGAAGGCGATGTTCTCGATCTGCTTCACTTTAAAGAGGCCTAGCGTCACTTCATGCTTGACGGACGACTGGGAAAGAATAGATATACCCAAACCCGCTTCAACAGCAGATTTGATAGCACCAGTGCTGCCAAGTTCCATGACAATCTTCATGGAAGAGCAATCCATGTTGCAGCGCGCAAACTCCTCTTCCATCACTCTTCTCGTCCCGGATCCTTGTTCGCGAAGTACAAACGGATATTTCAACAGCTCCTCCAGTGTTACAACCTCCATATCGGCTAGCGGATGGTCCGCAGGCACGATGAGCTTAAGCTCATCACTAAGAATCGCTTCGGTATGGACATCCGGATGATGAATGGGCGCTTCTACAAGTCCGAAATTGAGCTGATGGCTCAGGACCTCGTCCAAAATCTGGGCCGTGTTCATCACTTTCATCGATACGGAGATGTTAGGATAGTCTTTGCTGAAAGGTCCAAGAAGACGAGGTAAAATGTATTCCCCCATCGTTAAGCTGGCGCCTAACTGCAGCCGTCCTTCAATCATTTTCGTAAATTTGGACATGGCAACATCCGTCTCACGAATAAGCTCAATGCTGTTTTTAGCAAAAGGCAGCAGAGCTCGTCCCGCTTCGGACAGCTCGATCTTTTTGGTGCTGCGGTGAAATAGCTTGACACCGAAATAATCTTCCAGTGATTGCACCTGCATGGTCACCGCAGGCTGTGTCATATGTAAGGCTCCCGCCGCATGAGAGAAGCTGCCTTTCTCCGCTACGGTAAAGAAAATATGTAGTTGATGAAAATTAAGTGCCATGTGAACCCGCCTCTCTTTGTTTCCATTATATGAAATCGCAAGCACACAGTCCATTAAGGCGCAAAAAAGAGTATGCCGCCATCGACACACTCCAACTAAGCAACCTATTCGGTTATCGACGCTTACGACTGTTCTTGATCAGTGTCATGCGACGTGAGTGTCTAAGCCAAGAATAATAGGACTTCAAATCACGAAGCTCCATTGTTTCTGACATTTTCCCAAGGAAAGTAACAATAATCATTTTGTGAAGCGGATTGCCCACGAGATCAGTCTCATGTTCCAAATGGGAGAACTCAGCAACAACGACAAGGTCATCATCAATGAGATAAACGTCTTCTTCATTGCGATAATAAGGGACGATGCTATCATTTTTAAGCTTTTCCCATAGAAAAGCGCAAATTTCCTCGAGTGAATTGTTTTCGCTAGAAACACGATCACTCCATCTCAGCTTCGCATGATTCGTGATCACGACATCCGCCACTTTCTTGTCACCCAGCTGTACGAAGAATGGTTCATAAGTACTCCATCTCCCCATCACCTTGTCTTTCATGATCACAACCCCTTTCCTACTAAAATGAGACCGTGTACCTATTCCCTATCTGACTGTAAGTTATATTTTACTTGATTATAACTTTTTTTCCCATGTAAGAATATATAAAATTATTAATAAATATTTGTGAAATCATGAAAAAATGCTTATTTTCTAAAAATTCAAAAAATAAAAAAAGCTTCTTACGAAGCTTTCGTTTTGCACTGCAGCCTCAAAGGGTGTAAAATCTAGTTTTGTCCGGCACATCACTACTGTATTCGGTTTTAATTTCGTTACGATAAGACTTCTCTACTTTTTTGACGTACGGGAGCTTCAAAAGGTTCCGTGTTGTCTCATCTACTTTGCTGGCATGTATATAAAGAACGGCATAATTCATTTTCTTGGATATGTAATGAAGGGAACCGAACCGTTCCAAGTTTCTCGCGGCTTTGATATCGTTTACCCAAATGATTAATCCGCTACGCTCGATCATCATGATTGCAACCTCTTTTCAATAATCCTAGTATGGAGTGAACCCACTGCATGAAGCCTTCTGACACCATTGTCCGCATATTCCGTGGAAGCATAACAGAAAGTATTCACCGCGTCCACCTCGCGGTCGTTAACGCAGGGGGGATGCTGCTGCATCAAGCAGGCGACCCGCAGCTGCTCACCTTCGCCCGTTCGACGGCGAAGCTCATTCAAGCATTGCCGGTGATAGAATCCGGCGCGGCTGATCATTTCGGCCTCACTGATGCCGAAATCGCCTTATGCTGCGCTTCCCACAACGGGGAAGCTGAGCACGTGAGCACTGCCCAGGGTATCCTGGGCAAGCTCGGTTACCATCATGAGCACCTGCAGTGCGGTGCACATGAACCTTACCACGCGCCGACCGCACAGGCGATGCGCGAGCGAGGAGAATCCCCGAGCACTTTGCACAATAATTGCTCGGGCAAACATTCGGGCATGCTAGCGCTTAGCGCACACCTTGGTGCATCGCCGGATACCTACATGAGCATCCAGCATCCTATCCAGCAGCTTATGCTCGATGCAGTGTGCGCCATGACCGGCGTGCCGAAGCCGCAAATGCAGCTCGGGATTGACGGTTGTGGGGTGCCTGTATTCGGCATGAGCATTGACCAACTGGCACTTGCCTTCGCCCGATTAGGCCGCCCTGACGAATTACCGCAAGTACGTGCAAACGCTTGCCAAAGAATTGTCGACGCGGTGCGAAAATATCCTCAATTCCTCGCGGGAAGCGACCGCTTCGATACGCGATTAATCGAGGTAACCAAAGGCCGTATCATCGGCAAGATGGGAGCCGAAGGCATCTTCGCCATCACGATTCCTGAGCAGGGACTAGGCTTCGTCTTAAAGATCGAAGACGGTAATGTCCGGGCCTTGTATCCCGCTGTCATCGAAGCTTTGAAGCAGCTAAGCTTGCTTTCGGAATCCGAAGTAGGCGAACTTGCATCGTATCATACCCCAACCATTCATAACTGGCAGAGAACCGAGGTCGGAATCATCCGCCCCGATTTCCAGCTTTAGTTCTTACCCGCAATTCCCGCTGCAGCTTCCACCGGAACTGCAGCCTTTGCCAGTTGGAAGTGGATTATTGCTTGGGACTTTAATTGTATCGGAGACCGCATGCGCGATCGTTGTGGAAACTGTAAACAACAAATCGTCCAAACGGTCTTCCGCTTCTTTAAACCTACGCACCGCTTCAACAGCATGCAGCTTTTCCTGAATCTCATTCACCGCGGCTAAGGCTTCGTGATAGCTTGGGTGGTAATGCCCAAAGCGCTCACATTCCTCGAAAGCATCTTTCTTTCTGGCGAAAACCGCTTTAAGATCCCGAACTTCCGCGCTGTTCTCCACAGCGATCTTCCAATATAAATAATCTGCCACTTCAGCAGAGGAATTAATCATATCACCCATGTCATAAGCCTGCATAAGAACGGCCGACATATCTATTGTTTCTGCTTCCATTATCTGTAACATAACTACGATCAACATCCTTCCTCTCAAAGAATAGATAACTTCTCTACTATACCACAGTTCCTCAAGAGTTTCTTCCTTTTCTCTTTACAGTGAAATCCTCGTCCAGTTGATCATTCACTCATTCTAACCTATGTATAAACACCTTCATCATTGATACCAGGCAAAATAAGCTTCATTTCCTCCCAATCCTCACTCGCCAAAGAAATCTCCTGATATTCCTCCAGTCCTTCCAATATCCAGCCCGACCGTTCTTCGCGGAGAATTCGAGGGATAATGAAGCGATTTCGTCCTTCTTTACGAAGCTGCAGAACGCTTTTCCATTCAATTGCTTTGCGGATCATCTCTTTGCGAGTAGAGCCGTGATACTCACGAAATTCCTTAATCCAGCTTACAGGAATATCCTGCATATCCGGATACAATTCGGCCCACTCCGGCAAATGGGCATCCATTTCATAGAGCTGGATGGTATCCCGTGAATAACAAAGGCCACCTGTCTGATTTTCGGACGAAATCAGGGGATTGGAAATCGCTGTATTCTCGTCTTTTCGGCTGCTTCTTGGATTGAAACCCATATTCTCTAAACACTTCGTAAGCACTGTAAGATGTTCACGCAAAATAATAAAGTCTGCTCGGCCAACGCGGTCCCCAAGAAGGGGTAGGCATTTCTCGTTTCTAAGCAAGGCCTCCGCAATATCCTCGGAACGGCAGCGAAGCAACGTTACTTCTTCGATATACAGCTTGCCAGCCTGCTCCCCCCATTGCTGTAAAGTAATCGTAATATGTGCGGGTACTTCGTAAAGAGCATTCTCGTGCAGCATCCGAATCATCTCTTCGCTGCTCACCCCCTTTTCCGAAGCACGGTAAAAGCTTTCTTTGGTTATGCGATAGGTACGAACAAGATCTGTCGCTTGGAGGTCAGCGAAAACCGCGATATCCCATTCTGTGCGAAGAGGTACGTCTGGGGGGAGCAACATTTCGAAATCCGGCTGCACATAAAGCGAGGGACGCGCCTCAATATGCGTTTCTGACGATCTGAGGTTACTTTCCCTATCGTGTAAGGCCTCTTGTATCGGCGTGATTATCCATCGAAACCATAGATGATCATCCTCGTCGGTACCCAACTCTATGAAACGGAAAACAGACAAAGGAGCCATCCATGTGGTCATGATAGACTTCCGAAGCGAGGATTCATCCATCACCTGCCCCCCGAAGGAACAACAAGAACGGATTCCTTTTATAAAAACGTCCATATCATACCACTGCCCGAACTCTCCTTTCTCCATCAATGATATGCCATGTTCAAGCCAGACAGGTGCAGGAACTAATAACTGACGCCAAATCTGATATAACTGCCCCTGCTGCCTATCATAGGAGTCTTGAAGCCATCTTAGACAGGCCTGCTGGTTGAAAAGGTAACAGTCACCTTGACTATGAATAGAAAGGAACCCCATGCGAATAGCCATTTCAATCATTAGCGCGGCAGGTTCATCATAAACGTCTCTAAATGCGTAAGTAAGCCCAGCTGAGCGTAAAATATCATTAGGCAAGGCTAGATGCTCCGTTAGCTTTTGCAGCTGCTTTTTATGTAAAGTTCCTTTGTTCGTGAGCGGTAGAGATGATTGTTGGTTACAAGCCACCAAAAAATGAAACAGCTGCTGTGCCAAGCCTCTAGGATGTATCAGTGCTGCTGCATCTGATGTGTTTAATTGCCCAGAGCTCCCGGCTTCCCACAGTTCAAGAGCCAAATCCTCTTTACCTGTTTGAAGCTGATCTGACGGAAATAATAACATCTGCCACGCTGCAAAAGCATCCTCAGGCAGAATAAAAAGCTGCTCCCCCCAAGCTTTGCGAAAAGCCGCAATAACACCTGCTTTTCTAAGCCCTAAAAGGCCTAGAGCCACTTGCGCACCCGCCATACGAAGAGCTGCCTGCTTTTCCAATGCTTCTCTTGTAAATGGTTCACAACCGAATGCGGATAATATGAGACGCAGAGTATGCTTTTCATCCAATGACAAATGACTGTTCAACTCAGCAAGGTACTTCCGATCCGTCATTAAATCAGGTAATGCCACTCCTTGTTCTAAGAAAGAAGAGCACCATTTTTGTTCAATAATGAACTCTCTCAGTTCTCGGGGCATTTTCCTATCCATATGTTCAAATCTCATCCTATGCTCCTTCTCGTCATTTCGCCGCTTGATTCCAACTCGTTATGCTATATTGATAGCCCTGTTCAACTAGAAACAGCTGCCTTTTCATCGCAAAATCCTGCTCCTTCGTATCCTCGCTAATCAGAGAATAGAAGACAGCTGCGTTCGTACCGCTGCTCTTAGGGCGAAGGATGCGTCCAAGCCGCTGTGCCTCTTCTTGCCGCGAACCATAGCTGCCCGACACCTGAATCGCTACGACGGCATCGGGTAGGTCCACAGCAAAATTGGCAACCTTGGATACAATAAGGAGGGGCACCTGACCCTTCTTGAATTGTTCGTATAGGTCCTCTCGAAGTTCATGCGCCACTCCACCGCTGATCATTGGCGCGCCGGTGTGGGCAGCGATAAGCTCCAACTGACTAATATATTGGCCAATAATTAACGTCTGTTCATTAGCATGAAGCTGCAGTAAGTGGTCTATAACGTCTAGCTTAGCAGCATTTTCTCCAGCAATCCTGAACTGCTGTCTAGCACCCGAAGCTCCATAACGATCCCGATCAAAAGTCGATAGAGACACTCGTACTTCTTTGCAGGCGACCTTGGCTATCCAGCCCTTTGACTCTAGTTCTTTCCAAGCCATATCATATTTCTTCGGTCCCACAAGTGAGAAAACGTCTTCTTCATGGCCGTCTTCCCTAATTAATGTAGCCGTTAACCCGAGTCTGCGGGTCGCTTGAATCTCAGCTGTTGCCCGAAAAACAGGAGCTGGCAGAAGATGAACTTCATCATATATAATCAACCCCCAGTCTCTCTGACTAAACAGCCGCATATGCGAGAATTCGTCTTCTTTCTTCCCTCGATGCGTCAAAATCTGATAAGTCGCAATCGTGATAGGCCTTACTTCCTTCGTAGTGCCGTTATATTCTCCTACCTGATCTTCCGCTAAACCCGTTTTGCTCAATATCTCACGCTTCCATTGCTTCACCGAAGTAACATTGGTTGTCAGAATCAATGTAGCGCAGTTGCATCTGGCCATCGCGGCTATGCCGACCACTGTCTTCCCTGCTCCACAGGGAAGTACCAACACACCGCTGCCGCCTTCTCCGACACGGTTAAAAGCATCTACAGCATGCTTTTGGTAATCCCGCAGTTGGAAAGGCGCTTCCATCGTCTCTTCATTCCGAAGCTGAATCGGAAGAAACTCACCGCTGCGATAAGCGGCCAAATCTTCTACAGGATACCCCAGCTTGATAAGTTCTTGCTTCAAGACACCACGTGAAATCGGAGAAATAGCAATAGCTCGCTCTCCGCGGGTATCCTCTAGGTACCTCTTCAACGAATCGTAGGCGCTAATTTCTTTTAACACGACCGTATCATCGCTAACTAAATAGAGCTCATTTCCGACATTCTCCATACGCAGTATGCCATACCGCTTCACATATTTACGTATGCTGCTTAGTACTCCGGTAGGGACACCAAATTTGGCATTTCGTTGTAAAAAGTCCGACATTTCCTCAATTGGCATGCCAGCAGCTGATGCATTCCACAGCGATAATGGCGTAATCCGATACGTGTGGAGATGCTCAGGGCTTTTGATAAGATCCGCGAAACGGGATATAGTCCCCCTTATAGCTTCAAATTCCGGGTGATTCGTCTCCACTAATATCGATAAATCACTCTGTACAATCAGAGGACGGGTAGGGTCCATGACAATCATGTGCTGCCTCCTTTTTTCCTAGTATGAAAGGAAAGCACTTGATTTAAACATCCCCACCATGCTAACGTCTAAAACATACTTAAGGAAATGCTTACGAAAACTCAGTAAATGCTTACGATGCAAGTTTTCCTAAAGGAAAACTCAGCATATGATTACGAAGAAAGTTTTCTTACGAAAACTCTTAGGAGGTGCTTCATGCACAAATGGATGATCTCTCTTGCTGCGCTGCTTAGTCTAGTTATCTTGATGACTGCTTGTGGGAGTAAACCCGCAGCTGTAGCTGGCAGAGAGCGTGTAAAAGTGGAACGTATTGTGGACGGTGACACGCTTGAGGTCACAATGAAGGGGAAGAAAGAGAAAGTTCGATTAATTGGTGTGGACACACCGGAGACGAAAAAACCTAATACGCCGGTTATGTTTTATGGGAAAGAAGCAAGTGCTTATACGAAGAAGCGATTGGAGAAGGAAACCGTTGAGCTTGAATTTGATGTAGATAAAAAGGATCAGTATGATCGCTTGCTTGTTTACGTATGGATCGGTGAAGAACTGTTTAACCGTACCCTAGTTCAAGAGGGGTATGCGCGGATCGCTACATATCCTCCGAACGTCAAGTACGTGGATGCCTTTAAGAAAGATCAAGAAACAGCCCGTAATAAAAAGAAAGGCTTATGGAAGGATTACGATAAAGCATTTGATACCAAAAAATAACCGATAACTACCAAGGCAAGTGCCGATAGCAAGCCAGCAATCGGGAGGAAACGAAAACCCCTTCTCTCCTTTTTTTCGTACCATTGGGCCCTTCTTGAGCGCTTTTCTATTTCTCTTATATGCTGCTCAAATCTTTTCTCTGATGCATGGACTGGGTCTTTCCTTGCTTCCCAAAATGACCATTACCGCTGAAACGCAAAACGGGCAGCTAGCGATATTACCGCTAGACTACCCGAATTTCAAGCTAAACGTACAGCTGTGTTACCATGTTACCATGGCAAAAGGCAATTATCGATGCCCATGAAGGCTTTTGTACAGTTAATGTGTAGATCTACTCCACACGGATTGCATTCGCCTGAGCAAGCAAGCACAGCTCTGCTGCTTTGAACGTATGCGCCTGTGTCATGGCATGCTCTGTACGATTCAGACAGTCCAAGATCAACTGACCGAAGAAAGGAAAGCCTACTTGTCCATGAAGGCTGTAGTGCTTTTCTCCTTGCTGGTTGACCAGGTATAACTGATCTCCCTGCGGATCGCGAGCGATGTCAATGTATTTACGCAGTTCGATATATCCTTCTGTTCCTAGAATAACCGTCCGACCATCTCCCCAAGTTCCCAGACCACTCGGAGTAAGCCAATCCACACGGAAATAGTTTGTCGCCCCGTTGTCCCCGATCAATGTAGCGTCACCGAAATCCTCCAGCTCCGGATAATCCTTCGCATGGTAATTCGCCACTTTGCTGCTAACAACGGTAGCATCCTTACACCCCGCGTAATGCAGAAACTGTTCGATTTGATGACTGCCAATATCACAGAGAATGCCGCCATAATTTTCCTTCTTGAAAAACCAATCCGGGCGATTCGATGCACCCAATCGGTGCGGCCCTAAACCAATGACCTGCACGACACGACCAATTGCACCCTCTTCAATAAGCTGACCCGCGAAAACAGCGCTTTCCACGTGGAGACGCTCACTGTAATATACTGCAAATTTGCGACCCGTCGCTTCAACAGTTGCCTTGGCTGCAGCCAGTTGATCTAACGTTGTGAAAGGAGCTTTATCTGTAAAATAATCTTTGCCATTCTCCATCGCTCGGACACCTAACGCTCCGCGTTCCGAAGGTACAGCAGCTGAAGCAATTAGCTTGACTTCCGCATCATCAAATATTTCTTGTTCAGATGCAGCCACTTTCACATGGGGATACTTCTCAACGAAAGCCTTTACCTTAGCAGCGTCTTGGTCATAAACCCATTTGAGCTCTGCTCCTGCTTCCTGCAAGCCATTGCACATACCATAGATATGACCGTGATCCAAGGCAATCGCTGCGAAAACGAACTCCCCTTTTTGAACGACAATGTTCGGCTTCCCTTTTGGTGCGTAATTCATTCCATCGCTTTTCTGCATGTCCCAATTCCTCCACTATCCTACCCATGTACGCAATAGCGCGGGGTGTTCATGTTATTAGACTACAAGTGTTTTAAAACCAGCCTCTTTATTGACAGTGGAATTTTTTATTTTATCTTGCAAATGCTGCTCGAACAGTTCTTCGTCAATCGGCAGGTCTACCCAATTGTCTGTCCACGTCGACAACAGCATGGCGTTGGAAAGCATCAGACCTTTGATTCCTTCTTCTCCTGGAGCAACTAATGGCGTGCCATGTAGAATGGCATCCACCCAGTTTTGCGTGATGCCTTTGTGGCCAGTTTCTTGCCCTTCAATTGGTATCTCGCACTTCCAGCACTCCGGTTGGCCAAATCCACCCGTGAAGGTTTCATTAAATTCTCGTTCGGATACACGCAAACGCCAGAAAGTTAGCTTGCCATCTTCGATCACAATTTTACCGCGATCACCGGACAACTCGAAGCGGTTCGTACCTGGTGCTTCGCCCGTCGTTGTAACGAATAAGCCCGTAGCGCCGTTCTCATACTCTACGAATGCGGTTACATCGTCCTCTACTTCGATATTGCGATGCTTTCCGAAATAACAGAACGCACGAACTCGTTTAGGCATCATATCGATCGTCCACTGCCACAAGTCAAGCTGATGCGGATCCTGGTTAATGAGTACACCGCCGCCTTCGCCTGCCCATGTAGCACGCCAGCCGCCTGAATCGTAGTAGCTTTGGGATCTGTACCAATTCGTAATAATCCAGTTCGTCCTGCGAATTTCACCAAGCTCTCCGGAAGAAACCAGATCTTTCAGCTTTTTATATAATGGATTTGTACGTTGATTGTACATCATACTGAATACTTTACCTGAAGCTTGCGCAGCTTCGTTCATTTGACGAACTTGTTTGGTGTAAACACCTGCTGGTTTCTCACACAACACATGGAGTCCGGCTTCAAATGCACGGGCAGCTACTTCTGGGTGGTCATAGTGTGGAGTCGCAATCAATACACCGTCAATTGTCCCCGAAGCAAGGAATGTATCGAGATTGTCGAATAATTGGACACCTTCACCTAGGTTTTCTTTCGCCCATTCCAATCGGTCCGCTCTGAACTCACAAATAGCGGTAAGCTGAGCACCCTTCACTTCATTGTTCACCAAATATTTGGCATGTCCGGTTCCCATATTGCCCAGACCAATAATACCAATCCTTACTTTCTCCATATGGTTATCACCTTTTTCTTGTTAGTTTCACAATTATTGAACACGTTATCAATGTAGCATATTTAGAAGACAGCATCTTGTCGCAGATTGACCACCTTATTGCGAACTTTGACAGTTACAAGATAGATAGAAATGAAAAAAAGACCAGTTTCCTGGTCTATTCTCTCATTTTTTACGAAAAAGCTGGCAGTTGGATAAGGACAGTGGTGCCAACGCCTAGCTTACTTTGATATTCTATATGTCCTTGATGTTCATCGATAATCGCGAAGCTTACCATTACGCCGAGCCCAGTCCCCTTCTCTTTCGTCGTATAAAAAGGTTCCCCTATGCGCGGCAGCCGCTCCTCCGATATACCCAGTCCCTGATCTGCGAAATAGAAAGCTACACCGCTCGCAACCTTCCTCACAGATACATTCAGGCAGCCTCCTGTTGGCATCGCCTCAATGGCATTTTTAATCATATTCACGAAAACCTGCTTCAATTGGTTTCGCTCACATTTAACCAGAGGAAGATTTGGTTCATAATCTAGTTCGATGATCACATTGCTCATGATTGCCTCTGTATTCAGCAGTTCAATAACCTCGCCAAGAATAGCTGTGGTATCATAAGGATGAAAAGCTACAGCCTGTGGCTTAGCAAGAATCAGAAGCTCTCCTAAGATCAGTTCGATACGATTAAATTCTTCTTGCATAATCTGAAAATACCGCAGTTTGCTTTCTTCGTTGGCATGACACATCAGCTTAGCAAATCCTTTGAGTGCCGTAAGCGGATTACGGATCTCATGCGCGATACCAGCTGCCAATTGTCCAGCGACATTCAATTTTTCCGTTTTGCGAAGAAGCTCTTCTGTCTGTTTCTGTATCGTGATATCCTGCACCGTTCCAAATAGACGCAGCGGTCTCCCCCACTCATCATAGGTCGTTTTGGCCATGGTATGAATCATTCGAACCTCAGTCTCATTCACAATAATTCGATATACCAAATCTAGTAGACCGCCATGCAGAGCTTCACGAATTGCCTCTTTCACTTTAACTGTATCTTCCGGATGAACCGCATTAAAAAAGGCTTCTATTGTATTCCCGAATAATTCACGGCGCATACGAAACAGCACAAACAACTCGTCTGACCAATACAAATCATTCCTGATCACATCCCAATCATAGTGACCCAATCCCGCGATTTCTTGCGCAATTTCCAAATTGGCTTTGCTTCTTTTAAGCTCAGTTTCAATTTGTTTATGTGATGTAATATCGTGAATGAGTCCCCGTAAAGCCGTACGACCGTTATCTCGGGTGACTCGCTCGATTTGAGATTTCAGATGGCGCACCTCTCCATCACTGCGAACAATCCTGTACTCGACTTCTGCGATTCCAACCTGAATAGCTGTCTCAAAAGCAAGGGCTACTTTATCGCGATCATCCGACACAATTTGCTTAATAGCTTCGTTTAATTCGATGGAATCTACGGGATCAAGACCATGGATACGGTACATTTCCTCGGACCACAAGCAATACTCATCGTTCAGATATCGTTCAAAGCTGCCAAATTGCCCCAGCCTTTGCGCTTGAACAAAACGCTCTTCGACCAGCTTACGTTCCGTAATATCGCGCCAAATGCCCAATATCTGACTTCTTCTGCCATCGTCATCTACCATCCATTTGAAATTTTTTTCAAACCACACGTACCAACCTTTTTTGTGTAGGAAACGACAGGTAATCATCCCCTGATCTGCATTAGCTGAATGGTTTTCATCATTAAAAATGTCTCTCAGAATCTCTATATCTTCTGAATGACAATACGTCAAGATACGAGTACCGACCATTTCACCAACCTCATAACCGAGCAGCGGATGAATAGCAGGGGATAGATATCGAAATTTACCATCTACTGAAGTCAGTGTGATTAAATCTTGAAAATTTTCTGTATATTTTAGATAATACTCACTTTCTAGCAATGAACTAATTTCAGCAAAATCCGGTTTACGGAGTGCAATATGCAAACACCCGCCAAATGGATATGCACTTACCTTAACCCACTGATTGGACGATTTTATGTATTCTTCAAAATGAACTTCTTCCTTATTTTTACGGGCTTTATGGAATTGATCGTAACAAGCGTACCGTATCGCAGCAGGAAATTCTGCCCAAGCGACTTTACCCAATAATTCATTAGGCCTACGATTTAAAATTTTTGCTGCATATTCGTTGATATATGTATAATGCCAACCTGCGTCTAGAATAATGACACCAATAAATGCGCTGTCTTCGACCCTATTCATTCTAAGATGTTAACCTCCCCTACCCTTTTCGCTACCATTATCTCTCATCACTTATCGGTAGTAAAGATAACAATTTTTCCTGACAAAAAAAGCAACCCTTCTCCATAGAATGGAAAACAGGTTGCTTATTATTATGCGTGGATCATGATTATCTACTGCCGACTAGTGTTTTGTCTGATGAAATTTTGCTAAGCGCTTCCCCTGCTTCATCCTCAAAGCTGCCTCGAACCGCTAAGTCACCGATGGCTACGATTCCGACAAGCTCGCCGTTCTCCACTACAGGTAAACGTCGAATTTGATCCTTAGCCATTATTTTGGCGGCTTCATCAACAGATGTATCCGGGGTTATTGTCGCGATATCCTTCGTAATTACTTTATCGACAGCAGTAGAACCAGAATGCTTTTCTGCGTATCCGCGAACAACAAGGTCACGGTCTGTTACAACACCAATGAGCTTCTTACCCTCAACAACGGCAACGAATCCGATATCGTGATTCTTCATTTTCAAAGCGATCTCGTAAACATTATCCTGCAGAGTAACGGTAACGCAATCTTTACTCATGATGTCCCTTACTGTTTTACCTGCCATGTCCCATAATCCCTCCTCGGAGTTAACTTACCTCTATAGCATTCTCCAAAGGAAGGACGGCATTCATGCCATATAATCCAAAGCCATTCCTAACAACAAATTTGCTGCATTTAGCATGGATTTCTCGTCAATATCGAACTTCGGATGATGGTGCGGATGTACGATGCCAGCTTCAACATTACCTGCACCAACGAACATAAAACAGCCTGGTCGGTGGTTCAAATAATAGGAAAAGTCCTCTCCGGCCATAATAAGTGGGGACTCGTGCACGGCTTCTGCCCCAAACAACTCGGTACCGACTTTGAAGAAGCGCTCTGCTTCTTTCCCGTCATTAACAACTGTAGGGTAACCTAATTTATAGTTTATCTTATAGGAAGCTTGATTCATCTCACAAGTGGTATGTACGATCCGTTCGAGGCGCTGCTTCACATCTTGTCTAAGTTCCGCATTGAAAGTGCGTACAGTGCCATTCAGCACACTCGTTTCGGCTATGACATTGAAGCTAGAGCCCCCGTGGAAGGATCCAACGCTAACCACACATGGTTCTATCGGATCTATTTGTCGACTCACGATCGCTTGAAGATTAACAACTAATTGAGAAGCTACATAAATGCTGTCAATGGTTTGATGAGGCAACCCCCCATGTCCACCTTTTCCTTGAATATGAATGGTGAATTCATCGGGTGCCGCCATTAAGGGACCCGCTTTGGAATAAAAATGGCCTACAGGAAATGGTGTCCATAGATGAACGCCGAACACGGCATCAACACCTTCAAGAGCTCCGTCTTGGATCATGGAATCAGCGCCACCAGGCGTAATTTCTTCAGCATGTTGGAACAGGAAAACCAGATTCCCTTTTAGTTGATCGCGATGCTGACTCGCCACCTTGGCAATACCAAGCAGTGTTGAAGTGTGTGCGTCGTGTCCACAAGCGTGCATAACGCCTTTCGTGAGCGAAGAGTACGCACAGTTCTTCTCATCTTGAATAGGCAGTGCATCCATGTCTGCTCGAAGCGCAACCGTAGGACCTTCACTGCTGCCGCGGAGCAGTCCGACAATACCATTGCCTCCTACATTTTTGCGAACTTCAATATCCCAACTTTGTAGATGATTCGCCACAAATTCAGCGGTGCGATATTCATGGAAAGATAGTTCGGGATTTTGATGTAAGTAGCGCCTCCAGGCAACCATTTCTTCATAATTCGCTTGTAAGCTTGCTTGAAAATCGTTCATAAGGAAAATCCTCCGCCCATCCTTGTTTCTTAACTTTTCACGCTTGCCGTGTCATTGAACCTATTCTACCAAATAAATGATCATGTTTCATCTGTAAAGTGCCATCAAATATTAGAAAATTGACGTTGTTATCGACTTGCAGAACCTTTGGAAACATACTATCATGAATAAAGAATGCATACGTACAATATGGAGGCGTTAAAATTGATTATTGAAGCAACTGGCCTAAAAGGCTTAAAAAGCGATTTGGCTCACCTGGATGAAGTAACGACTAAACTTGGTTTCGTGCGTTGGCAGTGGGAATACACGCGTGCTACTTATGATTTTAAAATGGAAGATAAAGCAAGTAAATCCGTGTATTTCTTACGTGTAAATGCTCGTGTAGAATCCGGTAAACTAGAATCTCCTTATGCAATTTTATTCCTAGAAGAAGCTTACATAGGTAAAGAAACGTTCCCGCATGGCTTGGATTACAATTCTCCTATCCCTGAGTCGGTTCTCAAAATTTCCAACCAAAAATTAGCTCAACTGCAGCAATTATTAGCAGACTAGGCGAGGAAACAGCATGAATCCCCCTCGAAGAGGAACGCCGGATTTTCTGCTGCTATTTTTAACCTTTGTACTTGTTTGCTTCGGTCTTGCCATGGTTTTCAGTGCAAGCTCAATGACGAGTGCTTATCGATGGGACGACCCATGGTATTTTACGAAGAAGCAATTGATAGCTGTTGGCTTAGGAAGTGTTGGCATGCTTTTCTGCATGAACCTCCATTACACCAAGCTGAAAAAGTTGGTTATTCCCGCTTTCTTTGTTATCGTTATGCTGCTCGTTCTCGTTATTTTCACATCAAAATCAAATGGTGCAGCCAGCTGGTTTAATGTAGGTAAATTTGGCATTCAGCCAACAGAATTCGCCAAACTCATCGTAATTCTTTACTTGGCTTCTCTCATTAGTAATAAAGAAGAGAAGTTCCGTAATTTTAAGAAGGGGCTGCTCCCTGCCTTGGTGATCGTCGGATTTGTCAGCATGCTCATCATGCTCCAGCCTGATTTGGGCTCCTGTATGATCCTGCTGGTTTGCTCTGCCATTGTCATCATTGTGGGTGGCTCCAACCTAAAGCATATTTTCCTTTTGGGGACAGGCCTTGCGGCGATCGGGACCATGGTTGTTACCCTTTACTTACTAAAAAATAACACAGCAGATACGTCAACCAGTTACCGTTTGAACCGTCTAACCTCATTTCTCGATCCATGGGCCGATACTTCGGATACTGGGTATCAGGTCGTCCAATCCTTATTCGCATTCGGACACGGCGGACTGACTGGTGCAGGATTCGGTCAAGGCATTCAGAAGCTGCATTATTTACCTGAAGCTCATAACGACTTCATTTTTGCAATCATTGGGGAAGAGTTTGGTTTTATTGGGAGTTCCATATTCATCCTTATCTTCCTGCTCTTTATATGGCGTGGCATCCTTGTCGCTGTTCGCAGTCCCGATTTGTTCGGTATGGTAGCAGGAGTTGGCATTATGAGCATTTTCGCCTTCCAAGCCGTCATTAATATCGGTGGCGTTACTGGATCCATTCCACTTACCGGTGTAACCTTGCCCTTTATTTCAGCAGGAGGTTCCTCCATGATGGTCTCTCTCATCAGTATGGGGATTCTGCTCAGTATTTCCCGGGAACAATCACACAAAGAAGAAGCAAAACCCAAAAAAAGACCCAATCGATTTCAGTGATATCGATTGAGTCTTTTTTCTATTTTACACGATGTGGATCGTCTGCTGTCTCTTCTTCCTTGAACGCGACGCCTTCCACCTTGACATTGACTTCCACCACGGTTAGCCCGGTCATATTTTCAACAGCTTCTCTCACGTTTTCTTGGAGATCCCTGCATACATCCTGAATACGGGAACCGTAATTGACGATAACACGTAGATCGATGGCTGCTTCCACTTGCCCGACCTCTACAGAAACCCCACGCTGAACATTCTTACCACTGAGTCGCTTAGCTAAGCCTTCCGAGATACCGCCTGACATGCCTGCTATGCCTGCTGTCTCCAGAGCTGCAAGTCCTGCAATTGTCGATACTACATCATCAGAAATACGAATTAAGCCGGTTTGATTGTCTTCGGACATACAGATCAACTCCTCATATTGGGATCATTGAGTGGAGCTCAAAGTCTCTTCACTCTGGTATAAATCTATTGTAATAAGTTCACTAGATGAAAGCAAGAACAGCGACAACGGACAAATCGAATTTACATTGGGTTCCAAAGTGGGTATATTAAAAGAAGTCAAAAAGTACCAATAAAAGAATGAGTCGGAGGGTTTACTTTGAAGGGAAAATTGTTTTACATCGGGTTAATTATTTCTTTCGTTACAACGGGTATCGCTCATTACATGCATCTAAATTCAACACTTCAATTCGTAATTGCTTGTATAGCTATCATTTTTGTAGCTGGATTTCTAGGTAAAGCGACAGAAAGTGTTGCCCACTATGCAGGTGAGCGTGTGGGAGGGTTCCTCAATGCAACGTTCGGTAACGCAGCCGAGTTAATTATTGCGTTCTTCTTAGTTCGAGACGGATTGTTCGATGTCGTCAAGGCAAGTCTCACTGGAGCCATCATCGGCAATCTGCTGCTTGTTCTGGGACTGAGTATATTTGCAGGTGGATTAAAGTTCAAAGAACAGTCATTTAACGTAAAACTTGCATCACACAATTCTTCCTTAATGATTCTTGGGGTTGTTGCGTTATTCATTCCAGCCATCTTCGCAGGCGGATTGACAACCAAAGAAACGTCAACAATGAGCATGATCGTCGCCATATTACTGATCGTCGCCTACTTGCTCTGGCTTCTATTCTCCATGGTTACACACAAAAGTGTACTTTCTGATGAAGCCATTGAACATGGTGAGGCAGCTTGGTCCAAAGGAACTTCCATTCTTTTTCTAATCCTAGCCACCGTCATGGTAGCTTTCACTAGTGAGTGGTTAGTTGGTACATTAGAAGAAGTTACCCATAGATTTGGATTATCCGAGCTGTTTGTAGGTGCATTCCTTATTGCCATTATTGGAAATGCCGCGGAGCATAGCGCCGCCGTGATGATGGCCATGAAAAATAAAATGGGCGCAGCCGTTGAAATAGCAATCGGCAGTTCGTTGCAGATCGCTTTATTCGTAGCTCCAGTGCTTGTACTTGTCAGTTTCTTCGTAAGTGGAACACCCATGAACATTGTCTTCACCACCTATGAACTTGCTGCAATCGGAGTCGCGGTCTTTATTACGAAGTCAATAACCCAAGATGGCTCGACCAACTGGTATGAAGGTCTCCTGCTGCTTGTGGTCTACATCATTCTAGGCGTCGTATTCTTCCTAGTCTAAATACGCAAACAAAGACAAAAAAAGTAACCCATTGAGAAGGGTTACTTTTTGTTATTCAACGCTTCATATAGCTGCGCAAGGTTACGTTCAAGCTTGCTGAGAATTTGTTTACCAGGTATTTCGGAAATAAGTCCCGCTCGAATGGCAAAATCAATTTCTCTAGAAAGTCCGTACATTTGCGTATCTAAAACTTCTTCATACAGTGGACATTGACGCGTAGTCAAATTCTCCATTTGTACTTCGATTAGTTTTTCGATTTTATCTGCATCTTCTTGGAGAAGATTAAGCGCTTTTTGATTCATGTCCAGCAATAGATCAGATGAAGACATTCCCAACTTCCCCCTATACGCATAGTCATCCGTCCTTATATGATCTATATTAAGCGAAATTGGATCAATATACAAGAGAAGGTACCCTCAGAGATTCTGAGAGTACCTTCTTTAAGCATGAACTCTATTCTTGAACAACGTTTACGCCCAAATTGTGCTTAGCGAATACTTCAGCCATAGCGATTTTCGCTTCTTCTGCATCCGGCCCATGAACATGGAGATCATAGTTGCTGGAGCTAAGCAATGTAGTAAACAAACCTAAGATACTTTTTACATCGATATACTTATTATCATATTGGAGAACGATTGACGATCTGAATTTATTAGCTGTTTGTGAAATTTCAACAATTGCGGCATTATTAGCACTTGGCATATTTCATTCCTCCATTTATTCGCATCTGAATTGGTCGCCTTGCTCCCTATATGATAACTTGGAAAGGTTACTTAACGCAACAAAAAATTTCCTTCATTCTCCAAGTAAAGCGCTTTACTTCGTCTTTGCTGCAATTGCTTTCTTCACGCCGTTCCCTACTAGAATCAAAAGAACGAAAATACCTAGCAACAAAAGTAGTCTTCCCTTATATTTCTGGAAATGAAATAAATCATGTGCAATCATTGATTCTAGAAATACGATCGGCAGTTTCCCCAGCAAGGTCCCCCATAGAAAATGAGTAAACCGCATTCGAGTTAGCCCTGCACCAAAATTAATCGCCGAGGAAGGTAAAATCGGAATCAATCTGCCTAGAAGGACATATAGGAATCCGCGCTTCTCCATCCGCTTACTAAACTGCGTCACTAATGGAAATCGCTCGAGCTTTTTCTCTACCCATGCATGTCCATAATAGCGAGCAAAATAAAAAGAAGCAACTGCTCCTAAACAAGACATTATGTAATTAACAAGAAACCCTATTTTAATACCGAAAATAGCAACATTCGTACCTGCTACAACAACAAAGGGAATAAACGGAAAGAACGTTTGAAAAAAAATTAAAGCCATTCCGATGATTTTACCAGGCCAACCAATGTCCCTTAAATGTTCAGATAGCTGTCGCATATTGCTGTGAGTAAGTTTAATGCCTGTAGGGTTATAAAATAAAAAGGCAATCAATGCAACGAGCAAAATACAAATAAAAAAAACTAGCAAAATGTGTTTTCTGTTTCTGTTTAACACCGACAAATTTCGACCATCCTTCCCTTAGACCAAACCATTGTAACATGTTACAGAAGGTTCAGGAAGAGAAAAGTGAGGAGTTATCTGGTAATACAACGGTGAAGTACCTTATCCTATTTCTATCCTTCATATAGTTTACCCTACCTATTCAAATTTATTAGATTAGACAACCTTTTTTCGACATTATTTGCAAGTTGAGCAACCAAGTTTATGATATGAAAGTGTTAAAGCGAAGAAAAGCACCTGTCCTTAGACAAGTGCTTTTTTGCTAACCGATTCGAATTTGGTTACGACCATTATTTTTGGCTTGATAGAGAGCCATATCTGCACGATAGAACAGCGATTCTACACTAATCTTATCTTCTTCCCAATTCCAATCCGAAACGCCACAGGAAACGGTTACTTGCGGATTAGTCTCCTCAAGAACACGAACACGAATACGTTCTGCGATTCGAATCGTTTGAGACTTTGCAACTTGGGGTAAATAGACCGCAAGCTCTTCCCCGCCCCATCTAGCTGCAATATCACTATCCCTAATACTAGTTTTAATAATTTGACTTACTTGGATCAAGATTTTATCGCCCACCTGATGACCGTAGGTATCATTAACCCGTTTGAAATTGTCTATATCAACGACAATAAGTGAACCGCAGAAGTCCTTCTTTTGCATCGAATTAGCCTGTTCGTCTAAATAATGACGTACATAAAGTCCTGTCAAATTATCTGTAATAACCATTCGTTTCACTTCAGCATGCAAGGAAGCATTCGTCATGGCAAGACCAATATGCCCCGAAAGAACCTGCAGCAATTTGTAGTTATCATAGGAAAAGAAGTTTGGCTTGCTGTGTACAACTAAAATAACGCCCTCAACTTGTCCATTCACGAGAATTGGTGAACCAATAAGCGATCTGGAGTTGGTTAACTGCATCAGCTTTGACGCAACCTTATTATTGCTCCAATAGTCTGAAATAATAATCGGTTCTTTGGAGGTATAGACGACACCAGAAAAGCCTTGATCTACGGTAAAGGTCTCATGAAACATCGCTGGCAAATTAGTCGCTTGTACGATTAAATTCTCACTATTTTTATCCGCTTGCAGAATACAACTATAATCCGCGCCGAAAATACTTAAAATCTCGCTCGATGCTGAATTAAAGATTTCGTTTAAACGCAAGCTCTGATTTAATTGCTTGGTGATTTCATTAATAAGCCGAAGCTCGTTAATCATTAAATTGGACTGTTCATATAATTTAGCGTTTTCAAAAGCAGACCCAGCTGTATCGGCAAGCAATGATATGAATTGCAAATCCGAAGCGTGAATCAAATTACTGTTAGACGTCATATATAACACGCCATATACACCCTGTTTGCCTGATAACGGAGCAGCGATATGACCTGTACTTGGGCCACTATCCTCGGATGAAGGTTCAAATATCACATGCCCTTCCATAAAAGCACGTGTTCGAATGTCATCCTCCGTACTATGGAAATTCAAAGGCTTCACAGATAGATTCGTAGAGTCATTATCTTGTGAAAGCAATAAATCTACTTGTATATTGGGATAAACGCTATGCATGCACTCAATGACTTCGGTCAATACCGAATCGACATCGATTTTGGCATGTAGCTTCTTAGAAGCCTCAAATAAAATATCATGCTTCTTAAACTCAAGTTCCCTATTTAGATGCTGCATAAACAACTGGTCGTACTTACGACGATCCTCTACGCTCTGCACACTACCTTGGAAAGATAGGGAAAGTATATAGAACAATTGTGCAAGTTCGTCTGCTTCTTCAAGTGTATGGGAAAATAGTCCCAAATATAAAATTGGAGCCCCTTGTGGATCTAGGACTGGAATCGAAGCAGCAAAAACGGTCTTCAGTTCTTTTGCGCTCATTTCTTCGCTAGTCATTATATGCATTTTTGGATTTTCAGCACATCGTGCCAACGGATTGTCATTGCGTTCTGCATAGCTCCATGATGCTCCTACCTGCAGCAATGCATCAGTAAGAAGTGTATCATGGGAGCAAGCCTTAACCACTTTCAGATCCGTATCCACACATAGCAGTGCGGTTTGAGGCGGTAGCATCGCTTGCCCGAATTGGTGAATCCACTCATCGAAAGCATCTAGCACTACATGATGACAATTGAATTCCCAATAGGAAAAGTTGCTAGAAAGAACAAGTCCTTGCCGAAGAAACTCTTCGAAGTGTTCTGCACGACTATGTTGTTTCATACTACGAAGTGGTTCACTCATAGGCTCTCCTTCACCAACAAACTGTAGTCCTATTGATCCAGGCTAAATCTTACCTCATTTATCATACTATTTTTCTGTGCTTATTGCACGAAATTTTAGAATCACTTTAAAGGATTGAGACTTGACACATGCCCCTGTTTTTAATAAAATTAGAAGTCGAGTAACAACATGATTTCGGTGAATGCCATTTGTGATCACCCTCACTGCTTTTGCTCCTGCCAAGACAGCGGCTGAACTACTCTTGTCAGGGAATCACAATATGATTCGTAAGCAAAACCAGGCACTTGTCTTCACCCTGACATCTAGATGCTATCTACTAAACTAATTGTTGAAAAGAAGGAGTTTTTCCTAAATGTCACGTTATACAGGACCTAAATTTAAATTAAGCCGTCGTGTTGGTATTTCTTTGAGTGGTAACGGTAAAGACTTGAAACGCCCATTCCCTCCAGGTCAACATGGCCCAGGACAACGTAAAAAAATGAGCGGCTATGGCGTTCAATTAAATGAAAAACAAAAACTTCGTCACATGTACGGTTTGAACGAGAAGCAATTCCGCAACTTGTTCGATAAAGCTTCCAAACTAAAAGGTATTTCCGGTGAGAACTTCATGATCTTGCTTGAAAGCCGTTTGGACAACTTGGTTTACCGTCTTGGTCTTTCCAACTCCCGCGCAGGCGCGCGTCAACTAGTTGCTCACGGTCACGTAACTGTGAACGGCAAAAAAGTAGATATCGCTTCTTACATCGTATCTACAGGTGACGTTATCGCTCTTCGTGAAAGAAGCAAAGGTCTTTCCGCAGTGAAAGAAGCTCTTGCTAACCGTAACTACCTGCCAACTTACCTTGAGTTCAACGACGCAAGCGTAGAAGGCAAGTACATTCGTTTGCCAGAACGTTCTGAGCTTCCACAAGAAATTGACGAGAAACAAATCGTCGAGTTCTACAGCCGTTAATAAAAGCAAGCCCCTCAGGGATTTCCCTAAGGGGCTTTTTTTCTTTAAGCAAACTGTACAAGGTAATAATTCTTTTTACCGCGGCGAATAATGATGTAAGACTCTCCGAGTCTACCCAAATCTCTAGTAACTGCTTCGAATTGCGTCACTTTAACGCCATTGACCGTGACAGCACCACTCTCAATATCTTGACGTGCTTGGCGTTTGGACGGAGCCGCTCCTACGGAAATCAGTAAATCAACCAACGCAATATCATCTTGATCTATGGTTGCAGATGGAACATCCTTGAACGCTTCTTCAATCTCCGTACGTGAAAGCTCCTGAATATTACCACTGAATAAAGCTGTTGTAATGTTAAGAGCACTTTCTAACGCTTCTCCACCGTGTACAAGCTTCGTAACTTCGCGGGCAAGTAATTTCTGAGCCTCCCTCTTCTCAGGCAGAGCTTGCACTTCTTCCTCGAGACGTTCGATTTCCTCATGCGAAACAAAAGTAAAATATTTCAGGAAACGGATGACGTCATTGTCGGCTGTACCCAACCAGAACTGGTAAAACTGATAAGGAGACGTTTTGCTAGCATCCAACCAAATAGCTCCGCCTTCTGTCTTCCCGAACTTTTGACCATCACTTTTTGTCACAAGCGGCAAGGTTACCCCGTAGGCACGTTTATCTGTGGACTTACCGATAAGCTCAAGACCAGCCGTAATATTACCCCATTGGTCACTTCCGCCAATTTGCACAGAGCAATTTTTCGTTTCATTGAGCTTCAGGAAATCGTATGATTGCAGAATCATATAGCTGAACTCCGTGAAGGAAATCCCTTTGGAGATCCGTGAATCAACAGAATCTTTTGCCAACATGTAATTAACGGTAAAGTTTTTGCCTACATCACGAAGGAATTCGATGACATTCAGCGATCCTAACCAATCGTAATTGTTGACAAGTTCTGCACTATTTTCAATTTCAGTGGAGAAGTCGAGAAACCGAGATAACTGATTTTTGATGCTTTGTGACCAAGCCTCGACAACTTCAGGCCCATTGAGTGTTCGCTCATTGGCTTTTCCGCTAGGATCACCAATCAGCCCTGTTCCCCCGCCAACGAGCGCCAAAGGAACGTGACCAGCGAGCTGAAAGCGTCTCAGAGTAAGAATAGGCAGCAAGCTACCGATGTGTAAGCTGTCCGCGGTCGGGTCAAAGCCGCAATAAAGCGTAACACGCTCCTCGCTAAGCTTTTTGTCCAAGCCCTCCCGATCCGTAATTTGATGAAGCAGTCCGCGAAACTCCAAATCCTTCAAAATATCCATGTTCATCCATCTCCTTTTTCTTTAAACATACAAAAAAAGCCTTCTTATCCACAAAGGGACGAGAAGACTTGACTCGCGGTACCACCCTAATTAAAACAGTAGTTACGTACATCTATAACAGGTGTTATGTGCACGGCTAGCTATTTTCACTCAAGAACCTTTAACGGGGTTTAATCGGCAAATACTACTTGTGCAGCTCATGAAAGCTGCAGGTTCCCATTCACTGCTCAAGACCGTAATTCACTAACCTGCAGGTACCGGTTCGCACCATCCACCGGCTCTCTGAAAGCATCCACAAGCTACCTACTGCTGATCTTTCAACGCATTTGATAAAAATTTATCACATGTTTCTGGGTGTTGTCAAACCATGTCGGCATCGTTTCTTCGCTTCATCATTACCGCAAAAGGTGCAGTTATGGTATACTATTAGGGTTCATGTAAGGAGGATATTGGAACTTATGCGCAATTTTTTCGCGAAATGGAATCGCCCTTGGGTGAGAACTACATTCAAAGTAACTTGGATTACCTTAAAATGGACCATCATTAGTGCCTTTTTGGCGGGAATTGTCGGTGGATCTGCCGCATTCGGGTATGTCAGTGCCCTAGTCAAAAAAGATCCTGTACGCACCGAAGAGGCCATACGTCAGCAGATGCAGGAAAATGCTGTCACAGGCTTCGCTTACTTCAATGATGATGCCGTCATTGGTCAATTGCGAACTGAGGAAGACCGTCGTCTCGCTCAGCTTGATGACATTCCGCAACTTCTGTTAGATGCAGTCCTCGCCATTGAAGACAAAGACTTCTACAACCATCGCGGTATCGATATCCGCGGGCTTTATCGGGCAGTAACTCAGAAACTGCTGAACGAGGAAGTTCAAACAGGTGGAAGCACAATTACGCAACAGCTTGCCAGACGGGTATTTCTTACACTAGACCGTGATGATGGCCGTAAAGCAAGAGAGCTGCTGTTAGCGCTCCGGATGGAACGCCTAATGTCCAAGGATGAAATTTTGCTCGCTTATTTGAACAAAATTCCTTATGGCAATGGCGCGACAGGCTATAATCTATATGGGATTAAAGCAGCTGCCAAAGGTCTCTTCAACATCGACGATCTGGATAAGTTAAACGTTGCTCAAGCCGCTTACTTAGCCGGTCTACCGCAATCCCCATCGCAGTACTCTGCATTCACGAGCAAGCCTGACTTTGATGAAGATGGTTTCAAAAAGGCGGTTACGCGTGAACAATTAGTACTCAAACGGATGCTGGAAGAAAAGAAAATTACGAATGAACAGTACCAAGAAGCACTTAAGTTTGATCTCAAAGCTTCCATGCCCCCTGCGGCTCAGAAGGCTTACACGACTTATCCTTACCTAATGATTGAAACGGAAAAAGAAGCTGCCGAAATTTTGTTGAAGATCCAGAAGCCTGAGCTTGATCCTAAGAAAAACCAGGCCGCTTATAATGAAGCGTTAAAAGGCATACATACTCAACTCTTACGTGGTGGCTATCAAATCTATACAACTATAGATAAGACCATTTATGATTCCATGCATGAAATATCAAGTAACGATAAAAACTTCGCCCCTACGGATGATAAAAAAGGCATGGAACAAGTTGGGGCCATCATGATCGATTCTAAATCCGGAGCTATCAAAGGGATGATTGAGGGCCGCAATTTCTTCGAAGAGCAGCTCAATCATGCCACACAAGCATTCAGACAGCCTGGATCAACTATGAAGCCCATTGCCGCCTATATACCAGCCTTAGAGAAAGGGGCCATTCAACCCGCTAGTATCGTGGATGATATCCCTATTATTCTAAAAGACGGTGTCAAAGGCTTTCATCTTCCAGAAAACTGGGATCACAAGTTTCACGGGTTAATGACAGCAAGAAGAGCTTTAAACCAGTCTTACAATATCCCTGCCATTGATATATTTCTGAATAAAGTTGGTATTAATGATTCTTGGGATTTTGCAAAAAAACTCGGTATCACGTCGATTCAAAAAGAAGATTATTATGCCCAGACCGGCGTAATCGGCGGACTAAGCCGAGGAACTTCGGTGAGGGAACTGACCGGCGCTTATGCATCTATTCCGAATAAAGGCTCATTCAATGAGACGTTTATGATTCGCGAAATCAAAGATTCAAATGGCAAAACGATTTATACACATGATATAAAGGCAACCCCTGTCTATTCCCCACAAAGTGCGTATCTGATTACAGATATGATGAAAACGGTGGTTAGCCAAGGGACAGCAACTGATTTGATGAAAAAGTATAAATCATATGGCAAAATTGAGATTTCTGGCAAAACTGGCTCAACGCAAGATGATGCCGATGCTTGGTTTATGGGCTTTACCCCTGATATTACCGTTGGTGTGTGGATTGGTTATGACCAACCGATTAATAAATTGTCTTCCAAAACATTGCAGACGAATCACGCCAAGGATATATGGGCTCTCATTATGAACCGAACAATCGAGCAGAAACCAGATCTCTTTCCTACCAAAACATTCGCCAAACCGGATGGTATTGTCTCGGCAACCGTATCCAGTTTATCCGGTAAGCTGCCAAGCGAATTAACGTCGAAGTCCGAATTTCTAGTTACTGATATATTCAACAAGAAATATGTACCTACTGAAGTCGACAATGTGATGGTACGGATGAAAATCAGTTCATTTGGCGGACTGAATTACATGGCGCAAGACAATACGCCAGCAGATTTCGTACAAGAGAAAACGGTCATTAAAAGACAAAAATCGATCAGTCAATTGCTCAAAGAAATCGAAGTAGCCATGAGTAAACTTCCTGAAAAGAGCCGTAAGCCGATCGATAATTATAAGCCAACAGATTATGACGATGACGCACCATCCGAAGTTGACCCTCGGGTTGATGACGGTAAAGAGCCCGCTGCACCAACGAACGTTGTAACAACCAAGTCCGGTGACACGGCAACCATTGCCTTCCAGGCTAGTCCGAATCCTGATATCGTCGGCTATCGCATATATCGCTCTGATAACCGCGGCAAGTTCCAGCTCATGGGCGGCAAAGTTGTCTTGGCAGGCGCTGAGACGAAATTTATTGATCAAATCCCCGGATCTAGCTTAATCGGTTATTATGTGACAGCAGTCGATGTAGCGGGGAAAGAATCGGTACCTAGCCGCTCCTCTTTTACAGATGGAAGCTCGCTAGATTCATTGTTCGTACCTTCTGTCGAAGGAAATCAAATTCCAGGAGCTACTAACCCTCCATCAGGCTCTAATGGTGAAATCGGTGAACCCATTGGAACCGACAACGGTAACAATGGAAGCACAAAGGACCTACCTGCCGCACCAACCGGCATTAAAGCCAAAGCTGATGGAGCAGGTGTAATGTTAACCTGGAAAGCCAATGCGTCCAAGGATAAAGTAAAGAAGTATATTGTTTATTTTAGTGACAAAGAAAAAGGAACGTTTAAGAAGCTTGGTTCTGTTGATGATGCGACCGAATTTCATTATTACGCAGCAGCTTACAATGGTTATTACAAAGTAACTGCTGTCAACGATGCGGGCGAGTCAAAGCCTTCCGCTTCTATCGCCTACAACAACTAATCATTAAGTAGAAAGACCCGGGTACCCGGGTCTTTTTTTATTTCAAAAGCTGCTATATACGCAATAAAAAGCCTTCCTTACACCATAGATCTGGTGCAAAGAAGGCTTGATTGCCTTAGTCTTCGATCGTCGATAAGTCGCCTGTTGGCAAATTGAGCTCCCAAGCTTTAAGAACACGGCGCATAATTTTACCACTGCGTGTCTTAGGCAGCTTGTCTTTAAATTCAATTTCACGAGGAGCTGCGTGGGCAGAAAGCCCTTCTTTAACAAATTTGGAAATATCCGCTTTGAGCTCATCTGACGGTGTGTAGCCTTCACGCAGGGCGATAAACGCTTTAATAATCTCTCCACGCATTGGGTCAGGCTTACCAATAACCCCAGCTTCTGCAACCGCAGGATGCTCAACAAGCTTACTCTCCACCTCGAAAGGACCTACCCGTTCGCCTGCTGTGTTAATCACATCATCCACTCGACCTTGGAACCAGAAGTAGCCCTCTTCATCCTGATAAGCCGAATCACCGGAAACGTACCAACCTGTCAAACGGAAATATTCTTCGTATTTAGAAGGGTTATTCCAAATTTTGCGCATCATCGAAGGCCACGGCGTTTTGATAGCTAGGTTCCCCATCCGATTAGGAGGCAAAATGTTCCCTGCATCATCAATAATAGCCGCTTCGACACCCGGAATTGGACGCCCCATTGAACCAGGCTTAATCGTCATGGATGGATAGTTACAGATGAGTTGTCCACCTGTTTCTGTCATCCACCAAGTGTCATGTATACGTTGGTTATAAACTTTCAGCCCCCAACGTACAACTTCGGGATTTAACGGTTCGCCTACGCTAAGTACGTGACGAAGCGATGACAGATCAAACCCAGTAGCTACATCATCACCGGCACCCATCAACATACGGAAAGCAGTTGGCGCACTATACCAAACGGTTACTTTATATTTCTGAAGCGTATTGTACCAATCTTGGGGACTGAAGCGACCACCGCGAATGACATTCGTTGCACCATTTAACCATGGAGCAAAGATCCCATAGGAGGTTCCCGTTACCCAACCTGGATCCGCTGTACACCAGTAAATATCATCTTCTTGAAGATCTAATACAATCTTACCCGTATAATAATGTTGAAGCATGGCGTTTTGAACGTGATAAACACCCTTCGGTTTACCTGTTGAGCCAGACGTATAATGGATAATTAATCCATCTTCACGATCTAGCCACTCAATGTCAAGTTCGGTTGAAGCGCTTTCCATCTCTTTGTAATAATCAACTTGTCCCTCAGCTAGCTCCACATTTTCACCAACGATAATGACATGCTTCAAATGTGGAAGTTCATTATAAGGAACACGCGATAATAAACTTGGTGTCGTAATAATGGCTACGGCTTCACTATCTTCCAAACGGTCTCTGACTGCTGTTTCCATGAAAGCCTCAAATAATGGCCCAACAACAGCACCAACTTTAAGGGTTCCAAGTAAGGAATAGTAAAGTTCCGGTGTACGTGGCATGAAAATAAAGACGCGCTCGCCTTTACCAACACCAAGTCCTCGAAGTACATTACCAAACTGATTAGATTTCGTTTTCATTTGTCCATAAGTGATTGCTTCTTCTCGCTGACTATCGCTGTAATAAAGTGCGATTTTATCCTTTTTGGATGATTCAGCATGACGGTCAATCGCTTCATATGCCATGTTAACTTTACCTGTTTCATACCAGGAAAAGCTCTTCTCGATGTCTTTCCAGTCAAATGTCGCATGCGTTTGTTCATAATTGATCATGTTAGGATTAGTGGATACAGCTTCAATGAGTTCAACTTTCATTTGATCCATGTACGTAAAACCCTCCTCACGTGGTAAACCGCTTTCACTTTACTGATTAATTCAAGCAAAATGTGATCGATTTTTGACATATTCTATTATATCATAATAGGAAATATTCGCCTACGTTAAAAATTCGTCTTTTAATTCAAACCAAAGTTTGGTATAAGAATACTATGACCTAACGGAAAAGGAAACGTTCATCATGCTTTTTTTTAAAAGGAGAGCTAAGGTTATGCAGCATATCAAAATATACCACTCACACAGCTTGCGCGCAGCTCCCGATCAACCCGAAATTATCATAGAAGGTCCTGTTTCAGCAGAAACCTTGCAGGAGCTTGTTATGCATACCAAATTAGATGCGTTTCGCAGACCTAAGGAGCAGTTAGAGGCACTAGTCGAAATTGCACAATTACCTGAAGGACGTATCATCATAGCAAGAGACGGCTCCACGATTGTCGGCTATGTCACCTTCCACTATCCAGACGAGATTGAGCGTTGGTCACAGGGGCATATGCAGGATTTAATTGAACTGGGCGCTATAGAAGTTGCAGACGACTACAGATCCATTGGATTAGGGAAAAAGATGATTCGACTCGCTTTCGAAGATGAGCAGATGGAGAATATCATCTGTTTCACCACAGAGTATTATTGGCATTGGGACTTAGAAACAAGCAAATTAACGGTCTGGGAATACCGTCAAATGATGGAGAGGCTCATGAAAAGCATCGACATGATCTGGTTCGCTACGGACGACCCAGAAATATGCTCACATCCAGCCAACTGTCTTATGGTAAGAATCGGCAAAAAGGTGCCGATCGCTTCCGTTGAGCAGTTTGATCGCATTCGTTTTCAGCAGCGTTTCATGTATTAATTTCTAAGTAATCGTGGGATTTCTAGAGCTTCAAGCGAAATTGTTAGTCCATTCGGGGGAATTAGGGATATGAACAAGAAGGCAAATCCTGTCTTTATCTATGATGATCAAGAAATTCAATATAAATTTAATGAAAACCACCCGTTCAATCAAGATCGACTTACGATGACGGTGGATCTGCTGCGAAAAGCCGGCGCGCTCCCTGACAGCGCGCTGCGGGCTCCTCGCTCCGCGACAGATAGCGAACTGCTGCGGGTTCACTCACCCGCTTACATCGAAGCGGTGAAAGCGCTTAGCTGTTCCGTGCCGGAGGAGCATTGGGTCCGAGAAGCAACGCGCTTCGGACTTGACACCGACGATACGCCTTACTTCGCCGGGATGCATGAAACCACGGCGAAGGTCGTGGGCGGCTCCATCACCGCAGTCGAGCTGGTGATGTCCGGTAAGGCTCCGCACGCCCTTCACCTGGGCGGCGGATTGCACCACGCCCTACAAAGCAAGGGCGCAGGCTTCTGCGTCTACAACGACGCTTCAGCGGCGATTGCGCACGCAAAAGAGATGTACGGCGCAAAAGTGCTGTACATCGACACAGATGTGCATCATGGAGATGGCGTGCAGTGGGGCTTCTACGCCGATCCTCAGGTATGCACACTTTCTATCCACGAGACGGGGAAATATTTATTCCCCGGCACGGGTGCCGTGAACGAACGCGGCGAAGGCGACGCTTTCGGTACGAACATAAACATGCCTGTGGAGCCCTACACCGAGGATGAGTCGTGGCTGGAGTGCTTCAGCGAGGTGCTTACCGAGACGATTCGAAGCTTTCAGCCAGACGTCATTATCTCGCAGCATGGGTGCGATGCCCATGCTTTCGACCCGCTCGCGCATGTCCATTGCTCCATGCGCGTGTACAAGGCTATGCCCGAGCTGATTCACTCCCTTGCGCACCAGTGGTGCGAAGGGCGGTGGATAGCGCTCGGGGGCGGCGGGTACGACATCTGGCGTGTCGTACCACGGGCTTGGAGCCTGCTCTGGCTCGTCATGAGCGAGCAGGCGATCTTAGATCAGCTGGAGGCTCAGCCCCAGCTGAAGCTGCCACAGGCGTGGCTGGACGCCTGGCAGAGCAAGAGCCCTGTCCAGCTGGTGGATACGTGGCTGGACCCCGTAGATGCTTGGGCGCCGATTCCAAGGCGCCAAGCGATTGCCGAGAAGAACCGGCAAACGAAGGAACTCGCCATGATGTATTTGAAGTAGAAAAAAAGCTCAGAACCGCCATTTCGGCGAAATTCTGAGCTTTTTTATTCCTGCCTTTTTTATACCTCTTATAGATGCTTCACGATATCCTCAACCATTTTGTACGAATTCTCAGATGCCTGGACTGTAAACTCAGCAAAATTAACGTGAGCTGAACCATCTGCTTTATCGGACATCGATCGCAGCACGACATAAGGAGTGGCATTCATCGAGCAAACTTGAGCAACCGAAGCCCCTTCCATTTCAACACAAACGCCGCCAAGCTCTTCATACAGGCTAGCAACAACCTCCCTGCTTGCAATAAACTGGTCCCCAGAGAGTACTCTCCCCTTTTTAACCTTGCCTGCAAACAGTTTTTCACCTGATGCAACAGCTAACTTAACAAGCTTGCTATCCGCTTCGAAGGTGGATTTCGCTTCATAAGGGATGACGCCACGTGAAAACCCAAGTGCTGTAACATCCATATCATGCTGCATGCATTCACTCGATATCACGAGATCCCCGATATTCAGCTCTGGATCTAATGCTCCCGCTACTCCTGTAAAAATAACAGCTTCGACGCCGAAGTTATCAATTAAAATTTGGGTTGTCACAGCCGCATTCACTTTCCCTACACCTGTCCGGCACACAACAACTTGCTTGTCAAAATACGTACCTTCACGAAACGTAATACCAGCTTTGATCGTTTCACGTACATCGGTCATATGTGAAACTAGCAGCTCTATTTCTTCGTTCATCGCTCCGATTAGAGCAATTTTATTCCATGTCATTTCATTATCCTCTTTCCCTTATCAACATGAGAAAACCTCTACCGAGATCACCCCCAAAGGAATGACCTCGCTTAGAGGTTTGATTTGATTAAGATTGTGTAACGGAGTTGCGGTAAATAATTTCGTGCGGTAGGATAACCTGCATGTTATCTGTTGACTCTTTATTCATCAACTTCGTTAGAAGACGCATCGACACTGCGCCGATATCATACATCGGTTGGGCTACTGTCGTTAAAGTCGGTCTAACCATGGAAGCCATGCGAATATTGTCCACGCTAATGACGGCGATATCTTGCGGCACTCTGAGTCCATTGTCTTGAATCGTATGAATGGCGCCAATCGCCATCTCGTCTGTTGCGGAGAAGATCGCTGTTGGTCTTGGTGAAAGCTCCAAGAAATAGTTCACAGCGTCTACACTAGACTCATAACGATAGTTCCCAATGCGAACATATTCATCACGCAGTGGAATACCTGCTTCATCCAATGCTTTTTTGTAACCTTGATAACGCGCAAATCCATTCGCTGGATCATGCAGCGTTCCGGATATCATCGCAATGTCACGATGACCGGCTTCAATAAGCACATTCACAGCATCGAAAGCAGCTCTCTCATGATCGATATCCACAGATGCCATGGCTTGGTTCTCATCCTTCGTGCCGCACAAAACGACAGGTACGGAAGACGTGCGGAATGCCTGTGTATGTTCCTCAGTTACTACGCCACCCATGAAGAGCAATCCATCAACCTGCTTCTCAAGCAAAGTGTTAATAACACGAATTTCTTTTTCTTTCTTCTTGTCCGCATTACACAAAATAATATTGTAATGGTACATATTTGCAATATCCTCAATCCCACGTGCTACTTCAGCAAAAATGGAATTGGAAATATCAGGGATGACAACACCAACAGTCGTTGTCTTCTTACTAGCTAAACCCCTTGCTACCGCATTAGGGCGGTAACCGAGCCGCTCAATGGCTTCAAAAACCTTCTTGCGTGTTTGTGGCTTAACGTTAGGATTGTTGTTTACAACCCTAGAAACGGTTGCCATCGAAACTCCTGCTTCTCTTGCTACATCATAAATGGTTACGGTCACGGTTACTCTCTCCATTTTCAAAAGTATTCTGCGATCCTAGTATATTATCGTTATGATACGACAAATTAATCCATCTTGCAATGTATATTGAAAATGCTTTGAAAATAATTTCAATGTTTTTTCAAAAGATGTACACATTCTGCATGGATAAACGATTCCATCGTCCTTTAGGGACGAGTGAGTTTGTCAAGGTTGATGCGAAGCTAAAGTATAACTTATACTTTCATATCAACTATAAAAGCCAACCCCCATTGGGATTGGCCACATACTGCTTATGTCGATATTGCACTCTGTGTGATTTGCGATAACCGCTTGCGAATTTCTTCGGTCCATGGCTCATCACCCAGCGATTGTGCTAGCAATAAGATGTCCAAAAGTTCATTGATACGTTCTTCAACGATCTTTTCCATGGAATCATTCATATGCTCTTTTTCCGTCACCTTCAGCAGCAGAAAAGCAACTTCCGAAAGCTCATGAAAAAAGAGCTGCTGCTTCTCAGGCTTACTCCCCAGCCTACCGATTAAACCGGTAAGTTCGGGTTTAACATGAGGAACAACTTCACTGCGACCACATGCTTCACATGAGTAAATAGGTACATTCTCAATGTCGACTTTGTTTTGATAAATAACCGTACGCAGACGAAGGTTCATCGTGCGTCCGCACTTACAATACTTTTGCATTCTAACACTCCTTCACTGGCGGGCGGCATGTACATGAGTTGCTTGTACTATGATATTCTACGATTTTAATCGATTTCCTGCCGAATGAAGAGTAGTAGTTTTTGCCACCTCTGGTAGTAGAATGTTACTTTACCTGTTGTTTATTAAATTGAATAAGCTCATCCACAAATCGCTTAGAAAATGCAGGAAGATCTGGCGGACGGCGCCCAGAAATGATATTGCGATCGACAACTACTTCTTCGTCCAACCAAGTTGCTCCCGCATTTTCGAGATCATCTCGAATGCCAGGCGTAGAAGTCATCGTGTACCCCTTTACGATTTTCGCCGAAATCAGCACCCAACCTGCATGACAAATTTGAGCAATCGGTTTTACTGCCGCGTGAAACTCCTGCGTTAGACGAATTACGTCCGGATAACGACGTAGTTTATCAGGCGCCCATCCCCCTGGAACATAAAGGCCGATGTAATCGGAAGACTTTACTTCATCAAAGGCGTAATCAGTCGTAATGGGTACACCATATTTACCGTGATACACGGTTCCAGCCTTAGGACCAACAATATCCACTACGACCCCAGATTCACGTAAACGTAATACAGGATACCACATTTCCAAGTCTTCAAATTCTTCATCAACAAAAGCTAGTACTTTCGTTCCTGTCAATTCCATGCTAATTTCCTCCTACGATGGATTCTGTTTGTTCAGTTTGAGCAAGCAGTTCTATGATTTCATCACTTGTTTTGCAAACTAGAATTTCATTGACTAACTGTTTGCACTTCTTAGCGTCACTGCTTAGTAAACGGTGTTTCACTTGTAATAGTGTCTGCACGGAAATACTTAGTTCTTCTATTCCCAATCCCAGCCATATCGGAAGCGCTCGGATGTCACCCGCCATTTCACCGCAAACACCTACGGGAATTCCTACACTTTTGGCCGAATCGATCACATGTTTGAGAAGCCTAATAACTGCCGGATGATAGGGATTATATAAATGCGCGATGTTTTCATTCATCCTGTCCACTGCTAATACATATTGAACAAGATCGTTCGTTCCAATGCTCATAAAATTCACTTCACTTGCAAGGACATCTGCGATGAGAGCTGCAGCGGGCACTTCAATCGTTAATCCAACTTCGATATTTGCATTATAGGGCAAGCCTTGTGCATGCAATTCCGCCTTGGCCTTCTCGAGCAGAGCTTTAGCCTGACGCACCTCATCCAGGGAAGTGACCATAGGATACATTATTTTCACGTTACCGTAATGGCTGGCCCTTAGAATCGCTCTAAGCTGTGTCATAAATAGGTCTTTACGGTCCAGCGAGATACGAATCGCCCGATACCCCAGAAATGGATTATCTTCTTTTGCAAGCGGCAAATAATCAAGCTTTTTATCACCGCCAATATCGAGAGTTCGGATTACAATGGGGCGACCTTTCAGCTGCCTTGCGGCATGACGATAAACTTCATACTGCTCGTCTTCGCTGGGTAACGAATCGCGGTCCATGTAAAGATATTCCGTCCGGAACAAACCTACCCCAGAAGCCCCGTTACGTAAAACCTGATCGATCTCCAGCACAGAATTGATATTGGCATGTAAATTCACATAGCTCTTGTCCAACGTTACTGGTGCAACATCAGCTATCTCTTGCAAGCTTTCTTTGAACTCGAGCCAATTCTTTTTGCGTGCTTGATACCGCTCAATCGTTATTTTATCAGGATTGATGTATAAGGTACCCTCTTGTCCATCAATAATTAGGAAATCGCCATTTTGAATGGGTCGCAGAAGCTTCCCTTCCAAACCCAGCACATACGGAACGGACATTGCTCTTGCCATGATGGATACGTGCGAATGCGTGCCACCGAGAATCGTTAGCAGACCAAGCACATTAGCCGGGTCCAAATGAGCCAATTGAGACGGTGTTAGCTCTTTGGCGACCAATATGTAAGGATGATCGATTGGCGGTACCGTTGAGCTAGTATCTCCGAGCAAGTGCTTCAGAAGCCGGTTTCCGACATCTTTAATATCAAGCGCTCGTTCCTTCATATATTCGTCGTCAATGAGATTGAACATATCGACAAATTTATCGATAACTTCTTTTACAGCGACTTCTGCCGCCTTGTACTGCAGCTCAATAATCCCTTGAATTTCGTTCATAAAAATGGGATCTTCCAAAATCGCCAAATGTGCATCAAAAATATAGGCTTGATCTTGTCCAACAACATCCTTAATCTCTTGCTTAATGATCTCTAGCTCATCTTTGGAAGATCGGATACCATCATACAAACGTTCAAATTCATAAGACAAATCGGTGACATCAATCATTTTCTCAGGAAAATCCCACTCCCAAGTAGGTATGACAAAAGCCTGACCCATCGCGATCCCTGAAGACGCTCCTATTCCTCTGATCATCCATTCGTCCCCCCCGTTTGTTTAGTAGGCTTTAGGACAACCGACATCACAGAACCTTGGCCTTTTTTGACAGCTTTAAATGGAGCAAAGCTCCAAGATTTAACAAGATCGGGATTCGTAATAATCATCGGTGTCGCCATCGATGAAGCGAATTTTTTGACTTTATTGTAGTTAAACTTAATTAGCAGTTGCCCCGGTTCCACGTGATCGCCTTCTTTTACTACCGCATTAAAACATTTACCCGGCAAACTAGACGTATCGATGCCAATATGCAGCAGGACCTCCAAACCTTCCTCGGTCAAGATGCCTAGGGCATGCATAGTCGGATAAATGTGCATAATGGTCCCGGCAACAGGAGAAACCAGTTCTCCTTTCTCGGGAATAAAAGCAACGCCGTTTCCTACCAAGCGCGAAGCAAAAATACGATCAGGCACTTCTTCAATGGGGATCATGCGTCCTTGCATTGGCGAAGTAAATAACACCACATGAATATCCTTGCGCAATACTTTCATAATCTCTTCACGAATTAGCTCTGAGAATGTTCCGAACACGACCTGAACATTGCCTCCTCCAAGACGGATGACGCCTGCTGCTCCTAAGTGTCGTAATGCCGTGATGTCCATCAAACGATCATTGACAAGTGTAAGACGCAATCTGGTAATGCAGGCTTCAATCTTCTTAATATTGTCTTTCCCACCGAGTGCTTGCAAAATAAGTGGAGATCGATATGGAATATCGCCTGCCCACTCTTCAAGTGAGGAGCCTTCTTCTCTACCTGGTGTAGGAATCTGGAACCGCCGTATAGCCCAGCGGAACATGAAATAGTAGAGAAGCCCATAAACGATACCAATCGGTATGAGCAATAAACCATTATGCGATAAGTGCAAATTAATGACGTAGTCGATGGCCCCGGCCGAATAAGAAAAACCGTGATGAATATTTAATTCATAAGCCAACCACATGGCTGCTCCAGACAAAATCGCATGAATAACAAATAAATACGGAGCAACGAACAGAAAGGCAAATTCAATAGGCTCAGTGACGCCTGTTAAAAAAGAAGCTAGCGCTGCTGTCAAGAATGTCGCCTTAATCTTCGGCTTCAAATCTTCCCGTGCTTCCCCAATAATCGCAAAAGCGATTGCTGGGAGGGCAAACATCATAATGGGATATAATCCGGCCATATACATACCCGCCGTTGGATCTCCGGCAAAATACCTAGGTAAGTCCCCATAAGCCATATGTCCCGTTGGCGTCTGATAAGCACCTACTTGAAACCAGAAAAAGTTATTCAAAATATGATGCAAACCCGACGGTACGAGAAGACGATGCGCGATACCATAAACAAAGGCACCTAAACCGCCTAATCCAAGCAGCCAATTGGAGAGCTTACCCATCCCCATTTCTAAGTAGGGGCCAATAGTGATCATAATATAAGACACTACAAGCGTGGACAGCCCCATAATAAGCGGAACTATTCGGGGGCCACCGAAAAATTGTATGTATTCCGGAAGCTTAATCTCCTTACAGCGATGATAAATAATAGCAGCCAGTAATCCAATTAATATCCCACCTGGTACACCCAGTTGAAATTGAGTCCCCAGTTCATGTTCAATTAGTCTTGTGAACATAAAATAGCCCAGCATGGCTGATAAACCAGCAATCCCAGCACTTTCTGTAAGGCCTAGCGCTACACCAACAGCGAATATGATTGGTATATAATCGAAGACCGTATTCCCAGCCAACAGCAGCATATCCCCTAAGCTAGATGCGTGAATGACATCCCAAGGTAGATCCCCTAGACGAAGCAACACAGCAGCGATAGGAAGCGCAATGGTAGGCAGCATTAATGAGCGGCCAAGCTGTTGTAAGTTCCCCATCCAGTTCAAACGTATGCTACCTCCTAAGAGTTTTGCTTTAGCAAAACTGACATCGTAAGCATAAGCTCAGCGTTTTCGAAGAAAACTTGCTTCGTAAGCATAAGCCCTCTCTTTCAAATCGTAAAGCTTGTTAGCCTGTTTGTCAAAACAAAATAAGCAGGTCGGCGTTCGACCTGCTCGTAAACTCATTCGAAACGGTTCCCCTATTAAAACGAGGGATTGGAGCCGAATTGTTGCCCCATGCCTGAATTATTAAATCCGGTATTAAAGGATTGAAGCGATTGTTGTGGATTGTTTTGTTGCATGCTTTGTTGTGATCCATAGCCACTTTGGAAGGATTGCTGAGAAGGAGTCGAGAAATCACTACGCAACGCATCATGCCCTGGTTGATTCCCATGATAGTTCGCCGTATGGAACGCGTTTGGTGAAACGTAAGCTTGTCCATATGGTTGTTGATTCGACTGTGTAGAACTACCGAATTGACTAGAAACAAATGGTTGTTGAGCAGATGCATAACCAAATTGTTGGGATTGGTTAGAAGCAAATTGGTTGCTCATTGGGGTATAAGAAGAATATCCGCTTTGGAAGTTAGATTGTTGTTGTTGAGCTGGCGTCGAAGAATCGCCACGTTTGTAAGCATCATGGCCTGGTTGATTTCCGCGATAATTCGCAGTGTGAAAAGACTCTGGAGAAGCTGCTTGAGATACTTGAGAATTCATTTGGTTGAATCCTTGATTGAACCCTTGGTTGAATCCTTGGCTGGCTTGGTTGGATGGACCAGCGCTAGATTGATTATAGAAAGATTGTACAGCCCCAATCGGTTGGTACTGCTTTTGGTAACCTTGGTATTGCGCATTATTCCCCTGAAAACCTTGTGAAGATTGATAACCTTGGGAAGCATTCCCAAAGCTGTTGTTTTTGTTGTACATGTGTAAATCCTCCTCAGACTCTCATTATTTTTGGACACCTTTTTTGGGGCCTTTTTTATTCTCTCCGCTTGTTGATTTTTTATTTATGGAAGCCATTGGGATGATCCTCTGAAAATTGACTATGAATTACCGGCTATGCCATAATCCTTTTGTATCCCATTCTCTTTGTAGGAGGAGTTACCGTAATGACATACGACGTTATAATTATTGGAGCAGGCCCAGCAGGATCTAGTGCAGCCTTATTCACCGCAAAAGCAGGTAAAAAGACGCTTGTCATTGACAACAATCAAAGTGTCACCAAACGAGCGTGGGTCGAGAATCATTATGGCGTAGAAGCGATAGCGGGTCCTGATTTAGTCGAAATCGGGAAGAAACAAGCAGCTAAATTCGGGACTGAATTCGTACAAGGCAAAGCGGAACAATTGACGAAAAGCGAAGAAGGCTTCCAAGTAACGACTGACAACGGAGCTTACGAAGGAAAACATGTTATTCTTGCAACAGGACTGTCCGTTGAACTTGCAGAAGCTTCAGGCATTCAGACGAGGCCTGGAACAGAACCACGTATCAAAACTGTCGTTGATGCTGATGCACAAGGTAGTACCAGCCTTAAGGGTGTCTGGGCAGCAGGTACTACAGCTGGAGTTAGTATGCATACAATTGTTACTGCCGGTGATGGTGCTAAAGTCGCAATTAATGTCATTAGTGAATTAAATGGTGCGCGGTACGTCGACCATGATATATTAAAAGCTTAGTTCCTAACATACAGAAAACCGCTTCTCCCTTACCTATTGGGTAAGAGAAAGCGGTTTTTAGTTTTGTCCTAAGTGCGGTGATTTTAGTTATTTCGAGGATTTAGAATCGCATCTTCCACTTTAATACAGCGGTCCATAATGACTTCTAACCCAGCTTCACTAGCAATACGTGCAGCTTCTTCATTCACAATATCGAGCTGGAGCCAGAAAACCTTCGCTTTAATTTTAACGGCTTCTTCTGCGACAGGAACCACTTGGTCAGCACGGCGAAACACATTGACGATATCCACGGGTTCAGGAATATCAGATAAAGAAGCGTAGCATTTCTCACCCAGTATTTCAGTAGCGTTCGGATTGACAGGAATGATCCGGTATCCTCTGCTTTGCATTGCCGCGGAAACCATATACGATGTACGATCTGGTTTATCAGACAAACCCACTACGGCAATATTACCAGCACTCGCTAGGATTTCCTTGATGTGCTCTCTAGACGGATTTTCAAAAGTCGTCATCAGTTTCCCTCCTATTTTTTCAGGTACGTGAGACCTTGTTTCCCCATTGCGGTCCAACTGTCGATAAACTGATTTTTGTTTACCTGCACTTGCTTTTTCCCGCTTAATGGATCATTCAAGTATACATTATTCTCATCATATCCTACCAATAATACAGCATGTTCAGCATATGTCGTCTTGATAGGTCCCATAGGTGTATCCCAAGTTACCCATTTGTAAGGTATGTTGAAATCAATTGTTGTCCAAATAATAACCGGAATATCATTCGCAATCTGCTGCTCATACAGCTCAAAGGACTCGCCCGTAATGTCAATGGCTTGAGGTATATATGATTTCAGCAGTGGAAATAGACCGGCATGATAGATGCCAAAACCTCTCTTCTTCCGGGTAACATCGCCTACGAAACCTAAGTTCGGATTTCCCCAATATGCAATTGAACCGTCCGCATTTAAGGTGGCTGGTGTGTCATCCTTAGGCATTTCTGCAGCAAGTTCCATTTTGCTTTTTGAAATCCCATGATACTGCAGCAGCATCGTTAAACTTGTTATTTCACAACCTGCTGGCAATTCGGGTAGTTGTGCAAAAACAGGCGCATCAATCATTGCTGATTTTTTTATCTCGATAGCTGGCGGCGGAGAAGCAACCTCATTTACTTTCACGGATGCTGTAGGCTTGGCTGCAAGTATCGCAGGACTGGACGCAAAAAACGCTGGTTCTTTACCAGTCGCTTTGGCATAAAGCAATACAGCAAATACACTGCTTGCAAACACAAGCCCAGCAACGAGGAAGAAACCGAACGTCACTTTTAAACCCTGCCAAATAATCGTCATGCTGACTCACCCATTCGTTGTTTTGGGAATCTATGTCTCACTCACAAGTTCAACTTGAGCACCAATGGAACGTAAATGGTCAAAATACTGCGGGTAGGATTTGGCGACATGATGGGCATCATGAATAATCAAACCCTTCTCTGAACGAAGACCAACAACAGTTAAAGCCATAATGACTCTGTGATCGAAATGAGCATTAATTTCGACCCCGCCTGTGACACCTTGTGGTTTACCATGTACGATAATTTCACTTTGGCGTTCTTCTACATCAGCACCGGCTTTACGCAGCTCGTTCAAATAATCGGTGATACGGTCGCACTCTTTATAACGTAAATTTTCAACATTGTAGAAACGAGAAGTACCTTCTGCAAATACAGCTGCTGCAACCATAGCAAGCACGGCATCTGTAAAATGATCACCATCGAACTCACCAGCAATTAGCTTTTGGTTGCCTTTCACATGCACAACACCATTGTCATGAGTTAAATTGACACCCATTGCTCGCAGAACATCCACACAAGCCTTCTCACCCTGCTTGCTATTCTCTTCAAGACGAAGAACGCGTACATCTGAATTCGTTACAGCCGCAGCTGCTAGAATCGCAGCAGAGCCCGGGTAATCGCCTTGAATGACATATTCTTTGGCTTGATAGGATTGTCTACCTGGAATGCGGTAGTGCATAAGGTCTTCGCTAGCGTGCACAATAATACCAGCCTGCTCTAAAACTTCCAGTGTTTGACCTACAATGATTTTGGATTTCAAATCGTGCAGCACTTCAATCTCGCTATCCTCTTCTAGCAGAGGTGTCATAAATAAAAGTGAGCTTAGGAACTGTGAGCTGACATTACCGGAAACAGTGAGCTTACCACCGCGCGGTTGTCCTCCTTTAATAGTTATCGGCAGACGTCCGTTAGAATGTTGTACTTCCACACCCATTTGTTGCAAAGTATCAATGAGATCATCATGCGGGCGCTTGCCCAGAGATTCAGGATACGTGTTTACGAATGTCACATCGGGACAAAAAGCGGCTGTAGACATCAAAAAGCGAAGTACTGCGCCGGCATTCCCTACATTAAGCTCAGAAACATGCTTGGGATTCTTACCAAAACCCGTAATAACGATTTTCTCATCATCTTCTTCAATAATAGCGCCCAAATCACGGACACAACGTCTCATGGCATCACTATCTTCACTATGTGCCGGATAATAGATGGTGCTCGTCCCGTCGGCAAGTGCTCCAATTAGCAAATAGCGGGTAGTGTAGTTTTTGGAGGAGAGAGCGTTTATTTCCCCTTGTAGATGGGCGGTTGGTTTCACGATGGCTTTCATGTCGTTGATATCTCCTTCATAAGTGTTTATATGTAATATCCGAGGAAAGTCAGAAGAATTCCACCGGTATAACTAAGCAGTGTATAGAGGATCCATGCTTGCCACAGTCCAGCGCGGAGCTGTTTAATGCTCTCGAGATTCAATGTTGAAAATGTAGTGAAAGCACCCATAAAACCCGTGCCTATCAACAGTTTCCAATCGTCAAATGAATGATATCTCATCAACAGGCCAAGCAAAAAACAACCCAAAAGATTTATTGTCAGTGTACCATACGGAATAGAACTTGGGAACCTGTTTGCCATGTATGTCCCTAGTTGAAATCGGCAAATTGCGCCAAAGAATCCTCCAAAACCTACCAGGCAAATGGACCATAACCATGTCATCATGAACGACGAACTCCTCTTCGAACAGACTCGCCTATACGAACACCCATCCATGTAGCACCGAGTCCTCCCCATAAACTTCCCAAAACATAAAGAGCGGCAAGGATCATTTGCCCATGGTTTAGCATGCTCATGGTTTCATAGCTGAAAGTAGAGAACGTAGTAAAAGATCCAATAAAACCAGTTGATATAGGTAGTCGAAGTCTAGTAGGTATGGGAAGCTTTTCGGCGAACATTATAAAACCAAGTATCAGACAGCCAGTTAAATTACAAGAAAAAGTTCCCCAAGGAAAAACGGAAGCCGTCGTTGGATTCCATAAGGCGGAGAGCCCAAATCGAGCAATGGCGCCTAAAATCCCGGCTAAACCAATGTAAAGCATGGTTACACAACTCCTATTATTAACCGTAGGTTTGACATCTCGACTTTTTGTTTCTATCATTACTTGTAATGGGGCTTCTTCCCAATCATATCAAGCATGGAGGTCCGAAATGGATACGATTTTACCATCCGAAATTAAAGAAAGACTGGACCGCGGCGAACAGCTTGCGATTGTCGATGTTCGCGAAGATGAAGAAGTAGCTGCCGGTATCATTCCAGGAGCTAAACATATTCCGCTAGCTCAATTGCCAGATCGCCTCAGCGAAATCCCTCAAGTCGAAGAGCTCATTCTCGTTTGCCGCAGCGGAAACCGCAGTGGGCGCGCAATTAGCTTCTTAGAGGCGCAAGGCTATAAAGGTCTTAAAAACATGACAGGCGGCATGCTGGAGTGGGAGGACTAAGCTTCTAAGCTTGTCCCCTCCTCCTAGATTTCAGCTTGCTGGATAATAAGTGCTGTAATTTCGTCCGTTGTTAATTGCGTAGTATCAATAACCGCATGCGCGAAATCATAGGCATACTTACGTTGATCAAGCAGCAGGTGAACGCGCTCCTCTAAATTCCCCTGCAGCAAAGGACGACTGGTATCGCTGCTCACTCTTTGAATGATGATCTCTGGTGATGCTTTCAGCGCTACTACAAAGCCATTCTGCAGCATACAAGCTCGGTTACTCTCGGCCAGCACTGCGCCACCGCCTGTAGCCACAACTTGTCCTTTACGAGCTAATATATGTTCCAGCGCCTTACTTTCCAAAGCGCGAAAATGCGATTCTCCATGAATACGAAACAAGTCAGAAATGCTTGTCTGATGCTCTTCTTCCAGAGCCGCGTCTGAATCTTGAAAGATCCATCCCAGCTGCTCTGCCAGCTGCTTTCCTACGGTTGATTTGCCTGTCCCCATAAATCCTACAAGTACAATATTGCTTGCTGTCACATTAATCCCCTTTTCCCATATGCTGATCATACAAACTTTCCCAACATCATAACATAGCCAAATCGACATGAATACAATCCACCAAAAAATCATATAGTAGTGTGAATAAATTCCAGCACAAACAGTTAAGATTTTAAGAGAGACCATATGCCGACAAGGAGAGATGGAGCTTTGAACCCAACTGTTGCCTACCAAAACCGCACAAAAGGCAAACTGGAGCAAATTTTGCACCCAAGCTATACGCTTTGCAAAGAGGATGTTGTGTGGATACTGGAGTTTATTAAGAAAAAAGTGGCTGAAGAAGACCCGCTTATGCAAGGTCTTACTCAACCACGATTATTAAGAAATTTTCGCTATTTTGCCGAAGTCTCCCTGATGCTCATTCACAGACGGAACGGCTTTGATCAAGAGGCCGATCGTTTGAAAATGTGGCTGCGTGAAGCGGCATACGGTTTGCAGGAAGAGGCTTAAAAGCCTTATCCTCTTAGTTTTCCATCCAATTGAAGTGGAAGGAACCTTCTTTGTCCACACGTTGGAACGTGTGTGCACCAAAATAATCGCGCTGCGCTTGCAGCAAGTTAGCCGGCAATCTTTCCGTACGGTAGCTATCGTAGTAAGCTAGTGCCGATGCGAAAGACGGAACAGCAATACCGCGAGTAACCGCTTCTGCAATGACTTGTCTCCATGATTGTTGATAGTTGTCTACAACACCGTTGAAGTAAGAATCAAGCAGCAGGTTTTTGAGTCCAGGAGCGCGGTCATAGGCTTCCATAATATTTTGCAGGAATCTAGCACGAATGATGCAGCCGCCTCGGAAGATCTTGGCGATGTTGCCATATTTCAGATCCCAGTTATATTCCTCAGAAGCTGCTCTCATTTGAGCGAAGCCTTGAGCATAAGAACAAATTTTACTTGCGTAAAGCGCTTGGCGAACAGCCTCGATAAACGCTTTGCGATCGCCTGTAAAGGCTGGAGCATCAGGTCCTTTGAGCACTTTGCTTGCCGCTACGCGTTCTTCCTTCATCGCGGAGATGAAACGGGAGAATACGGATTCTGTAATAATGGAAAGCGGTACGCCAAGATCCAGAGCACTTTGACTGGTCCATTTTCCTGTACCTTTTTGACCAGCGGAATCCAGAATAACGTCAACCATAGGCTTGCCGGTTTCAGCATCATATTTGGTGAAAATATCACGTGTAATTTCGATCAAGTAGCTGTCGAGCTCGCCGTTGTTCCACTCTGTGAAGATCTCATGAAGCTCTTCTACGCTTACGTTCAGAACATCCTTCAACAATTGGTAGGCTTCACAAATAAGCTGCATATCGCCATACTCAATGCCGTTATGCACCATTTTCACGTAGTGACCAGCGCCATCAGGTCCGATATAAGTACAGCAAGCATCGTCGCCTACTTTAGCAGAAATCGCAGTAAGAATAGGCTCAACGAGTTTATAAGCGTCTTCTTGTCCGCCTGGCATAATCGCTGGGCCTTTAAGCGCGCCTTCTTCACCGCCGGAAACACCTGTACCAACGAAGCGAATACCTTGCTCTGCTAACTCTTTATTACGGCGCTGCGTATCTGGGAAGAATGCATTGCCTCCATCGATCAGGATATCGCCTTTGTCCAAATAAGGAACAAGTTGGTTAATGGTATCGTCAGTAGGACCGCCCGCTTTAACCATAATCAAAATTTTGCGTGGAACTTCGAGCGATTGCACGAACTCTTCAATGCTGTATGTACCTACTAATTGTTTGCCTGGGGCTTCTTGCAGAAGCTCTTTTGTTTTTTCAGCAGAACGGTTAAAAACGGATACAGTGAATCCTCTGCTCTCGATGTTTAAAGCCAAGTTTTTACCCATAACCGCTAGACCGACTACACCAATTTGTTGTTTAGACATCTCTCTCATACACCCTTCCGATATATAAATATTTAAATCGTCATCGCGCCAAAACCGCCATCCACTCTTAAAACAGAACCTGTAACAAAGCTAGAAGCTTGTTCAGAAGCAAGGAACACAGCAGCACCCTGAAGCTCAGACGCTTCGCCGAATCGATTCATAGGCGTATGACGCATAATGGACTCGACACGTTCCGGCGACAGAATCTTACGATTCTGCTCCGCTGGGAAGAAACCAGGAATAATCGCGTTAACACGGACGCGGCTCGGAGCGAATTCACGGGCTAGATTCTGCGTGATGTTATTGACAGCTGCTTTGGAAGCGGAGTAAGTGAATACACGGGAAAGCGGCGGATCTGACGAAACGGATGAAATATTAATAATACTTCCTCCCTCTCCTCGATCAACCATGTATTTCCCAAACACTTGGCAGGCTAACACGACGCTTTTCAAATTAACCTCCATAATAGAATCCCATTCTTCCATGGAAATGTCAAAGAAAGGCGTGGCACTATTTTTGCCAGGGCAGTTCATTAGAATATCCGCACTGCCAGACCAAGCGATAACTTCTTTGAGAAGAAGCTCCAAATCTTCCCGCCTCGTAGCATCAGCTTGAAAGGTATGTGCTTCCCCGCCAATGGCTTCAATGCTCTGACAAACGTGATCACTTTTCTCTTGATTACGACCGACAATGGCTACTTTCGCTCCATGTCCAGCCAAGGCAAGAGCCATAGAGCCTCCAAGTGTGCTGTTACCGCCAATAATAACTGCTGTTTTCCCTGTAAGATTGAATAAATTCATTGTCTTCATCCCCTCCGGCATTTTGCATGGCAAACCTTCATAATAAGCCTAAGCTAATTTATTATTGAGGGCTCCGTAGGTGCTGTTGTTGAAAGGCGGTAATCGCATCGAATTGATCTTTTAACTGATGATATACGCTTGTATAAATAGATGTCAATTGTTGATAGATGCGATAATCGTTTTCATTCACCTCGTGAGCCTTTCCTACCTGAATCCATTGATGAGCGTGAGATAGATCTTCGATTTCCCCCATTGCTAGCAAACCCAGTAAAGCAGCGCCAATCCCTGAGCTTTCAATCGAATCCGGCACAGTGACGGATGTGCCGAGCATATCTGTCATCATTTGGCGCCAAAACTCAGATCGGGCAAATCCACCGGAAGCGCGAATCACAGTGGCAGGTCCCATAATCCGTTCCAAGGAAGCGCTAACTGCTTGGATCGAGAACATGACGCCTTCGAGCGCTGCACGAATCATATGCTTCTTCTGATGGCTGAGTGAAAGCCCGAAGTAAACACCGCGCGCATTCGCGTTCCAATAAGGCGCACGTTCCCCGGAAAGCAGCGGCAGGAACAGCAAGCCATCAGAGCCCGCAGCAACTTGTGACGCTATCTCCGTCAAATAATCATAGGGATCGATTCCCTGGCGGCGGGCTTCTTCTGCTTCCGCCGTAGCGATCTGGTCTCTCACCCAACGGAAAACGATGCCACCGTTGTTGATCGGTCCGCCGACGACCCAGAAGTTTTCTGTTAGCGCATAGCAGAACAGCTTGCCTTCGGGGTCGGTTTGCGGCTTGGTGACGACGCTGCGCACGGCACCGCTGGTGCCGATGGTGACTGCGACGACACCTGGCTCGAAAGCGCCTACGCCGAGATTCGCGAGGACGCCATCGGATGCGCCGATAATGAACGGAGTGTTCTCGGCCAAGCCCATCGCAGAGGCGAACTCGGCGCTGAGCCCTTCTATGCGGTGCGTTGTAGGCACCAGCTTAGAAAGCTGCTCCGGCGTCACACCGGCCTGCCCCAGCGCTTCTGCATCCCAATCGAGCTTCTCCAGATTGAATAGCCCTGTTGCACTGGCAAGTGAATGGTCAATGAGATATTGACCAAATAGCTTCGCGAAGACGTACTCCTTGATGCCAATGAACTTGTAAGTTTTCTTGACGAGCCCTGGTTCGTTGTCACGGAACCACATCAATTTGAGAAGTGGTGACATCGGGTGAATCGGCGTTCCTGTCCGCGAGTAAATCTGTTGACCTAGGCCGCTGCGCTTAAGCTCTTCCGCATAATGCGCACTTCGATTATCCGCCCAGGTGATGCAAGCGGTCAGTGGCTTCGTCTGCTCGTCAACAGCAATGAGGCTGTGCATAGCTGAGCTGAAGGAGACACAGAGTACTTGGTCAGCTGTGATATTGATCCTGCGAACAACAGCGCCAATTCCTTGCACAACGGCGCTGAAGATTTGTTCCGGGTCTTGTTCGGCCCGATCAGCGGCCGGTGTGAAGAGCGGATATTCGATCGAGTGTGAAGCTAGTACTCGACCATCCAGATCGATCACGAGCGTCTTCGTGCTCGTTGTCCCAATATCCGCCGCGACAATGTAAGGCTTATCTCTGACTGAATCAACTGTCATTTGCTAATATTCCCCTCTGTATCAAATGAAAGTTCATAGGGTTCTGATAGAATTTCAATATCCGGATGCTGACGAGCTGCATCTAGCAAATTCATGGAAATCTCAATTTCGCCCAGGTGAAGTGTATCTTGAATCCGAACTAGCTTGCAGGTCGTATAATCTAGAATATTACACGTTTTAACAGCTGCCTTGATTGCGTAGATATCGTTCTCCAGCGTTGTTGCGATCTTGGTAGGCGCACATACGGTTGAAGTTAGGCCGTTCGCGTAAGTGAACTCCAAATTTGTTTTATCCACTAGTCTTTGTGTAGTGAAATCAGCCGTTCCTACACCGTTTGCGTTACCCTTCGTTTCTGGAGTTAAGTCCAGTACAACCATTTTGGCAACATCTGGGCCGCCATGCGCGTATGGTGTTGGGTAGCGGCCGGTAACATTCGGATCCATGCCATCTCCGCTAATATTTTTGCCAATATAATCAATAACAAGGACATCGATTTCGTCGAATAAAATCTTCGGCAGACGCGATTTCGCTTCAATCAGCAGTTGTTCCTCCCGCGCTTCAATTTCAGCTGCAGGCAGCACTTCCACTTGGCATGTCTCATCATAGGCATTTTCTACTAGCGCGACGCCGAACACGATCGGCAGCTTCTCGATCATCAAATTGGCCATTGCCGGCACATTCTCCGCCATATACTTGAAACCAAGCTGGTGACAGGCTTCAGCGCCTTTTTGTTTACCCAGCCCGATAGCGATCATCTTCATGATCCCGCTCTCAATACGGCCACGAAACGCCGTATGCGGCTTCACACGGTTAATAACGACGATAGCATCTGCCTCTGAAGCAATGCGATCTACATAAACCGGCAAACCGTTAGGCAGTTGGTCGATCTTCACGACTTCCATCGAAGAACGAATCGGTGCTCCCATCGAGGCTTCCGTAATGCCAAAATGCAGCAATACTTCCGTCTGTCCTTCAGCTGTAGCACCACCGTGACTTCCCATACAAGGTACGATGAACGGGAACGCACCTCTATCTTTAATGGCGTCAATGGTCGTTTTGGTGAAGCCTGCAATATTAGCGATCCCCCTGCTTCCCACAGCAACAGCAACCTGCTGACCGGGATGTATGCTTTCCATAACCCCACTGCTGGCAAGCTTATTCACTAATTCCAATTCTGGATTTTCCAAAATGGTACGATCAAACTTCTGCCGAATCTTAACCATTTGTGGAATCGGAATATCATTTAATAACTCCCTCAGAATGCTCATCGACTAATCCCTCTCTCCTTATGGTGTCAATAATCGTACGGATTCCCGCACGATCAACTCTGTTTTCAATAACAACTGCTCCGTTTCGTGCTGCTTATTTTCTATATTTCCAAGAAGCCGCAAAGCGCCTTCTCTGCTAATTTGCTCAATCGGTCTGCGAACGGTTGTCAGTGCTGGAGTTACGTAGGCTGCGAATACCGTGTCGTCAAAGCCTACCACTGAGACATCGTTAGGCACGTTCATCCCGGCTTCCGACACCGCTTTCATCGCCCCAAGCGCCATTTCATCATTACAGCAAAATACGGCCGTCGGTCTTTCATCCAGCGTCAGAAATTGCTGCATGGCCTTATGCCCGCTCTCCAGATCGTACAATCCCGGCATGCGATATGCGGGGGGAACGGTAATCTTGTAATGCTTCATGGCTCGTTCGAAGCCGTCTTTCCGATTCTGCGCGGATTTAAATCCTTTACGCCCCTCAATGAGTGCAATACGCTTATGTCCCTGCTCTATTAAATGTGAGGCTGCCAGAAATGCGCCTTGCTCCTCATCTGAGAGAACATTCAGCACGCCTGAAGTTTCAACAGGGCGATTCAGCACAACTTGCGGGATACCTTTACTGGCAATATGGTCAATGATGGCTTGATCGTCATCACTCTGACTGACAACAACAATACCGTCGAAGCTTTTCCGCGTAATCGAGTGAAAGCTGGTGTAATCGTCAATCCCTTTAACGATCAATTGGTAACGATCCTGTATGACACTGTTGACACCACGGATAGCTTCATAGAAGAAGCCGGCGGAAGTTCCTTTACTTAGTGTAGTAAAGAACAGCCCTAAGTTATACGAACGATCCAGCACCAAACTCTTCGCGCTGTAATTAGGCGTGTAATCCATCTGTTCAGCGATGATTCGGATGCGCTCCTTCGTCTCCTCCTGAATGAGCGGACTGTTGTTCAGTGCTCTGGAAACCGTTGTATGAGACACACCTGCAAGCTTGGCAATATCTTTAATGGTAACGCTCATACCCTCACCTCATTCAAAGCATATCACATCTATGCACACGTTAACAATAGTCATTTTTGCAGCAAAAAAACTCCCTTCTCAGGGAGCGTCCTCTTCTTATATTATTTGAAAAAAGCCGGTAGATACGCTTTATTCTTCTCCAGCATTTCTTCCATAAGCGTCTTGGCTACTGCTACTGACGGCACTAATGGATGATGAACCAGTGCTTGTAGAACGAGATCTCTACTGCCTGTAACGGCAGCTTCAATGGTGAGCCGCTCATATGTTTTAACGGCATGAATAAGGCCTTTGACATGTTCAGGAACTTTGGTCAAGCCCATTGGAATAGGGCCACCCGCTGTAATGACACAATTCACTTCAATACAAGCATCTTTCGGCAAAAAGTCGATGATGTTATCGTTCATAACGTTCAGCGTTTGGATATCCCGCTTGTCATTGTAAATGGAATCCATCAGATTGACAGCTGCCTCGGAATAATAAGCGCCCCCGCGTTTCTCCAGCTGTTTAGGCTTCTCCTGCAAGTCAGGATCTTGATACAGCTCGAACAATTCATCCTCTACGCGTTTCACAACTTCCGCCCTAGTACCATTTTCTTTGAGTGACGCCAACTGTTCTTCAAGCATGATATCCGTCATGTAAAAATATTTCAAATAATAGGAAGGCAGAGATTGCAGGGAACGTAAGAAATCCGCATCCCATTCGCTTGCCGGTACGTTTTTGCCGCTATATTCTTCTTTGCGATCCAGCAATTCAGCTAATTTATCTTCGCCTCTGATTTCAGCGCGCGTTACCCAGTGTAGATGGTTTAACCCAACGAACTCGGTGTAGATCTGTTCAGGAGCAGCATCATACTTGTTCATTAACCATTTGTGCAAACCGATCGGCGCATTGCAAAGGCCAATACTTTTCACTTTGGAGTACTTATGAATCGCCTCAGTCACCATACCTGCTGGATTAGTAAAGTTCAACAGCCACGCATTAGGGCTCAGTTCTTCAATATCCTTACAAATATCAAGCAGTACAGGAATCGTGCGAAGTGCTTTCATCATCCCGCCCGGGCCGGTCGTTTCCTGACCAATAACACCGTATTTGTTAGGAATATGCTCATCCCATTTACGGGCTTCCAAAAGTCCTACGCGTATTTGTGTACTTACGAAATCGGCATTTTCGATCGCTTTTCTGCGGTCCAAGGTTAAGTGAACTTCTATCGGCAACCCAGACTTTTCAATCATTCTTTTAGCCAAATTACCGACGATTTCCAGCTTGTGCTTACCTTCTTCCACATCCACAAACCAAAGCTCTCTTACAGGCAGCTGGGCATATCTTAGGATAAAACCTTCAACGATCTCCGGCGTATAAGATGAACCTCCGCCAATGATGGCAATTTTCAAAGCATCTCTCATTGTACTCACATCCTAGTCTTATCTAATAATTGTATGGTTTGATAATCAGAAACGGTCCGGAGCTTCTCATACACATCTATGGTAACGGGGTTACCTGCGGCTTCCATCGCCATCCAAACAGCGCCAACCACAGGTTCAACGTTCAATTTCACAATTGTGGCATTGGATGCGACTTCGCTTACTGCCTTTTCAATATAAGAATGAATAAATGGCCCGTCACCTCTTGCTATGACACTACCCGCAAGCACAACTTGAAAAGTCTCTTGCTCCATCTTTAAACGTTTAATTACAGCTGCGGCTGACTTGCCAAGCTCTTCCCCTTGCACCCTGAGAATGCGGCAGGCGACCTCATCACCCTGCTCTGCGGCTTGGAACAATAGCTTGGTCGTATGGAGCGGCACGGATTTGTTGTTATCCAGAAAATCATCAAACATATCCTGCACCGAATTGTAGCCAAGAAACTTGATCAGCAGCTCAGTCAGCATAGTGGGTTGCTCCCTGCCATCCCATGACCGAATAACAGAACGAAAAGCCTCGACAGCGAGTGTGCCTCCCCCGCCAAAATCACCAAACTGATAGGTGAAGCCTCCGCATTGAAAAAACTCACCCTGCTTGTTCTTGCCGGCACTGTTCGTTCCGCTTCCGCAGATTAGAACAACGCCAAAAGGCTGTGTCGTACCAGCACGCAATGCAATCATGGTATCACAATCAATCCCATAATTCGTGAATCCCAGTCCGCCAATTAGTGGGCGAAGAATCGTATTATCAATCGGTCGATCTGCGCCAGCAAGGCCGAAAAAAGCATATTCAATGTCACTGTGTGTAAGCCCCGCCTGCTGTAGCGCCATTGCTACCGAGTTTGAAATATTTCCGAGTGCTTGTTCTACACCAAGTTGATGATTGCCATTGCCGCTGTGCCCTTTACCGATTATTTGTCCCTGTTCATCTGTTACGAGCGTGTAGGTTTTACTCCCACCTGCGTCAACACCCAAAAAATATTTCATGCTTTCAACTCCTGTATATATCCATCATCTCTAGTTTCGTTTACTTGTGGTGGATTCACGAATGATTAATTCCGGTTCCAATTGCACCGTTATATTGCGTTTGGCTGTACCATCAATCCACTTAAGCAAAATATCGACGCCATGTTGCCCCATTTTGTCCGCCGGTTGACGAACGGTTGTTAACCTGGGGCGGAATTCCTCCGAGAAAATCTGATCATCAAAACCAACAATTGACATATCACGCGGTATTTTGTAACCCTCATTTTTGAGTGCGTCCATCACACCAAAAGCCGTCAGATCATCTGCGGCAAATACCGCACTCGGAAGTTTTCCCGACTGAATCCAGCGACTTGCCGCTTGATAACCGGAGGTGATGCTGAAATTACCTTTTTCAATCCAAGAAGGATCCAAGCCTGCCTCCTGCATCGCACTGACGAAACCGCGCCGCCGCTCGCTGCTGCTTAAGTAAGGTTCAAGCCCGGAAATATGAGCAATCTCCGTGTGGCCTAGGTCTATTAAATGTTTCGTGGCTTCGTAGCCACCTTTATAATTATCAATGATTACAGAGGATATGGATGGGTGAATATGCTGATTATCCAGCATAACGAAAGGAATCTTCTTCTTTTTCAATTCCATAACATAATCATCCTCATGAACCGGCGAGAGCATAATAACACCGTCCACACGGTCCTCTTGGAACATGGAATTATCGAAAGATGCGAACACGTCTGTTGATATCGAAAGCGCTAAGAAGTAACCTTTATCAGCAAGCCGATCGTTAATCTCTTTGACTACTGCATCCAAGAAAGAATCATTTAAAGTCGTAATGCCAAGTCCAATGATACCCGTCTTACCACGAGCCAAGCTTCGTGCAGCTGCATTCGGATGGTAGTCTAACTCTTTCATCGCTTGCAGTACTTTTTGGCGATTTTTTTCACGTACAGTGCCTGCTTGATTAATGACTCGCGAAACGGTGACAACCGACAAACCGCTTCTCTTGGCGACGTCAAAGATGCTTACTTTCATATAAAACAACTCCTGTAGCTCTATAATTGCAGTAATCAAGTCGATTTACAGCATGTTTCCAAAGTACCACAATTAGCGATTCAAATATACAGAAGGAATGCAAATGCAATACGGCTCGCAGCATTCCCCCAGCCTGAGATCACCAGCTATTTATTCACACGTTCCAACAACTTGGTTAATTTATCTTGAATGCCAGGTAAAGCTTCTTCAACTTTCTTGTCGCCATTTTCAACGCTAGCCAGCTCGTTTATGAATAGCTCATTAATCTGCGAGTAGTTCGAAATCATATGGTTGTAAGATTCGAAGCCATTTTTGTACGCACCCTCATACACTTTTTTAATTTGTTTGGGGTCGATGCCTTCGAAGTTCGCATAGTACTTCTCTGCTGCCTTTTGGTTGACAGGCGGATTGCCGCCGCTCAGTTCAATGGATTTCTCCTGCACATCAGTCGCAATTAAGTATTTGATCCATTCGTATGCTTCTTTTGGGTGCTTGGAATCCTTCAGAACGAACAGAGGATCGACGTACAGAACACTACGCACCTTCTCGTTAGGACCTTGCGGCACTGCAGCAACACCGACTTTAAAACTAAATTCACTAGATGCCGCCAAGCTCCAAGAGCCGACTACAGACATACCGATTTTACCTGAAAGGAACGGATCACCAAATTGACCGGATACCGACTTGGAAAACGCCGGCGTCGGAGACACCTTTTTATCCCAAATCAACCCATAAATCTTCTTGTAAGCCTCAATGACTTCAGGTTTGTTCAAATTGATGGCGGAAGGCTTCCCACCGTTCTTCCAAGTATCGTCGGAGTAGACGTTGGCTCCAAAATATTGCGGTTTCTGATCACGCTCGCCCCAACCGAAATCCAAACCATATTGGGCCTTGTTCATATCCTTCGAATCCACAGTCAATTTGGCTGCATACTCCACCATTTTGTCATATGTCCAGCTCTTATCGTTGTAATCCGTTGGCGGATAGGCCAGCCCGGCTTTGTCAAATAAGTCTTTGTTATAGAGCATGACGGTGACATAGCTATTCAGTGGAATGCCATATGATTTACCGTCAACTTTGTAAATGTTCATCACGTCATCTGGAATGTTATATTCGGAAGCTTTGAATCCATCTGCCTGCATAATCGAGCTGAGGTCAGCGATCATTCCTTTGTTGTAATACTCCATAAATCCGCCATAGCCCCAGTGAGATGTGACGTCAGGTGAATTATTCGCAGCGATGGAGGATTGAAGCTTGGAATCAAATTGCTCGTAAGGCGTTTTCGTCACTTTGACCTTAATGTTCGGATGCTTCTTCTCAAAGTCTGGAACCAATTTCTCCACAAAAGTACGATCCGGCGAGTCGATTGTGTAATGCGTGATGGTGACTTGCTCATTGCTCTTCACATTAGTGTTTGCATCTGAACAAGCGGACAGCACCGATACACTTGCTAACGTAAGACTTAATGCGTAGATAGTTTTTCTTTTTCCCTGTTTCATCCTTTTTCCTCCCCATGTTAACCATTTATCATACTGAAGTATTACTTAATACCAGTAAGCACAATACCTTCTACAAATCGTTTCTGAGCAAACGTAAATAGTGTGATAATCGGTAACATGGACAAAATGGAAGCTGCCATCAGCAAATTCCACGGCGCAATACGGAACTTGGAAGAAAGCATAGCAGCCATGCCGATAGGAAGCGTGAAATGCTCTTGCGAATCCAAGTATAGGACAGGTGCTAACAGATCATTCCATGACCAAATGAAGGTGAAAATAGATACAGTTGCTAATACAGGACCAGAGAGCGGTAACGTCAAGTTCCAGAACAAACGAAACTCGCTGCACCCGTCAATTCTTCCTGCATCGAACAATTCGTTCGGCAACGAATAAAAGAACTGCCTAAGCAGAAATATCATATACGCAGAGCCAAAAAATGCAGGTAATATGAGCGGCAGCAAGGAATCATGCAGGCCCAATTGACGAAATAACAGAAATTGCGGAATCATAATGGCCGGATATGGCAGCATCATTGTGCTCAGTAAGAGCATGAAGAATAATGCTTTCAACCGAGTGTTATACCTCGAAAAACCAAATGCAACAAGACTGGATGATATCGCAGTCCCAATTACCGACAAGCCGGCAACTATGAAGCTATTCATATACTGCTGACCAAATTTCAAATCCTGATTCGTAAAAAGCGTCTTGAAATTGCCAAATGCAAATGTTTGCGGTATCCAAGTTGGAGGAAAGGTCAACATCTCTTTGGTTGTCTTGAGTGATGTCGAGACCATGAACCATAAAGGAGAGAGCATAATAAACGTCACGGCAATCAAAATCAAAAATCCAATGATTCGCAAGGGATCAAACATGACTTTCGTTTTATTCATTAATTCGTCCCTCCTTCATAGTGCACGAAACGTTTTGAACTTTTCATAATGAGGAAAGTGACGAACATAACGGCAATGAGCAGCAGCCACGACATCGCGGAGGCATATCCATAGCGGAAGTTTTTGAAGGCATTCACATAAATGTTATACACATAAAACCATGTGGAATAATTAGGGCCGCCTTGCGTCATCGTGTAGGCTTGCGTGAATACTTGGAAGGAATCGATCATTCCAATAATCAGTTGAAATAAGAATACGGGAGAAATAATGGGAAACGTTACATTCCAGAATGATCTCCAGCGTCCAGCCCCATCAAGCCTTGCTGCTTCTAACAAGCTCGTCGGAACACCTTGCAAACCGGCTAGGAAAATGAGCATTCCCGCTCCCATCCCCCAAAAAGACATGATAATTAACGCCCACATCGCATACTTTTGATCGAGAAGCCAGTGAATCGGCTCTATACCGAAAAAGGATAGCCCATAATTGAATAATCCGGCCTGCGGGTTAAACACCCAGAAAAACAACAACGACATGGAAACACCCGAAATCATGCTTGGAAAATACATCGCCGTCCGAAAAAAGCCACGGAGGGGTACTTTTTGATTAATGAGCAGAGCGAATACTAAAGAGAGCAATAACGTCAGCGGGACACTAAAAAACGTATATTGCAGCGTGACTTTAACCGAATTCCAGAACTGCTCGTCTTTGAAAAGTTCTGAATAATTCTTCAAGCCCACGAACACCGGATCATGAATGATATCGTAGTCGGTGAAGCTGTAATAGAGTGATGCCCCAATCGGAAATAAAGCAAATACAATGAAGCCGATGATCCAGGGTGAAACGAACAGGTAGAAATACTTGCTTTCTCGACGACTTCCTCTGCTTGTGCCCAGCGAAACCGCTCCTTCCACTGTTTTCTTTGTAGTGAATTCTCAGCACTTAAAGTTTAACCGCTTTAACTTTTATCGTTTACTTCCCCCTTCATATCAGAAAATAAATACATTTCAGGCTTGTTACATAAAGAGATCCCCTTCAAAAATTAAAGTGCTTTAACTTTCATGAATTGATTATATACGATGACGTTCGGGTTAACAAGCATAATTTTACAATAAATTTAAAGAGAGACCATATCTATAGTTAGATACAGACTCTCCCTTTATTTGATTCCAATATTCATTTTCACATCTCCAATAAGAGCATTTCTTGTCTCATTTCGATCAGCTTGGTTTTACTCTCCATGACCGCTTTGACATCGCCTGAAGCCATCGCATCATGCAGCGTAGCTAGTTCGTAATCCAGCTCCATACGCAAAATAGGAATCCGATCATCGGTTCGTTTGGATCGCAGCGCTTGCATGACTTCCTCTACGGTCACGGCAGGCTCCTTCTGATACAGCACTTTATGTTCGATACCGCTAATCTCGACCATTCGAATAATTTCACCGAACATAATATTCTCAATGAGAATTTGCCGATCCTTGAATCTTTTTACTACAGCATGACCACGTGTATCACCAATCAGCTTCTCCATCATTTCGGCTAGCTTCTCATCTTTGAAGGAATAATTGCCTACGATTTTATACTTTTCACCGATTCGTTCGAATTTCAGCTTAATCAGCTTGCGTCCTGTGCGAATGGAAATGATGAACTGCAGCTCGCTTTCGTTCCAATACAGAGAATAACCTTCCTGAATGAGTGCTTTAATGAAGTTCCGGATTAGCCGGCGATCAAATCGTAACTCTAGGTTGCAATACTCCACTTCATGACTCTTACTCACGGCAATCCCCTCCATAATTGGCGCTAATGATTTTGTTTAAATATTCAGACAACTTATCTGCTTACTCTTATCTTATTATGAATTCTATGTTTTAGCAACTTGGATTATTGACATTTTTTTAAGGAAAAACGTACAAAAAAAAAGCTGATGCCAGTATCCTATCGGCTTCAGCCCTAAATTGGAAGAAAACAGCCTCTGCCTATGCAGTACCTAATATAGGGATCTTTGAGCGTAGCTCAAAGTCTCTCCGCTGTGTTAATGCCATCCCCAGAAAAATCCATCGCGCTCCCAAGCCGCTTTACCGCCATGAAGTTTCTTAAAGATTTTCTTCACATCTTTGGAAATCGCTTGATTCCCATTTTCGTTCACATATATGAAGGATTCCCCAAAATGTTGAATTATATAGTCCACCGCTTCTTTCTGATGTAAAATACCCGCGGATTTCAACTGCTCCATCATCCATTCCGCAACTTCATTCGCCGTAACGGCCATTTGCATTCTCTCCCTTTATTCGTATGTTTCTGTGGCCTGTGCACAGGCGAGTGACGCTATTGTACCATTGTAACACAATCTTTTTGAAATCATCGTCCGAATAGGTACAGGAGCACAATCATCCTCTTAAATCCGAATAGCCCATTCATTCCTAGGGAGATCCCCATATGCTATCTCGTAAGACAAACGCATAGATTTTCGAATGGAAAGGGTGACATAAATGAGTTATGAAGCAGGCGTAGGTGTCGGTGGACATAGATCTTCTGCAGCCGTTTTGGTTCTTTTCATTTTGTTGGTAATTATTTCTAGTGCTTTCTTTATCTAATACATTTAAAAACGAAAGGGCTAATCTGCAGAAGCAGGTAGCCCTTTGATTTTTAATTAACTAACCTCAGCATCTCCCGGTCTAAGAATGACTGAACCGACACCCAAAAGAATCAGTCCAAACAAGGTGAGTACGCCCATGTGCATCCACATCTGGGACAGAGTCTGACCAGAAGCCATTCGCTGAATGGCCTCAATCACCCACTTTTGCGGAACGAAATTCGCAATCTTCTGCATCCAGTCCGGCATCAGGCTGATCGGCCAGAAACATCCACCGAGCATACAAGTTGGAGTAACAACGAGAGAATTAATCATGCCCATATTCGACGCATTTTTAACCATACTAGTTACCGCGCTGGCAATTCCCATGCTGGCTAATAAGAAAAACTCCAACAAAATAAACTGCGATACAAACGGAAGTCCATAATCATAATTCGTTACATAACGCGTAAATAAAAGAATGACAAGCACCTGCAGCGTCCCAACCAAGAAACTGCCTATGAAGTTCCCAAGTACAATTTCGAAAGAATGAATGGGTGCCGAATACGTTCTAGCCATGGTGCGTTGTCTTCGATCATCCATAATCACGGAAACGGTATTATTGATTAACCCCATCATAAACATCAGCATGAAACCAATTACTGTGTGCATATTCGGATTCACATACAAATTAAGATCAGTGACTTGTGCCTTCACCTGATGCTTCTCCATCTGTGAAATTGTCTTCTCCACTGCTTCACGAAGCGCTGCATCTTGGAGCCCTTGCTGGCTATGCAGTTCAATCGTTCCTTGATATCTAGATAGAATACTATCCAGATTGATTTTAAGCGTAATCGAAGCCTCATTGAGGTTTAGTTGATACATATCTATTGGCGCTGATGCACCTTTCATCAACATCTCGCTGAATCCTTCAGGAATGAGAAAGGCGCTGCTCACTTTTTGCTTCGTGACAACTTCTTTAAGAGCTGTTTCAGAAGCTTCTTCCTTGAGCCGATAATCTGGCAGCATCGAAATCTCTTGCAAGAGATGGGAACCCATCGCTCCCCGATCCAAATTGATATAAGCAATATCAACCCCGTGCTCACTCTGTTGACCAAGTACACCAATAATTAGCGAAACTGTTGCGGCTGGAATGACTAAATACATCAGAAAGCTTTTTTTCTGAAAAAGTGTACGACGCAGCATATTGAGCGCTATAAATAAGCTATTCATGATATCCCGCCTTCCGATAGACAATCAGGGTTAGAAGCAACAATCCCCCACTAATACAAGCTAAGATTGATATATGATGCCCTATAATTGAAGCGTCACTTCCGAGCATAATGCGAAACATACTCTGCATGGCCCAGTGATTGAGCGTAAACTCACCCATCCGCTGCAGAAGACCTTCTGGTAGAGGTGTGAAGCCTCCACTTAGGAAAGTCATGGCAAGAATGATCATTTGGAACGTCGTACTGATTGCTTTAGACGATTTCGCTGCCAGCATAATCAATATAGCTAGGCTCATCGAAGCGACGATAATCAATAAGCAAATCAGGAAGAGGTGGAAGAAGTCATTTCCCCAATCGACACCATAAAACAGAATGGTTGCACCAATAACGAGCGCTGCCTGGACGATCGAACTGAAGATACTTCCTATGATTTTACCCAATAAAATTTGATATTCATGAATGGGCATCGCATTTAATCGGGATAACGTGTGCCTTTCTTTCTCTCCTTGCAAACCCAATGCCGCCCCCATGCCCGAGTATAACAAAAACATGACTAGCATAGACGCTGTGTAATACTGCATTGCCGTATAGTTGGAATTAGAAGAAGTAAGCTTGCCTAGCCGTACATGCGAAGAAGCCTCCGATATCGGTTTGAATGAACCGTCACTACCTTGTTTCTGCAATAGCTCCGCAGCCCCGGGGCCTGCTGAAATAATCGCCGATTGCATGTAATTAACTTGATCCAAAAAGGAGCGAAGCGTCATCTTAGCGGTCAAATTCTGCCCATAATCCTGGCCTAGTATCATCTCCCACTCCGCTTCTTTTCCTTCAAGCACGCGGCTGCTAAAATCACTTGGAATAATGAGTGCAAAATCCGAATCCCCTGACTTGAGCCGTTTTACCGCTTCATCACGTGATTGAATGTTCAAAGGCTGTATGATCTTCATTATCTCCGGTGTACTGAGAAAGCTTTTAAACCCTGCGCTTAAGACTCCTGAATCAGACTGCACCACATCTACCTTAACGGGCTTCAGTGTACGATCTTCCATTTTAAAAGCGCCTGATAGCGCCGAACCCAAAATGAATATAAGTAAAAGCGGCATCAAAAACTGAATAATGAGTACATAACGCATGCGCATAAAACGCAATATTTCATACTTAGCAATAATCCAAATCGGCATGATGACCTCCTCCTAATCCCGTAAGGTTCTTCCGGTCAACGACAGAAATAATGCCTCAAGATCAGGCTCCACCTGCGTGAGCGATTGAATTTTCACTTCGTGTTTGGAAAGGATGAACAGGATATCCTGCAAAAAGGCTTGCGAGGAACCCACCAGCAGCTCAAGTGCCTGTTCTTGAATAGTGACTTGCTTAATCCGCGGATGATCCCTTAATTCTTTGACGGCTTCTTCCTTCAGGTTAGCTGCTTGAATGATAATTTTATTGTCCTGCTCAACTTTACCGCGCAATTCTTCTTGAGTCCCACAAGCAATGAGATGCCCATGATCCATGATGCCGACCCGTGTGGATATCGCAGACACTTCCTCCATGTAGTGTGAGGTATAAATGATCGTTGAGCCCATACGGTTAAGTGTCCTAACTGATTCCAGAATGTGGTTTCGGGACTGAGGATCGATGCCAACGGTAGGTTCATCCATAATAATCAGCTTTGGACGATGCATTATTGCACACGCAATATTCAACCTTCGCTTCATCCCGCCGGAAAAGGAACTTGGTCTATCACGAGCGCGATCCAATAATCCTACAAATTCTAGCGCTTCCTCCACTCTTTCTTTCAGCAGTTTACCTCTTAATCCATATAATTTTGCAAAAAAAGTGACATTTTCTCTTGCTGTTAGGTTTTCGAAGATTGCGAGCTCTTGTGGAACAAGACCAATTCTCCGTTTCACTTCAATGGTATCTTTCGCAACCGAGAGCCCATCAACAAACATTTCGCCTTGATCAATTTTGAGCAGGCCGCTCAGCATTTTGATCGTTGTGCTTTTCCCGGCCCCATTCGGGCCTAACAATCCGAAAATTTCACCTTCATGAATCGATAAATTCAAATGATCGACAGAAATTTGATTGCTATACTTTTTGACAACATTTTTTATTTGAACAAAGCTCACAAGATCCTCTCCCTTTTCCGTTTCCCCTTTTTCCAACAGGTGTTATTACAATCATTGTATCTCCAAGGAATCCCGTTAACAGGTAGAATAAGTCATTATTCAAAGGTGACAAAAGTCATTATCTGTCTATTAGACGTGTTAACCCACTTGGTTTGTATGGTATACTTTGCTAATACTTGCCCTGCAAAGGAAGGAAATCGATTGACACAATTACGCTCGTTAACCCGTTATTTACTCATTCTCATTCCAGCGATTGCCTCGATGTATCTCGAAAGCTATTCATCCAATGGCATGTATGTTTTCCTCATTCTTTTATTCATTTGGATCGCTGAACTGCGCAGAACGATATTCTCGAGATCAGCATGGATGCTTTTACTCGAAATCGGATTCAGTGGATGGATGTGTTATCACTATGACGGCATTTTGTTCATCACCTTTTACTCCACGCTCTTATCCTATATAACCACCGTAAATAGTCATATTCGTTACTATTTCGTGAGTATTCACTTGATTCTATTGAACATGTCCTTACATAGTCAGCCAAGCAGCTACTACCTTATTGCCAATCTCATCTTCTTGTCTCTGACGATGCTCCTGCTGCAGATGCTCCAGACTGAGCAAAACAAAGAGGAAATTGAGCTGCTCTACGATAGGCTTCGGAGGCAGCATTACGAGCTGGACGAAGCTCGCGTTCAGTTAATGGATTACGCCCGAAAAGTCGAAAACATCGCACAAACGGACGAACGCAATCGGATTTCCCGAGATATTCATGATGAATTGGGACATAAGCTGATCCGGCTCAAAATGATGATGGAAGCATCCTTGCAGATCCTTCCAACTCAACAGAAGAAAGGCGTAGACATGTTAATGTCGGTCCGTGACCAGTTAACAGAAAGCATGGAACTGCTGCGCTCAACCGTACGTAGACTGAAACCAGATGAAGAAACGTTGCAAACTTACTCGCTGGGGAAGCTCATTGAAGGACTGATAGCAGATAAAGGAATATCTATCGAAGTTGAGATGCAAGGTATGCCCTACGTGCTGTATCCGAGTCTAGAGTTCATTCTATACCGTAATGCGCAAGAAGCCATCACGAATGCCATTCGTCACGGGTCCGCAACCCAGATTCTAATTCAGTTAACGTATGAATCCAAACAGATTACAATGTGTATTTCGAATAACGGTAAACTGCCTAATGAGCGTAGTATGAACGGCCTCGGAATGTCAGGCATGGAAGAACGAAGCAAGCTCATTGGCGGTCAGCTTACTGTGTCGATCGAGGATCGATATACAGTGAAGACTGTCTTGCCCACTTTTCGCCAAATTGAATCTACCTAAGAAAGGGTTGAACACAGCATGATTCATGTGCTCATTACAGACGATGATCCATTCATCCGCGAAAGCTTACAATTAATCATTGGACTTGACGAAAATATTAGGGTCGTTGGCACGTGTACGCATGGAGACGAAGCTCTTGCTTTTATCCAGAACGGCGTCAAGGTTGATGTTGTCCTTATGGATATTCGAATGCCAATCTGTGACGGTGTACAAGGCACATTGAAGATTAAGCAAGCTTATCCGAATATTGCTGTGCTTATTCTGACCACATTCGACGATGATGAATTTATCGTTCAGGCCTTACGAAACGGAGCCAGCGGTTATCTGCTCAAAAATATTTCGCCGGATCGGATTATTCAGGGAATCAAGACGGTAGAACAAGGCAATCTACTTATTCATGCGGATATTGCCAAGAAATTGACGACTTTTATCAGCGCTAGTTCATCTCCAAACGTACCTGCACCCAAACCACTTAGTGGATATGGATTAACAGCCAGCGAACAAGCAGTCGTAGCAAAAATTGCTGAAGGTCTATCTAATAAAGAAATCGCCCAGGAGCTATTCCTGAGCGAAGGTACCGTTAAGAATTATATTACGGAAATTCTCAGCAAGCTGAACCTCCGAGATCGCACGCAAATTGCTATTTTCTATTTAAAAAAGCAATCTGGCACCAGTAGTTAATTATTTAACTCTCGTCACCTGGATGTCCTCTTTGGAGGAGCTTCCAACCACATAATCAGGCTTATTATTATTGCCATTTATTTGCGTTAGTTTAAGAGTTGTACGATAGAAATGCCCATTTTCCGTAAGTAAGTAGCTGTATGTATTCTCTTCAGGCAGCGCATCAATGATAATCGGATTCGTCATGTAAGGTACTTTATTGATCTCATAGTATCGGAAACCTTCCACGTATTCTCTGATTGTCTTGAGCTTGACTGGATCCTGCTCCCCTGTAATGACGATAGGTTCATTCATGAGATAGGAAATTTGCGGCGTTTCTTTCCAGCTCTTTTTCATTTCTTCTTCGCTGACATAGATATCCTCTGAATACTTTTCCTTCGCTTTCCGCAATCCGCCTGTAGAGACACCCATTCGGTCCAAATCTTTCAATCGGTAATACGTCTGATCCGTCATATTAACAAGAACCGGGTAAGTCCCTCCTAAATAATCCAAGTACTGTGGATATGGGTATTGCAGCACAATTTCTGTATAATTCGTTTCGTTACCTTCCGCAGGCTGCTGGGGATTAACACGGGAATTCAGATAGATTGTTTTCGTGCTATCCTTCCAATTGACAACCGCTCCTAGGTAAGTTCCTAGCTCCTTCACAGGCAAATAACTGGAATTATTATAAATTAAAGGCGGATTCGCCAGCTTCACTTCTTGCCCGTTCACGACGACTTTAAAATCATTTCTTAGGTAAGCATCAACGCGTTGCAGCACATCCTGTGCATAAACACCTGCTGTGAAACAAGTTCCCATTAAAGTACCAAGTACCGCAATTTTGGACCATTTTGACATACGCATAAGTATAAATTCTCCTGTCTTCCTAATTGATAGTTACCTCATATTTCGGCATGGTTCCACTTTTTTCCTGCTTTTCTGCCATAAAATCGGTCCAATGGCCTACTCCCTTTCTACGAAACTCGTAATCATTGCGGGAATACACGAATTGCTTTAGAATAATTGAAAACGTAATTGAAAAGAGGAATTAATCAGATGAGTTTCACTGGATTTGCACAGCATGATTTCGATACCTTTGCTATAGAAGGTCTCGATGGACGTATGGAAGCCATTCGAGAACGCATTCAGCCTAAATTTAAAGCATTAGGTGATTCTTTGACCCAGGATTTGTCCGTCCTTTCCGGTACAGAAATGTTCCTACATATCGCTAAACACTTAAGACGCAAAGTGAATCCTCCCGTTGATACTTGGTTGGCGATTTGTCCAAACAAACGAGGGTATAAACAGGTACCTCACTTCCAAGTCGGTCTATTTGATGATCGTGTTTTTATCTGGTTGGCACTTATTTATGAACTCCCGAATAAAAGTAACATTGCGACTACGTACATGAAAGAAATCGACCGTTTGCAAAGGGAAATTCCATCCGATTTCGTCCTTTCCTTCGACCATATGAAAAAAGACGTTACCTCCCTTGCCGATTTAGACCGCAGCGGCTGGAACGACGCACTAATTCGTTTCCGCGATGTCAAAAAAGCAGAGCTGCTTATCGGCCGCAACCTCAGTTTCAAGGATCCAGTGCTAGAGAAACCAGCTGAACTTGAGCTGCTTATTAAACAAACCTTCGAGAAGCTCATCCCTCTTTACAAGATGGCTGTGAACGCAAAGTAATTCGAATTTATGGAAATTTTTATGTGGGACTAATGTTCCTTTAAAGTAAAATTAACCCCTCCTGCACAGACTAAGCGCTGTAGTCCTAATCCAACAGGAAAGGAGGGATCCAACTAGTATGAACCCTACGTATATGAAAAAGCTAATGGTGAGCTCAATTGCTTTCACAATCGCTCTTGGCTGCAGTGCTCTTCCCTCCATAACGGCTGCCGCTCAATCTCCTTCTGAGGATCAGGAACAAACCATTCGTTTGCATCAGACCGATGAGAAGGAGCAAGGCGGTCATCGCCGAAAATGGCCAATTGTCGATGAGTCTGCTACTGTCATCGGCATTGACAAGGAAGTTCTCGTCAAAGCGCTGAAGAACGGCAAAAGCATCGTAGAAGCAGCTGCAGACAAAGGCATCAGTGAAGCCGACTTGACTGCCAAACTGCAGCAGCTTCGAACAGGCAAAATTGAAGCGGCCGTCAAAGATGGCAAGCTGACAGCAGATCAAGGCGAACACATGAAGATGAAGCTCAGTGAGCATTTGAAGTTCATCCTCAACGAGAAAAACCTGTTAGATGGTCATGATGGCCGTGGGAAGTGGCATAAGTTTGGACTGAAGCCAGATACAGAGAAGCTCGCTAAGACTCTCGGTTTAAGCACGGACGAGCTTCACGCCCAGCTCCGCTCAGGCAAATCACTGGCTGAGATTGCCCAGTCTAAGGGCATTTCGAAGGACAAGCTAGTAGCGTCCATTAAGGACCAGTTAACCCCATCTATTGAGAAATGGGTTGAACGGAAGAAAGACGCGAAAGTCAAAGACTGATAGTTGAAAGTGATAGCAAAAAGGCATTCCTCTGGGATGCCTTTTTGCTATTTGGGGTAAGGCGACGAAGCTCAGGAATGAATCCATATTCTCGGTTGATTGATGTTGTAAAAACAAACATGACGTCTACGACGCCACCCCCAAGAATGAAAATAATGTGCTTTTACGTTTTTATTTTCGTATAAAAGCGCATCAATTGGGCCTTAATCAGGCTATTTGGGAACAAATGAGCTCGAATTGTTGTACGAAATACAACAGTAGCAGGCTAAAACAGGTTGAGGAAGGTATATTGTTGCAGTAAATTAAAGTTGCTCGAATTGATGCATGTTCTAAGTATTGGTTGTGGTTGCCCGAATGGTGCGAGTGCTCAACATTGATAACCACTTTAGCCCATAACCCTTCACAATGTTGCTGAACGACTCTAATTCAAAATTTGGAGTCTCTTGGGTGTAGCTTGCTTTGTATCAACCTTTATGAACACTCTCATTTAAGGGCAGCGCAAGGCGTTTATTTTGTTGTTTGTTGAGCTGTAGTGCAACGTCAGGGTTTGTGATCCCCCCTTTTTTTATCCATTTAATAAATATCTTCAAAAATGAGTGATTACTCACTTCACAATGATCATAAGATAGCGTATGATGAGTGCATCAACAATAATGAGTGATTACTCACTTCTGAAAGAGGTGCAAGACTATGACAACGGACATATCTATTCAATTGCATGGTGTCAGCAAGCAATTTGACGAAAAGGTTGTTCTGAATGGCATTACTCTGGCTGTACCGAAGGCCCAGATTTTCGGATTGCTCGGCCCTTCCGGATCAGGGAAAACAACGCTTGTACGTATGATTGCTGGCATTGATGTTCCCACTTCTGGTACCGTTCATGTGCTTGGGCAGCAGATGCCCCAGTTAGCTATGCTATCGAAAATCGGCTACATGGCGCAATCGGATGCCCTATATGCAGAACTAACCGCTCAGGAGAATTTGGAGTTTTTCGCTTCTTTGTATGGGTTAACGGGTACAAAGCGCAAGCAGCGCATCCATGACGTCATGGAGCTTGTTGATCTAGGATCACATTTGAAGAAGCAGATTTCCAACTATTCCGGAGGAATGAAGCGCCGCTTATCGCTTGCTATATCTTTGCTGCATGAGCCAGGCATTCTAATTCTCGATGAGCCTACGGTGGGAATTGACCCTGTCTTAAGGAAATCAATTTGGCAAGAGTTGACGAATCTCAGCCAGCAGGGCACAACGATTCTTGTCACCACCCACGTGATGGATGAAGCTGACAAATGTCATCAGCTTGGGATGATCCGTGACGGCATACTCACTGCAGTAGGAACACCGGATGAGTTAAAACAAGCTACTTCCTCCGCAACGATTGAAGAAGCATTCCTTTATTATGGAGGTGTCAAGCAATGAGAATTCGCGCGATTGTGATCCGTATTTTACGCCAGTTCTTTCACGACAAACGAACTTTAATGATGATGCTTGTAGCTCCAATGTTAATTCTATTTATGATGTCATTAGTGTTTAACGGCAACACTTATGTCCCTAAACTAGGCGCTGTTAATGTCCCCGCTCCGCTCATTCAAAAACTGCAGGAGCTTAATGCTGAAGTAATAACCTACACGGCAGATGAAGCCCAAACTGAGCTAGACGCTGTGCATTTAGATGCCATCATTGCGATGAATGGGGCAGCACCGCAGGTGACCTTGGAAGGAAGTGACCCCAGTAAAAATAGAGCTGTGCTGTTCTTGCTTCAAAAAGCATTACAAAGCGCAGCGATCTCTAACGCTAACTCCAGCTCCAATTTACAAGCGCCAACCATCACCTATTTGCATGGCTCTGCCGATATGGCGGCTTTTGACAATTTCGGTCCTGTTCTCATTGGCTTTTTCGTCTTTTTCTTCGTCTTCCTGCTCTCTGGCGTTTCCTTCTTGAGAGAACGAACCGGCGGAACCTTAGAACGACTGTTGGCTACACCGCTTCGTCGGTGGGAAATCGTTGTCGGCTATATTCTTGGCTTCGGTATATTTACAACACTCCAAGCAACGCTCATTGCATGGTTCGCCACTAGCGTGCTGGGTCTAATGATGGTCGGATCTTTCTGGTATGTTTTGCTGATCACGGTCCTGCTTGCGCTGGCTGCCCTATCACTAGGAACGCTGATTTCTGCTTTCGCAAACAATGAATTCCAGATGATTCAGTTCATTCCGCTCATTATCGTACCCCAGGTATTCTTCTCAGGCTTATTCAGCCTCGATACGATGTCAGTATACCTTCGTTGGATCGGTGTCATCATGCCGCTTAAATACGGAGCAGATGCCCTAAGGAATATTATGATCCGCGGTGCAGGTTGGGATCGTATTTGGTTGGACGTTCTCGTGTTAGCAGCATTCACGATTTGCTTCATGATCTTAAACATAGTGGCACTCAGGAAGCACCGTAAGATATAATGTTAGGATGTCTTATGTTGCAAGACCAGTTTTGCTAAATGAAGAGGTGAACACATTGTCCCAAGTTGAACCATGGTTAACTGAGCTTCTGCGTCTAAATGACGAGGAAGAAAAGATGACCGATAAACAGATAAAAATTGTTCAAGCGGCCGTAGAGATTTTCTCTGAGAAAGGATTCGCAGGCTCCTCGACAAGTGAAATTGCCCAAAAAGCTGGCGTAGCGGAAGGTACCATATTCCGTCATTATAAAACGAAAAAAGAACTGCTGCTCTCGATCGTTGCCCCCATTATGACGAAGCTCATTGCACCGTTTGCAGTGAAAGATTTTACCAAAGTGTTGGAAGCTGATTATCCTGATGTTGAACAATTCTTACGAGCCATCACGGTGAACCGATTAGAATTCGCCCGTAAAAATTTTCCTGTTATCAAAATTTTCATGCATGAAATCCCTTTCCATACGGAACTGCGTGAAAAGTTTAAGGAAACCGTTGCCGTATTAGTGCTGGAAAAAGCTTATAAAGCCATACGTCATTTTCAGGCTGAGGGTCAATTAATCGAACTTCCCGAAGCTACGAGCATGCGACTCATTGCCTCTACAATCATTGGCTTCTTGATTACTCGATTTTTGTTTGCACCAGATTCAGAATGGGATGAATCCCAAGAAATCGAGTACACGATTAACTTCATCATGCACGGCTTATCGCCTCGCAAGCCATAACTTGCCGCTAAACAAAAAAAAGCTGCACACCAGTCTTCCCCCATTGGGAAGCTAGTGTACAGCTTTTTTTATCTGTCAGGCGGTTTGCTGTTGCGCCCGCGTCTGACGATCTACAAGCACGAAGCGCTGCAGCAACAGGATCGCTGCTAAGCAGAGCACGCCGCCGATAATGAACGGCAGCGAATGCGCGATAGCGAATACCGCTCCGCCGAGGAGCGGGCCTGCAATGCGGCCCAGACTGTCCATAGAGGAGCTGAGGCCCGTCGCAACGCCCTGACCTACTTTCGTTCGCTGTGTAATCAGCGACGTCACACACGGGCGTATGAGGGCGTTACCTGCGCCGAAGACCGATAAGTAAATCGCAGCGGTAACGACGCTGCTCGAGTACAGCAGCAGGAAGAACCCTGCAGCTGATAGCAATAGCCCGATGCCGATCACACGCTGCTCGGCTCCCTGTTTGACCAAACGGCGAACAACGCCGCCTTGGATTAAGGCGCCAACAATACCGCTTGCTAAGAACATCATGCCGATATCGAATGGCGTTGCGCCAATCTTGTCCATTTGATAATACTGTAGTGTCGCTTCCAACCCTGCCAATGTGAAAGATACGAAGAATGATAACACATAGAGGTACTTCGATGCCCCAGCGAAAGCTGTCCATCTAGATGGAGCTTTCTCCTTCACGGAGGTGCGTTTGTCTACGGACAGCGATTCTTTCAGTATAGCAAATGCAAAAACAAAGGAAGCTAGTGCGAGTCCAGAAGCTACAAAGAATGGAAGGTAAGTCCCCCAGCGGCTTAAAATACCGCCGATTGCTGGACCGAAGATAAAGCCTAACCCAATCGACATCCCCACCATACCCATGCCTTTTGTCCGATTCTCTGCGGTTGTAATATCAGCTACATACGCCACAGCACAAGCCGTTGCTGCTCCTGAAAATAATCCGCCTAGAATGCGGGATACGTACATGATCCACAGATTACCGTCGGCGAATCCAAATATCAAAAAGCTAACACTAAACCCAAGCAGACCAATTAAGATAATCGGTCTGCGTCCGATGCGATCCGATAGTCCTCCCCAAATGGGGGACATGAGAAAAGAAGCTGCGGAATAGACCGACAATAGCAGCGCGTTATGATATTCAGCGCCTGCACCTTTAACAACTTCCGGCAGTACAGGAATGATGATCCCGAAACCTACGAATATAGTCATCAACAACAGCATGATGATTCCAATCTGTTTATTCATGATGCTTATAATCCTCCAAACGAAACATTTTCCCTTATCGTACCATACCTTTTTTGGGGATGGAAATGAACATTTGAAGAACAAGCAGCAGTACCAGGACTAGGCCACTCATCAAGAATGGTGCATGATAGCCATACACATCCCAAAGCTTACCAGAAACGATCGGCCCAATGATCATCCCCAGTCCTTCTATGGTTAGGAAGAAGCCCCAAACTGCGCCTCGTTTCTCCGGTGGAATGGCTGATGCAATGAGCGCATTCCAAGAAGGAATAATGAAGGCATAGCCCGCCCCAAGAACGGCAACCAATGCATAAAGCAGCATCATTGACTTCGCGAAGGTAAACAACAAAAGTGCAGAAGCGCTTAGCATAAAACCTGCGACCAAAAATGGACGAATGCCTAGACGATCAACCAATTTCCCCATCGGAACTAAGAAAATGACAGTAACAGCTCCACCAGCAATTAGAAACATGCTGTATTGAAAAGATGTAAGCATCAATACCTCTTTGGCATAGAGTGTGAGAATGGGTGTCAGAATACCAAGAGCGAACGTTTGCAGGAACATCGCGGGGAATAACAGCGGGCTAACAGACATAGAGCGCCGTACTTCACTTAGATATGTTTTTATCCGCTCCAAGAGTGGTGCTACAGCAGCTCGGTTAGAAACCAGGGCTTTCTCCGCCCTGCCCTCTCCATCCGTTTTTGCCACGCCATTCTTTCTTGGAAGCATGAGCGCAACAATAACGACAACCGTCATACAGCCGATCAATAATCGAAATCCGGTGCCGTAGTTATTTTCTCCAACGAAAAAGTTAATCGCTACCGGTCCCAGTCCAACGCCCGAGAGCCAAGCCATATAGACAACGCTCATGATCGTGGCTTTACCATCATCGCCGGCCACTTCCGTCGTTCCTGTGATCACACAAGGCCATAATGGCGCCGTACCAAAGCCAAGAAGCGCACATCCTACGATCATCCAGATATACTGAGATGTCGTTGCAATTAGAATGACTGAAACAAATGTCAGCAGCACACCTGTAAGCATGGTTGTTCGGTAACCCAACTTGTCAATAATCCAGCCAACGGGTGTACGAAGCACATTATCACCAATATATTGAGCAGCTAGCGTCCAGCCGATAATAAATGCGGAAGCACCTAATGTCGTTTTCATATATACGGGTAAAATCGTTAAAAGTAAGGCTCCCTTCACAAATTCGACGACAAACATAATAATTAACAATTCGATCACAAATGGGGAAAACAAGCGATTATTCCGCCATTTTTGCATCCAAACCATAAGATTTCTCCTTATTTTGGCGTATTTTTACAAGTTGCTGTTAGTTTTACCTGAACTAGCACAAACTATTTTCAAAAAATTAGCTTGCATGAAATCTCTATTTTGATATACTCATTTTGTTTGTTGCAATGTTCGACAAGCAATCCACTATAGAAGGGAAGCGATAATCAGGTGGATCATACCCGTACCCCCCTGTTCACTGCACTGCTCACACATGCTGAGAAAAATCCAATTCAATTCCATATTCCAGGCCATAAAAAAGGAGTCGGCATGGACCCGGAGTTTCGTTCCTTTATTGGGGACAACGCGCTGTCTATCGACCTCATCAATATAGCACCGCTGGATGACCTACATCAACCAATGGGCGTGATTGAAGAAGCTCAGAAACTTGCTGCACACGCCTATGGAGCGGATCACACGTTCTTCTCCGTACAAGGGACAAGCGGCGCCATTATGACCATGATTATGACCGTTTGCTCGGAAGGCGATAAAATTATCGTTCCGCGGAATGTACATAAATCCGTATTGGCCGCGATTATTTTCGTAGGCGCTAAGCCCGTTTTCATCCAACCTGCTCGTGATAAGAACTTAGGTATTGATCACGGAATTCCGACACGTTCTGTTCGCCGCGCACTCGAAAAGCATCCGGATGCCAAAGCTGTTCTAGTTATCAATCCCACCTACTATGGCGTATGTACTAATCTTAAAGAGATTGTTGACCTTGTTCACAGCTATAACATGCCTGTCCTTGTGGATGAAGCACATGGCGTGCTCATTCATTTCCATGATAAATTGCCGATGTCTGCGATGGAAGCCGGAGCCGATATGGCCGCGACCAGCGTGCATAAGCTAGGTGGTTCCATGACACAAAGCTCAGTTCTTAACGTGAAAGGGAATCGTGTTAATCCAAAGCGGATCCAGACCATTATTTCGATGCTTACAACAACTTCAACTTCTTATATATTGTTAGCCTCATTAGATACTGCCCGCAGACATTTGGCGTTAAATGGCTATGCAATGGCCGAGCGCACGATAGAACTTGCTCAGTACACAAGAAAACAGATCAACGAAATCAGCAACCTCTACTGCTTCGGGGAAGAGATTTTGGGTGAAGAGGCGACTTACAACTATGATCCGACGAAAATATGCGTACACGTTCGCAAGCTTGGCATCACTGGCTTTGAAGTCGAGAACTGGTTGCGCGATCATTACAATATTGAAGTCGAGATGAGTGACATGTACAACATCCTGTGTCTAATAACGCCGGGTGATACCCAAGAGAACGTCGACACCCTATTGGATGCCTTACGCGAGCTCTCTCATATGAATGATGACGTTGTCGAAGTCAAGGAAGTCGTAATCAAAGTTCCTGCAATTCCGCAATTAACTTTGACACCACGGGATGCCTTCTATGGCGAAACCGAAATACTTCCATTCAAAGACGCTGCGGACCGCATCATTGCCGAATTCATATACGTGTACCCACCTGGCATTCCCATTTTGCTTCCAGGTGAAGTGATTACCCAAGAGCTTATTGATTACATTGTGGAGCATGTAGAAGTTGGGTTGCCTGTAAAAGGACCTGAGGACCGCAGTGTTCAAAATGTGAAGGTAATCGTAGAAACACAAGCGATTTTCTAGTATCCGCCTAGAGCGGTGTATATATTGTAAAACCGTTTACATGATGCTATGATGTTGGTGATGTTTAGCGAATGAGGTGAACAAGGAATGGCTCAAAGCGCTTATATTAAATTCGTAACAGGATCCACAGTTGCCGCACTCACCTTAGATGAACTAAAGGAAAGGCTGCTGCATTACCGTGATCAGCTCAGTCAGACAGCCAAGCAGCTTGGCTGGGAATATGACGAGGCCGGATTCCCTTATACCATTGAGACGAAGCCGGAAGGCGAAGGCAAATGGTTCTACCTGAAAGGTATCAATCCTCTATACAAATATATAGTGATTGGTGTTGGGAATGAGCAGATCCAAGAGAAAGAGCAGCATTATGTGCAAGTCGTGTTGCCCGACGACGCCACACATGGCGACAAAAGCAAGGGCAATGAATTCTGCAAATACCTTAGTAAACTGCTGAAAGCTGAACTTCATCTATTCAACGGCAGAATCATGTATTTCAATCCTAGAAAATGAATGTATGCAAACAGAAACCCCCTAACAGATTATTCTGCTAGGGGGTTCTTATGTATAGCTCTTATTCTTCGCCTTCTTGAGCTACGATCTCATTGTAAATAGTCACTACACGTTCCCACTCTTCTTCATCTTCAATGTTGACAAGGAAGGCATCGTCGTCCTCTTCTTCAACACGGAAAATAACACCGTCAGCTTCAGGATCGTTGCGATCGAGCAACACAGCATAAGCCTGTTCTTGAGATTGGAAGGTGTAAACCATCACCATCTCATGCTCTTCACCGTTCTCGTCCGTTACGATAAAAACATCTTCCCCTTGCTCGTGATCGTGGTCACAGTCCGGGCCGTGTACATGATCATGCTTATCATCGCTCACAGGCAGAACCTCATTTCGTCGAATAATTAGTTACTTAATTATCCTAACATTTTCATAATAAGAGGTCAAACCACTTTCGAGTTTGCTTTTCCTACTCGGATTGAATCTGCTTCTCAGATACGACTGAGTAGTCGTTAGAACCATCTTGCTTCATGGCAAATTTAACGACGTACGTACCCGCCTCGTTAAAGGAAACGCCATACAAAGGTACTTTCAACCAAAACGATTCTTTGGATTCCGAGATTGATTTTACAACCGGTGTAATAACGCTCTTCCCACTTGGTGATACAACAGAAACCCGCACAGAATTAATGCTTGTCTTCAAATTATCGACTTGAGCAAAAACGATAAAGTCTGCTTCCTTGCCCTTCTCTACAACACCAAAAGGAACGATAGCGGAGTCTTTGCGCACCTCAGTCGTAAAGAACATGTGCACATTTGGTTTGTATAAGTAGGCAGTCTTGTTCGAGTTATCCCATTTCACCAATGCTTGAAGCGCATCACTTACTGCGCGCAGCGGCAGAACGGTTTTACCATCAACAATAAGAGGCGGAACATCTGAATCCCCGAATTCCACCGTCTCTTCATTAACGATTAATCGGGCAATATTATTTCCTTTAAAATCCCCCCATATCGATGAAGCCACCACTGCAGCCGTACTTAGAACAAAAAACATCAGCATCAACGCTAAAATCCGTTGAACTTTCATTCGCGTAACCTCCAGCTCTTGTTAGTAATCTTTGTGTCTGCATCTTTATACTCCGATGATTAAGAAGAGTTGCGATGATTATTAAATTTTGATAAAAAATCCAGAACACGCTTTGTATAAGCCTCCGGCTGCATGTGATAGGAGCCGACATGCCCCGCTTTTTGTGTGACCCAAAGTTCAAATGCATCCGGGTGACGGCTCCACATTCCTTCACTGTTAGACCAAGGAATAGCCTCATCATCTCGACTATGAATAAATAGAATCGACCTAGGATAAATGTGATCTACCGCGGCAAGCGCATCAACGCGATGTGGGTTGATACCAATTAATCTAGGTAAAATAAGTAGAATTAAAGGTGTAAAAGGAATCCGCGGAAGATTAGACCATACAGGCAAATTGTCCCTCAAGTAAGGACTGAGCTGACTAAAGGCACTATCTGTGATGACCCCTAACACAGCCCTCTCTTCGGCTGCTGCTAAGATGGATGTACTTCCGCCCATTGAAAAGCCGATCAAGCAGATTTTACTTGGTTCGTGCTCCTGAACCCAGTCGATAGCACCGAGTACATCTTGCTTTTCCAAAAAACCTACCGTAGTTATTTTTCCTTCCGATTTCCCCGAGTTCCGAAAATCAAACATAAGCACATGATAGCCTGCTTCGACAATGGATTTAGCCAAAGCCAGCGCCGGAAGCCCTTTTTCCAGACGTGTTCCTGCATAACCATGAGACATAATAACGGTCATTGGATTAGCATCAGTTGGAGCATAAGGAGACTTCAAAAACCATCCATCTAATCGGACATCTCCAGATCGGCTTGGGAAACTAATATTCTCCATGTGCAAACCATAGTCGTCAGGCGAGGCATCAACCGGCTTACGTTGCGGATGTGTGAGCTGCCAACCTACATAGACCGATATACCTATTAGAGCTAGACAGACAAGAACAAACAAAATACTACTAACCATCCAAATCATGAAGGAATCAACACCTTTTAATTAGATAAAATATAGGGTTTACCCGCCTTAATTTATTCATTTTTGTATAGTATTGGCTCTATTCATTCAAAAGTGTCTGCACATAATGGTTGAAATTCCGCAACCTCCCATGCTACATTAGAAAAAGATGGTTTTTGTCGAACAATGGAGGCTGCTGAATGAGTTTGCAAATTCAAATGTTGGGAACCGGCAGTGCGTTTGCCAAAACATTTTACAATACAAGCGCATTAATCCGTTCAAATGAAATGAACATCCTAATCGACTGCGGGGCAACAACGCCAAGATCGCTTCATGAGATCGGTGTACAGCCTGACCAAATTGATGGTATCATCATTTCGCACATTCATGCCGATCATGTGGGCGGATTAGAAGAAATCGCCTTTCGATTGTTATACCAATATAAGAATAAGAAAACCAAACTTTTCCTAACAGAATCGCTAGCAGGGGTCCTTTGGGAAAACACGCTAAAAGGCGGCATGTATAATCCCGCAGACGGTTTCAGCAGACTTGAGGATTATTTCGAAGTCATCCTTATCGAAGAAAATGTACCTACTAGCATCCAACCTGGTCTGACCATTGAATTTATATCCACACTTCATATACCTCATAAGCTTAACTACTCACTTTTTATCAATGGCCGAACGTTCTATAGTGCTGATACCCAATTTAATGAGGAACTTCTCGTTCAAGAAATTGTTAACAAAAGAAACTGTCATACCATTTTACACGATTGTCAACTAAGCGGAAACGGTTTTATTCATGCTACATTGGAAGAATTACTTACCTTGCCTGACTATGTACAGGAACGAGTCTATCTGATGCATTATGACGATGATATGATGAATTTTGTTGGAAAAACAGGCAGCATGACTTTCATCCATCAACATGAAGTGATTGAAATTCCGGAATAATTATATTTTACGATCAAAACCTAGGGATGAATTGTCCTCAAGGTTTTTTTTTTTGAGAAGAAGCGTGATACTTTTCAATTTTGTTTACTATTGTTAGAAGGGATTTAGTTCATAGACAGAGAACATGTCACAATGATGTGAGAAACCTCTATGGAGGCCATGCAAAGATGAGCGACCGCGTTTAGTTACATTCAGGAGATGATATGGTGGTTATCAATTGGATTTTTTATGTCTATGCACTTGTTTTTTGTCTATACACAACTATTTTGCATACTGCACTTAACATACCCTTACTTTTAGTAGGAATGGTCCTTTACATCATCAGTCTTAGACTTCAAATGCAGTATGCAGCAATCCCTTGGCTTCGCCTACTTTTCATTGGTTTTTTACATTACATCGGACATTCAAATCTTTGTCTTCCTTTGTACATCCTAACACTTTCCTTCGATATTTATAAAGAAGAAAGTCGCAAAAAATCTTGGTTGTTAGCTGCGTCCTATGCTCTCGTTTATCTTTGCAATGTTTATCTAATTATTGATTTTTCTAATAAAAACATGCTATGGATTCATGCTCTTAATAGTATACTTGCTTTTACCGCGGTAGCCTTATTCACACGAGCAGCTTATTCTACCATTAGACAAGCAGATTCATTAAGAAATGAACGATATTTATCTGCACAAAAGGATTCGCTAACAGGATTATATAATTACGAAGAGTCACATCGCAGATTGGAACAATACATACAGCAAAAGCAAAGTCTTGTTCTTATTCTTATTGATTGTACGGATCTGAAGGCAATGAATACAACTCGCGGGTTTCAAGCGGGGAATTTCATTTTGAAGCAAATGGCAGACCTCCTGCAAATCTTGTTTAAAGACTCCCTCTTTATAGCAAGGTACGGTGGTGATGAGTTCGCTGTCGTCATGCCGCTTAATCCAGATCATGATTCAACCACTTCTTTCAAGCTAAAGCTTGATTCTGAACTCCCTAAATTGACTGGCATTCAGATCACGTATGGCATTGCTAATTATCCGCTAGAGGGTTTGACGAAGGATGATCTCATTTTATTAGCCGAGCATAACTTATTCATGAAGAAACGTGAATCATGGTTAAAGCGCGAAGAGCATATGCTCAGATCAGAAAAACTGAGAGTCGTCGGTGAGCTTGCATCCGGGATGGCTCATGAAATTCGAAATCCGTTGACAACAGTAAAGGGATTTCTGCAAATCTCCAAGGCAAACGGTTACAATATTGAAAATTGGTATACAATGATCATGGATGAAATTGATCGGATGAGTGACTTAACAGCAGAATTCCTCCAATTCTCAAAGCCCCATCGCATTGATTTCCAAGTCGATTCTCTCCATGAGTGTGTACTTAAGGTTATTGCCTTGATGGAATCAGAAGCTACTCGTTTCGGCCATGAAATTCATTATCAAGAATGGATGGATCCGATACTCGTATGGATGGACCAAGATAAAATGATTCAGCTATTGCTTAATATTATTAAAAATGCTTGCGAAGCCATGGAAGAAAACGGCATTATCCACATGCAATTAAGCCGCGATCCGAAGAACGCGACATTAATTATTGCAGATAACGGTCCAGGTATTCCAAGTGAACAGTTAGAGAAGATCTTCCATCCCTTCTTCACGACAAAAGCAGCCGGTACCGGACTTGGTTTATCTATTTGCTACAAAATCGTTCAAGATCACCAAGGGACCTTGGAAGTCGAGAGCGAACTAGGAAAGGGTACTCGGTTTATCATAACCTTCCCAATAGTTGACGAAAATTCACAGAATGAAAAAACCGCTTTTCTTTAAAGCGGTTTTTTCATTCTGACATGTAGGATGCCAGCGTCATAGAAAGGTTCATCCGAGATAACTTTATAGCCAAGTTGGCTATAAAAGCCCTCTGCTTGACATTGTGCGTCGAGGATCGCAGCTGAACAATGCTTTTCACGAGCTTGCTGCTCCATTGCAAGAATCAATTGTTTACCTAGGGATTGGCCCCTGTATTCTTTCAAAACCGCTACACGCTGCAGTTTAGCCGTTTGTGGTTGATATTCATACCAACGAGCTGCTGCAACAGGCTGATCTCCATCTAACATAAGAAAATGATGGCACGCTTCAGGTGATTCATCTTTTTCATCAATTTCCTCGTGCGCAGGTACTTGCTGTTCTTCAACGAACACTTTGAACCGAACTCCAAAACAGGCTTGTAACTGATCTTTCGTTGTGACTTGAATGATTTCCATGTGAACTTCTTCCTTTCTAAGAACATTTCTTGATCTTATCCCATTCAAGAAAAGTTGTCCACATGTACCGTTCATACTATTTCTTGTTTTCCAGCATATAACTAAAAGCACCTATGGCAATACCCAGAAGCGCTCCCCCCACAACTTCTCTTGGCAAATGACCTAATCGTTCCTTTAAGGCTTTACGTCTTCGTGCATGGTACAAACCTGGGTGCTGTTTAGCCAATCTCTCGACTTGCTCATCAAGGTCGTTCACTTCAACCGCAATCTCTCCAGCAGCCCGCCGGATCCCCATCGCATCATACATGACGACCGCTCCGAAAACCGAACTCACGGCAAAATCGATCGCAGAAAGGCCTCTTTTCATCGCTATATAGGTTGCAAGTGCAGATACCCCCGAGGAGTGCGAGCTTGGCATTCCTCCTGTTTGGGTCAGCTGTGACCAATCCCACTTTCTAGTTTTCAAATAGAAAAGTGGCAATTTCATTACTTGAGCAGAACCAATTCCAATCACTGCTGTTGTCAATGCTCGATTCATAACTTTCACCTCACTTCTAGCATCCATCACAGGTTTAGATTCTATTCGAAAAGTTTGATACAATAGAAATGTTGAAGAAAGTTTTCCTGCGGAAAACTCGGCCATGCTTACGAAGAAAGTTTTCCTACGGAAAACTCTAAGGAGTGTTAATGAATGAATATTGCTTTTTTCCTTTTGCCTAAATCTGAAGTTATAACAACGACATTGCAAGCAACGCTGCGTCAAACATTAGAACGTATGGAATATCACCGTTATACTGCTGTGCCTATTCTTTCCGATGATGGTCATTATGTAGGTACGGTTACCGAAGGAGATTTATTGTGGTTTCTCAAAAATTCAGACGGAATTGGCTTTGAAAATGCTCACCGTCATGTGCTGGCCGAGGTTCCTCTGCGTGTCCAAAATAAGCCAGTTCATATTCATGCCGAAATGGTCGATCTTATCGATTTGGCCAAAGTGCAGAACTTCGTGCCGATTGTAGATGATTCCGATAAATTTATCGGGATCGTTCGTAGGAGCGAGATTATCGAATACTGCGCGAAGCAGCTTGTGTTTAAAGCCCCCTCCGCTGCAGGAGAGAGGTAGTCCAGGCGCTATGAAGCAAGTAGATGACTTGTGTAATCAAATAGGCACTGCTCAGCATCAGAAATGGAAGCATACCGTACAAATAACGATCCACCGGAATAAATACCATATGGACACCTAAAAACAAGAGAAATGCCACTGTTAAATATTGAACCGAAGGCTTGCGAAAGCTGAAAATGATCATCGCTATGCTGCCTGCAGCAATTAAGAAAGTATGCAACTGAGTAAGTGCATTCGCATACCAAGCCGGTACGGAAAAAGGATAAGGTCCCACCCACATCGTTTTAAAAAACACGAGTAATTTCCCAATTGTCATCCATTTCATCCATAACAAAGGTTCCTGGGCCAAACCTTCTTTTATCCGTCTCATACCTTCAGCGAACTGATTATCTTTATCGATATGGTCCCAATCGATTGTACCTCGGAAATAGGGGTCCGTTCCTCCTAGGAACGGATTGCCCGCTTCCCCTTTGGCGATAAAAATAAAAGAATGAAAAGTCATCCAATTCCGAATCCACCAAGGCATCATCATACAGGCAAAAGACGCAGCTGCTAGTAATCCATAGGCTGCGTCTATTTTCTTCGCTTTCACCCAAAGAAACATATAGGGAACAACAGCTAGGGGAAGTATATTCGGACGAATAAGGACGCAAAGTCCAAGCAGCGCCCCCATCCAGAGATGATCCCGCCATTTGTTATCTTGTATGATGCGCACCTGCATGTAGAGCAAACCTGTAAAAACAGTCAAAAACGGAACCTCCGTCAAGATGAGTGAAGTTGACCAGACGTAAGAAGGATACACCGCGGCAAAAGCGCCGGCGATTAGCCCTGTTAAGGGGTTAAACAGCCTTTTTCCAATCAGAAATAGGAATACTATCGCTCCCAGTGAAATAAAGCAGTTCATGATACGAACGACCATTAATGCCGGCTCCAGCTGTTCATGGCCTGTAAGACTAAATACAGCCGCTAAGAGCAGCGGAAATCCGGGTGTCACGAGTGAGTTAGGCACCGTATCGCGATAGGCGAATATGCCTTTTTCTAGCAATTGAATCGCTGTCTTCGTGTACTCTAATTGATCCCACTCAAGTGGTGGGTATTCAGCTTCAAGCACATAATGAAGGCGTATATAAAGAGCTGCAACCATAAGCAGCAACAAGCCAAGCCAAACTCCGCGTTTCATAAGACCCTACTCTCCTTATTAGAACGAACCTATCTAGCCAACAGGAAGGCGCCTCCAACTAAGAAGAGCAGCCCTAACCATTGCGATGATGTAAACGATTCCTTTAATACCAACCAACCGAACAAAGCACCTAATACATACGCAATCGATTGGAGCGGATAAACACGGCTTAGATCGAATCGACTAAGAGCATAGAACCATATCAACGTAGCAATGCCATAAAGTAAGCATCCTACTAGAATATAAGGCTGCATTAATACGGTTGCTAAATTATCTATCCCTGTTAATGGCGTTCGATTGAGTGCTATTTTCCATACAATTTGACCACAGACCAAAAAACATACATTTAGGAATACAATGAGAATCGGAGCCATCGACAATATCATTCAGACCCCTTTCCTCGTAATTCTTCCTGCAGCAGCGCAACTTCTTGAATCAATCGGGTTAATTTGCGATGAAGCTTAGAGATAACTAGCGTCAAATGCATAATAAATACAAGTGAGAATAACAATCCCACCAGAAATAGCAACGAAGGTGCGTAGTAGATATGCATTCTATGCGATACCAAATCTAATAAGCTCGGAAACACACTAAACAATGCCATGATAAATCCTAGTACTAGCCAAAGAATGGCGTACTGCTCCTGCAGCTTTTGCCTACGAATAAGCTCTATGGAAATGAAAATAAACACCAAACAAAAAGTGATTGCCCAAACATACACATTCACGAATCATCAACTCACATTACGAATTCTTGTCATACATACAGCTAGAGATACTTTAACCATATAGTAAAGCGATTTCACAGGGGTAATGGACGATTGTCCCGCTTTCCTCGCATGCATTAAAACAGATACTTCTTTCACTCTGAATTGCTGCCGTTCCAGTAAAACTACAGCCTCTACTTCCGGATAATCCTCCGGGTAATATCTTGCAAACAACTCAATGATGGGACGGTTCACCGCTCTAAAGCCTGATGTAGGATCAGTGAAAGTCTTACCAATCATCCAACTTATCATCCATGTAAAAAAGAGAATCCCTAATCTTCGATTCCAAGCGGAACGATAGGCGGTCTTCACCAGAAACCGAGAACCGATGCAGCAATCAACATGCCCTGTCAAGATTGGCTCCATAATTTGAGTCAACGCTTCTGGATCATGTTGGCCATCTGCGTCGATCTGTATTGCGATATCGTAGCCATTCCTTGCAGCGTACATGTATCCCGTTTGCATAGCGCCTCCGATGCCCAGATTGACAGGTAAATCGATTACAGCCGCATGCTGTAACTCACGTGCAACCGCTGAGGTACGATCCGTTGAACCATCATTGACGATGACAATATCCATATCAGGCTGCTCTCGTTTTATGGAGGCCACTACGCCTGATATCGTTTTTTCTTCGTTATAAGCCGGAATGATGGCAAGTGTCTTCATTAGGTTATTCCTTCCCTCGCTAAGCTCATCCATCCTGAACCATTTCTATTCCCAAGCATACCCGCTTCTTCATCTGATTAAACCAAATGGCAAGAACGCAAATGGACAGGTCCCGACGTAACGAGATAAACTAAGAGGAAAACTTTGCTTGGAAAGGAAGGATATGAATCAATCGATTATGGAAGAGAATATAAAGAAACCATGGTGAACGAGGGTAGAATCGGGAATTATCGTTTCGGAATATTTATTCGATTTTTACCGCAAAAAAAAGAAAGGAGTTTGGATCCCATCCTTCCCATCATCGAAGCAATGAAGAAGCCGTTGCGAAAACTCTCGAAACCATGATCATAAACTTGCTGAAGAAGTTCCAAAAGCAAATGTGGACCCATTAGGCTTTGGATTGGATTATAGAGCGCATCACTATGGCACAGTAAAAGAAGAATGGAAAGCGTGGCAAGCTCTTATCCTGAGTTAGAGTTTAACGTGAATATACAGGTGAAACTTGATGGCGTGGGAGTCATTAAGTAATTAGGAAGTTTCAATCGATGTATCGATAATGCATGTACGCTCAACTTCATCTTGTTGTTCTTGTTGATCTCGAAGCTCTTGCCATTGTGTGGGCTGAATTCCAAGCTGACTCATGACGTGATTAATATCGATTTCTCTCACGATTCCAACACCCCATCCAGGTTTGTCTCTTTCTTTTTGTCTACACTTTACTTTATCGGTCATTCTGCCATCTGTAAATATGGACATATTGTCGAATCGCCTAAAAAATCAACAAACCTTTCATTAAGTTCACTTAATGAATTAAGTTAAAATTCGACAAAAAAGACAAAAGAGCTGCTTTCTGCGGCCCTTTTGTCTTTTCATAGACGTTTTCAACTATTGTACTTGCCCATTCGACGATGCTCTGGATGAAACAAATTCGCTAGCCCAATCTACCATACCATTCATTAAAGTCAGTATAAGATTGACCGCATCTTTCTCATTTAATGTACCGTTGGACTGACTGCTAACATATTGGGACGTTTTTTGTTCTAATTTTTCAACGAGATCCTTGATTTTCAATAAATCATTGGCTAAGTCCGTTACTTGCTGACCTTTCGCGTCACCTTGACCGGCCCTTTTACTTTGATTCTGATTCTGATCTTGGTCTTGATCCTGTGCCTGTTGATTAGAGTTAGAGTTTTGTTGATCACTGCTGCTATTATTAAACTGTTGCTGCCCCTGGCTTCCTTGTGAGCTTTGAGAGCTGTTAATCAACATCTTCTTTACTTGCTCTAGCTCGATGAGCACCATATCATTTTGTTTCGTTAGTTCATCCATTTGCAGCTTGAGATCCTGTGTTTTAATCATGTTGTCAGACAGCTCCTTCCATTATTTCACAGCACCACACGCAATTCGTTTTCCCGAATTACCGGATGGATCCGTCTTCAGATCATCTTCTTTCTCATGGATGACCAGACTAGTCCCCCCTTGTTTTAACAATGAATTCGGCTTGTCCGGAAGCAGCACTGCAGACTTTGTTATGGCATTGAACTTCCCATTTCCCTGTGCATCCACGACCAAATTGGGGAGATCCCCTGCATGGAATCCTTTCGGATTGTGAAAGCCATGTTCCTTCTTAAATGGATTGAAGTGGGCTCCTGCCGAATCAAAGTTAGGGGCTTCACAGACTGCTTTTTCGTGAAAGTGTAAGCCATGATTTCCTGGTGTCAGCCCGCTAACTTGGAGATCAATCTGAACGCCATCCTGAACAGATGTTAAATGGGCAGTCCCTATAGATTGGCCGCTCGAACCGATGAGTGAAACTTGCAGCTCAGATGGTGGTGATGCGGCTTCTGTCGTTACAGTGCTCTTCACACTTTGACAAGCGGTAAGTACTAGCAACCCCAGACTTAGAGTCATGATGATTTTAATTGATTTCATACAACAATATCCTCCCGGAAACTTGGCTTTTACATAATCTACCCTTAGGATGCACAACTGCATTACACTGTAACCGCATTAAAAGAACAATTTTTTCATAATTAGCGTTCTATAGCAAAAAGCCCGCAATCTATTGATTGCAGACTTAACCTTCATTTCATTTTCTCATTATAAGATCGTCATGAGTTTCGCAATTATTTGTAGATTCTCTAGCTTCCTCTTGTAAAAATGGAACTCAACTTTCGTATGCTCGACAGCGTCTTCCATCCGCAAAACTTGCTGCTGTAAATCTTTGGTGTATGGCCACATCTCCGCTTGCCGGTGAAGCTCGTTTTTCCCCGTAACCATTCCGTCCCCAATTACTTCACATTCTTTGGCTAGAAGCTGATGCTTAGCCCAGGCCAATTCCGATACCGCATCCACATAGATGGCTTCTGCTTGTTTAAGCAATTCCGGTACAAGTTGTAACTCCAAAATAACATCCGACCGATTCATTCGGATTCCTCCTAAGAGTTTTCGTAAGAAAACTAACTTCGTAAGCATAAGCTCAGTCTTAGCAAATCATGGACTTTTGCTGCTTCGCCTCATGTATATTCATAGAAAAAATAAAACATGCTTAATCGTGATATCAGGCGAAAACAAAGCATTTTCTAGCAGGATACGACTTATGTTGCTATACGAATTCCACAAGGAATGACAAACTGATTAAGGTTGCATTAAATCTATCATATCCCCCTCCCACCTACTTGTTTAGCTTACTAGAAGCAGCTATGATGATACTATACGTATCAGAGGAGGTGACAATGTATGAGCCAAGAGGAAGAAGTTGTATCCCAAAATGAAGAAGAAACCGCCCCAGAGTCCACCGAAGAAGTGGTGAACGAAGAGGTGTCTGAAGAAGTTGCAGAAGCTACGCAAGAAGCTGCTGCTGCGGAAGAAAGCACGGAATCCGAAGAGGAATAATCATCCTAATTATATATCCCCCCCAACCTATTGGTTGGGGGTTTATTGACGTTTGGAAGACGGTAAAAAAACTTGTAAATTTTTTAAAATTTCATGAATAAATAATCTGAACATTCAAATAATACTGGTGTACCAAAAAAAAGGAGATGATTATGAATGGCTAGAAACAACACTTTAGTCGTACAACAAGCAAAGGCAGCATTGGATCAACTGAAGTACGAAGTCGCTCAGGAAATTGGTGTCCCTCTCTCCCCTACTGGTTACAACGGTAATTTGGCAACACGTGATGCTGGTGCCATTGGTGGCAACATCACGAAGCGATTAGTGCAAATAGCTGAGCAACAACTTTCCAGCTTTAAACGCTAATCCTTTGATGTAGGAGCAAGCAAAAAAGACTGATTCACTCGATCCTCCTTAGAGTGAAAATCAGTCTTTTCTTTTTTTCCTTCGAAATGATCATCTATTCCTTCAATTTCCTCACCAGTTTCCACGGAAGTATTCTATTCTGAAATTAGTTCTAGTATGATTACGTTGTCCATTATCCGATAAAGGAGTGTTTACCTTGACTGAACAATATGAAATATTCCGTGATCCCTATCGTATGCTAATACTTTTGGCCACATTAGTTAGTGAACAAAAAGGCGAAAAAGCTCTCCAATTTGACAATGTACCGTATTTCGAGAATGATACATTCCTCATCCAGAACGAAAAGTTTGTATACAAAAAAATCCCCACCGAAATTACCTGGTTTCAATTCCTAGGAAGAGACATTGCTTGCAATAAAGACTATACCCGCGAAGAATATAACAAAATGTTCGTTGATTGCCTTGCTTCTTTATACAACATCACCTAATACATACACGGAGGCTGTAAAGAGCAGCCTCTTTTTATTGCATAGAGAACATAAAAAAACGCCATCTATCGGAATCATCCGACTAGAATAGCGCTCACTTTGAACCATTATTTCTTTTTCACTTCTTCAACAAACACGTCACTTGCGTCACGATTACTCCCAAGTTCGAGGATCGTATATTTCTTCTCGCCAATCATGATAACATCTTCGACTTCTGGAAGCGGATCCCCTAAATATACGGTGCCTAAGTATACATTACTGCTCTTCAAACGTAAATTCCATCGATGCTGTTGTTTCGTCATTTCCTTGTTCCTCCCAAGATCTACTGTCATCAAGTTACCATAAATCAAGACAAGATGAAAGCCCTACTATCAAACAAGCTCCTAAGTATGGTACAGTAGTGTCAAGATTGTCCGGAAGGGTTGACAACTACCATGACAGCACAAGGTGTTTCAAAGGAAGAACTTTCTAGCCTGCTCCTCAAAAATGACGAGGTATCTCACGGTTCACTCGCGAATTTATCCTATATTCCTAGGTCCAAAAAGAAACGCATGACGAATCCGTTTTTCCAAAAGCTGTTCCGTTATTGGCGTAAATAAGAATGAAAACCATCTGTTGACAATCACTTAAATCCTTGGTATATTACTAATTGTCTTCAAAAAACGACTTGTTAGCTCAGCTGGGAGAGCACTATCTTGACAGGGTAGGGGTCAGTGGTTCGAGCCCACTACAGGTCATACTAAGAAAACCCTTACTTCGTAAGGGTTTTCTTTCGTTTTTCACCCCAGCACACAAGGTAATAATATCTTATGCACTAATCCGAATGATCGTCTGATGTAGTTATGTGAAGTTAAAGATTAAAACAAGAAAAAAGGTACGATGAAACCGTACCATCACGACTGCTCCTCACTCACCACAACTGAATCTCGAATCTGTTCAAAAGAAACTGGCGTATAATCCCAATGCTCCACACTCACATTAAAGTAATGGCGTCCCTCGTATTTCTGGCTGTGAATGTGGCCGTGTACGTTGACGTAGGGCATTTGTTTATTCATATACATCGGCTCATGGGATAGGAAAAAGAAATTCTTATAAATGATCGGGTACTCGCTCACTTCGTCAAAACCGACTTCAAGCCACCAGGTTCTCGACCTCCCCCGATCGTGGTTACCTAGGATGAGGATTTTGTAACCATTTAGCTCTGAAACAATGGCTTTGGTTCGCTCTTTATTCAAGAAGGAAAAATCCCCTAGATGAAATACTTTGTCTTCTTTGTTGACGACAGCGTTCCATTTGGCAATCATGTTCGCGGTCATTTCGTCTGCATCGGCGAAAGGCCTAGCTTCGAAATCAATAATGGATGAATGACCAAAGTGATGGTCCGAAATAAAATAGGTATTAGCCATCGAACCCCACTCCTCTTCTACTACTTAAACTTCCACTTTTCCTCCACCATAATGACCACAGCAAGGTACATACAGGCAAAGCCCAAAGAAACGGCGCATAGCCGACATACGCTAACACGGGTACACCTACTATTGTTCCACAGACGATGGCAAGCATGTTCCACGGAATCATCGCAGCTAGAATAAGGCTTGAATCGGCCACAACTCGTGCAAGTTGACTGCGAGGAAATCTCTCTTCCCAAAAAGGCAGTAAACTCCGCCCCGTCATCATAATAGGCAATGTTTGCGTACACGAAACAAGGCCAAGTCCTAAGCCATACAGGGATGTTCGTACAGTCGCTGAAAGGAGTGAAGCTGACGTCTCCCCTAGCAGCTTTTGCATATAAGTCTCTAGGATACGATACCTTTCTAAAATGCCGCTGTAAGCACCTGCGAGTGCGATAAGAGCAATCAGTTCGATCATATTAGAAAGACCTTTAGTTTGCAGCGATTCAAAAATGCTAGATTGGTAGCCGAACCACATATCGTGCAACCATTCATTCCAAGTCATTTGTTGCAAGCTCATGCCAATTACGATCGCACAAGCAATCGACAAGAGGAAGCCATTTCTTGTTTTGAACCTTAAAAGGATTGAAATCAATAGTACAAGTACGGGCAGCAAGAGCCACAAGCTGTAGCTAAATCCCGAAGCAAACTGCTGATTGTGTAAGGAGATGTCACTACGATGCCATTCTCCATTAAAATCACAAACTAAGAAAAACCCAAGCGCGACACCTAGTGCACCAATTGTTGTGGGTAGTAAGGCTTTAAAAAGGGCCTGCATGGATACGCCTGTTGAAGAAGCCACAAGTCTGTTTGCACTGGAGAATGGTGAAGTCCGATCGCCAACGAAAGCACCCGACACGAGTGCACCAGCAACCATAGGAAGCGGGATTTGCAGCAGCAGCCCCAGACCAATTAATGGGATACCCACAGAACTTAGCGTTCCCGTGGAGGTGCCCAGCACCATTGAGATGCAAACGGAGAGTACAAATGAAAATGTTAGAAAAAAACTAGGATCAACTACACTCAGGCCCAAATCAATCATAAATGGGATCGTACCGCTCATTGTCCATGTAGGGATAACCACGCCCACTAGGGCAAGAATCCAAATGACTTCTTTGGTGTGTTTGACACCTTCCCACATACTTTTCAAGATGCCCCGAAATGTTGTTCCCGCTCTCCAAATGAGGGCTACCAAGGTCAAAAGCCCCAAAGAAAATCCAATCACTAAAGGAATATGTAGAAAATAAGCGACAGCAAGCCCTATAATCGTTATCGTGATAACTGCACTAAGTTGTCTAATCGTTAACATCGTTTAGGCTAACATCCCTTGAACCGTTCGTTTGGTTTCATGAATTGCTTCCTTCAAAGGCTTCGTCTCCCCTTGATATGGATGAACAGAACCAAAGGTGTGGTTGCCCTCAGGTATTCTAATCCATGCAATGGCGTCATTTTGCTCAACAAGCCTCTTGGAACCTCGGATTCCTCTCTCTCCATCTTCCGTCCCCTGAATAAGAGCGATTGGGAATTTAGCACCGCGAATCCTACCCACAATATCGAAGCGCTCACGATTATGCTCCATATCTTCTAAGATTTCGAGGTCCAGTGGCATGTTTTGCTTCGTGCGGCCGTTCAACGTGTACGTTCGCCCTGTTGCCCGCATCTCCGCTTTATTTTCCTCCGTAAATAAATCAACATTCGCAATCCCGTTCCAGCTTATCACACCGGAAATGTGTTCAGGATGATCAAGTGCATAGATTAAGCACACAGCCCCACCCCTGCTATGACCTAAAAGAAGAATGGGTTTCTGAGTGGCTACGCCTTCACGGTTACGAATATCATTCACAACAGCATTCAAATCTTCTAAATCTTTGGAATAAGTTTCTCGAGCAAACTTCTCAAGCTCGGTAAGCTCAAGTAAGTCAGCGCCCACGCCGTTGTGAGAAAAATTGATCGAAATCACATCAACCTCTTCGGCTAACGCCAGAGCCACATGCGGAAACATTCCCCAATCTTTGAAACCTTTGTACCCGTGACAAATAATTAATGTCCCTCTGGCCGGCTGTGATGCCGCTTCATAGAAGTCCCCTCTCACAACACGATCTGTCTCTATACAAAGTTCAAACGGTTTACCCGCGCTAGGTTTCATTCGTATTACCTTCCTTTCCAAATCGTGTTCTAAACGCTGCATACTTCTGTTATTTTATCACAAATCTAAATAGGACAGCATAAGCAGGACTACTGTTCATAAATTTATGACATTTTGTAAAAACTTGATTATGTGCTTTTAAAATTGAATGAGGAGGAAGCTAACCTATGCATCCATTCCGAGCAAACAGCTTGCTCCGAAAGCTGTTTTGCACGCTGTTGATTACAAACCTATTAACAGCTGCAGCAAGTATCAACACACAGGCTCATGGCAGTATGCCACAGTTTGAAGAAACCTCAAGTTCTGGGGAACTCCAGCTGGTCGTTAAAGTTTCACCTCATGCTGCTTATCAAACTGAAGCTATATTTGTAGATAAAAAATTACAACGAGAGCTAGTTGATGGAGGTACAGGAGCGCCATTCGTCGCTCCCCTTCCCCCGGATACCACGCTTTCCTTTGACAAAAAAGGTGTGCAACAACGCTATGGTGTTACTCCGAATGGTGAAGTGGTCGATCTCTCAGCGGGACTTACGATAAACATATCAAGTACCTCTCAAGAATCGCTGCGCTCGCAAGTTCAAGTAGTTAGAGCCAGGCATTATGGCGAAATACTTCCCTGGGAGGAGGCGAGTGAAGTCCTCCCCAAATACAGTAAATTCACCATCGTAGACGTGGAGAGTGGTCTCAGCTTTGAGGGGCAGCGCCGCGCGGGCTCCCATCATGCGGATGTACAGCCGCTGACCAAATCCGATTCCGCGACGCTCAAAACCATCTACGGCGGCGCCTGGAGCTGGGACCGCAAAGCGGTCCTCGTTAAGCTGAACGGCCGCACGCTGGCCGGATCCATGCACGGCATGCCGCATGGAGGGGATGGTATACCCGGAAATGACTTCAACGGTCATTTCTGTATTCACTTCCTCGGGAGCGTGACGCACGGCTCCCGCTCCGTCGACCCGGCGCACCAGGTCATGGTGCACCGAGCGGCTGGCTTGCTGACGGAATACATCAGCAAGCTCTCGCCCTGGGCGCTGATCGACGTGTGGATCAGCGCGGCGAACCAAGGTGACCTGCAGCTGCTGCAGGTCACCACAGGGCAAGAACAGGCGCTGCATGTGCGAAGCATGCGCCGCCTGTCCAAGCTCCCGGAGCGGGACGTGTCCCAGCTCCTGCAGCTTGACACCGCGGTTAACGTTTCGGCTACGCCGGTGCGTCCTTCCGCGGTTGTGAACAGGCGTGTGCTCTTTCATCTGGAAAGAGCTTCGCTTAATGAGCGCTGGTACATCCGCAGCGCTGTGATTCAATAAAAAAGCCCGGCATCTCAGAGCTAGTCGAGAGATGCCGGGCTTATCTTTATTTCACAGTAATTTTACCCTTCATGAAATTCTTATGAGGCTCACAGAAGTACGTGTACTCACCTGGCTTAGCAAACGTGACACTTTCCGATTCACCCATCGCCAGAAGCGCTGTTTGGAAACTGCCATCATCAGCGACTGCATTGTGTTTCACTTTATCCTTATTCGTAAAGATAACAGTGGAGCCTGCTTCAACAGTGATATCCCCTTCTTTGAAAGCAAAGCCCTCAATATTCACGTAATACGTTTTAGCTACCTCTTGTCCGGATCCCGAAGTCCCTCCGCTAACAAGATTAACCGTCCGCGTGTTTTCATCATACAAGACCTTAATCCCGAACACTTCAGCTAAAAAACGGGAGTGAACAAAGGTTGAGCTGTTAATTAATTGAGCAGGACCGACCATGGATACTTTGGTTCCGTCCACATTGGCTTCTGTGGATCCGATCATGAGCTTAACCGTCTTTGCGTCCTTCTTTACAGTGACCGTTTGTGTAGCAGCATCATATCCTACTTCTGATCCAATGCCTTCTGCAAAGGCACGGTACGGCACAAACAAGGAGTTATCAATGAGGTAGGACTCGTCGAGCTGCAAGGGTTTGCCATTCAAAGTGAGCTTCATATCGGATTTTACCTGCTGTTGTACGGATGCTTTCATATTCATGTCAGCAGCCATCCCATCGTGTCCAGGCTCATGTTCCTGAGCTGAAACCGATAAGATGCTTGTAGTCAGCAAACCGAAACTTAGTACAACCGCGAATAAGCTTTTTTTCATATTAAAAATCCTCCTTTGAATTTGTACATCTACTCTATTGAGTAAACGTATCAATGGAGGATTCGGTTTACTTTCGGGCGATTATTGTTCCGGTTGACCCGAAACTCTGCGCAGCTCATTGGCAAGTCGATGAAATTCTTCCCTAGCAGCAGTGGACGACGTCGCCTCATATCCGGCCGAAAGGAAAGGTATAATCACATTGGCATCTTTAGGAGACAGAGGATACGACACGGGGGGCTCAGGTGGTGCTATCGTATTCCACCAACCTTCATTTCCATACGAGTCATCGTAATCCACGCCAATCCCATGCTCAACTACATCGTTTAAGTATTGATAAATGTTTATGAAATTAGCCTTCTTACCACCACTCCAAGCATACGTTTGCCAAAAATGAGAGCAAGCTCCAGCGTTTCGGACGGCTTCCATCACAGTATAAGAACCATATACACCTGTCGTATACTCGGGTGTCGCCTCACTTGCTGCACGGATATAGGCAATAATGGTTGGCATTTGGGCACTTGAGGCATCAAAGTCGACAGCAAAGTAAATACAACTGCCAGGTGGTTGTCCTAGATTATGAGCAACCTGCACAGCCGTTGCCCCATCAGCCAAACCAGCGCTTCTTCCACCGAGAGCTCGGTTCGCCGTTGTTTCGAAAACGGATACGATTTGCAGACCTGCCTCGCTGATCGTTTCCGATTCACTTTTGGTTAACGCCTTGTAACCACTCGGAACGAGATATCTGGCCACAAACAAGTAGCCATCATTGACGAAAGCAGCGGCGGTTTGCGCCGTTAAAGGCGTTGAACAATCAAAACCTTTGGTCACTTTCTATCACCTATTTTCTACTAGTTTCATACATGATATGCGTAAAGAGGCTTGAACGCTACAAGGACAAGTTGAACGCCTATCCATGTAAATACAAAAAGGCTCTTTCCCATTAAAGAAAGAACCCGAAATTATTTCATCTAAGATGCTATTAATCTTCTATGCTATTAATCTTCTTCTTTTGTTCCAAATCTTTTTGCATTCCTAGCACGCGCACGTTCGATTTCAACCTCTCGATTACGAGGCTCAGCATTGGTTACCAACGAGTCCAACAGATTCCGGGCAACTAAACTAACATCCTTGACAGCTTGATTGAACGCCGCCTCATTCGCTTTTGAAGGTTCAGTAAAGCCCGAGATCTTTCTTACAAATTGCAACGAGGCCGCCTGAATTTCATCATCGGTAGCCAAAGGATCGAAATTGAATAGTGTCTTAATATTTCGGCACATAGCTTTCTCCTTTTGATATTGTTATAAAATTAATTTTACAATAACATTCGAAAATAAGCACACTATCCATCATCAATGCAAATGACCGTCGCATCTGGCGCATTTTACTCAATTATAGGAATAAATGAATAAAGGCCGACGAATATCGTCAGCCTCTATCCTATTTCAACTATTCAAACTTGGTATTATTGATAACCTCGGTAGGATGAACCATACGAATTGCCATAATTCGTTTGTTGTTGAGGTTGCTGCATATTTAAAGACTGAAAGCTTCTTTGAGCCGTTTGTTCAAGCTGTCTGCACAGCTGGGAAACGTGTTGTAATTGTTGAATAGCCATTTGGTGGCCTTGCAGCGCAGATTGAATAATTTGGACGGCTTTTTGTTCCCGTTGTGCTAATTCTTCAAGTCTCATTGCATTTTGCTGCTCTTGTTGAAGCAACTGTTGATACATCTGCGAGGATTGTTGCGTTTGGTTTATAAGTTGAGCAATGACCCCTTGTGTTTGTTGAAATTGGTTATTGGTATTTTGGTCTTGATACATTGTAAATCCTCCTCATTTTTGAGTTAAGCTTCACGTACTTTCTTTTCTTACTGTTGGCAACCTTGTATAAGATCTCTCTCCGGAGTGACTTTTATCCCCACTAAAAACAAAAAAACCTGATTTCTCAGGTTTCCATCGATGACTGATTCAGGTTGTTTCGTGCCTTATAACTTCTATTAGAAAGAACCTAATTTCTGCACTATTGGCTTGAATGAGTAGTAATAGTATTGGTTAAACCATTCATTCTTTTGAACAATTCCTTATTGCATTGATATAACTCTCTAAAGATAGCGTAATGCTCTTCATAGACGGATCTATTCTTCAAAATAGGCGTAATCGGTCTCTCGGCTTGCTTCACTACGATCTCACACGCTTCCTCTATAGATGCATATACGCCTGCCCCTACTCCTGCCATCATGGCCGCACCAATGCAGGCCTGCTCTTTCATAGTGGATGGATATAATTCACAATTCAGCACATCTGCAAGTATCTGCAGCCATACGGCACTTTTAGCTCCACCACCAGCCATCACGATTCGGTCGACTCTCACACCCAATGCCACCAATACCTCCAATCCATCGCGCAGCCCAAAAGCCACTCCCTCCATGACAGCCCGAACCAAATGGGCATCATTGTGCTTCAGCGTTAAACCGAACATGGCGCCTCTGGCAAAAGGGTCCATATGCGGAGTTCGCTCCCCAGTCAAGTAGGGTAGGAAAATAAGCCCTTCTGAGCCTGGGGGAACCTGAGCAGCACTTTCATCGAGTGACCTGCTGTCCTTATTTTGGAGAATGTTCTTTGTTAGCCATCTATGTGATAGGCCAGCACTCAGCATCGCCGCCATCATATACCATTTGCCCGGTGCTGCGTGGGTGAAGGTATGCGTTCGCAGCAAGGAATCATAGGTAGGCGTATCCACAGGGACAAACCATTGTCCTCCTGTGCCCAGCGTGCACGAAGCCTGCCCCTGATGTAATATCCCATTGCCAATAGCCTGCATGGGCTGATCTGCGCCGCCAAAGACAACAACAGTACCTGCAGGAATGGCACAATCGATTGCCGCCTCAGTTGTCAGTATTCCTGCAACCTCCCAAGGCTCACGAACGGTTGGCAGCAGTTCCGGATCAATTCCGAGTTGTCCCAACAGTTCACTGGACCAACACTTATTGGCTACATCATAAGCTAATGTGCCTGAGGCATCCGTTGACTCGGTTCCTACTTCGCCGGTTAGCCTGTACCTAATATAATCCTTCGGCAGCATGACTTTCCAAATCTTCGCATAGGTATCCGGCTCATTCTGCTTTAACCACAACAGCGATAAAAGCAGAAAGCCGGTCGCAGCCCGGTTCTGTACTAGCTTGCCAAGCTGCTCGATAGAATACATCGCCTCAAGCTGTTCCTTCTGTTCAATTGAACGCTGATCGCACCAAATAATCGCAGGCCGAAGCACCTGTCCGTCCATTCCGATTGCAACAAGCCCATGCATCTGTCCAGATAAGCCAATAGCGTAACGGTCACTGCAGCCTGCTCCTGCTAGCCTGACAGATTCAGATAAGGTTTTTCGTACCGCCTCCCACCAATGTTGAGGCTCTTGCTCCGCATAGCCGACTAAAGGCGAATGAATGTCATAGCTTTGCTGAGATAAGCCTACCATCCTTCCCGCGGGGTCCATTGCAGCCGTCTTCACGCTGGAAGTCCCTAGATCTATTCCGAGTAGTATTGTCATTCTACATCCCATCCATTTCTTAAGAGTTCAGCGTGTTTTTGCTGTCCAGCATGCTCATATTCTATCTGTGCCAGTACCGTGCTTGAACAATTCTTCGACATTTGAGGTCACTGTCCCTTTAGGAAAATTAGACTGGCCTGTAATAGTACATGCTAAAATGTAAAAAAGCCCCTCGATTTCATCGTGAAGAGATGAAATCGAGAAGCTTATTTGAGGGGATAAAATAATAAAAACCCTTATATACCAAGGGTTTCCGTACTATGGGCCCAGAGGGACTCGAACCCCCGACCAATCGGTTATGAGCCGACCGCTCTAACCAACTGAGCTATAGGCCCAAAGTAAAATTTGGTTGCGGGGGCAGGATTTGAACCTGCGGCCTTCGGGTTATGAGCCCGACGAGCTACCGGGCTGCTCCACCCCGCGTCATTAGCTGCCGCTCAACAGCGACAAAAATAAATATACACTAAATGCGCGGTCTAAGTCAAGCGTTAATTTCTAGGGCATTTCGTTTGAATTACGTGTTATAACGAACGCCAAATCGTCCTTTTTTGGACTTAAAAACTTCCACTTCTTGTGGGCATTCATAGCCGTAAATCCACCAGTCTTCTTCCATTCTTTTCGCCAGGCAGCCCGCTTGAAACTTGGAATCGTATAATTTGGCCCAATATATCCAGTTCATTGTATTCACTCCGTTATGTTCATTTCGTTAATCCTATCTTATCCAATAAAAGGCCCCCTTATGAGCACCCCTCCACTTAGCAATGTGTTACTCCTCAAAATAAAGCAAAAAACTACTTGGAGATGCTCTAGAGCATAGGTCCAAGTAGTTCATTGAATTAACTATTGTTTGAAAGTAGTCAACAACCGTTTAACGGATTCACCATATTCGTTCGTGAATGTCTCAAATACCTTGACTTGAATTGGGAAGTCTAGTTGGTTGGATTTCGCATTTAGGTTAATTGTGTTTGTTCCATTGTATAAACGTCCTTCGCCTGACAAGGCTTCAACTGATTTCCCAACAGGATTTCCTACATTATCGAATAATTCGAATGAGAGCTTACTGTTAAACTTATCTACTGTTACTTGCTTATCCGGCTTAATGTCCAGATCCAGCTTCAGCTTATAATCATAAGTCATATTACCTTGGAAAATAGCTGAAATTGTCCAATCTTTAATCGTAATACCATATGGGTACACATCCAGCGTTTTGCTCGTTGGATCATTCTTCTGAACAGGTACTTTCGCCGTCGCAAGCAGTGATTTATAAGTCGTATCGCCACTAACTTGTTGGCTGTATAGGTTCATTTTCAGGCCTTCACCCTTTTCAGATGCTGGAAGTGCATACGAATAACTAACCACATACGAGGCATTAGGAACAACACTTAGTGCTGTAGCTTCCTGTCTTCTTCCTCCATACGCATAACCATCTTTACTAACAAGCTCCGTTTGGATCGCCGGAATTGGAATTGGACGGTCACTGTTGTTCGTCAGTTTAAACTTCGCGACAGCCGTATTAAAGCCATCGTCTTCATTACTTGTTACATGTAATTCAACCAGCGAAACATCGACATTGGAAGGAACGAATTTGTTCGTAGAATCCAGTTTAACTGGTGTGCCTAAGGTATATTCTGGGGCTGGGATGACTCCCTGCGTCGCAGCTCCTATAGGAAGAAGTATATTGACACGTCCTACCCGGTAAGTGTCTTCGTGGAACTTACCATCACCCGTCGCAGTGGCAAAACTCTCTGGTGTCACTACATTCAAGCTAGTAAATTCCGTATCCAGATCAGTTGGAATGACAATATGGATATATTTTTTCTCACCTGGATCTAGCATGACGGAAGCTTCGGCGCGACTGCCGGAATAAACGTTATTTTCTGTTTTCCCATCAATCCCAAAGTTAGGTACGGTTTGACGTTCTTTGGTCGGATTTACAACTTGAATTTGCACAACTGTGGAAACGCCTTTGGCTGTAATTTCCTTATGAATGTCCACAGGTATGAATCCAAGGGATGAGCGCAATATAGGTAACGTAAAAGCTTCTCCCCATTTAAGAATAGCGGTTGGTTTCGTTATCGTGCTGTCACTGCCATTCCATACGATGCCAGAGTCAACTGCTACGGTAAGCAGTGTTGTTTCTTCTTTTGGATACACTTCAAGATCCACATCTACGAAGCTGAGGTCGGAAAGAGCAACATCGTCACTCCGTTCAACCGTCGTCAAATAGCTGAGCTCCTGCTGGCTCTTGGGTTGTATGGATTTAGGGTTTTTGGCACTTGGTTGCAGCGTATATTCGGTACCATCAGCCATCCGAACCCGCAGTTCAAAGTCAGGTACACGAGAGATTTTACCACTCGTATTTCTAATTCGAATGACGGCACCCAATTTCGTTGAATCCGACTCGTGCTCATTGAGCATGCTTTTAATTTCGACCTCAATTTTATCCTTCAGTGTATAGCTTATACTTGTATTTGCTGCAGCTGCTGCTGTCAAGTTCAGACCATCCGCAGCCCATGCAGGGAAAGATGCTGTAGTTAAAAGTGCTGCTGATAGAACAATGGTAGCTAGTGATCTCTTCATCGTCTTATTCACTTATTTCTCCTCCTCAAGCTTTTGTTAATTACCGACTTTTATTTTATCTTGATCTTTTAGTTGATGTTGACCGGATATAACAAGAATTTCGTCTTCTTTTACGCCAGAAATAACTTCCTGATTGGTCTCATTCAATCGACCAAGTTCAACTTTACGCTTCTGAACCGTTTCACCATTCACAACAAAGACAAAATTATTACTGCCTTCGCGAACGATGCTAAGACTTGGAACGACAGGTACATTTTGTTCATCATCTTTGGTAAGTTCTACTTGTGCCTTGGAGCCTGGTTTCAGCTTGCCATCCGGATTCGGAACCTCCAATTCCAGATCATAAGCTTTGGATTGTCCGTTAATCACATCCGATAAGTAAATCACTTTGGCTCCGGCCTTCGTCGTTACCCCTGGTATGTAGAAAGTCAATTCGCTCTTGCCTCTAACAAGGTTAGCCGATGCTTCGGTAAGCTGGGATTTGATTTTGACCGGATTCGTCTGTTGAACTTCCCCTACACGGCCGCCTGGCGCTAACGTTTGACCGACAGTCACATTGAGATCGGTCAACACGCCGGAAGCTGGTGCTTTTACTTCAAGATTGCTAAGAGTCCTCTCAATATTCCGTGCACTTACTTGCGCCGATTCTAAACTAGTCTCTACTTGTGCGAGCGAATTCGTCTCTTGCAATGTTTTCAGTGATCTACGTGCGCTTGCTAAATCTTTCTTTCTATTAATAAGCGCCGTTTCCGCCTGCTCTAATTGAGATTTCGTTGCTGTCCCAAGATCATATTCATTGCGCACCGTGTTGTAGGCTTTCTCTAGATCACTAACAGCAGTCTCCAACTTAGAAACGCCATCCTTGGCATCTTCAATCCCGTTGGAAGTCTTCTGTTTAGCCTCTGTAAGTCCTGCTTGCGCCCCTTTAATATTAACAGAATTCAAATCCTTCTGTATAAGAACATCCGTTGGATCCAGGCGGAAAAGCACTTCGCCCTTCTCTACGATATCTCCGCGTTTCTTCACGATTTCAATGACTTCGCCACCAGACTTCGCGACGATATCTAATTGAACGGATGATACGACGTCTCCGACTTGTTCAACAGGCTCACCAATCTTTTGCTTAGCAATTTTGGCCGTTTTCACTACCTTGACCCCTTGTTCGGCTGCAGCAGTTGTTGCTGCCGGGCTTGCTGCTGGTGATGCGGAACATCCTACGGCTATCGCCGCGCTGAGCGCGACGACACCGAATAATTTGGTACTCTGTTTAATCATAAACAACTGACGTTTCATATTCATTTTCTCCTTTTCCCCTGTTTAGCTTATTGGTGGGCAGATCCTGCTTGCTCGGATTGGATGGAATTCGATTTTCCTTTTCTCTTGAAGAGGCGACCTTCTCTTTTCTTAAATAAGATCTCATATATGATAGGCACGATTACGAGTGTTAGCAGAGTTGAAGTCGTAAGACCGCCAATAACTACAACAGCTAAACCTTTGGAAATGATCGTTCCTTTGGATAATCCAAGTCCTAAAGGCATCAGTGCAAGGATAGTAGCACCTGCCGTCATGATAATAGGTCTTAACCGCGTAATTCCAGCTTCAATAAGTGCGTCACGAATCGAATAATCTTGCTCTCTTAGCTGCTGTACGCGGTCTACGAGTACAATTGCGTTTGTTACAACGATACCGATCAGCATTAGGAAGCCGATGAGCGAAGTTACATTGATCGATTCGCCCGTTATTAGAAGTCCTAAGAGGCCCCCAATAGCTGCAAGCGGCAGTGAAAACAGAATGGCAAGCGGCGCTCTAGCGTTACCAAAGGCAATAACCATAACCATGTAAACAATGAAGATGGAAGCAATGATGGCCATAAACATTTGCATGAAGCTTTTTTGAATATCATCGGATACACCCTTCACTTCACGAGTGACGCCTGAAGGCAGTTCTAGCTTCGCCAGTTCTTCCGTAATTTTCTTGCTGACGCCGCCTTTATCCGTGGCATCAATTTTTGCTCTTACGCTGACGATTTGTTCTTGATCTTCACGACTAATGCTATTTGGCGCTTCAATCTGTTTGACTCGAGATACTTCATTTAATTGAATCGTTTGACCAGTAGGAGTCTTGATTAAGAAAGTACCCAGTTTATCCACAGAGTTTTTGTAAGCGGGATTCAACATAACCTTGGTTGCATAGGTGATGTTATTAAATTTCAGATCGCCCAGCTTCTCTTCTGCTATCCAGGCGTTGACGGATTGTAAAATTTGAGCACTAGAAAGTCCATACAAGCGTGCTTTGTTTTGATCTACAATAATCTCGACTTCGGTTTTGGAATCACTCAAGCTGTCTTTAATGTCGTTCAGCTCAGGGAACTCCTTCATTTTATCTTTAACCAGCTGCGATGCTTGCTTAAGATAAAGTTGGTCATCCCCTTTAAGGGAATACGAGAAATCAGATCCAGTTGAGGTAGGAGGCCCGCCGGTAAACAATTGTATATTCACATCGGATCCTGGTGGCATCAGTTTCAACATATCTTCCTTATACTTCTTGACACCTTCTGTCGCATCGGTTTCTGCGGTTAGCTCGAAAAACATCAGCGCTCTATAAGCATACCGATCACTGCTCTGGTTGTAACCTACAAGGGATTCAATGTACTTGAATGCAGGTTTGCCAACTTTGTCCATATGTGATTTCAAATCTTTTTCAAGTTCTTTGGACTTCTCATTCATCATTTCGATGGATGTTTCTCGCGGCATTTTAATCTCAATGACCCCTTGTTTAACGGCTTCACTATTCGGCATGAAAGCCACCGCTAAATTAGGCACTGTAATGACGATCGAGATGATAAGTGCAACGCCAGCCAACAATAAAGTTTTGATGCGGTTATTCAAGGACCATATGATCGCTTTTCTGTATTTCACACCCATAGGTCCCACGTGATTATCATCGTGATTTGTAAGCTTCTTACTTCTAAGCACCATCAGCTTCGCCAGCATCGGAATCACCGTTAATGCAACAATCAATGATGACATTAAAGCTACGACAAGTGTAATAGCAAAAGGACGGAATACTTCACCAACTACCCCACTTACGAATCCAATGGGTCCAAATACACCTACTGTTGTAATTGTAGAGGAAGTAATCGCACTTGAAACCTGTTTCGTTGCTAATTTAATAACAGATTCGTTACGCTCTTGAGCTTTTTGCAGCTGACTATAGATATTCTCAATAACGACGATACTGTCGTCCACGACCCGCCCGACGGCAATGGCCATTCCTCCTAACGTCATGATGTTAAGGGAAATGCCTAAAGGTCCCATAACTAATAACGTAACAAGAATCGAAAGAGGAATCGACACGAGTACGATGATCGTCATACGTATATTACGCAGGAAGAGCAAGATCATTAATGAGGCAAGCACTGCGCCTAATCCGCCTTCTTGCACCATGCCGTGGATGGAATCTTTAATATCGTTGGCTGAATTGTAAATTTTGTGGAATTTCACGCCAGGCAGCGTTTGTCCCCAGTCTGTCATAAGCTTATCTGCGCTATCTGCAAACTCTACAGCATTCGCTGCTTTCGTTTTGTAAAGCAGTACGCCGATGGCTGGTTGATCATCTAATCTTGCAATAAACTTGGACTCGCTGATAGCTTCAACTTTGGCAATTTGTTTGAGAAGAAGCGTATCGCCTGTTTTCGTTGTGATTTTCAAATTGTCCAAATTGTAAATCGTATCCATTTCACCTTTGACTCGAACCATTTGCGTGTTTCCATTGAAATCTACCGTTCCCGCAGGGCTAGATACCAATGAGGCTTTGATCAAACCGGAAACATCTGCTGGGGTTAGACCATAATTATTTATCGCAGGCGCATCCAGCTTAATGGTAAGTACGGCATCCTGATTGCCTACAGAGTCGACATGATCGATCCCTTTGAGACCATTAAAGCCAGGAAGAATCGTATCTTTGTAGGCTTTATCCAGCTCGGTTTGGTTCATTCCTGCCTCACCGTAAACCGCTAAATAATAGACCGGTTCAGAAGAAAAGCCTGCCGTTAATACTTTAGGCTTCTCAGAGCCTTGAGGCAGCTTAACATTGGAGATCAAGCTCTCCACATCTTTCTTAACATCTTCAGGCTTCTTGTCTTGTTCTAACTCCAGGATAATCTGTGAATAATTGTCCTGTGAGCTAGAGCTAAGGGTTTTGAGTCCATCTAGCCCTGCGACAGCCTTCTCTAGCGGCTTTGTAATTTCATCCAGCACATCCTTCGGAGGTGCTACGTATGTAGTGCTAATAATGACGACCGGAAATGTAATATCAGGCATACTTTCTACCTTTAGTGTGGTTGTAGAATACGTTCCTCCTACGACCAATAGCAGCATGATGATGAAAATTGCTGCCACATTTTTCATTGAAAACTCGGTTAACTTGGACATTCTCACTTCTCCCCTATCACCAGCTTTAATACCTACATCCTTAATGCTCACTCAATCATCATACTTGGAATTTCTTAACAAAACATAAACTAGGTTTGAAAATTTTATGTTTTTTCTCGGTCAGGATTTATTATAGCTCTTCATTTTGATAAAAACAGGTGAGTGAAGTCATATTCCAGTCATATATTGGTCATATGAGCAGCTGAACGCTTATGACTTCATGTGACCAAAATGAAAAAAGCGAAGGCTGAATGCCCTCGCTTCAAATAATGAATTAGTCCGTTGTGATAAACCAATCAGCTTTCTGTGTGGCCAGCAGCTTTCTCTGACCTTGAAACTCGTCATAGATACTTAGTGTATATTTCTGTAAGAATTTGGTGTTATAAATGAGGCCCGGATCAGGATTTGTAATCTTGAAATTCTCCCGCTTGCCAAGACGGATCTTCGAATCTTCATCTGCTGTTGAGTCACAGTTGATAACGTCAAAATCTTTGAAATCAAACTTTTTCTCAAATCGTTTAATCCCACCGCCATCTTCAAAAACAAGCAGCAAGTTATGGCCTTCGGTATTAATCTCTGTCAGTTTTTCTTTGGTTAACTCGTAGTTGAATTTAATAGTAAATACTTTATCCTCAATCGATGTCCCAATCTTATCAATCGTAATTGTATAGGGGAATAATTCAACATTTTTAAGCGTTGTCGCTACATTTGTTTTCTCATCAGGCAACCAGTAGGCAACTGGGTTCACATAGGAATCCGCTACGGCTTTCTCACCTTCCGACAGCTTCCCTTCGGTCACTGCTTCTCCAAGAAGTAAGCTCATATTCGCTGTCGTGTAACCTTTTGGCACAGAAGCCCATACATTTAATAGCGCTTTTCCTGTTGGACTAATCTTGTTCTTTACTTCAGCAATAGTTGCCGGGAAAACAGTTCCATCTGATGATCGGAAATTGGCGACGAACTTGGACACATTCGTGAAACGCTTCTCCAAATTGGTCGCTTCCACCATAGCGGAGTACATGATATTCGTTTTATCCTCGTATGTGGATACATTTCGAACTACATACTTCGCTTTACGCCCAATATCATTGGATGTATAGGACTGCCCCATACCGATGAAAGGAATGGCTTGAAGCTCCGCTTGTGTGGAAAACTCCAGCACATCCGTTGCTGCAGCATTGCCCGTACCAGTACCCGTTCCTGTCGGCGGCGTTTCTCCCTCATTCTCTTGAAGAACTAATTTAATTTGAGAAAACTCGTACGTATACGGCACTTTGCCTGCAATTTGCAAATTAACACTCGTTCCCGCTCCCAATCCAATTACTTTAGACGTCTGGATGAGTTTGGCATCAATTTTCACAGCGTCATCAAGCAGGAAATACCCTGATAATTTCGGGATAGGAAGTGACTCCTCACCTTTATTGCTAAGTGTCAAATCAGCGGATAATATGTCTTGATCTTCCCACGGCAAACGGTGCAGCCCATTAAGCTGAGTTGTATAAACCCCGGATTTACTTGTGAAGGAATACTCCTTACCTACAGAGCCGCCTTCTTGCTGCGTAACGGCAGGCAGCCCAAAATTCGCAACGGAAACATTCAATTTCAAGTCAGGAATTGTTTCTGCTACCGCCAACTGCCAAGCGTCCGCGCTAACTGCTACCGGAATGGAACCGGATAGTTGAATTTCTTTACTTTCCTTCGGATTGATCTTCAAATCTTTCAATCCTTTGGCTTCCAATGGATAAAGCAAACCCTCTTTCGTGCGAATTGAGAAGAGGTAAGAAGGGATCGTAACGGTATGATTGCCAGCATTCTCTAAAGTCACATATACGGTGGGAACGTGATATTTTTCATTCTTATTGCTGACAAACTTTTTAATTGAAGCTTTCACGTTGGTTCCATTTACAGAAATTGCTGCAGCACCATCTGAAGGCGTTACGTCTGTATAGGCATCTGGTACTGCGACTTCACCCAGAACACGCTCAAAATTGGACTGGCTAAAATCCCATTTGATAAATTGGACAACGAGATCTTGCAAGTTCGTGCTAGTGTTAACGGTCGCATAGAACGTTAAATCCGTCGTTGAACCGGGAGCAACCCGGTTCTTATCCTTATCTGCTGGCAGCAAGCGTGCTGAAAATTGATTGCCGGATTTGCTTTTCAACCGCACCCAATAATCTATAAATTGCAGCTCACTGCTCCCCTCATTGTGAATAGTAATGGTAAATGTCGCGAGCTTGCCGCTTTGATCAGGTAATACATGGATCTGTTTCAATTCAAAGTAACTACTGCCTGTGATGGAAACCTTGCCGATGGTCGCAGTAATAGCGGATGGGCTGCTATCCGCCCAAACGGGCGTTACAGCTCCGAGCGCCAATGCAGCAGATAAGGCAATGGTTGCCAAGCGATTATAGCGTATCTTGTTGTTCATGGTAGTGAGCTTCCTCCTTCATAATATCATCCTTTTAGAAATTCCATCCTGCTTTAGCCAGCAGGCACAGCCTGCTGTATCATCGGGTTCATAGGAGCATTCGGATTTTCCTTCATTTGTTTGAGCATCGCATCCCCCTGGGTTTGCCATTGCTTGAGCGCTTCGCGAGCTGTCGTTTTCCCTTGAAGGACACTCATAAACTGCGTACGACCAATTTCTTGTACCTGATAAATGTTAGGATTAGTGCGATAAATCTTGGTGTTATTATCCATTGGCGCTGGTGTCACATTGTAGAAAGCTTCCATGTGGAATTCCAACCCATCTTTGGGCTTCAAATATTTGGAGCGGGCAACCAAGTTATAGGAGCTATGAGATTTCAATTTTGCCCAGTCTTCGCCATTGATGAACTTTATGAACTTCCAAGCATCATCAGGGTTTTGCGCTTTGGCATTTATACCCATAATACCATCCATATAGATGGCTCCGCCAACACCTTTTGCTTCCGGGTGGGAAGGAATCGTTACGACATCCCATTCGATTGGTGTATAGCCTTTAAAATTGGCTGCATTTTTGTTCGCATTCGTGAGTTGTTGAATTTGACCATAATTGATAATCCCCATGGCTAACCGGCCTGACATGAAATCATCATACGCAAATGGATTATTTTGATCATACTGACGATTCATTGGCTTCGACGGATCCATCATTTCCGGGAATACCTTCTCTTTTTGCATCTGAGCCATTTTTGTCCAAACTTTTTCCCATTGGTCTGTATCCACCGTCATTTTCTCACCAGCATCATCGAACATTTTCAATTGCAGGGGTGCTGTGTACATTTGTAAACCATAGAACAAATCTCCGCCTTGAGATTGCGTATTAAAAGAGAAACCATTGATGCGGCTCTCCCCTTCCCCTTTAACAAGGCGTTTGGAAAGATCGAATGTCTCATCCCATGTCATCCCATCCTTCGGAAAATCGACACCCGCATCCGTGAACATCTTCTTATTATAAATGAGTGCCGAAGAGTTGAATGTCGGAGCAAGTGCGTAAAGCTTCCCTCCACCTGCATTTTTCATGCCATCCATCACTGCTGGTACGATCCCTGTGGTATCGAATTTATCTTTCGTTATTCGTGGATCAAGCTGTGTCAACAAGTTACTTTCAATGATATCCGGCAGTTGTTCATAACCAACCATAACCACATCCGGTGGATTATCACCCTGCATGATTTCTTTCAGCTTCTCCATAGGATCGGGCATTTTCTCTCCAGGTTGAATGTTGCCATTACGGAACCTCTCATCCATCGTCGAAACTATTTCAATCTTGATATTCGGATTGGCGAATTCAAATATTTCGGTGAATTGTTGTCTGAAATACTGGTCTTCACCTCCGTACATCATCGGTGTCGCGATCCTAAGCACGCGCTCCTGTTTATCATCGGCCTTTTCCCCTTTGGTACAAGCAACAGCTAATGGAGCTACCATAGCCAGCGTTAATGTTGTAGCAAGCATTTTACGCGATATCATTTTCATTTTGATTTTCCTCCAACGGTTTGTGAATTAGATTCAATTCGTTCGATACTTTCATTCGCAGATAAATCTTTCGGTGCTTTAATCATAATTTTCTCGCCGTCAAACTCCATCGTAGCTTTTCCGTCGATTTGCAGAGCGCTCAAGTAAGCCTTCGGAACCTGAAGTCGTCCCGCGCGGTCCAGTACCACATACTCCTCATGGTCTTCACCTGTGAGCCCTGTCGACGTACCATCAAGCGCTGAAATCGAAGGATTGCGAGCAATAAACTCCGAACTTGTCATGCCATCTCGAATGGCGACGACTCGCCCTACTTTGCCTGCCATGGACATATCATGGGTAACAATGACAATTGTCACTCCCAATTCCTTATTTAGCCGTTGGAAAATAGAAAGAATCATATCCGCCGTCTTCGTATCCACCGACCCTGTCGGTTCATCAGCGAGCAGCAAACGCGGACGGTTTGCAAGCGAAATCGCAATAGCCACGCGCTGCTGTTCACCACCGGATAGTTCTTGCAGCTTGTTATTCAAGCGGTGGCTGAGGCCTACCCATTCAAGCAGCTGTTTCGCGTAGGCAGGGTCATAGTTCCCGCTGAGCATCATGGGCATTTCCACATTCTCTAGCGCGGTAAGGTATGAGACGAGATTTCGCGCATTATTTTGCCAGATGAAGCCGACTGTATGTCGTTTGTAATCAACTAGCTGCTTATCGGTAATCTTCAGTAAATCCCAATCGCCAACTTTCACTTGACCCGCAGAAGGGCGATCAAGCCCTCCTAATATGTTCAGCAATGTGGACTTGCCGCTTCCGCTATTCCCGATGATGGCCATAAGCTCACCGGCGTCGATCTGAATGTTTAGCCCTTGCAAAGCGACAACTTCAATCTCGTCTGTTTTATAAATTTTGACTAAGCCCTCGCAAGTAATCACGCTATTTCTCCTCTCCCAGCTTCACAGCCTGATGAACGCGCAGCCTTCTAATGTGTAAGAACAGTAGCAGCGCCCCTGTTATCATCATGAAAGCAACCACGAAATATAGCTGATAGGTGTCTTTGGAATCGAAAACAACTCGGAACGGCGGCACCTGCGTCTTCACATTCTGGGAAGTTTGAAGGAAAGGCAGGAAGAAATAACTCGTTAATTTACCAATTCCGATGCCTAGCGCGATGGACAATCCAGCCGTAAAGCCTTGCTCGAGGAGCAGCATTCCTGTCAATTGTTTGCGGGAAAGCCCCATGGCGCGAAGCACCCCAAACTGTACAACTCTGCTAGATAAATTGAAGAACCAATACAGCATATAGCCGATTAAGGACACTATCACAGAGACGAGGAAGCCCAGGCTTAGAATACCAAAGACGCCGCCTCTTGCTGGTAACTTCTTCTGAATAATGAGCTCGTTACGAACATCCTTCACGGAAGCTAGTTCAATCCCCTTGGCCTGCAGGGCAGTAACAATCGGTGCAACTTTAGCGTCCGGTCTCATTTTGAGCCAAACTTCATAGGGAGTAATAGGTGCCTGATCGTATATGTAATCCAAATTAGCTATGAAAAATGGTGCCTGATCCGGATATTGACTTGGCCAATACGGTAGGATTCCAACAATCACAAACTCCACGGGCTGCTGACCGATGGTAATCGAAAGCAGATCTCCCGCTTTAAGCGCATATTTGCTTGCATAATTCGAAGGTATGATGACAGCTTGCTCATAGCTTCCTAGTAAATTCAGGTATTGATTCGGATGAGCTGGGAATAAATCGGGCCGGAACCAAGCTACTTTAGCAAAATCGGCATTATCGATCCCCATGATCATTCCCTGACCGGTTGATTTACCAGATACAACGACGTTTCCTTTCATCTGCAAAACTCTGGCCGCAGCCTGAACGCCATCTAGATCACGGAACATTTGAAAGGGCGGCTCGACGTAACGAATCTTGGAGGGTGTCTCCTCTCCCGGTTTCGGGCCACCTTGGCCTTCGCCTCCACCTGAGCCACCGCTGCCATTGCCAGCGTTATTACCTCCGGCACCAGCTGTCCCGCCTCCTTGAGCTCCACCGCCGCTTTTCCCTGCGTTCGGATCCTTCGGCAGATCGTCCGAGAAGCCTTCCCATACGGTTTGCAGCACAACATCGGTACCATATTGATACATGATCCGCTCCGTTGAGTTCAGATCAATCGTACGTGCAGCCGAAGAATTGTACACGCCGAGGCCGAGCGTAAGAATGAGCAGCAGCATAAGCGGGTAATAGGATTTGGCTGAGCGGGAAAGCTGAACTAGCGTCAAGTATAATGGCACAGGCAGGAATTTTCGCCCAAGCCAGCCGAACAATCGCAGCAGCCACGGAAAGATACGCAGAAAGAATAGTCCTAGTGCAAAGATCGAGAGTGCTGGAACGAAAAACAGCAGCGGATGCACCTGTAATTGATCGGTCGTTAGCCCAGTTTGTACGGATAATACTTGGCGTTGATCAAATAAGTAGAAGCCGTAGCCAACCAGTCCTAGCAGTACGATGTCGATGAACCACCGCTGCCATAGTGGCGAGCGATCTGATCTAGCGAGCTGCTGCTTATAGTTGACGATCGAAGATCTTGCAAAAAGAACAGCTGGAATCACACTGGCAAGAATTGCAATCAGAACAGCGAGCCCGCCGTAGAGCATCGCCTCATTTGTAAAGCTAACAGGAATCGATTTACGATCAACGAACGTTAGAAAACCGCTGGAAGAGCCGATACTTTTCGCCATGAACCAGCCCATAAAGGGTCCAATCAGCAGGGCAATCGCCCCAAGTAATAAACCTTCCAGAAAGTATATTCCTACAATTTGCTTCGTGCTGCCTCCACGGCTTCGCAGGATGGCAATCACACCACGCTGTCGATCAAGCGATTGTCTGGCATTCATTACAATGTAATAGAAAACCATCGCAATCATCGGGGCAGCTAATGTGAATAATAAAATCTGCATCTGCAAGCTTTGGGCTTTAAATTCAGTAAGAATCTGCTTAAATGAAACATCTACCTTTGTATTCTTGAGTTTTTGGAACAAATTGATATCCAGACGCTCTAAACGGTTCTCAAGTGGCGATAATTGACTGGTTTGGATATTGCGCAGATCGAATGCATAATACCAATTGGCTAGCTGAAGTGGAATCTTCTTCTCCGTCAACAACGTCTTCATGAAAACATCATCATGAATAATAAGTGCGTTTACTAACCCTTCTAAGCCTTGAAACCAATAAGCACTTGTTTCATTTTTGGGTTTGAAGGAACCAACAATCTTCACTTTTAACAATTGACTGCCGCCTGCACCTGCGACCGAATAACTGAATACATCCCCAACATGCAGATCGTTTCGAAACAAAGCTTCTTCTAAGACCACAGCTTCCAATATGCCATTCTGCACTTGCCCAGAAGCCATCTGGCCGATTGACCATTCAACCTGATCGGTTAACCCACTTAACGCCGTTAGTGTCATTTGTCGACGCTTACTAGGGTCTGCTTTTGTTCCATCTGCGGGAGTTAATTGCGCTCCTTTGACGGTATAGCTTCTAGCATAGGTCTGTAATGGAAAGCCAACATCTTTCCGAATTTCATCTTGGATATATACATTGACGTCATTGAGCTCTGTAAGCCCTGCACGTTCTGTCCCAACAGCTTGATAGCGCATGAGCAGTGAGCCTGCAGGAAGTCCCTCGCTTTTTTCTTCTAACGATTTGGCGACAACTCGCTTCAGCGACCCATCGGCATACATCGGAATGCTTGTGGTGAAAGCAACAGCCATCACTAATCCAAGCAAGGTGCTGAACGTTAGCCAGCGGGTATTCCACATTTTCCGAAATAAAAACCGCAGCATCGGCATGGACATTAGCGACCCACTACTTTCTGTCCAGCTGTGAGACCTTTTACAATCTCCGCATCCGTAGACGTCTGCTGACCGATTTCCACGTCCACTTCCTTCTTATTTCCTTGAGCATCAATGACTTGGACATAATTCCGGCCTGAATACGAGCGAAGAGCAGCCAAAGGAATCGTCGTGGCGTTTTCTTTTCTTTGTGTAATAATCGTGACACTTAGCGGTGTTCCTCGATTCAGCCCTTTCGGAAACTCACTAAGCTGAACGACCAAATAATTATCGATCGTATCCTGCTCACCTTGCCCACCTTGACCAGGAAACCCGCCGTTATTATTGTTGTTACCAGCTTGCGGATTCGGCAGCTGCTTCACTTTTCCTTTGTGCTGGCCGGCAGAATTAATATCCACCTGCACGTCCATGCCAATGGCTACTTTCTTCGCATCATCTGCACTAATACTTGCGGCCACGGTTAGTTCATTCAAATCGGCTAGGGTCGCAACGGATTCTCCGGATTTCACGGTATCGCCTTTCTTGGCTGTTACAGTGACGATGGTTCCGCTGAACGGAGCGAGCAACTGCGCTTTACCAACTTGTGTTTCAAGCTTGGTCAGCTCTTCACGCTTCAACTCAAAATCAATCTTTGCCTGCTCGATTTGCTCCGGCGACATTTCATCCGCTTTTCGCAGCGTTTCAATCATCGTAAGCTCATCCTTACGTGTTTGAAGCTTCTTCCGCTTCAAATCACTCGCCAAATCCGATACGTCGAGCTCCGCGATCGGCTGCCCCTTTTCAACAGAATCCCCGTTCTTAACAAGTATGGCACTGATCCGTTTGGCGGACATATCTTCGGAGAAAAACAGCTTCTCCTCTTGCAAAGCCATTAAACGCCCACTCCCTCTCACTTTCGTTTCAAGGGTTTCCGTTTTCACCGTAAATTCAGGCTTTTTGGAAAGCTTAGGTGGATTAATCGTCGGAAGCGATTCTTCTTCCTGCTCTTTAGGCAAAAGTGAACACCCAGAAGCAAGTAGTAATGTCGAACATACAAGCAGTGCAGCTAAAGGCTTCATCGTCCAATTACGTGACGAATCTTCCGTCCACCATTTCGTAAACATGATCGGCAACCTCCAAAATTGTAGGGTCATGTGTTGTCATACATATCGTGACTTGCTCCGCTTTCATGATGCTGCGGAAAACGGACATAATCTGCGCACCCATCTGAGAATCAAGCTCAGCTGTAGGCTCATCCGCCAAAATAAGGGCAGGCCGATGCGCAATCGCTTTCGCAATCGCGACACGCTGCTGCTCACCACCGGAAAGCTCATAAGGACGATGGTGCATCCGCTTGCCAAGCCCAACGAGTTCCAGGCAATGCTTCACTCGCTCTTTCCACTGGGAACGCGGAATCCCCGCCATTCGCAGCGCCAGCTCCACATTTTCCCATGCAGACAACAAGGGCATTAAAGCATAAGATTGAAAGATAAAACCAATTTCCTTGCGACGTATCAACGTCCGCTCATCGTCACTGCTGAGATGAAAGGCATGCTCTTGAAACAAAATCTCCCCCTCATTCGGCTGATCGAGTCCCCCGATTAAATTAAGCAGCGTTGTTTTCCCCGAGCCGGATCGGCCTTTGAGCATAACGAGCTGCAGCGGTTTGAGCTCCATCTCAATCCCTTTCAGTACCTCTAACTTCTGGCCTCCAACTTGAAAGGAGCGTTGTACACCACTGACCGTTAATAACGGTGAATGAAGTTGGCTGTGACGAGAGGATTGTTCATCAGAGTGCGGCTCCTCATCGATAGCTAAAGCGTCAATTGCGCTTCTTTTACGAAACCAGCTTGCCATTTGGTATGTCTTCCTTTCATTTCCAATCTGTATGTATGATAAAATAGACGGCACATCTTTCCAAAAAGTTTCATGAAACTGAAAATTTCCTGAATGCTTTTTGGGGACAAGTCCGATTGTATGAATCTATTAAAATATACTATGAAATGGTAAATTCATCCATACAACGAATTGCCTATTTTACATAACAATCACCCCATCTACAATATTTCCGAGTATATCAAAAACCCCACTTCTTCATTCTCAGTTTCCTCCTCCCATTCCTACATTTAGAATAGGGGAGACTGTTAAAAGAATAAGTAGGGTAAATATAAATTTTTCATTAAATGATCGGCATAATAGTTATCCGAGTCCTTCGGATGCCATTTGTTGCGGGAAACGGACTTCAAAAAGCGTACGAATTACACTGCTTTGGGCTGTAATTGTGCCTTGATGCTGCTCTACAATATTCTTCGCAATGGACAAACCAAGGCCAGTGCTACCCTCGCGATGAGTTCGCGCTTGATCTCCGGTAAAAAACATATCGAAGATATACGGCAGCTCTTCCGGGGGAATGCAATCCCCATAATTAACCACTTGAATCGCCACATCTTCTGCATCAAGATTGCAGTTAATGTCGATAAGCTGACCATCTTTTCCATAGCGAATGGCATTCGTCAGCAGATTTTCAAATACACGTGCCAACAGCTCACCGTCACCCCAAACCGTCAAATGCGGAGTCACATTCAACCGAGTTGTTAGGTTATTTTTCTCGAAAACAGGGTATAATTCCTCGTTTAATTGAATGAGAAGCTCGCTTATATCGATTGGTTTTTTTTCAATGGTAAGCTTTCCATAGTTCACTCGAGTGATTTCGAATAGTTCGTCAATGAGCTTTTCTAAACGTTGAGACTTGGTAAAAGCAATGCTCGTATAGTGCTTGATTTGTTCTGCAGTCAGTTGATCGTTCTGAAGAATGAAATCCAAATAACCTAAAACGGAAGTCAGCGGCGTACGCAAATCATGAGCCAAATTCAAGACCAATTGTTCCTTGCTGTTTTCAGCAAAATCTCCTCTCTCCAATGCTTGCTGCAATTTTTCACTTGCCAGATTAATATCTCTCGCAATATCCCCGAATTCATCATTGGATGGAATACGTATCCGACTGTTAAAGTCGCCATTCGCAAGCTGATTAATTCCGCTAGATATCTCATGAAAATAAGCCGCATATCTGTTGGTGAGGAGAAAGAAAAAGAAAATCGAGAGAGGAATGAAAATGAGCAAAAAGAAGTTAATATCCCCAATCTCTCTTATGAGAAAACGAATTTTAGTCAATGGATTTTCCATTTTGGTCGTATAATAATAGAGTTGGAGAGCTTTATAGAGCAAATAGGTAATGGTGGCGGAAAAAAGCATACTTAAACCAAAGAGTTGAATCATTTTAAATCGAAAGCTTCGGATTATTTCAGCCATTAAATGTATATCCCACCCCCCAAACTGTTTTGATCAGTTTATTTTTATGATCGTCTTCTCCAAGCTTTTTCCGTAAGGTACGAATATGTACCATGACCGTATTGCTGCCTTCATAATAAGCATCGCCCCAGACCTGTTGAAAGATATTTTCCGCGCTATAAACTTTCTTTGGATAACTGGCTAACAGATACAAAATATCAAACTCTTTTGGTGTTAATTCAATAGGCTTGCCGTAAACGAATACAGTTCGTGCTTCGGGATAGATGACCACTCCGCCTGCCTCCAAAGTAAGCTTGCCCGCTTGCTTTGGTTGATTAAACTGTGTGGAACGCCTCAGCTGAGCATTCACGCGAGCAACCAATTCCATCGGGTTGAACGGTTTGGTTACATAATCATCCGCTCCGCTTACTAGTCCTGTAATCTTATCGAGGTCCGTCGTTTTGGCGCTTAAAAAAATAATAGGCAGATGATACTCAGCTCGAATTTGCCTTGTTGCTTCATAGCCATTCAGTATAGGCATCATAATATCTAAAATCGCCAAATCAATAGAATGTGTTTGAATAGCAGAAATAGCTTCCTGCCCATTAGCTACTTTCACGCAGCGGTAACCCTCTTTTTCTAAATGTAACTCAATCAGATCGGCAATTTCCGGCTCATCATCCGCTATCAGAATTGTGATCGACTTCATTCGTACCACCCCTGTATAACCATAGTATTGCTTTTATTGTATCAGATGGAGCTACCTCTTGCTTGGTTAGCACTTAATGTTGTAGCTAACAAAGCGAATAATTTGAAAATTATGAAACCGATCAAGCCCCCGCTTGAATTGAGTATCAGATCATCTACATCATAACGTCCAATAGAGAAAAAGGCCTGCGCTAATTCCAGGATTAGACTTAAACCTAACGAAAGTAAGAACGCATCTATAATTGATACTTTTTTGTTTCTTAACATTAAACCAAGAAGAATTCCGTACGGCATGAATATCGCAAAATTCCCAACCAGGTTAATTAGACCATGACTCGAGATATCATGAATGGTTCTGGATATTTCTTTAAAGGGAATCAGATTACCTTCTTGAAGTTGCCTGCTCATATGATCCGTGTTCTTCAGACTTATCTTAAGCTGATGCCAGAGAAATGTCAGGTCGATTGATCTGAACTTAAATAGAATAATTTTGAATAAAGTGTACACATAAAGGGTAAACAGTACTTGAATTGTAATATCTTTCAACATTATTTTATGTTTCATACGTCATTCTCACCTTCTTGAGATTCATAAGCCCTGATCATGGATACATGGTCACTATGATTCCGTCCATATTGTTGCCTGATATCTGATAGCGTCCATTCGCTGGCACAAGGATCGTTGTGTTTTTGGAGACAGGATAGTAAGAGATCTCGTAGGTTTGATTATCTACAGTAGTCTTAATGGTCTTCTTTTCTTTCAAGAAATTCAAATATTGTTCCAGGACAAAATTCTTTTCCTGCATAATTGCGCTGTGCGGCAAACCAACATAGCGAAAATGCCAGGGCTCAGATTGTATACCTGTGATTGCCGTTTTGTCAGCCGGATAACGCAAGATAAACCCGTATCTCCATGCGTTTTTTTTCAGCCACTTTCCTTCAGGCGCTTTACTCATCTCCGTTTGCGTAGATCCAATATCAAGCGATAAACCTAAATTATGTTCGCTATTGCCTGCTGGCAACGCATAATCAGCACCCATTTGTTTATAAAGCTGGTTTTGTTCTTTATTGTCCCGATAACCGCTGCTGATTAAAAATCGGTTAACCCCATCATTTGCTGCGGCATCAATCATTTTTGAGAATTTTTGCACCAAACTCGGCGACAACTGAATCGTCTTATCCATCACAATGAATCCATTCACCAACTCCTTATGCTTAAACAGATTCACCGCTTCGGACTCTTCAGCCCCTGGAGGTACCGGATGATCCTTGTTGACCAACAATAAATTGCCTTTATAAATCTGATCTTTGGTTACTTTAAGCTCGTTCATTTGAGAAGTCACCTCTTGAGTTTGATTCTCTTCTTCCGGTGGTTTCTCGTTAACGACTTTCAGTTTGTGTTGACTAAATCCATAGCCGAGCAGTAAAAGTATAACAAGCCACAACACCCACTTCTTCATCCTTAGTTCCTCCTAACCATTCATTCACTCCTAGGATAAAGAAAACTAATTAATAAGAAATGGGGTTAAAAATAAAATTTTTCTTAAACTTGTACATCCCTCAAATAGGAAAAGACCGCTCATCGCCACCTTGATAGCGAATTACGGTCTTTATTCATTAAACATATTTCACAAATTCACCAATCGGTTTTCGATAACCGCGCGGCCGCTGGCTGGACGTGTCTTCTTTCCCAATCGTAATTAACATAACGGGAACAAAACGTTCCTCTAATTCAAGAGCCTCAATGAGCTTGTCTGCCTCAAAACCGATCATCGGACAAGTATCCCAACCTTGCTCTTTCGCTGTAAGCATAAATAACATGGCTGATAGACTTGCGTTACGAATCGCTTCATCTCGCTTGAACGGCTCTCCTCGTTCTTCATAGAAATGTGTCACTTGCTCCACTTCGGAATCTAACTCTTGTTTACTATAAAATCCTAAATGGAAAAGTCCTTCATTTATTCTTGCAGAATCCCTATATGCTTCCAAATCGCCAAGGACCACAATAACTGCGGACGAGCTTTGAATTTTATACTGCTTATAAGACGCATCATACACCTTTTGTTTCATCAAAGGGTCAGTGACAACAACATAATTAGCATGCTGTAAGTTATAAGCGGATGGAGCAAACTTAACAAGGGAAAAAATTTGTTCTAATTCTTTTTGTGAAATATCGATCCCTTGCTTGAATTTGCTTGCAGATCGTCTAGATTTTACAACCGATTCAAAATCATTCAACGTAAAGTCCCCCTAGTAATTATGTATGAGTACATGCTCAATACTTAATTCTATTAGAGTAATGACTGGATAGCAATATGATATGAATTATCAATATTACATTATTCGACATTTTTCTGTGAATTTCGCGAATTCTATTCCATAGCTGTATTGCGCAGTACCATATGAATATGGTCCTCCCATACACCATGAATTTGTAGATATTTGAGAGCCAAGCCCTCCTCATAAAAGCCCAACTTCTCTACGACCTTCAGAGACGCAGCGTTTCTAGGCATAATATTAGCTTCAATCCGATGTAGATTCATTACATCAAAAGCGTAGGCAATAATTGCTTTCAATCCCTCAGTCATTAGTCCCCGATTAAGGAGCTCCCCGTCCATTCGGTAGCCCAAATGGCAAGATTGAAAAGCACCTCTGATGATATTACTAAGCGCAATTGACCCCACAATTCGTTCTTCAAATAGCATCCATACCTTAAGCGTCTGGCCTTCCTCGATCTTAATTGCTTCTTGTTCCAACTGCTCAGCCTGATAATCCTTCGTGAAATACGTTTCATTACGTTCTAATTCCCACGGTTCGAGAAAAGTTCGATTACGAATCACATAATCAAGAACCAGATCTACAGAAGAACGATCCAATAAAACTAAAGACATTCGTTCGGTCTTAACCAAGAGTTCCATTAACTTCGCCCCTTCAAATAGCGGAATTTACCTATACAATAATACCCACTTCTATTTACATCGTGCAACTGTCTTATAAAATGTGTATCTGCATCACTAATTTGCAGGAATTTACTTGCATTTGGGGAACTTAAAAGAAGCACCGATATAAATGGCTTAAAAAGAAGGAGAAATTAAACATGATAGAAACGATCAAAACCTATTTGAATGAGCAAAGAAACCAACACATAGAGGAATTAATGCAGTTTTTGCGGATTCCAAGTATAAGTGCTGTCGCCGAACATCAACCAGACATGATTCGCTGTGCAGAATGGACGGCTCAGTCTTTGAAACAAGCCGGTCTTGAGAACATTGAAATTATGGCTACTGGGGGACATCCCGTTGTCTATGCAGATTGGTTGCATGCTCCGGGTAAACCAACTGTACTTGTATATGGACACTATGATGTTCAACCGGCCGAGCCGTTAGAGCTGTGGAACACTCCACCATTTGAGCCTGTGATTCAAGATGGCAAACTATTTGGCCGCGGAAGCACGGATGATAAAGGTCAACTGCTGCTTTACGCCAAAGTGATTGAGGCTTTTTTACGAACGCAAGGCAGCTTACCTGTTAATGTAAAGTTTTGTATTGAAGGCGAAGAAGAGATTGCGAGTAAGCACCTGCCAGCATTCGTGGAAAAGTATAAAGATAAATTACAAGCCGATACCATTGTCCTTTCCGATACTCAAATGCAAGGGCCAGGAAAACCTGCACTTATGTATGGTCTTCGCGGGCTAGCTGGGTTCGAAATTACGATTGATGGCGCAAATAGTGACCTTCATTCTGGCCTCTTCGGCGGCGCGGTTCAAAACCCGATTCACGCTTTATCGAAGCTGCTAAGTTCCTTCCATGATGCAAATGGTCGCGTAGCTGTGGAAGGCTTTTATGATCGAGTCATTGAGCTCTCGGACAAAGAGCGCGAAGCCTTTAAACAAGTAGAACCCGACGAGAACAAGGTTCGATCGGACTTACATGTTGAAACGTTATTTGGGGAAAATGGGTTCTCGTTCTATGAACAAACGACTTCCAGACCGACCCTGGAAATCACATCCGTAAGCGGCGGCTTTCAGGGTGAAGGCATTAAACCAATCATTCCTAATCGTGCTAGCGCTAAAATAGCTTGCCGTCTCGTTGCCGCACAAGTACCCGAGGAGATCATGGATGCGGTTGAAAATCATATCCGTGCCCTCTCCATGCCTGGCGTAAAAATGACCCTAGACCGCCAGCTGCGCGGAAACCCATTCATCACGCCAATTGATGAGCCTGTAATGGTAGCAGCTGCGGAAGCTTATGAGGATTCCTATGGCGTATGGCCTGTATATACTCGAAGCGGAGGTTCAATCCCCATTGTTGAAGTGTTGGGACGCGTTTTAGACGCACCCGTAGTGCTGCTTGGCTTTGGTCTACCAGGTGAAAATCTGCACGCGCCGAATGAGCATTTCCATTTGGTCAATTGGGACAAAGGGACAGAGACTATCAGCCGTTTCTGGCTGAAACTTGCCGAGATGAATAAGTAACCACTGAAAGGAATGAGCCTAATCATGAATACGAATCATCTAACGATCCGTGATGCCAGCTTGGAAGACTTAGCTGATATTGTACGAATTTATAATTCCACCATTGAAGGACGCATGGTTACAGCAGATACAGAACCCGTGACCACAGCCAGTCGCAAAGGCTGGTTCTATGAGCACTCTGCGGATTTCCGCCCTTTATGGGTATTGGAAAACGGCAGCGGCATTTGTGGCTGGCTCAGCTTTCAGTCCTTCTATGGCCGACCCGCCTATAACGCTACAGCGGAAGTCAGCATTTATGTCGATGAAGCTTTTCGCGGCCAAGGCATTGGTCGTTTCCTGATGGAGCACGCAATTGATGCTAGTCCAAAGCTGGGACTGAAGACACTGCTTGGCTTCATTTTCGGTCATAACGATCCCAGCCTCCACCTTTTCCGCAAATTCGGCTTCGTTAACTGGGCTCATCTGCCTGGCGTTGCTGAACTTGACGGAATCGAACGCGACCTCATCATTCTTGGTAAACGTGTAGGATAATATGTAAACAAAGAGCGCTTACCCCCTTATGCCAGCGATTTCAAATCGCCTTCTAAGAGGATAAGCGCTTTTTTTATCTTAAATGCCTTACCTCTAGCCTTTCTCGGTTTCCTCAATCAAAAGAGCTTCAACCTCAATCTCTATCAACAACAAAGGATCAATCAAAGCCTTCACTTCAACCATCGTTGCCACGGGCTGCACATCACGGAAAAACTCCCCATGTGCCCGGCCGAATTCCTGCCATAAGGAAATATCCGTTACAAACATCCGCGTTCGAATCACATCTGACATTTGCGCCCCGAGTTCTTGCAGCGCCTGCTCGATCGTCTGGAGGACGAATCGCGCTTGCTCATACGGATTACCTACGCCAACGACCTCTCCATCCCTCATTGCTGTTGTACCCGCAACCTCGATGCGGTTCCCCACCCGAATCGCTCGACAATAGCCTACAACAGGTTCCCAAGGTGAGCCTGTAAATACCCTAGTCCGATTCATAACTAACTCTCTCCTTCTCACTTTTGTAAATAAGCGGCTAACTTTTTCTGCAGGCCTTCTGTCACGGAAAGCAGCGGCAATCGAAGTGTTCCGGATTCAATAACACCTTGCTGCTCAAGCAGCCATTTGAGAGGTGCTGGATTTGGCTCTTCGAAAAGCAATCGAATGAGTGGTTGCAACTCATCGAATAGCTGTTTGCTCATCTCGTGTTGACCAGCTTCAAAATGCTGATAAAACGATACAAACCGCTCAGTCATTACATTCGCTGACGCGCTCATAACCCCTTTAGCACCGGAGCTAAGAGCCTCAAAAAGCAGAGAATCCTCCCCACAAAGGACGGGTTTCGAGCCTAGACGAGTAAGCTCAGACACCAATCGGGTGTTCGGCGTACTGTCTTTCATACCTATGACACCATCGAGTTCAAGTATCGTACGCACGGTATCAAGTTCCAACGTCACGCCTGTACGATACGGTATTTCATATAAAATGACTGGCACACCAACACTAGTAGCCCGGCGAAAATGTTCAATAATCCCTTGTTGACTCGGTCTATTATAGTAAGGCACTACGACTAAAACGGCGTCTGCCCCTAATTTTCCAGCTGCCTCCGTCTTTTTCACCGTAGACAACGTATCATTCGTTCCTGTACCGACAATGAGCGAAGAATCTACTTGCGCAGCCTCTCGAGCTGCTTGTGCCGTAGCGAACAAGATCGCCATTTCCTCATTTGTAATCGTCGGCGATTCTCCTGTCGTTCCATTGACGACCAATCCGTCTATCTCATCTTGAAATAAATTGTAAGCTAGATTATAAAAAGAGGCTGCATCCACCTCATACTCTTCATCAAATGGCGTAATAATGGGAACATAGATCCCATGTAAGTCTTTCTCTCTCAACATCTCAATCATCTCCCAGTCCTATTTCGTTTGTACATTCACTTTAGCATGGATCATTGGATCACAGTTAGCTATAATAAATGATAAGACTCATCAAAAATTTTGATAGTAAAGCGAGGGGTTCCTATGGATTTAACCTATTTCCGAACCTTTCGGGAGGTTGCCCGGAGAAAGAGCTTTACACGAGCTGCCGAAGAATTGGGCTATGCGCAATCGAGTATTACGATGCAAATTCAGAAACTGGAACGAGAGTACGGCGTCCCCCTTTTCGAAAGATACGGACGTCAGCTTAGGTTAACAGCACCTGGTGAAAGCTTGCTAAAGCTAGTCTTGCAAATGCTTGACCTCTATGATCAATCCAAAGAAATGATCACAAGCGAGGTCAGCGGAACACTGACAATCGGTACGATTAACTCACTCGCGGCATACTATTTACCACCCTATTTGCATGTGCTGAAACAGCAATTTCCTGGACTGAATATCCAGCTCTTCCCTGACAGTGAAGCTTCTCTCATTTCCAAAGTAAGAGATGGGGACTATGATATAGGGCTAATACTAGACCGTTATCCAGCAGACACCGCACTTGCATGCACGAAAGTCAGGGAAGAACCCTTAGTTTTGGTGGCACCGCTTGAGCACCCGCTAACGAAACGAGCACAAATACAGCTAACTGATTTTCAGCAAGCCGAATTTATCGTTACAGAAGAGGGCTGCATCTATCGAGGTATGTTTGAAAAATTACTAAAAGATCACGCAGTCCCGCTTCAAATTGGATTTGAGCTCGGTAATTTAGAAACAATCAAACACTGCGTCATGAATGGACTTGGTATCGCCCTGCTGCCCAAAATTGCCGTACAGAATGAACTGGAACAAGGGAAACTAGCCCATCTTCCTTTTTCACATTCGGACTTAAAATTGGACCTTCAACTGCTGCTGCACCCCAAAAAGTGGATGTCCCAGCCCTTGCAAACATTCATTCAACAACTGACCAAAGAATAGCCTCAGAAAATGATATAACTATTATTCAAAACTCCAAAATTCAATTTTTAAGTCATTCAGCTTTCGTGAGGGCAGATGGGCTATAGTGGTTACCATTGTAGTATTATCTAAAACAATTTAAACTCCCAATCGCTATTTCGCAACTTGAAGTTGCAGTTTGTACTACGCGGTACAATAAAAAGCCAATTTGTCCAAAGAAACCGCCGGATTGTTGTACAAGTACAACAGTTCGGCGGGCAAGGGATAATCTCTAGTCGGAATCGCACCATTCGGAGTACTTGGGCCAATCAAGTATCAACAACCACCACTACTTAGACATGCATCAATTTGGGCAACTTTAATTTCCATCTAGCAGTTGGGCATCCGCCACATGTTGGGTAACCGCCAATTGAAAATCCCCGAGTACACGATAGTCCAAGTTGTATTTTGTGCAACAATACACCCATCTCACGCCGGAGTAGCCTGCTATTGTTGTATTTCGTACAACAATTCGAGCTTATAACGCCTATTTCTGAGCGATTCCCGCCAAATTGTTGTACGCGGTACAACAAAAAGCCAATTTGTCCAAAAAAACCGCCGGATTGTTGCACAAAGTACAACAGTTCGGTGGGCAAGGATAATCTCTAGTCGGAATCGCACCATTCGGAGTACTCGGGCCACTCAAGTATCAACAACCACCACTACATAGACATGCATCAATTTGGGCAACTTTAATTTGCATCTAGCAGTTGTTACTCTATCTAAGCCCGTCCGCTCTACGCTGTAATTTCTTCCACAGATCAGAAAACAAACATCAGGAGGGAATAAGCTTTGCTTTACCCCCTAACCCAAAACATATAAATTCTTATAAGTAAAAAGAAGCTCTCCTTTTCGTAAAGGTAGAGCTTCTTCCGTTATGAACTTATATGCAAATGTCGAGATTGCCACCCAAATGCGGTGTCGCTGAAGCGGTAACCAGCTGTTGGGATTTAGCAAAATCCTGTACTAATGTACTAGATGAAGCTGCTTGCATATCACTTACTTTGCTTAAAAGCTGAATGCCAACGGCTTGCTTCAAAGCGTCTCCACCACTAATCGCAGTTAGAACACTATTGATATTCACGAGCACTCCTCCTCTCATCGTTCGGTAGCTGGCAAGCATACGGTATAACCGAGTAGCCCCTATAGCTTTGCGTCTGTCGCTTTCGCGTCATTTGCCATTTCGCAGATGTTAGGCAGTACCTAGCACTTATACAGTATAGGATATTCTTACACAATTCGTCAATCTTCGCATTTCAATTTAAGCAGATACAGTCCTAAACACCAAACGCAGCAGGATTCGATCTCCAAGAACGAAGCAATTCCATGTCTTCTTGTTTGATTTTCCCCTTCTCTAGAGCTACTTCAAGCAGTGTAGAGTAGTTGGAAAGTGTGTATAGTGGCATATCAGCAGCTTGGAACGCTTCTGTAGCTTTATCTAGCTGATAGGAGAAAATCGCCAGCACGCCCAACGCTACAGCACCAGCTTCTTTGACAGCAATAGCTGCTTTCAAAGAACTGCCACCCGTAGAGATAAGATCTTCAATCACGATCACCTTTTGTCCTGGTTTCACAGTGCCTTCAATCAAGTTCTCTTTGCCATGTCCTTTGGCTTTATCACGAATGTAGATCATCGGGAGACCTAGCTTTTGAGCAACCCAAGCGGCATGAGGAATACCCGCTGTTGCCGTACCAGCAACAACCTCTGCATCCGGGAATTTCTCTTGAATCAAAGCTGCGAAGCCGTCAGCGATCGCTTCGCGAATTGCCGGGTGTGACATCGTCAGACGATTGTCACAATAGATTGGTGATTTGAGGCCTGAAGTCCATGTAAAAGGCTGCTGCGGTCGAAGTGCTACCGCTTCTATATCTAATAATGACGCCGCAATATGCTGCGCAATTGTTTCGAGTTGACTCATGTTCCTACCACCGTTCCTTCCGTTGTTAGACAAAGCATGTTATACGATTGAATCGATAATCGCTTCAATTGCTGCTCTTGGATCCGCTGCGCCTGTGATCGGTCGACCGATCACGACGTAATCCGTCCCCTGCGCGAACGCTTCAGCCGGCGTCATGATTCGCGACTGGTCGCCTACGTCGGCTCCAGCAGGGCGAATGCCTGGCGTCACGGTGACGAACCCGTCACCGCACGCCGCCTTAATCGCAGTCACCTCAAGCGGTGACGCGACAACACCCTGAAGCCCCGCAGAATGCGCTAAGCGGGCATAACGAATGACGGCCTGCTCAACCGTACCGGTCAGGCCGATCTCGTCATTCAGCACCTGTACACTGGTGCTTGTTAATTGCGTCACGCCGATAACGATCGGACGTGCAGCTCCAACGACTTGCCCCTTGTCGACACCCTCCAAGGCGGCTTCCATCATTTGCTTGCCTCCGGCAGCATGGACATTGAACACGTCAACCCCAAGGCGCGTCACGCTTTCCGCGCCGCCTTTGACCGTGTTCGGAATGTCATGCATCTTCACATCGAGGAACACCTTGTAGCCGCGGTCCTTCAGACTCGCGACGAAGCCGGGACCCGCAGCATAGAACAACTGCATGCCCACCTTCACGTAGCAAGGGATGCCTTCGAGCTGCTTGAGCAGCCCTTCAGCACCTTCTGCGTTCGCATAATCCAAAGCGACCATAATGCGTCCTGTAACATCTGTGCGAGTTAGCGTACTCAAGTTCGTCACTCTCCTTAGAGTTTTGCTTTAGCAAAACTGACTTCGTAAGCATAGTCTTAGACATGAATTGGCATTGCACGTGAGGAGAAGTTGATTGCTTCAAGCATATTAACAAGCGCTCTTACTGTATCGAGTGATGTCATACAAACCACACCGTTCTCAACCGCTTCACGACGAATGCGGAAGCCGTCACGCTCTGGCTCTTTACCTTTAGTGAGAGTGTTCACAACGAACTGTGCATCTCCGCTGCGGATGAGATCCAGAATGTTAGGCGAACCTTCGCTCAGCTTGTTCACAGTCGTCACTGGAAGACCAGCTTGTTCGATTGCTGCTGCCGTTCCGCCTGTTGCAATGATTTTATATCCAAGACGATAGAAGCCCTTTAAGATTTCAATCGCTTCTTCTTTATCTTTGTCAGCTACTGTTACTACGACAGATCCTGCTGCAGGAATTTTCATCCCCGCTCCAATTAAGCCTTTGTAGAGTGCTTTGGCAAAATTGATATCGCGTCCCATAACCTCGCCCGTCGATTTCATCTCAGGTCCGAGAGTTGTATCTACACGGCGCAGCTTAGCGAAGGAAAACACTGGCACTTTAACCGATACGTACTTGTCTTCCGGCCATAAACCACCTTGGTAGCCCATATCAGCCAGCTTTTGTCCCATAATGACGCGTGTAGCCACGTTGGCCATCGGAATGTTCGTTACTTTGCTCAAGAAAGGCACGGTTCTAGAAGAACGCGGGTTAACCTCGATCACATACACTTGATCGTTATGAATAACGAACTGGATGTTGACCAGACCAACTACGTTCAGCTCAAGGCCGATTTTCGTTGTAATGTCGATAATTTGTTGTTTAATCTCATCCGAGATCGATTGCGGTGGATAAACCGCGATGGAGTCACCTGAGTGAACCCCTGCGCGTTCAACGTGTTCCATAATCCCTGGGATTAGAACCGTTTCTCTATCACAGATCGCATCAACCTCTACCTCTTTACCAAGCATGTAGCGGTCGATCAGAACCGGATGCTCTGGGTTGATTTTCACAGCATATTCCATGTAGCTTAACAATTCTTCATCGGAGTAGACGATTTCCATAGCGCGTCCACCAAGGACGTAAGATGGGCGAACGATAACCGGATAACCGAATTTCGCAGCAGTACCTACAGCTTGGTCAACCGATGTAACGGTGCCGCCTGGTGGTTGAGCAATCGAGAGCTTGCTGAGTAAAGCTTCGAATTTTTTGCGATCCTCTGCTGTATCGATACTTTCGAGATCAGAACCGAGAATACGTACGCCAGCTTTGTGTAAAGGTGCAGCCAAGTTAATCGCTGTTTGACCACCGAATTGAACGATAACCCCGATTGGGTTTTCACGTTCGATCACATTCATCACATCTTCAAAGAACAGAGGCTCGAAGTACAAGCGATCGGACGTATTGAAGTCTGTTGATACGGTCTCTGGGTTATTGTTGATGATAACCGCTTCGTATCCTGCTGCTTGGATCGCCCAAACCGCATGAACCGTGGAGTAATCGAACTCAATCCCTTGACCGATACGAATCGGACCGGAACCAAGCACAACTACTTTCTCTTTCGTTGTTTCCGTTACTTCATCTTCTTGCTCATAAGTCGAATAGTAGTATGGCGTTGAAGCTTCGAATTCCGCTGCGCAAGTATCTACCATTTTGTAAACCGGCTTGATATTTTGTTGTAGACGGTGAGTTCGGATGTCAGCTTCTTTGGTAAATGTCGAGCAGCCCGCAAGTGCGCGAATTTCGGCAATGGCACGATCTGTGAAGCCTTTACGTTTCGTTTCAAACAGCAGCTCATTCGTGAGTTCGCTAGCTGCAATCTCTTTCTCGTATTTAATCAGACCATCTAGTTTGTTCAAGAACCACCAGTCAATCTTCGTCAAATTCTGCAATTGTTCTACGGTGTAACCTCTGCGATACGCTTCTGCGATTAAGAACAGGCGCTCATCGTCAGGCTTTTGCAGGCGGAACTCGAGTGTTTCTTGATCTATCAGATCCGTCTCTTTTAAGAACAAACGGTGTACGCCGATTTCTAAGGAACGAACCGCTTTATGAATGGACTCTTCGAATGTACGGCCAATCGCCATAACTTCGCCAGTCGCTTTCATTTGCGTACCCAGCTTACGGTTTGCCGCAGTAAATTTATCGAACGGCCAACGTGGGATTTTGGAAACGATGTAATCTAGAGCTGGCTCAAAGCATGCATAGGTTTGGCCTGTTACTGGATTGACTAGCTCATCGAGCGTGTAGCCAATCGCAATTTTAGCCGCCATCTTCGCAATCGGATAGCCCGTTGCTTTGGATGCAAGCGCTGAAGAGCGGCTAACACGCGGGTTAACTTCGATTACATAGTATTGGAAGCTGTGCGGATCAAGCGCGTACTGTACGTTACAACCACCTTCGATGTTCAAGGCGCGAATGATTTTAAGCGAAGCCGAACGCAGCATTTGATACTCACGGTCCGACAAAGTTTGGCTTGGTGCTACAACGATACTATCTCCGGTATGTACACCCACTGGATCAAAGTTCTCCATGTTACATACCACAATGCAGTTATCGTTCGCGTCACGCATTACTTCGTACTCGACTTCTTTCATGCCCGCAATACTGCGCTCTACTAGACATTGGCCAATTGGGCTGTAGCGAATTCCGGAAGCAACGATTTCTGTCAATTCTTCCATCGTGTTACAGATACCGCCGCCCGTTCCACCTAATGTGTAGGCAGGACGAATGATGATTGGAAAGCCGATTTCGTTAGCAAAATCTACCGCTTGAGCAACTGTCGTTACGATTACGCTATCCGGTACAGGCTGCTCTAATTCTCTCATCAAGTCTCTGAAAAGGTCACGGTCCTCTGCTTTCTCAATCGCTGTAAGCTGTGTTCCCAGAAGCTTCACGTTCTCGCTTTCCAGAACACCCGCACGAGCTAGCTCAACGGCCATGTTCAGACCTGTTTGACCACCGAGTGTTGGAAGCAATCCATCTGGACGCTCTTGACGAATGATTTGCGTAACAAACTCAAGCGTGATCGGTTCGATATATACTTTATCCGCCATGTTCGTATCCGTCATGATCGTAGCAGGGTTGCTGTTGATCAGGATAACTTCCATGCCTTCTTCTTTAAGCGCTTGACAAGCTTGCGTACCTGCATAGTCAAATTCCGCTGCCTGACCGATGACGATAGGACCGGAACCGATAACAAGAATCTTTTTGAGTGTATTATTTTTTGGCATATTGCAGTTCCTCCTTCACAGATGTCGATGCCGTGGAAGCTTTCCACTGTGCAAGCATTTGCGCTTGGCGCGGCTGCTGTGGGTTATCGATTTTGTGCTGACGAATCAGCGAGATGAAATCATCGAACAAGTAGCTGGAGTCAAATGGCCCCGGTGCTGCCTCAGGGTGATATTGAACCGAGAAGGCAGGGTATTTCTTATGTTTCAAGCCTTCGATGGTGCGGTCATTATTGTTGATGTGCGTCACTTCAAGGTCAGTTCCTTGGACGGATTCTTCCTTAACCGTGTAGCCATGGTTTTGCGATGTAATGTAACAGCGTCCAGATACAAGGTCTTTAACCGGATGGTTACCGCCGCGGTGACCGAACTTCAGTTTATCCGTGTCTGCGCCGCATGCTAGTGCGAACAGCTGATGACCCAAGCAAATGCCGAAGAGCGGGATATCGCCGAGCAAACCTTTAATCATTTCGACAGCGTGAGGTACGTCTTTGGGATCCCCAGGGCCGTTAGACAGCAGTACACCGTCTGGCGCAAGGCGACGAATTTGTTCAGCTGTAGCATCTTGAGGTACAACAACAACGTCGCAGTCACGTTTGCTTAGATCGCGGATGATTCCGCTTTTAGCTCCGAAGTCTACGAGAACGATGCGTTCTTTGTGACCAGGTGCGCCGTATACACTTTTTGTGGATACACGAGCGACTTGATCCGTCATAAGTGCCGTTCCTCTTAGAATCTCAGTCAGCTCAGCAATGGATTTAGTGGATGTTGTCAAAAGGCTTTTCATAACGCCGTGATGACGGATTTTACGAGTTAACATGCGTGTATCGATGCCGCTGATCCCAACGATGCCGTATTCTTTCAGCAGGCTACCCAGCGTATATTGCGCTCTCCAGTTACTAGGAATCTCTTCATGCTCACGAACAACAAAGCCATGGATGAAAGGACGTACGGATTCAAAATCATCCCGAATCACACCGTAGTTCCCCACCAATGGATACGTCATTGTCACGATTTGACCGCAGTAGGAAGGATCAGAAAGCACCTCCTGATAACCCGTAATTCCTGTATTGAATACTACCTCGCCGACGGATTCACCTTCACTACCGAACGATTTTCCTGTAAAAAGAGTGCCGTCTTCCAGCAACAATCTTGCCTGCATGTTCTTTCAACTCCTTCGCTATTGTCAACGATTCTCACGAACCGTAGATGTCATGCCTACGATTTCCATTTTATTGCATAAGATTTGCATAAAAAGCAATCATTCTGTATAAATATACACGAATTTTCGATCTGCGTATAGATCTTAATGCGGATTTACGCTTGATTCCAGCGTCATTTAAGAACGATTTATGACCAAACCACTTTACCGGAAGCGATTGTAACAACCGGCCAGCCTTGCAGCTTCCAGCCGATGAAAGGCGTGTTTTTGCTGCGTGAAACGATCTCTTCTTTAAGAACTTCGCGCTCTGTATCCAAATCCACGATGGTGATATCAGCTGCGCTGCCTACTTCCAGTGTTCCGTATGGAAGACCGAATACGTCGGCAGGTTTTTTCGTCATACGATCCACGAGGAAGCCTAATGACCATTTGCCTGTCAGTACAAATTTCGTGTATAGCAGGGAGAACGCTGTTTCGAAGCCGAGTATGCCGAATGGAGCCAGCATCATGCCCTTCTCTTTCTCTTCTTCGGAGTGTGGCGCGTGATCCGTTACGATAATGTCGATCGTGCCGTCTTCCAAAGCTTGGGTGACAGCCTGCACATCGCGCGGCGTGCGCAGCGGCGGGTTCATCTTCCAGTTGGCGTCGAGTCCTGGAATGTCTTCATCCGACAGCACGAGGTGATGCGGACATACTTCGGCAGTCACTTTAATGCCGAACTGCTTTGCATGTCGGATCAAGCGAACCGACTGCTCGGTGCTTACGTGGCACACGTGGTAGTGAACTCCCGTCGCTTCGGCTAGCAGCACGTCGCGACCCACATGAATCGCCTCGGACTCGTTCGGGATTCCCTTCAGTCCGTGCTTCTTCGCGAACGCGCCTTCGCTTACCGGCGCACCGACCACAAGCGTGTCATCCTCGCAATGCGCGATGATTGGCATACCGATCGATGCTGCCAACGCCATAGCATCTTTCATCATTTGCGCGCTTTGCACACCGACACCGTCATCCGTGTAGCCGATGACGCCCGCTTCTTTCAGCGCAGCGAAATCGGTCAACTCGCGGCCGAGCTCGTTCTTCGTAATCGTGCCGTATGGTAGAACACGGACGACACCTTCCGTTGCAGCTTTATCCAATATGTAGTTCACCGTTTCAACGGTATCGATCACAGGTCTTGTGTTCGGCATGCAAGCGATGGTTGTGAAGCCGCCTCTTGCTGCGGAACGTGTTCCGGTCGCGATATTTTCTTTATGTTCAAAACCAGGCTCTCTCAGATGGACATGCATATCGATGAATCCTGGAGTCACTAGCTTACCTGCTGCATCAATGACTTCATGGCCTTCGGTTTGTGGAGCCGAACCTTCTACTGCATCTATAACCTTTGCAATTTTATCGTTCTCTACCAAAATGTGTTTCTTCGCTTGTACATTATTTACATCGACGGTAAGTCCGTTTAATATCCAAATGCCCATTGTGTTATTGTCCTCCTAGTATTCGTTTGGGGCCCCCGCAAAGTAATCGGAATCAACTTCAGAGCTTGGCTTCACTTTGTGGGGTAATTTATGATAAAGCTCGTTCGATGACCGCCATACGAATCGGAACACCATGAGCAATTTGTGTGAAAATTTTGGATTTCTCGTGTTCAACCAGCTCATCATCAAGTTCTACATTTCGATTGACCGGAGCTGGATGCATGATGATTGCATGAGGTGCCATGCGGCTTGCACGCTCTGCCGTTAGCCCGTATTGCTCGCGATATTCCTCTGCTGAGCGAATGATTCCTTTGTCGTGCCGTTCAAGCTGCACACGCAGCATCATGACCACGTCAGCTTTCAGTGCTTCCTCGAAAGACACATATGGAGCAAACTCAGCCAGCTCCGGAGCTTGCATGCTTTCCGGCGCGCAAAACTGCACTTTTGCTCCCAGGGCGATGAGTCCCCATAAGTTAGAGCGAGCGACGCGGCTGTGTAGGATATCTCCGATGATGGAGACCGTCAAACCTTTGATGGCGCCGAACTGTTTGCGCATCGTGTAGAAGTCGAGTAACGCCTGCGTTGGATGCTCGTTATTGCCGTCCCCCGCGTTAATGAGCGGGATTTTGATTTTCTCAGCCAGCTCTTGCAGGACACCGTTTGGCTTCAAACGTATGACACCGGCATCAATGCCCATGGACTCAAGTGTACGGACTGTATCGTAGATGGACTCCCCTTTTTGAACACTGGATTCCGCAGCGGAGAAATTGAGTACGTCGGCTCCGAGCCGCTTTTGCGCCAGTTCAAAGGAGAACCGAGTTCTTGTACTATTTTCAAAAAACAAGTTGGAAACGAATTTGCCTTGAAATTGATTCGTCACCTTCGAAGGATATTGTTCCCAGTAGGCAGCACGATCAAGTATGCTCGTTATCTCCCCTGCGCTTACCCCTTTTAATCCTAGAAAATGCTTGGTTTGTGTACTCACTATGCTCACTCCTGTTTCCCCCTCTGTTGAAGTATAATGACGCCATCTTTATCATCGATTTCCGTAAGCAGCACTTCAATACTTTCACTTTTGGAGGTAGGTACGTTCTTTCCTACATAATCAGGGCGAATGGGCAATTCACGATGCCCCCTGTCTACTAGTACGGCTAGCTGAATCATTTGCGGTCTGCCCAGATCGATCAAAGCATCCATGGCTGCCCTCACCGTTCTTCCGGTGTAAAGCACATCATCGAACAGGATGATTTTGCGGTCTTGAATTTGGATCTTGCCGCCTTCCTGCACATTTTCTACTGATTTCACCTTAACGCGATCATCACGATAAGAAGTGATATCAATCTCACCCACAGGAATCGGCACACCTTCAATTTCAAGAATTCGCTCTGCTACACGACTGGCCAAGTAAATACCACGGGTCCGAATCCCAATCAAGGTACAATTCTCTACCCCTTTATTCTTTTCCAGTATCTCGTGCGCAATCCGTGTTAGCGCCCTGCGAATTCCCATTTCATCAATAATCGTGTGTTCGGCCGTTTCATTCATCTTTTTCGCCTCCTAAGAGTTTTGCTTTAGCAAAACTGACATCGTAAGCATTGGCAGGTTTTCTGTTAGCAAAACCAAAAAACTCCTTGCCCATTTATTGGCAAGGAGTTACGAGTGCATAAAGATACAGAGCGGGGCATAAGGATGCGCACATCCCCAAGCTTAGTCATACACTGAATCCGCGACTCAGTATATCCCGTCTTTTCTCATCGACTACCTTGCCAGCCTCTCTGGACTGTTTTTAAAGGTACATATTTAATTAAAAGAATTATCCCACTTTCGACACGATAAGTCAATATCTATTTCAAGAACTTGCTTTGAGCTAGCCCTCAGCCATGTGTTATAATTTACATATGAGAAAACCTCTATCGAGGCCATTCGAAGATGAGCGACCGCGTTTAGAGGTAGGTTTTATCGCCAATAAGAAAGCGGTTTTCGGGAACCGAAAACTTATACTTTTCTTATGTGGGAAAACGCGAGCTTTGCCCGTTTTCTTGCGAAAATCCAGCAACGCTTATGAAGCCCATTTTGCTTGGGCAAAACGCTAAGGAGGAACCTATGTTCAAATTGTTTCGGCTTCTGAAACCGTACAAAGCTTCTGTGGTTGCGATTATTACCTTGATGCTCTTGCAATCACTGGCGCAGTTGTACCTGCCCACACTGCTCGCTGACATTGTCGATGTCGGAGTTGTGAAAGGAGATATTCCTTATATTCTCCGGTTTGGCGCTTACATGCTTTTAGTAGCAATGGGCGCAATGGTTTGTGTCATCATCGCGAGCTACCTGTTGGCACGAACGGCGACAGGATTCGGCAGGGATTTACGACGAACGCTTTTTACCCATGTTGAAAGCTTCTCCTTGCACGAATTCGATAAACTCGGCACTTCCTCCCTCATTACGAGAACCACGAATGACATCGCTCAAGTTCAGCAAGTGATTGTCATGATGCGGATGTTCATCGGCGCACCTACGATGCTAGTCGGCGGAGTCATCATGGCCACTTATAAGGACGCTCATCTCGCCATTGTATTAATTTCCATCATTCCGATTCTTGCAATTGCTATTATAGGGATCATGCGAAAAGGACTTCCCTTATTCAAAGCATTACAGGTCAAAATCGATGGCATCAATCTCGTGCTGCGTGAAAATTTAACCGGAATCCGTGTCATTCGCGCTTTTAACCGTTCCGAACATGAAAAGCGTAAATTCGAAAAAGCAAACCTGGATTACACGAAAACAGCCGTAAAAGTAAATGTAATCATGGCTACGATGATGCCCATCATGATGCTTGTATTTAATCTTGGGGTTGTTGTCATTCTTTGGTACGGCGGAGTTCGCATTGATGCCAATCAAATGCAGATTGGTGACTTGATGGCCTTCATCCAATATGCCATGCAGATTATGTTTTCTATGTTCATGATGACGATGATTTTCATGATGATCCCACGTGCATCGGCTTCTGCTGTCCGTATTAATGAAGTTTTAGCCCTCCAATCCAACATACATAGCGCCGAAATGGCAAAATCTCTTGACTCCAATCAAGCTGCTGTTGAATTTAAGCATGTATCCTTTAGTTATCCCGGGGCCGAGCAACCAGCAATCCGTGATCTATCCTTCCGTGCAGAGCCTGGTGAGGTAACAGCAATTATTGGAGGAACCGGATCAGGTAAGACGACCCTCATTCATTTACTTTTGCGCTTTTATGATGTAGAGTCCGGCAGTATCATCTTAGATGGCCATCAGCTGCCTACTTTGAAGTTAGAAAGTCTAAGACAGCAGATCGGTTATGTTCCACAAAAAGCGGCACTTTTCTCAGGAACAGTTGCTGATAACATACGTTTTGGACGTGAGACGGCAACTGATGAGGAAATTATGCATGCTGCAACCACCGCGCAAGCAGCAGATTTCATCGCCGAGATGAAAGAAGGCTATCAAGCTGTACTCGCCCAAGGTGGAACGAACTTATCCGGTGGCCAGAAGCAGCGGCTTGCCATTGCTCGTGCACTTGTTCGTAAACCGAACATCTATGTATTTGATGATAGCTTCTCTGCCCTTGACTTCAAAACAGATGCTAAACTACGTTCAGCTCTCAAAACCGAAACCGAGCAAGCAACGATGATTATCGTCGCCCAACGTGTCAGTACAATTATGGATGCTAACCGAATTATCGTACTGGAAGAAGGACAAATTGCAGGGATAGGCACCCATTCAGATCTGATGAAAACATGTGCTGTGTATCAAGAAATTGTTGCTTCTCAGCTGTCAGAGGAGGAAATTGCATGAGTGACAAACCAAAAGAGAAAGCTCCTTCTCAAGCGGGGGTAAATCCCGGTCACTTTGGCCGAGGCGGCATGGGTGGCATGGGAATGCCAGTTCAAAAGGCGAAGGATTTCAAGGGAACTATACGACGGTTGTCGAGGTATATGAGTCCTTTCCGTGTATCTATCCTATTTGTTTTTATCGCGGCTGTTCTCAGCACACTCTTCAGTATTATTAGTCCCAAACTCATGGGTAACGCAACAACCATATTGTATGAAGGCTCTATCGCGAAGTTCAAGGGTGTTGCCGGCGCCAAAATCGACTTCGATGCCATTTTCCAAATTGTTATTATTCTTGCAGCACTCTACATACTAAGCGCCATACTCACCTTCATCCAACAGTGGATTATGGTTGGTGTCACACAAAAAATAGTATTTAATCTTCGTAGAGATATTAGTGAGAAGCTCACCCGAGTACCTCTCTCCTTATTCGACTCACGCAGTCATGGGGACACCATGAGCCGAGCTACTAACGACGTAGATACGATCAGTTCTACCATGCAGCAAAGCTTGACGCAGTTGATAACTTCAATCGTGACCTTGGTCGGGATCATTATTATGATGCTAACCATTAGTCCTTTGTTAACCTTGGCCACCATCATAACCTTACCGCTCAGCATTTTGGGAACGAAGATGATTGCATCACGGTCTCAGAAGTATTTTAAAGGACAACAGAAAACACTCGGTGAACTTAATGGTCACGTGGAAGAAATGTACACAGGACATACCATTGTCAAAGCTTTCGGCCGTGAGCAGAAATCGGTTGAGCAATTCAATGAAATTAATGAACGCTTGTATCATTCAGGCTGGCGTGCCCAGTTTATCTCAGGAATGATCTTCCCCCTTATGTCCTTTATCGGGAATATCGGCTACGTATTGGTCAGTGTGATTGGTGGCATCATGGTAACAAATGGGGCTATTAAAATCGGAGATATTCTAGCGTTTATTCAATATTCAGGGCAATTTGGGATGCCCATCGCACAGGTGGCTAATATAGCCAACGTGATTCAATCCACAATCGCCGCCGCGGAACGTATCTTTGAGTTGTTAGATGAGCCTGAGGAAGTACAGGAAATCACCCATGTAAAAATGACCCAAAATGTCCAAGGTCATGTTCAATTTAAACAGGTAACCTTTGCTTACAAAGAGGATACCCCGTTAATTCAAGATATGAATATCCAAGTAGCGCCAGGACAAACGGTTGCCATTGTTGGCCCCACAGGTGCTGGTAAAACAACGATTGTCAATCTACTGATGCGTTTCTACGAATTAAAGGGTGGTACAATCTCCATTGATGCTGTTGACACACGAGAAATGTCTCGCAGTCATCTACGCGGACTGTTCGGTATGGTGCTGCAAGACACATGGCTGTTCAATGGAACGATTCGCGAGAATATCGCTTACGGACGTGATGGTGCCACTGAAGACGAGATCGTTAGTGCTGCTCGCGCGGCCTATGCTGATCATTTCATTCGAACCTTGCCGGAAGGTTACGATACCAAGCTGAATGAAGAAGCATCCAACCTTTCACATGGGCAAAAGCAGCTTCTCACCATCGCACGCGCCATACTTGCCGATCCAACCATTTTGATTCTTGATGAAGCGACGAGCAGCGTAGATACACGCACGGAGGTGTCCATCCAAAAGGCGATGAGTAACCTAATGGAAGGGCGCACAAGCTTCGTCATTGCACATCGTCTTTCTACCATACGAGATGCCGATCTTATTCTTGTTATGAATCATGGTTCTGTTATTGAACAAGGAACACATGAACAGCTATTGGAACAGCACGGCTTTTATGCAGATCTGTACAATAGTCAGTTCGCTCAAAAAGCTCTTTGAATACACATTGGCTGAAATGCCCCCTTTCTGATAATATAGGAGAGTCAATCTAAATTTTAAGGAGATGTCACCATGACCGAGATGAATACGTTAGAAATTATTCAATTTATTAAAGAAAGCAAGAAAAAAACGCCTGTTAAAGTATACGTAAAAGGAAACCTTGAAGGTATTAACTTTGGCGAAGGCAGCCAATCCTTTATATCCGGCGGAAGCGGAGTTGTTTTTGGCGAATGGAGCGAAATTCAGCCTGTTCTTGAAGCAAACAAAGCACAAATCGAGGATTTCGTCGTTGAAGCGGATCGTCGCAACTCTGCGATTCCTATGCTTGATCTCAAGCCAATCAATGCGCGCATTGAACCAGGTGCGATCATTCGTGATAAAGTACATATCGGAGACAACGCCGTCATCATGATGGGCGCTCTCATTAATATTGGTGCTTCTGTTGGCGATGGTACTATGATCGACATGAATGCTGTTCTTGGCGGTAGAGCACAAGTAGGCAAAATGTGTCACATCGGCGCTGGTGCAGTCGTTGCAGGCGTAATTGAGCCACCTTCCGCACAGCCTTGTGTGATTGAAGATGATGTGCTTGTTGGAGCGAATGCAGTTATCTTAGAAGGTGTTCGCATCGGAAAAGGATCTGTTGTTGCTGCCGGCGCTATCGTTACACAAGACGTTGAAGAATATACGGTTGTAGCAGGAGCACCTGCACGAGTGATCAAGAAAGTGGACGATAAAACGAAGTCCAAAACAGAAATTTTACAAGATCTGCGCACCCTGTAAGGTGTTCTGGAGGAATTCACCATGCTTAGCCCCTTTATAGAGCTGCGCCGTCAGCTTCACCAAATTCCGGAGCCGGGCTTTCAAGAGTTCAAGACGCAACAGCTTCTCCTTGACCATCTTGCTAAGCTTCCTCAGGATAGAATGACGATTCGCACTTGGCGCACTGGCATTTTGGTTTACATCAAAGGTACGAACCCTACCAAACGCTTCGGATATCGAGCGGATATGGACGGACTGCCCATCACGGAAGAGACCTCTCTTCCGTTTCCTTCCCAACATCCAGGTTACATGCATGCATGCGGACATGATTTTCACATGTCGATTGGGATGGGCGTTGTCACCCATTTCGTTCAGCAGCCAATGAAGGATGACCTGATTGTGTTGTTCCAGCCAGCTGAAGAAGGTCCAGGCGGCGCATTGCCCATGCTTGCTGCTAAAGAATTACAGGATTGGAAGCCCGACCAGATGGTTGCACTCCATATTGCTCCTGAGTATCCAGTAGGCACGATTGCCACTAGGCCGGAGATCTTGTTTGCCAACACATCTGAGTTGTTCATTGACCTGTTAGGCAAAGGCGGACATGCCGCTTACCCACACCAAGCAAACGATATGATCATAGCGGCGACACAAATGGTTGGTCAACTGCAAACCATTGTTTCCCGTAATGTGAATCCGCTTGATTCGGCCGTCATTACCATTGGTAAAATGGAAGCTGGAACAAAGCAAAACATTATCGCCGAAAAAGCCCGGTTGGAAGGCACGATTCGCACCCTTTCCGCTGATTCTATGAACAAGATCAAGAAACGTATCGAAGCTGTATCGGCAGGAATCGAAAGTTCCTTCGAGTGTCAAGTCTCCATTGATTATGGCTCCAATTACCGCCAAGTGTTCAATGATCCTGCTTTGACCGTGGAATTCATGGACTGGCTGCGCGGTAATGATAATGTGCAGCTTGTGGAGTGTACTGAAGCGATGACAGGCGAAGACTTCGGCTACTTTTTGGAGCAAATACCTGGCTTCATGTTCTGGTTAGGGGTAGACACCCCTCATGGGTTGCATAATGCAAAGCTTGATCCTAACGAGAGCGCTATTGATGTAGCCATAGATACCATTACAGCCTATTTACGGTTTAAATCTAATTAAAAGCAAAGAAAAACCTCCAACCCACTTTCAGTGGAATTGGAGGTTTTTTCGTATTGTCATAACCGTAAAATCGACTTATCAATTAGTTTACGATTAACTATTTCACACTAGCTTACTGACAAAGCGCTCAAGACGATCAAGTGACTCTTCCAATACTTCTTGCGAATAAGCATAAGAAATACGGATATAGCCTTCTCCGTAAGAAGTGAAAGCATCTCCTGGAACAACTGCTACATGTTCCTCATGAAGCAGCCTCATGGTAAAGTCCTGAGAGCTCAATCCGAATTTAACAATGGATGGGAACAAATAAAACGCCCCATTCGGCTTGTCCAATTCGAAGCCCATAGCAAGCAAACGATCATAAACATAATCCCTACGAACTTCATAGGCATTGCGCATTGGCAAAGCATCATCCACACCAACTGTCAAAGCCTCTAATGCCGCATACTGGCTTACAGAGCTTGCACAAGTCACATTATACTGATGCACCTTGACCATATGCTCCGTAATGTAAGCCGGGGCTAATGTGAATCCAACTCGCCAGCCTGTCATAGCGTGGGATTTGGAGAGGCCATTAATGACAATCGTTTTCTCGTGGAGCTTGCCAATCGTTGCAATAGACTGATGACGAACACCGTAAACAAGCTCACTGTAAATTTCATCGGATAAAATAAACAATTCCCGATCTTCTAATAATTGAGCCAAATCGGCCAATTCCTGCTCCGAGAGTACTTGGCCTGTAGGATTAGACGGGTAACATAAGATAACACAGCGCGTGTTAGCTGTTAGATATGGCTCAAGTAACTCTGCCGTTAATTTCAAGCCATTCGGTCTGGTATCGACGTAGACAGGGACTCCCCCTGCCAATCTGATTAATGGCTCGTACCCAGGGTAAATTGGTGCGGGAATGATAACTTCTGCACCAGGTGTAAGAATGGTACGTAACGTAATGTCTACCGCTTGACTCGCTCCAGCTGTCACGATAATTTCATCAGCCGCGCGATATTGTTGGCCGTACTTTTTGTGAACGAAGCTGGATACAGCTTCTCGCAGTTCCAATAGTCCGGGATTTTGCGTATAAACCGTTTTATTTTGATCCAAAGCCCGTTGTCCAGCTTCAATAATATGCCGCGGCGTCGGGAAATCAGGCTGTCCAATCGTTAACGTCAATGCGCCTGGAATGGTGCTGACGAGATTCGATATTTTGCGTATGCCTGAAATTTGAATGTCTTTCACTTGTGGATTAATCAGATGCTCCATGTGATTCACTCCTCTCCCACTCTGAAGAACCCTAGGATGTTCGAATTGTTTGCAGAAGGTTTTCCATATCAGCTGGAATCGGTGCTTCAAATTGCATCAATTCCCCTGTACGCGGATGCTTAAAGCCCAGAATGGCAGCGTGCAGCGCTTGGCCATCCATCAGCATCCCTTTACTCTTGCCATACATCGGATCCCCAACAAGAGGGTGACCAATGAATTTCATATGCACACGAATTTGGTGGGTTCTTCCCGTTTCCAGCTTCAGCTCCACCAAGGTAAAATCGCCAAAGCGTTCGATAACTACGAAATGAGTCACCGCTTGCTTACTGTTTTTCTCCGTTACCGTATACATCTTGCGATCATTTGAATCCCGACCAATTGGAGCGTCAATTGTACCTTGATCATGCTGTAGGTTCCCATGTACCAAAGCGATATATTTGCGATTGACCGTATGAGCCTTTAACTGTTCTGCTAAGCTAGCGTGTGCTTTATCGTTCTTTGCTGACATGATAAGACCGGATGTGTCCTTATCAATCCGATGCACGATTCCAGGACGCAGCTCTCCGTTGATGCCAGATAGATCCTTGCAATGGTACATCAATGCGTTAACCAATGTACCTGAGTAATGGCCAGGTGCTGGATGAACGACAAGTCCCCTCTGTTTATTGATCACGATGACATCGGCATCTTCATATACCACATTCAAGGGAATGTTTTCCGCAGCAAGCTCTACACCCTGGGGTTCAGGAATGCGCAAAGAAATAACATCTTGGTCAGACAGCTTATAGTTTGGTTTTATGGCTTTCCCATTCACTTTAACATGCCCGTCTTTGACCCATTGCTGAACGAGTGTTCTTGACACATCTTCTTCCAATGCTTCCGTAATGAATTTATCAATACGTTCACTGACGTACTGCCCTTCAACCGTCCATTCAACGACATCATTTGTCGCGGCCTCAGATGAGGTCTGATTTGTGTTCATTCGTTGCTCCTTTTTTCTCTTTTCTCCAAGTAAGTAACGATTCTAAGAAAATCAAGATGACTCCGATCACGATGGCCGAATCAGCTAAATTGAAAATCGGATAAATATAATAAATGGCTTTGCCGAACAGGCTAAAATCAAAGGTAAACTGCAGGAAATCAACAACTTCACCGAATAATGCTCGATCAATGAAATTACCGATTGCTCCTCCTAGCAGAAGACTAAGCGCAAAAGATAACAAAACTTTTCTTTCACGGATCGTCCGACGCATGTACCAGAGAATACCAATTACAACAATAAGCGTAATCACGATGAAAAACCATCTTTGGTTTTGCAAAATGCCAAAGGCCGCGCCCCTATTACGATGCGACGTCAGAATGAAGAAATCACCTAGCACTGGACGCTCCTCGCCAAGCGGAATCCGTTTCACGATAAACCATTTGGATACTTGATCCAAAATAAATACGATGAGCGCATAAAAATAATATTTCATTATCTTTTCCTCCTAAGAGTTTTCGTAAGCTTAAACAAGTTCCTTATTTTCAAGGAATTACCTCACTAAAAAAAGCTGTCACTCGGCATTATAACGGTATGCATCAGCTGTTAGAAAGGAGCTGTACTTTCGACCTATGAGCCATTTATCCGAGGAGCAATTAAGAGAATTATATTTGCAATTATTGGAGGAAAAGGTTTATCTCGAAAAACATTTTGCCATGAATGATAATTATGGCCTGTCCAATTCTTTTAAAGATAGTACGGGAGAGCTCTCCATGTACGACAATCATCCAGGAGATATCGCCACAGAAATTTACGAACGAGAAAAAGATATTTCTCTCAACGAACATGCTGAATTTCATTTAAATCAAGTCAATGAAGCCTTAGCTCGCATGGAGAGTGGAGAATACGGTATATGTGTGTTCAGCAAACAACCGATTCCCTTTGAGCGCCTTCAAGCTATCCCTACAACCATTTACAGTTTAGAACACGTTCCTGATCCTGACCGATCATTCAGAAGACCTGTTGAAGAACAAGTACTCTACCCACCTTTTGGCCGAACCAGCTTTGACGAACGTGACGATGAGACCGAATTCGATGGTGAAGATGCCTGGCAAATCGTTGAAAGTTGGGGCACCTCAAATTCGCCTGCCTTTGCTGAAGATCCCAACGTGGATCACTATAATGAAATGTATGTGGAAGCCGATGAGCACGTTGGTTATGTTGAGTCTTTTGAGAGCTTTGTTGCGACAGACCTGTATGGTGAACATGTCACTATTGTTAGAGGCAAGGCCTATAATGATTATATTCATAAAGGCGAGGGCGATCCTCTACTCGAACCAGAAAACCTTTCCTACTCGGAGGATGAGCAGCTCTAGAAAAAACAGGACAAACGAGCTTCGCATAAAGCGAAAGCTCGTTTGCTTCCTCTACTCGTGGTAATGAGCCGAAACAACATCATTACATCTGGTACAAAGTGTCGGATGTTCGTTACTTTGCCCCACCTCAGGAGTCACTATCCAACAGCGCTCGCACTTCTCACCTTCAGCTACTGTGATAGCAATGGCCGCGTCCTTCGATTGATATAGCCCAGCAGGAGCCTCCGTCCCAGGTTTATGCACGCTCACAGCAGATACGATGAACAACTGATCCAACTGCTCCAATTGCATAAGTAAGTCGTAAGTAGCTTCATTCGGATATAGATGTACAGCAGCTCCTAATGAGTTACCGATGACCTTCTCTTTACGTGCCTCTTCGAGAGCTTTCAAAACTTCATCTCTAACATCCAGGAAGCTATTCCATTTATTTTCCAATTCTTCCTTGTATAAACTTGAATCGACTTTGGGTAATTCTGCTAACTGCACACTGCTGAGTTCAACTCCAGGAATGTACTTCCATACTTCATCCGCTGTATGTGGAAGAATGGGTGAAATCAGCTTCGTAATCGCAGTTAAGGAAGCATATAATACGGTTTGCGAAGCTTTCCGAGCAGGATCATGAGGCGCGTTTGCATACAAACGGTCCTTGATAATATCCAAGTAGAATGAGCTCATTTCAACCGCACAGAAATGATGAATCGTTTGGTAAACGACATGGAATTCATACGCTTCATAAGCCTTCACTACCTTCTCAATCATCCGATTCAAGCGAATCAATGCATAACGATCGAGCTCTGACAAACTCTCCGTTGCAACACGATCTGTTTCAGGATTGAAATGGCTCATGTTACCTAACAAGAAACGCATCGTGTTGCGAATTTTACGGTATACTTCCGTCGTTTGGTTCAAGATATTATCCGAGATCCGGTGATCCGATTGATAATCGACTGAGGATACCCACAAACGCAGGATATCGGCGCCTAGCTTACCACACACCACATTCGGATCAATCGTGTTTCCGATCGACTTGGACATTTTCCGTCCTTCTCCATCCAGCGTAAAGCCATGGCTGAGAACGCCTTTATAAGGTGCTTTCTCTCTTGTGGCAACACCTGTAATGAGAGAGGAGTTGAACCAACCACGGTACTGGTCAGAACCTTCTAAGTACAGATCCGCAGGCCACTGCAGCTCAGGACGGGATTCTAACACAGCCACATGGCTGGAACCAGAATCAAACCATACGTCCATGATATCCGTTTCCTTACGGAACTCACCATGTCCACATTTGGAGCAGCTAGTTCCCTGAGGCAGGAGATCCTTCTCATCCTTGATAAACCAAGTATTTGAGCCTTCTTGCTCAAATAACTGAGCCACATGTTCAATGGTTTGTTCATTGACAAGCGGTTCGTTACAGCTGCGGCAGTAGAAGATCGGAATAGGAACACCCCATGCACGCTGCCTCGAGATACACCAGTCTCCACGATCTGCAATCATGTTATGCAGGCGGATTTCGCCCCACTCTGGCGTCCACTTCACTTGCTTGATTTCATCCAGCATCTCTTGTCTGAATTTATCAATAGATGCGAACCACTGCTCTGTTGCTCGATAAATAACAGGCTTCTTCGTGCGCCAATCATGGGCGTATTGATGCTGAATTTCTCCAGCTTTAAGCAATAGACCTGATTCTTGCAGCTTTTCGATAATCAGCTTGCCGCCTTTTTCGTAGAACATGCCTTCAAAGCCCGGTGCTTCAGCAGTGAAATGCCCTTGATCATCCACAGGACATAGCACTCCGATGTTATAACGCTGTCCAATTGCGAAATCGTCTTCCCCGTGTCCAGGAGCTGTATGTACACAACCTGTACCCGCTTCTAGTGTCACATGTTCGCCAACCATAACAAGCGATTCACGGTCATAGAACGGATGCTGGCACGTAACGAACTCGAGTTCGCTGCCTTTTACCGTCGACAACACTTCGTAATCGGTCCAGCCAATTTCCTTAGCTGCAGCAGCAAGCAAGCCCTGTGCAAGTACATATTTCTTCCCACCGGCCCCAACAACAGCATAGTCGAACTCAGGATGAAGTGAAATGCCCAGGTTTGCAGGCAGCGTCCATGCTGTTGTCGTCCAGATCACAATAGCAGCATCCTGCGGCAGCTTGCCTTTGCCGTCTTTAACAGGAAACGCCACATAAATGGAAGTGGAGGTTTTTTCTTTGTACTCAATCTCAGCTTCTGCAAGTGCGCTCTCGGAAGATGGGGACCAATAGACTGGCTTCAAGCCTTTGTAGACAAAGCCTTTTTGTACCATTTTACCGAACACTCGAATTTGCTGAGCTTCATAATTCGGCTGCAGCGTGATATACGGATTCTTCCAGTCACCACGGATACCCAGACGCTGGAATTGGCTCTTCTGTTTCTCAACAGTCTGTAGGGCATACTCTTTGCAATATTCACGGAACTCAGGGACGGTCATTTTTTTACGATCGACTTTCCCACTGTTCGTAATCACCTGCTCAATCGGCAATCCGTGTGTATCCCAGCCTGGAACATAAGGTGCATCGAAGCCTTGTAATGTTTTGAATCGCACGACAATATCTTTCAATACCTTGTTTAACGCATGTCCAATATGAATATCGCCGTTCGCGTAAGGAGGACCATCATGCAGAATGAATTTTGTTCTGCCTTTACGACTCTCCTGCACTTTGGCATAGATGTCCTCAGCTTCCCAATGCTCTTGCATTTTCGGTTCCACCTGCGGCAAATTGCCTCTCATCGGAAACTCCGTTTGTAGTAAATTTAATGTTTTGCCATAATCCATTGCAACCACTCCATTCCTGCCTCAAACTTTATGTTGTCAGAAAAACAAAAAAAGCCTCTCATCCCCAGAAGGGACGAGAAACTCTAGCTCGCGGTACCACCCTCGTTAAAAAGCAAAATGAACTTACACCCTGAGGTGTGACGAACATAAGCTTAATCACTCGATCATGTGTAACGGCATGACCCGATTCTCTCTACTCGCTTCAAGAGACGCTCCTGGGGGATATTCGGTACGCTGCAGAGATTAGGCTCACACCAATACCCTAATTCGCTGACACTGCTAATTCGACCTACTCGTTCCAGTCATAGCTTTACTGAGATACATTTAACAGGAGTATAACCAATTCGTTAGGCATAGTCAATATGACAGTCACCTAATCATCGATTCCTACTCTTCTTTATTTTCAAACTGCATACTTTGCCAGCCTTCCGTGTTGAGCAGCTCTAATTGTGCTTCAAGCAACGTCCGGAAGCGTGTGCGATAAATGGAGGCTTGTTTCTTCAATTCTTCAATCTCCAAAGCAACCTTGCGTGAACGCGTCAAGGATTCATTAATAATCCGATCTGCATTCTTCTCAGCTTCCTTCAAGATCAGCTGCGCTTCTTTCTTGGCGTTGCTTCTCACTTCATCCGCAGCTTCTTGAGCAACGATGATCGTTTTGCTAAGTGATTCCTCAATATTCGTGAAATGGTCCAAACGTTCCTGCAGTGTCACCGTTTGATTGTGCAAATCTTTATTCTCACGAATCAATGCCTCGTAATCCTTAATGACTTGATCCAGGAATTCATTCACTTGATCTTCATCATAACCGCGGAACGAGCGGGAAAACTCCTTATTATGTATGTCTAGCGGTGTTAATGGCATCAGTGCCCCTCCTTAGCGTTTTGCGCAGCAAAACTGACTTCGTAAGCATAAGCTAAGCTTTCTTCCATGAAAGCTAGTTTGAACCCACATCTATACTGAATCAGTTCGACAGAAAATAAGCAATTCCTGCAAAGTTCGTGGATAAATTATCCACGTTCATGCAAATTTGCCGATCTTCACACGAATACGTCCTTTTTTCGTTACGCCTTCCACTTCAAGCACCTTGAATCTACCAAATCCTTGCAAAGACACCATATCCCCCTCTTTAAGAGGCTTACTAGGATCTTCCTCAAGCTTCCAATTGACGCGGCAGCGGCCAGCTTGAATGGGAACCAATATTTTAGCTCGGCTAAGCCTGAATGCATCGCTCACAATCCCGTCCATACGCATTGATGCAACAGACAGGTTCAGCTCGTCCAATTGTACTTGAGCGAGTTCCAGTTTATCTAACGAAAGCAACTCTGTTTGCACATGAACCCTATGTACCTGGGACAAATTCAAATGTAGGTAATCCGCAGCATCCTGGGTAACCAAACAATGGCAGCCGCCCTCTATAACATGAATATCGCCAACCTTGTCTCGCTTCATGCCGAGTCCAAGAATGGCGCCCATGTAATCTCCATGTTCTAATGTTAGAAATTTGCCGTCTCCGGAAGAAACGGACAAGACCGCCATGGCCATATCTTCCCCATCCAAAGATCGGTAATCAGGGGCAATAAGAGCCCTTCTTCGTTCGGCGGTCGAGTATCCGCCATCTAGACGGCAGTGTACATCTGGGTGTCGATTAACGAGTGATGTCAGTATAAAAGCTTGTCTGGGATCTAGAAAATCCGTTAGCTTCACAGCATGCTGCTCAGCTGCCCGTTCCACCCAATCCCAGGCTTTGTCGACAAAATGGTGCTCATCCGAATGAAAATGACCGTAGAGTTCTTTTGGCAATGTTAGAACAACCCCACAATGAAATCGAGCACAGCTATAATCCCCATAACCACAAATCGCAGTGCGATTAAGGCCACAATTGGCGAAAGATCAATGAACCCTATGCTAGGAATAATTTTTCGGAAAGGGCTTAAATACGGTTCAACCAATTTCCCAAGGAGTCCTCCAACGAAGCTATCACGTGCATTAGGAAACCAAGAGAGGATCAAATAACCAATAATCATGAAATAATAAATTTCCATCAAAATACTAAGATAATAGTGAACGTAATTCACGTATGCATCCACCTCTGTGTTAGGATATGCGCCTATTCTTCACCCATCATCTCGGAGATGTGACCATGAATATCAACTGAATCTGGTGTACAGAGGAAGATATTTGGTCCTAGTTTGGATATAGACCCACTCAAAGCATATACCGTCCCGCTTAAGAAATCTACGATACGTATGGCTTGATCACCACGAACTCGCTGCAAATTGACGATCACAGCTCTTCTGGAGCGAAGATGATCTGCAATATCCTGCGTCTCTTCATAGGTTCGAGGTTCACTTAGCACGACACGTGCATTTTTCTGTGAATGAATGCTGACGACATTCGCCTTATTTTTATTACGTAATTCATAAGGATTGGTTTCAGGTTCTTCTGTGGCTTCCACAATACGCTCCCGCTCCACAACCTCTTCCTCTTCTTGCAGCCCAAGAAAATTCATAAATCGGTTATAAACACCCACTATAGTTCCCTCCTTATCATGTTCTTAAATCAGGTTAACTAAAGTTCTTTCCCTACCAAAACAGTACCCAAACGAACCCAAGTTGCACCTTCTTCAATCGCTACTTCAAAGTCCCCGGACATCCCCATGGATAACTCTGTTATCTCGTATGGGAAAATATTCCGATCATTCAGACGGTCTCGCAACTCTCTCAATCCACGGAAGACAGGTCTTGTTGCATCGGCCTCCATCTCGTAAGGAGCCATGGTCATCAAACCAGTGATATGTATATGTTTTAGCCCACTAACTTCTGTAGCAAAATCGAAGAAATGCTCAGGTGCAATACCGTACTTTGACTCTTCGCCGGAAACGTTCACTTGCAATAAACAATTCACTTCAATTCCTAAAGCTGCAGCCTGCTTGTCCAGTTCTTTGGCCAGAGATATCCGATCCAACGAGTGAATGTAGGCGAATTTGCCAATGACGTCCTTTACTTTATTCGTTTGCAAATGTCCAATGAAATGCCATGTTCCCCGTTCGTGGAGCGCTTCCCACTTCGGCTTGACATCCTGCCAACGATTCTCACCAATGTGCAGAAGTCCTGCATCCAATACGCTTTTGGTCGTCTCTAAGGAAACATATTTCGTTACAGCAATAATCTTAACTTCGTTCTCTTCCCGTCCTGACCGCTTACATGCTGCGGCGACACGGGCTTCAACCTCATCTTTACGGGCTAGTAAACTCACTTATGCAGACACCTCAATTCAACGCTGCGCTTGCATCAATCTCATCAAAGAAGACCAATCCAAGCAATCATTCTACCTGTAGAACCGCCTTCTTTTCGATGTGAAAAAAAGAGATCAGTGCTACAACTCGTACATAACTGTGATACTTCGATATGGGACGACAAAATTCCTGCTTGCAATAACAATTTTCGGTTCAATTCTTGCAAATTCAGCATATACTTGCCATTTCCTTTGTCGACCATAACAGCTTGACGCTCTTCTGATGATGCATTGATATCCATAAGTACATGGTTCACACGATTAGCTACAGTCTCATCAACCTCATAACAGCAGGCTCTTATGGATGGACCAATTGCCGCGCGAATGTCTGTGGCCTGACTACCAAAAGTATGTGTCATTAAGGATATCGTAGCCATGGAAATGTTTAACACCGTGCCTTTCCAACCTGCATGAGCCAGACCGGCAACACGTTTGACAGGATCGTAGAAAAATAACGGTACACAATCTGCAAATTGCGCACAAAGAACGATTCCTTTCTCATTTGTAATGAAGCCGTCCTTCGCTTGAATGGCCGTTTCCCTGGATGCTCTGCCCATACCTTTTTCCTGTAGGCTTACTATAGTGACTTCATTACCATGTACCTGTTCTGCATACGTGAATGCTTCAAACGGCTGTCCTACGGCCTCAGCGATCAACTCACGATTCCTAACCACATGCTCTGGTACATCGTTCACATGCAGTCCGCTATTGAGCGTCGCATACGGTGACTGACTCACTCCTCCATGGCGGGATGTAAAACCAACGGTTAATTCGCAGTACTGCTCCATCCAGCTTGCTATCGTAAATAGGACTGGCCCATCTTCTTTCGCTTGTTTCACAAATGGTTCCACGGTCGTTTCTCTCCCCACACTTGGATCTTTACTCCTTTTACTTTAGCACAAAATAAAAAGACACACGATGTTTGCTTCGCCTGCCCATGATGCAGCAGCCTTCGCTCGTGTGCCTTCCGTCAATTACGGAATTGCTGATTGAACTCATAAACACCTTCGTTATCATCCGTTTGACGATAAGGCCGGACATCTTCTAATTTCACAAGAACGACATCTGCACCGATTTTCACAATATGCTTCCAAGGTATAATGACATCTGTCCCTGAACCGAACAATCCGAAAAATCGGCTTTGATTAGGTACAACTATCGATTCGATACGACCCTGACGCAGATCAAGCTCCAAATCACTGATTTGCCCGAGCTTTTTACCGTCAACAATATTGATTACATCCTTCGTCTGGAAATCAGATATTTTCATGAGGCTATTCACCACGAATCTCATTAGGATTTTTAACTGATTTTGTACTAGTATATGTGCGGTGTGGGCAAAATGTCCTGAAAACCAAAAAAAGACCTTCACGGCTTGTCACAGCCGATCCAGTCTTTATGTTAATTACGATTTCACATGTTTCTGCATCTGACAGATGGCCGATTTCTCAAGCCTGGAAACCTGAGCTTGGGAAATGCCGATCTCATCGGCAACCTCCATCTGCGTTTTCCCTTCAAAAAATCGCATGGAGAGAATCATCTTCTCCCTAGCATTTAGTTTACGCATAGCTTCACGAAGTGCAATTCCTTCAATCCACGACATGTCCTTATTGCGCTCATCACTGATCTGGTCCATGACATAGATGGGATCTCCGCCATCATGATAAATCGGTTCGAATAACGATACCGGGTCCTGAATGGCATCAAGCGCGAATACGACATCCTCCTTAGGCACATTAAGGGCCTCGGAGATTTCGTAAATCGTAGGCTCGCGTGAATTCTGATTCGTCAAGCTGTCTCTGACTTGTAAAGCTTTGTAAGCAATATCTCTTAAGGAACGAGAAACGCGAATCGGGTTATTATCTCGTAAGTAGCGGCGAATCTCACCTATAATCATCGGTACAGCATAGGTCGAGAACTTGACGTTTTGACTTAAATCAAAGTTATCAATGGCTTTCATCAAACCAATACAGCCAACTTGGAAGAGATCGTCCACATACTCTCCGCGATTGTTGAACCGCTGGATTACACTTAGAACTAACCTTAGGTTCCCATTGACCAATTTCTCTCTTGCAGCTCGCTCCTGTTTCGTCTGCAAATCAGAAAACAGTTCACGCATTTCAGCATTGGTCAGAACAGGCAGTTTGGCGGTATCAACACCACATATCTCAACTTTATTTCGGGTCACCGTGATTACCTCCCAAGGAGAAACATTACTGTTAATTATCCCCGTGAGCGGTTGATTTATTCCTGTCCTATCCCTGATCGAGCTACTTGACAAAAGGGTTTCGACTCGCTCCCTCCCGTGACTGCTGAACAATTTCGACATGACCCGTCAAAAAATATTTTTCAGACCATCTTATTAAATTCTTTACGAAGCCTTTTAATAATGCGCTTTTCCAATCTGGAGATATACGATTGTGAAATACCCAGTAAGTCAGCGACGTCCTTTTGCGTTTTTTCCTCCCCATCTTGCAGGCCGAAACGGAGCTCCATGATGATGCGTTCCCGCTCTGTTAACTTATCAAGTGCTTTATGCAGCAGCTTTCGATCTACCTGTTCTTCAATATTTCTGTAAATGGTATCATTTTCGGTCCCCAAAACATCAGATAACAGAAGTTCATTTCCGTCCCAATCAATATTAAGCGGTTCATCGAAAGAAACTTCCGTACGTATTTTACTGTTTCGTCGTAAATACATGAGAATTTCATTTTCAATACAACGGGAAGCATATGTAGCTAGCTTGATCTTTTTCTCTGGGTCAAAGGTGTTCACCGCTTTTATTAGGCCGATGGCACCGATAGAAACCAAATCCTCGATATTGATGCCAGTATTTTCGAACTTTCTAGCTATATAGACAACCAATCTCAGGTTGCGCTCAATCAGCATAGCTCGCACTGCGGCATCCCCGGACGGTAACTTTTCCAATAAGTACTCTTCTTCTTCTCTCGTAAGTGGGGGCGGTAACGCTTCACTGCCGCCAATGTAATAGATTTCTTCGCCTTTGAGACCTAATAGCATTAAAATACGATAATACGCTAGTTGAAAAAGCATTTTCCACTTCAAGAACATGTTAGTTTCCTCCTAAGAGTTTTGCGTATGCAAAACTGACTTCGTAAGCATATGTAGAGTTTTGCTGCTAGCAAAACAAATTTCCTAAACCGAAGAAGTGGTTTACGTTACTTATTACTCACCCTCCATTTTGAAAACGCTATCCTGCTGAAATCAATGCTGGATGGATAATCGCTTGATAAGTGCCGTCACTGCAAAGCTTTCCTCCATCGAGTCCGATAAGCACCTTAGACGCTTCAATTTGCAAATGATTATGGGTGATCACCACCTTATCCGGTTTAATGGCCAGCATGAATTGGGTATTCCGATTAACGCCACGGTAGGGCACGAGACGCAAGCGATCTTGCCAAACAAATTCCTCCACACCCAAACCACTTATGATCTGATCAACATCTGCTGATCTAATCCTTTGGAGCCATTCTACAGGCAATACATCCCCCCACTCAGACACTTCCATTACCATTACAGGGGTTCGAGTTAACGGGTCATACAATTGATTTCCCGTATCTATTAAACCTTTGCAAGAGGCTGTATAATCACCCACATGAATCGTTACTTCTGCCAAATAAGATGTCAACACCTCACGCTGCTTCGAACTCTGAAACACCGTTCTGAACCACCATAGCAAAGGAAGCAGCAACATGAGCACAAACAGGATGCCTCCAACCTGCATCTGAAACATGGCCACGCCTGTTTGCGTAAACACAATCCCATCCATCACATCGGATGAGGATGCCAGTACATAATGAATGCCGAACATACCACCGGCTACAGCAAAATTCACTAAAAGGAACGTTCCGATGTTTCTCAATAAATTTTGTAAGGAGCCAAACCCAAAAGCAGTCATAATCATACCGACACAGAACATACATTTCACAGAAAATGTAAAAAGAAACAACGGCACTGGCAAGAACATAATGACCACATAGGAAGCTCCCAAAACCGACGAACCTACGATTCTCCACCACTTGAACGATATTTTCCGCGTTTTAGCCGTTACGATAAGCATGGCCGCATCCATCAGAAAGTTCAGCAGGAAAATGAGATCCGCATAGACGACCACAATTTCCTCACCTCCAAGACGGATGCTTTTATAGTAATTTTTCTGACGAAACTTTAAGGTTCTAAATCAGTATAGGGGAATCTAAATTCAAAGTCTGTCTAAACTTGCTAGTAGGATGATACTTTTTTTGTCAGTTGACGCGGCCTATCACGAGCTAGAAAAGCCCTAAGAATAACAAAAAACCGAAGCCTCTACATCATGTAGGGCTTCGGTCTCTTTACAATTATTGTGTAATTATTTGTCGGTATTCCGTCCGCGATTACGCAGAAACGTCGGAATATCTAATTGGTCGTTAGAAGGTTGAGAACCAAAAGGTTTCAAGTTGTTCAACCGATTGTCTGGAGCAGGAGTTTCTGGTTGACCCGTGCCAGGACGTTTGATGGGTTGATGAACAGGCGCTGCCTTATGCTCGAAACCAGTTGCAATAACCGTAACGAGAATTTCATCCTTGAGTTTGTCATCAATAACAGCTCCGAAAATCATGTTCACTTCGATATCAGATGCAGATGCAACGATATCAGCTGCTTCATTGACTTCGTACAAGCTAAGATTCACGCCACCCGTAATGTTCATCAGAACCCCACGAGCTCCTTCAATGGAAGTTTCCAACAAAGGACTGGAGATCGCTTTTTTGGCTGCTTCAGCTGCACGATTCTCACCTGTTGCCACACCGATACCCATGAGGGCCGAGCCGCGTTCTGTCATAATCGTTTTGACATCCGCAAAATCCAGATTGATTAGTCCAGGTACTGCGATTAAGTCAGAAATCCCTTGTACACCTTGACGAAGTACGTTATCCGCTTCGCGGAAGGCTTCAAGCATAGGAGTCTTCTTATCTACTATCTCTAAAAGACGATCATTCGGGATAATAATAAGTGTGTCTACCTTTTCTTTCAATGCTGCAATACCTTGCTCCGCTTGTAAAGAGCGTTTGCGTCCTTCGAACGTGAACGGACGAGTAACTACACCTACCGTTAATGCGCCTACTTCTTTAGCGATCTCGGCAATAACCGGTGCAGCTCCAGTACCCGTACCGCCACCCATACCGGCTGTAACGAATACCATGTCTGCGCCGCGAAGCGTATTCAGAATTGTCTCCCTTGACTCTTCTGCTGCTTTCTTACCTACTTCAGGGTTCGCACCTGCACCAAGACCGCGTGTCAGTTTATCCCCGATTTGTAATTTATGCACAGACTTAGCTAAGTGTAAAGCTTGAGCATCTGTATTGACGGTGATAAACTCAACGCCCTTAACGCCGTTCTCGATCATTCGGTTTACTGCATTGCTTCCGCCGCCACCAACACCGATGACTTTTATTTGAGCCAATTGGTCTAAATCCATATCAAATTCAAACATGTGAGTCATATCCCCCTAACTTTGCGTTCACTATATAAATTCACTGAAAAAATTTTTTACCCGTTCAAGAAAACCTGGTTTAGTACTATCGGAGGATTTTTTTGCTGTTGTCTTCGTTACTACTTTCTTCGAGAAACCCGAATTCCGATTTTTCATATATTTGGATACGAATTGAATGATACCAACGCCACTAGTGTAGGAAGGATCACGTACTCCAATGAAATCCGGAACAGCGATACGTACAGATGTTGCAAGTTCAGCTTGTGCGACCGCAAGTATGCCTGGCATACAAACGGTTCCGCCTGTAAGCACATAACCACCAGCTAAATCACCATATCCCAAACGATGAACTTCCGCACGGATCATTTGGAAAATTTCTTCAACGCGGGGTTCAATGATATTCGCGAGGTCTACTTGCGAAAACTCTTTTTCCACATTGCTTCCCATTCTCGTAACCTTAAATACTTGATCGGGCGCTGAATCATCTACAGAAGCACAACCGTATTTCAGCTTTATTTTCTCTGCGATTTCGAGCTGAGTCCGGAGTCCAATTGCGATATCATTACTGATGTACTCGCCACCGATTTGAATCGTCGACGTAGCCACAAGATTACCTTGTTCAAATACGGCAATCGTTGCTGCCCCTGCTCCTACATCAACCAGAACTGTTCCAACAGCTTTCTCATCCTTCGATAAGGCTAACTGTCCAGATGCTAGCGACATTAAGATGAGGCCTGCAACCTTCAGTTCGGATTTTTCCACAACACGGATTAAATTATGTATCCCTGTCTTCGCTCCAGTGATAATTGTTGCTTCCACTTCTAAGCGAACACCAATCATGCCACGAGGATCATTAATGCCTTCTTGTCCATCAACTAAATATTGCTTTGGTACAACTCCAATAATTTCACGTTCGGGAGGTAATGCGATGACTCTAGCCGCCTGAATAACACGATCGATATCCTCTTCTCCGATTTCTCGGTCTTCATTAGAAACAGCGACAACACCATGACTAGATTGAAGAGCAATATGATTACCTGAAATTCCTACGTAAACCTCGGAAATTTGTACGCCGACCATTCGTTCAGCATGATCAACGGCGCTGCGAATTGAATTCACAGTTTGATCGATATCAACGATTGCGCCTTTACGAATACCCTCTGACTCGGCAGATCCCACACCTATTATATTAATGGTTCCGTTTACGACTTCCCCAATAATAGCTCGAACCTTGGATGTACCGATGTCTAAACTAACAATGATGTCATTGTTGCTCAAGCCCCTGGCACCTCCTGTAACTTGGGTAATAAAGTGAATTCCTCACAAATACTTCTATACGTATTCCACACAACCGCCATATTCCCTCTTTTTTCTACATTTTTTTTGCTAGTAAAAAAAGTCATTTACATATCTAGTCTTAATGATGAGAAAACGATATAGATCCTGTCTAGTAATCACTTAAAAAAATCTTAGGTACTGATAGATTCCTATTTAACCATAAATCTAATTTTAACATTTTTTTAAGTGATTGAGTAGCCCATTAAACGTTTTTTTGTCAGGAAGGACGCGCGGTTTCCTTTGGTGGCGATTTGGGCGTCGCTTTTGGAGTCGGCTTCGGGCTTGTCTTACCCCCATCTTTGATCGAATCAGGTGTAGGACTCGGCGAATTGCCCCCAGACTTCTGACCGGATGCATTGTTCGAATCATTTTTGGACTCTTCATTCGGTTCGAAAGGAGCGTGATACTCTACTTCTAGCATTTTGATAACACCACTCGTAATATGATCTTCTTGTAAGCTTGCTATATAGGCAGGCAAATTGTCAATTTTCTCAGGTAAATAGGCAATGGTTGTATACACTTCGAATTGAGATCTTGTATACAGTTTGATCTTGTCAGGGTATGGCTCTGACGGGTCCGGTTTAATTTCGGAAATGTCAGAAAGCGCACTCTCCGGGATTTCACCAAGCACTTTGCAAAGTGCGGCCTTATTCGGATCGCCATCCGTCCATCCAGTCAATATAGGCATGTCCAACGGAATGCTTCCTGCAGAAAGCTCCACGACAGCACCATCAGCGAGCACAGCCTGCTTCTTACCATCTGCTCCAATTTGGAACGCCACTTTAGGGAATTCTTCAACAGTAATACGGATAATGCCTGGAAAATGCTTCTTCACTACTGCTGTTTTGATCATGGGCATCTTGGCAATGCGCTGCTGGATAGCCTGTGAGCTAACGGCAAAGAAACGATCACCTACGGCAATTTGACTTGCTTGTCCAATTGTTTCTGATGCCATAAGTTCATTTCCTTCAACTTCAATGGCACTAATTCGGCTAAGGGAAGATTGAAAAAACAAAATGATAAGAACTGTGATGAAAAAAATGAACAAGAAAATGAGCAGCTTCCGATTCGTACGCGCACGCGGCTTAGGAACAGGCAGAGTGGGTACTTTGCGGTCTTCAGACAAGATGGGCACCACCTATTATTTTCGTATGACAAACAAATGAAAACCGTGTATCCCCACCTGCATGCAGGAAGGGATCCGCGGAAGTCATTCAAACATTCTACTCGCTTGGGACGGGTGCTTGGCGATGCACGGAGGCTCCCAACATGGAAAGCATATGTTCAATTCTATCATAGCCTCTATCAATATGATGAATTTGCTCAACGATCGTTGTGCCATGCGCAGCCAGACCAGCAATGACAAGTGCTGCACCGGCTCGCAAATCAGTCGCTTCAACTGTAGCTCCATATAACCTCGGAACCCCTCGTATATAGGCTGAGCTCATATCTACACGGATGTCCGCTCCCATACGGGAAAGTTCATCAACGTGCTTAAATCTACCTTCGAATATCGTTTCTTTCATTACGCTTAGTCCATCTGCTAGAGATAACAGCACCATGACTTGCGATTGAAGATCCGTTGGAAAGGACGGATGCGGTGAAGTAACAATTCGCTCGACCGCCTTCGGTCTTGTCGGACAGCTTACATGTATTATATCACCGTCCGTGATGATTTGAACACCTGCGCGCTTGAGGACATGAATAACCGAGGTTAAATGAGCAGGGTTCACCTTTTCGAGTGTAATGCTTCCTTTGGTCGCAGCTGCTGCCACAAGGAATGTTCCAGCTACAATGCGATCAGGTATGATGCGATATGAACAAGGAGATAATGACTCCACTCCGCGAATCGTTATGGTGTCCGTACCTGCGCCAATGATATCAGCGCCCATTGTGTTCAGGAAGTTTTGCAAATCCTGAATCTCAGGTTCACGGGCAGCATTGTAAATCGTTGTGATGCCCTCTGCCTTAACAGCAGCCATCATAATATTTTCTGTTGCACCAACGCTTGGGAAGTCTAGTACAATCTCGCTGCCTTGCAATGAATCTGCGGTGCAAACAATTTTGTTAGCGAATTCTTCGATGTTGGCTCCGAGAGCCTGCAAACCTTTAAGGTGCAAATCGATTTTACGTTCACCGATCGCGCAGCCACCCGGTTGATAGACCGTAACACTGCCGAATCTAGCGAGTAGCGGACCCATTAGAAAGATGGAAGAACGCATCTGCCCCATCAATTCTTCTGGGATATGAGAGGAATGAGCTGTGGATGTTGTGATAGATACCGTATCCCCTTGCTGCTCAGCACGACAGCCCAGCGCGCTAAGAATGCGCAGCATGGTGTCGATATCGAGCAAATTAGGAACATTATGCAGAGTATGAGTGCCGCTAGCCAGGATGCAAGCTGCTAAAATTGGTAATGCGGCGTTTTTCGCGCCGTGTATCTGGATGGCTCCCGTAAGAGGTCTTCCACCTTCGATAACGAGCTTCTCCAAAGTTCCACCTCCGATTTACCTCTCACCCATCATCAGAACTTCCGGTACTAGCGATATGCCGTACTGATTCTGTACGATTAGCTGTACCTCGCCTATGAGAGTGAGAACGTCCTCGGCTGTAGCATCTCCGGTATTAACAATGAAATTGGCGTGAAGCTTAGAAATTTCAGCTCCACCGACACGTTTGCCTTTCAGGCCAGCTTCTTCGATGAGCTTAGCTGCGAATCCCCCTTCGGGGTTGCGAAATACACTCCCAGCGCAAGCTAATTGAAGCGGTTGCGTGCGGAGGCGCCTATCCCGGTAAGCCGCCATGGCTCCCGCTATTTCTTTGCGCTCTCCTACCTGTAATTCAAAGACAGCTTCCGTTACAATGCCGGGCATTGTTTGCAGAATGGAATGTCGATAGGCATACTGCAAATCCTCCGCCTGCATAGTGACCAATTCCCCTGTGTCCAGGATGACTTCAGCCTGCTTGAGTATGCGTGACACATCGGACCCATGAGCCCCTGCATTCATGTAGACGGCGCCTCCCACAGAACCGGGAATGCCAGAAGCAAACTCCAGTCCGGTTAAACCCTCCTTGGCCGCTAGTACGGACAATTTAATGAACGAATAGGAACCACCTGCGTAGACCATCGCACCATCAAAGCGAAGCGTTTCTAACGCATTGCCAAGTTTAATAACGACCCCTCTAATGCCTTTATCACTTACAAGCAGGTTGGATCCTCTTCCGATGACCGTCCATGGAACACCGCGTTCATATAAAAATTGGATGGCAGCAGCTACCTGCTCTTTCGTTTGGGGGATAACGAGGCAATCAGCCGGACCGCCGATTTTCCATGTCGTATAAGGGGCTAGTCGTTCATTCGTTCGAATCTCGCCAATATTTGCTGCCTGTAAGTCGGATATTAACTGTTGCATGGGAAAACCTCCTTCACAGAACGTAGGGCGAAATTATCTTGAAAAGCAGCTTCAAGCTTCATAATTTCATAATACGGACCGAGTCGAAGATGGCCGGTCTTCGTTGTTTGGCGCCATATTAAGCCTTAGGTGTCTGTCACGGTTATAGTGTAGTTTATGTAAAATCGGATAGAGTGTGACAATCGCCTATTCGGTTTAGCAAAATCAAGTCGATAAGCTAAAGGTTTCAATCAGTTTTACGATCGATGCAACCGCATCGCTTTCTTTGCGTGATTGCATCGCTGCCTTGTAGGTCTCTCGATTCGTATGAAGAGCTTCCACACGCTCTGCGAGCGTATCAGCTGTTAACGCCTCTTCTTGTAGAACGTCCGCGTAGCCAGCTTTCTGAAATGACTCCGCATTTAGAATCTGGTCTCCCCGGCTTGCCTGCAGAGATAAAGGAATAAGCAGCATCGGCTTTTCCATGACTAAAAATTCATAAATAGATGTGGCACCAGCCCGGGAAATAACAAGCTCTGTCATTGCCAAAATATCGGGGAGCTCCTCATTCAAATATTCAAATTGTTTATAACCCCGGGTATTGGCAAGCTCTGACGCAATATTGCCTTTTCCACATAGGTGTACAATCTGAAACTGAGCTAGTAATCGCCCTAGGTTGCCTCTGACGGCTTGATTAATCACTTGTGAGCCTAGGCTGCCGCCCATTACCAAAATGACCGGTTTCTGCGAATGAAAATCACATAGCTGGTAAGCGCGAGACGCTTTACCGCTTAGAATGTGTTCACGAATCGGTAAACCTGTCAGCTCAACCTTGTCTCTTTGAACATGCTGTAAGGACTCCGGAAAGGTAACGCAAACCTTGGTTGCAAAAGGAATTGAAATTTTGTTCGCAAGCCCTGGCGTTATATCGGACTCATGAATAATCACCGGGATCTTGTTCATCCGACTGCCAAGCACGACCGGGACGGAAACGAACCCGCCCTTCGAAAAGACGATGGCGGGCTTCAAACGACGGAGCAATCTATAAGACTCATAGACGCCTTTCATCACTCTGAAAGGGTCTTTGAAATTTTTCAGATCAAAATATCGACGTAATTTCCCAGACGAAATCGAATAAAAAGGTACCCCTTCGCGTTCAATGATGTCTTTCTCGATGCCCGTAGCTGAACCTATGTATTTAATTTCCCAACCTAATTGCGCAAGCTTATGCATCAGCGCTATGTTAGGTGTAACATGTCCTGCGGAGCCTCCTCCGGTAAAGACAATCGTTTTCATTCCCCTGTCACCTCGAATAGCGGGATATATTGAGCAGGATGCCGACCGATGTCAGCATAAGCGTCAATGAAGACCCTCCTGCACTTATGAATGGCAAAGTAATGCCGGTTACCGGGAACATCCCAATAACAACACCAATATTAATAATGACTTGAACGGCAATCATACCGATAATGCCTACAGCGATCAAACTGGCAAACGTATCCGGCGCTGTAATAGCTGCCCGCATTCCGCGCCATACAAGAATCGTAAAGAGCAGCAGCACAAGCGTACCGCCGATAAATCCAAGTTCCTCAGCAATAATGGAGAAAATGAAATCCGTTTGCGGCTCTGGCAAATAGCTATACTTCTGACGGCTCATACCTAGACCAAGCCCTACAAGACCACCTGGTCCAATAGCATATAGCGATTGAATCGACTGATATCCTGCACCTAAGGGATCCTGCCACGGATCCAAGAATGCTGTAATTCGCTTCAAACGGTATGGGGCAGCGATGACGAGCCCGATAAAACCCGCAACCCCTATCATACCCAGATACGAGAGATGAAGCAATCTCGCCCCCGATGTGTAGATGATGAGCAGCGAGGCTCCGACGAGAACAGCACCAGTTCCAAGGTCAGGCTGCAGCATAATGAGACCGAACGCTAAGCCCATGATGCCAAGCGGTGGCAATAAGCCTTTTCTGAATAATGTTATTTTCGCTTGGTTTTCGGATAACATGTTGGATAGAAAGAGAATCATCCCAATTTTCATAAATTCGGACGGCTGAATACCGAAGGCACCTATACCTAACCAGCTTCTAGCCCCACCACGAACAACCCCGATGCCGGGAATCAGAACAATAATCAACATGGCAAAGCAAATAAAAAGCGCTACTCGGGCAAACCTTTTCCAAACCAAATAATCAACATTCATCGTAAAAAACATGGCGATAACACCCAAAACAGCAAATATAAATTGACGTTTCAAGTAGTACAGGGAATCGCCAAATTCACGAAACGCAAGAACACTGCTAGCGCTGTAAACCATAATAACGCCGATTGTCAAAAGCAACAAGGTTGGAACAATAATCCAAATGTCAGGAGCGGACCGTGCTTTACCCATAACAGACACCTCTTCGTGTGTTGTGGGCGTCATCCTTGATACATATCAGCAAGCAGCGACAGTATCGCCAACCAAACAGCATATGTGGATAAGCCCTATTTAAAGGTTATGCACGGACTCCTTAAACATGCGTCCCCTGTCCTCATAGGAGGGGAACATATCCCAGCTTGCACAAGCAGGTGAAAGTAGAACAATATCTCCGGGTTCACTCATTTGCCAGGCAAGCTGAACGGCTTGCGACACCGCGTCCGCTGCATCCTTAGCAGTATCGACGGTTTGAATGCGGCTAATCCCTGCCAGCTCGGCAATATGCGTAATTTTCTCTTTCGTTTGACCTAAAGCAACGATACCTTTAATCCGCTCACGAAAAGTAGGCAGAAGTTCCATATAATCCGACCCGCGATCCAAGCCTCCTGCAATCAGAACAACACGCTGGTTGAACGCCTCAATCGACTTTATCGAAGCCGCTGCATTCGTCGCTTTGGAATTGTTATAGAAGGTCACATCCTTCAGCTCTCTAACGAGCTCCAGACGGTGTTCTACGCCTTGGAAGCTTCTGAGCACATCTGCTATGGCTTCCAGCTGAACACCCGTGGTAATGGCTGCTGCCGCCGCTGCTAGCGCGTTCTCAACGTTAAAGCTGCCCGGGATACCCATTTCACTTGCCGGCATAATCGGCTGCACTTGGCCTAATCCATTTGCATAAACAATGGCCTCAGTCTCTACATCGAAGTAGACGCCAAAAGCGAGCTTCTCTTTCATAGAAAAAGGGAATAGCTTAGCCTTCAGACTAGGAATTAAAGACTGGCACACCTCATCATCCCAATTCAAGATTGCTGTATCTTCTTCGGTTTGATTCGCAAATAACTTAGCTTTCGAAACGATATAGTCATCCATTGAACCATGATAATCCAGATGAGTTTCGTACACATTTAACAAAAGTGCAATCGTTGGTCGGAACAAACTCGTTCCTTTCAGTTGAAAGCTGCTAAGCTCAACAACCATCCAGTTATCAGCTGTAACTTCAGGCGCAGCCTCGGTTAATGCGCGCCCGATATTACCCGCTACAACGGGAGATAATCCAGCTGCGTCCAGCATTAAACCAATCAATGTTGTCGTCGTGGTCTTGCCATTCGAACCTGTTATACCAATAATTGGAGCTTCACAGAATTGATAAGCAACCTCAACCTCTGTCACGACTTCGATTCCGAGCTCTTGTGCTTTGCGAATAGGCTCTACCGTATACGGAATTCCTGGGTTCTTCACAACGAGAGAAACACCTGCATGCACCAAGGACTCCGGATGAAAGCCGCATACAACAGAAATACCCAGAGCCTCTAATTCATCGGCTTCAGGGCATGCGCTTCGCTCTTTTTTGTCATTGACCGTTACCAAGGCTCCTTTTTGATGAAAAAGCTTAGCCGCAGCGACACCGCTGCGAGCCAAGCCCAAAATAATGACTTCAAGTCCACGATAATCCCGCGGATGATTCATGCTCTACAACACCTCATTCATATATAATCCGAGTACAGCAAGTACGAGACCTACGACCCAGAATGTGATAACAACACGCCATTCCGACCAACCAACCAATTCGAAGTGGTGATGGATCGGACTCATTTTGAAAACACGCTTACCTCTCGTCTTGAAAGAAACGACTTGGATCACAACAGAAAGAATTTCAACCAAGAACACACCGCCAACAATGGCAAGAAGCAGCTCAGCTTTGGTCAAAATGGCAACAGCCACAAGGCCGCCACCAATCCCGAGCGATCCTGTGTCACCCATAAACACTTTGGCTGGATGAGCATTAAAGACGAGAAAACCGAGTACGGCCCCAACCATAGCTGCCGAAAAAATAGCCGCTTCCGGCTGTGTATTATTCATAGCAATAACCGTATAAGCACCAAATGCAATGGCACTTGTCCCTGCAAGCAGACCATCGAGACCATCTGTAAAATTCACCGCATTCGATGCACCCAACATAAGAATGGCCATTAACGGAAAGTACAACCAACCTGGGTTGAAGTGGAACGCCACAAATGGAATATATAAGTCCGTGCTATGTCCTTGCATGACAAGCAGGTAACAGACGATGGCAGAGATCAAGAGCTGACCGAACAGCTTTTGTTTCGCTGTAAGACCAAGTGATCGCTTGAAAATAATTTTAATATAATCGTCGAGAAAACCAACTAACCCATAGCCTAATGAGGCTATTAACAGGATTAGAAGATCCGTATTTTTATCGGCAAAACGAAGCGTAGCAAGGGCCAGCGCGAGCAAAATAATGACCCCGCCCATCGTCGGTGTCCCTTGTTTTTTCAGATGCCCTTGCGGGCCATCCTCACGAATTTGTTGTCCGAATTTCATACGCCGCAAAATGGGTATAAAAAGCGGTCCCATAATAAGCGAAAGCACAAAAGCTACGCCCATCGTTAATAAAATTGCGTTTTCCACATTGGTTCCCCCTGCTCGTTTTCGTCTTTCGAAAACGATCTACTGTTTCATCCTATAATTAATTACATACGCCATCTAGGCGAGTAAGGCATTAACCACATGCTCGAGACGCATGCCTCGCGAGCCTTTCACAAGCACAAGGTCCTCGGGTTGTGCGATTGCGGCGAGCTCTGCCGCGAGCTGCTCTTTGTCATCGAAGGCGCGCACGCACGCCTTCGGGAATTGCTGAGCCGCTTCATCCGCGATGAAGCGGCCAAGACGGCCGAACGTGAAGACATAGTCTACACGTTCTGGAGACAGCATCGCACCAATGCCGCGATGGAACTGCTCTTCGTGCTCGCCAAGCTCCAGCATGTCGCCGAGCACGAGGAACTTGCGACCGAAGCCGCTCAGCTGCTCGGTCAAGTCAATCGCAGCCCGCATGGATGCCGGGCTGGCGTTATACGCATCGTTAAGCACAGTCAGCCCTGAGGCTGCTGTCAGCTTCTCGATGCGCATGCTTGTCATCTGCAGCGAGCGAAGCCCTGCTGCTATTCCCTCAGGCGAGACGCCGAAGGCTTCGCCGATGGCTATGGCTGCTAACGCATTAATTACATTATGCGTACCGAGCAAGGGAATGAACAATTCCGGGTACCCCGGAGAATTGATCTGGAAGTGCGCCCCGTCCGCATCCATCCGGATGTCGGTCGGGAACAGATCATTACCCGCGCCGCTGCCGAAGCGAATGCGGCGCAGCCCGCCGACGCCTCGCTCCGCGAGGGCCTGTTCAATCAATGGCTCGTCGCCGTTGTAGACGAACAACCCACCGCTGGGCATTCCGCTAACGATCTCGGCCTTAGCCCGAGCGATTTCTTCCCGCGAGCCAAGCTGAAGCATGTGCGATTCACCGATCATTGTAATAATCGTCGCTTCCGGCTCAGCCAGATTGGACAGCAGCTCGATCTCGCCACGTCCACTCATCCCCATCTCGACTACGGCGAATTGCGTAGTTTCCTCAAGCTCGAGCAGCGTGAGCGGTAAACCAATATGATTATTCAGGTTTCCCTTTGTTTTATGCACTTGAAACGTACTACCCAAAACGGCTGCAACTAAGTCTTTGGTTGTTGTTTTGCCATTACTCCCAGTAATGCCAACAATGCGAACCGGCAGCTGCTTGCGATAAGACTTAGCCAACTGCTGCAGGGCTGTTAGCGTATCCTTGACGCGAATGATGGGCATGCCTTCTGGGGGGTGAGGATGGTCATCTTGCCATAAGGCAGCCGCAGCACCCTTGCTGTAAGCCTCTGCGGCATATGCGTGACCATCATAATGATCCCCGATCAGCGGCACAAACAGACTTCCTGGTCGAATTGTTCGTGTGTCGGTAGATATGCCTATTATTGGAATGTCCCTTGCCGTTGACGCCCAGGACACCCGCACTCTCTCATCGCCTAGCATGTCTGTCATTTGTTCCAGTGTGCGCTCTATCATCGTTCTCTCCCCCTAATCGCAGCCTTAGCCACCAATCGATCATCGAAATCATGCTTGACCCCCATGACATCCTGATACGTTTCGTGGCCTTTTCCCGCTATCAATATTACATCCTTAGGGCCTGCCCCTTCAATAGCCTTTTGTATCGCTTTTTTGCGATCCACGATTAATTCATACTTTTCCTTCGGGTAATTCACCTCTTTTAGACCAGGAACAATATCATCAAGAATGGCATCTGGATTTTCCGTACGCGGATTATCTGATGTCACATATAAAAAGTCACTATATTTAGCTGTAACCTTACCCATAAGTGGGCGTTTCGTTCGATCACGGTCACCACCGCAGCCAAACACAGTGATTACCTTACCTTCTGCAAAGTCACGTACAGTAGACAGGGCATTCTCTAGTCCATCTGGGGTATGTGCATAATCAACCAAGACTAAGTAATCCTGTCCTTCATTTACAACCTCCATGCGTCCATCTACTACCGTAATATCTTCTAAACTATTCCGGATCGCTTCAAGGGGAATCCCTTCAGCAAGTGCCGCAGCAATGGACCCAAGCGCATTGTACACGTTAAATTTACCAACCAACTTCATTCTGAAAAAAGCCTCTCCTGCAAAGGAAACAAGCTTAAATTCCGTTCCTTGGGCAGTAATTCGAATATTTGTCGCCCTTACATCACAATCGTTCTCTATACCATATGTAATAATTTGCGCGGCTGTCAGCTTACTGAACGTTTGGGAAGCAGCATCATCTGCATTTAGAATAGCATACTGGCGCTCCTTGAGATCGGCTGAGAAACCATTCCCCAATCTTGAGAAGAGCAGTCCTTTTGCCGCTGCGTAAGCATCCATTGTTTTGTGATAATCTAAATGATCTTGTGTTAAATTCGTAAAAATACCCGAACGGAAATGAATGCCCTTCACTCGACCTAATTCCAAGGCATGACTGGACACTTCCATAATGCAATAATCCGTCTTCTGTTCACACATCATGCGGAAGCTGCGCTGTAGATCGACGGCTTCTTGTGTTGTGCGCTCCATTTCCGTATACGTATCGCCGATTTTCATTTGAATCGTTCCCATAAGTCCCGTCGTAAAGCCTTGATCCCGCAATATTTTCTCAATTAAATAGGTCGATGTCGTTTTGCCATTCGTACCCGTAATACCAATTAATTTCAGTTCTTTGCTGGGATAGCCATAGAAATGGGCTGATAATGCTGCCATTGCATATCTCGCATCTTTCACAACAAGCTGAGGAATTGGCAAGTCAAGTACTCTTTCCGTTACAAGCGCAGAAGCCCCAAGCGCAATCGCTTTTGGGGCATAATCGTGACCATCTGCTGTCAGTCCAGGGATACATAGAAATAAATCCCCTGTTTTTATTTTACGAGAGTCTGCTTCAATCCCAGTAATCTCTGTTTCAGCATCTCCATGTATGTGGGTAATGAGCAGTGCGGAAGCAAGCTCCTGAAGTTTCATGAGCAACCCTCTCCTTAACGTTATTGCTACCTATTATTGACAATTTTATGCTTATGGAAAAGCCAAACATGTCTTACTCGCAAATCTTTTTTTCCAGTCAACTAAACCACATTATTGCGGTGGCGCATTGTTTGAGAGAAAAATGCGTATTGTAGAGCCTTGATCTACTCGTGAACCCGGCTTCGGCGCTTGACTGATCACATATTTGCCATTGCCAGACTTAGCCAGCCTAAAATTCATGTTCAGATCTTCTAATATATCATCAACTGAAGCTCCAACCAAGTCCGGCACCTCAACAATCGGTATTTCACCATAGCGATAGTCTTTATCAAGCTGGTTTTTATCTGGTTCGACTTTCATATATCGCAAAGCATCAGCCATCATATTCTTCACAAGCGGAGCTGCAATCAGACCTCCAAATTGAATCCCTTGAGGATCATCCACAGCTGCATAGATGACAATCTTCGGATTATCAGCTGGCGCGAAGCCAATGAAGGAGACAATATGCTCATCCGGCGAATAACGTCCGTTAATGACCTTCTGCGCTGTTCCCGTCTTCCCACCTACGCGATAGCCGTCGATAAACGCATTGCGCCCTGTGCCTTTGGCAACTACGCTTTCAAGCGCTTCGCGTACTTGCTTCGATGTCTCCTCTGAGATGACATTGCGCACAAGCTCGGGCTCTACAACATCAACAACCTCACCCGTATCCGGATTTGTAAACGATTTTGCCACATACGGCTTAAAAAGTTTTCCTCCGTTAATAGCCGCAGAGACAGCCGTAATTTGCTGAATCGGAGTGACCGATACCCCTTGACCGAATGCCGTCGTCGCTAGCTCAACAGGACCCACCTGAGACGGCTTAAACATAATACCATTTTCTTCGCCGCCGAGGTCAATTCCCGTCTTCTTCCCAAAGCCAAACTTTGAAATGTAATCAAACAACTTTTCCTTGCCTAATCGCTGTCCCATAACGACGAATCCGGGGTTACAGGAATTTTGGACGACTTGCAGCATCGTTTCACTGCCATGACCTCCGCGTTTCCAACAGCGGAGTCTAGCCCCTCCGACCTCAATAAATCCGGGATCGTAAAACTGCTCATTTTTTAAATCAACCTTTTTTTCCTCAAGTGCTGCAGCTAGCGTAATAATTTTGAAAGTAGAACCCGGCTCATATGTTTTCCAAATCGGTAAGTTCCTGTTATAGGTTTCAGCCGGAAAATCCTTATAATTGCCTGGTTCATAAGTCGGCCTGCTGCCCATGGCAAGAATTTCTCCATTATTTGGATCCATCATGATGGCAATAACATTTTGCGCCTTATACTGTACCATAGCCTGATCCAATTCTCTTTCCAGCACCGATTGCAAGTGACTGTCAATTGTCAGCTTCATATTGAGGCCGTCTTTTGGCTTCGTATAGGTATCCGTTGTCCCTTCCAACGTTCTTCCTGCTGCATCAGTCATATAAGATATGCTTCCGGCTATTCCAGTCAATTGGCTGTTATATTTTGCCTCAATGCCTGTCAGGCCTTTATCTAATCCAGCAAAACCAAGAATATGGGCAGCTAACGAGCCAAAAGGATAATATCTTTTGTTATCTTCTGCTACTACAATACCAGGAAGATTTAGATTTCGTACTTCTTGCGCTTTTTCAATCGTTATTTTGCGTCCAGATGGCTTGATATCGTTTTGAGATGTTTTCTTTGTAATCTGTTTATAAATGTCATCTTCATTCCCTTGCAGCACTTCGGCAAGTTTGGCTGCAGTGCTTCGGGCGTCTTGAATTTGAACAGGAATAGCCACTATCGTAGGTGTACTCATACTGTAGGTCATCGTTATCCCATTGCGATCTTGAATCTCGCCTCGCTTGGGCGCAAATTCAATTTTTCTCCGCCAACTATCCTCTGCTTTATTCGCCAAGTCTTGTCCAATCCATAGCTGGACATAAGCTAGACGGAGAATAAGTGCTGTAAAGATGACAGTGCCAATAATGAGCGCAGTAAACAATCTGCGACGAACGGTAACGTTAGAAACACGCATGAACGTTCAGTCTCCCTTCCCAATAAGTCAACATCATTCCTAACATGACTATTCGGGACAAACAGGGGTTAGAACAAGCTCTCCGTTAAGGTGTCTTTTTAGCCGTAGATCGCTGCGCTTCTGTTTTCGTATTTGACGCCGGCGTTGGCGAAGGTGTAGGTGTTGATGAACTTGCAGTTGAAGATTTATCGCTTAATGGCTTGAGCTGCAACGTCACACTTCTCCCCTCACCTTCTCCTGTTGTGGCCTGATCCGAGACATATCCTTCACCGGCGGTTTGACAGTCTACTTTAAAGAAGGAACAGGTTTCAACGGCATCTCGAAGTGATCTACCTACCAAGTTAGGCAGCGGCATTTCGTCAACAGTTTGCATCGCAACATATATTCGTTGTGTAGATAAGATTTCAGTACCTGCTTTCGGAAATTGATCCACAACCTTGGCTCCCTTACCGAAAACTTCAAGTGACAAACCGATCTCCTTTGCTGTAGCCTTGGCGCTTTCTGCTGTCACATCTGCAAAATTAGGCACCGTTAGCTTATTCGCTGGCTTCGTTACCATTTTCGATTGCTTATTCGATGCAACGCCCATATACTGCAGCGATTCACCAACAATTTCTTTAAAAGCAGGAGCTAGTACCTGCCCTCCTAAGTGATAATTGCCGCCTAAGTCAGGTTGATCGGCGATCAATGTAACTAGGATACGAGGATTTTCAGCAGGAGCGTACCCAATAAAGGAAATAACCCACGAATCCGTGGAATAGGTCTTTTCACCGGGAAGGACTAAGTTAGCTGTTCCTGTCTTACCTGCGATACGGTAGTCCTCCATAAATGCAAGCTTACCTGTACCAATATCTTGGTCAGATACAACTTGTTCTAAATATCCGGTCACCAGATTAGCTGTCTTTTCACTTACGACTTGCCTAACGACTTGTGGCGCAAAAGACTGAATGCTTTTCCCTGTTTTCGGATCGACAATATCCTTAACAATGTGAGGCCACATCAATTTGCCACCGTTGGCCATCGCAGCATAAGCAGCTGTTTGTTGAATGGCTGTCACAACGACCTTTCCTTGTCCATAAGTAGCGGTTGCAAATTCAGATGGATATTTCATATCTATTAAACCGGAAACTTCATTCGGCATATCAATATTCGTTTTTTGATCGAACCCAAATTTCTTAATGTAATCTTTCAGCTTAGGTGAAGTTAATTTTTCTATACCCAATTTGACGAAAGCAACGTTACTAGAGCGCTTAAGACCATCCAAGAAGGAGATTTTCCCCCAACCAACCCGATTATGATCATGGAGTTCTCTATCCTCTACCCGAATCATACCTGATTGGTACATTTCATTCGGATTAAATAGACCCTCTTCTACTGTAGCAGCTAATGTCACTAGCTTAAAAGTAGAGCCAGGCTCATAGCGAGAGGCTACCGCATTATTTTTGAAATCACTTTGATCTTTAATCGTCCAATAGGTATTGGGGTTAAAGGTAGGCGTATTGGCCATTCCCAGAATTTCCATGGTTTGTGGATCAACAGCAATCGCCGTTAGGCTCTTCGGGTGCCACTTGTCATTTACTTTTTCAAGCGCGCTCTCCAAATAAAATTGGATATTTTTATCAATTGTGAGTCGCACATTGTTCCCATCTTGCGCTGGTTTGAAATTGATCTTGGAATCAGGAAGTTCAACACCTTTCCCGTCCTTCTCATAGCTTAACATTCCAGGAACACCCTTAAGGGTTTGGTCAAGTTTAAGTTCTAAACCTATTGCTGCTTCGCCTTCTTTATTCGTATACCCTAGAATGTGGGAGGCTAGCGTTTCACCTGGATAATAGCGTTTCTTGTCTTCTAAAATAGTAATTCCTACGTTAGCTTTTGCACTTAACTTGAGTTTTGTTTGAAGCTCTGAAATTAACGTACGAACTTGATCTGCCTTCTCTTTCTCAATCTTCCAACCTTCATTTCTAATCTCTGTATAAACAGCAAAATCCGTACCATCTGGCTTCATTTTCGTTGCCCGCTCACGGATTTTATTGACAAGCGTAGGCTTCGTTACATCCGACTCTTTCAAAATTTCCGCTAATCCTTGTGTAACATTCTCAGCGATATGATAGCCATCAATCATTTTGGGATTAAGTGCAATGGTATACGACGTTGCTTCAACGGCAAGTACTTTGTTATTTCTGTCCAGTATACTTCCTCTAACAGGGGTTAATACCTTATCTGTTTCCCATTTCTTCTCGGCTTCCCCTAGCAACCATGAAGCTTCTACCACTTGAATCCAATAGACTTTAGAAATGAGGACAACAAAAAGAAGGGTGAAGAACCCTCCAATTAGCAAAGATCGCAGCTTAATTTTTTTTGTCATATCGAATACCTGCCCATTACGGTTTAGAAACTACTTTATTATTTTTGCTACTGCTTGTATTTGATTTTGTTTTCTCTGGAGTGACTAAACTTACTTTCTTTTCATCTCCTAAATTAAAACCAAGCCGAACAGCCTCACCCTTCATACGTTCAGGACTTTGCAGTTTCTCTACTTCTTGCTTCAAAGCACTGTTCTGAGCTTGCATCTCACGAATTTCACTTTGCATTTTCAAAATATTGGCATTCATCTGATAAATAGCCGCGTAACGCCAGATAATAACTCCCGCTACAATGACACAAAGGATTACTGTGAACAAATAGAGCATCTTCTCCTGTGTCGGCAACGTTTTATTGCGATAAACAACCTTTGTTGTTTCTTTTATCTTCACTTTTGGTGCTGGGGCTGAACGTTTTGGATCGAGAGCCAAATTGCCTTGGATGTAAGATGGCATGTTTTATTTCCTCCCTTGTGTTTATTTGGGGCCCCCCCCAAAGTAATAGGAATAAGCTTCAGAGCTTGTCTTCACTTTGTGGGGTAATTTAAAGCTTTTCAGCGATTCGCAGCTTCGCGGATCTTGCCCTTTGATTGACTTCAAGCTCATGTTCGCTTGGTGAAATTGGTTTTCGTGTTACTAATTTTACAACTCCGGTCTTCTTGCACACGCAATAGGGAAGATCCGAAGGACAGGTGCATTTTTCAACGTTTTTCACAAAAAATTGTTTGCATATGCGATCTTCCAGTGAATGGAAGGTAATTACAGCAACTCGGCCTTGTGGGGCAAGGCAACGGAGTGATTGCTCCAGTGCTTCTTCAAAAGCTCCTAATTCATCATTTACCGCTATACGCAGCGCTTGGAAACTTCGCTTCGCGGGGTGACCGCCGGTCCTTCTCGCTGCAGCGGGAATACCTTCCTTGATAAGCTCCACCAGCTCACCTGTGGTTTCAATGGTTTGTTTGGTCCGAGCTTCCACAATGACGCCTGCAATCCGCCTGGAAAACTTTTCTTCCCCATACTCAAACAAAATTCGCGCAATTTGGTCTGCTGGCCACTCATTGACAATCGTTTTGGCAGTTAATTCCGTCGAACGATCCATCCTCATGTCAAGCTCTGCATCGTGGTTGTAGCTGAAACCGCGATCCCCATCATCAAGTTGTGGAGATGACACGCCAAGATCGAAGAGAATCCCATCCACCTGCGGCAAGCCATCCCGTAGCGCTCTAGGCTCATTCTGGAGCACCTTCTCCAGCTCTCTGAAATTGCTTTTCACGATTTTCACTCGATCCAGGTAGGGCGCTAGCACGGTTTGAGCATTAGCTAAAGCAACATCATCCTGGTCTAGTGCAATCAGTAAGCCATTTGGACCTAACTTAGAAGCAATCAGGGAACTATGCCCTGCTCCTCCCATCGTACAATCCACGTAAACCCCATCCGGCTTTATATGTAAACCTTCAACAGATTCTTCCTTAAGTACCGTCACATGATGAAACACTTGGTGTCCTCCTAAGAGCTTTGCTTTAGCAAAGCTTTCTACGTAAGCATTAGCTAAGTTTTGCCTTGGCAAAACTAACTTCGTAAGCATAATCTGAGCTTTGCTTTAGCAAAGCTTTCTACGTAAACCTCTATAAATCAAAATTAAAATCGACGAGTTTCTCAGCTATTTCATTGAACGACTGTTCGGATTCATTGGCATAGCTTTCCCAAATTTGCTTGCTCCAAATCTCAACTCGGTTGGAAACACCGATAACCACACAATCCTTTTCAAGTTTGGCATGATCCACGAGGTTGCCTGGAATGTTCGCTCTACCTTGTTTATCGAGGTCACACTCCGTTGCACCGGAGAAGAAAAACCGGGTGAAGGCACGCGCATCTGATTTCATTAGCGGCAGTGCTTTGAGCTTCTGCTCGAGTATCGCCCATTCCGATTGCGGATAAACGAATAAGCACTGATCCAGACCGCGGGTGATGACAAATGAGTCGCCGAGGGCTTCGCGAAACTTGGCCGGGATGATCATTCGGCCTTTCTCGTCGATGCTATGTTGATATTCACCCATGAACATAGCATGTCGCCCCCTTTTCCTCCACTTTGTACCACTTTCCACCACATTTGAATCAATATTCGCTAAAAATAAAAGAAATCCTGCTTTGAGAGCAGGATTTTCAAAATTATTTTCAATTTTAGGTCTATTCTGCGTCTTTTGTTCCTTGTTTCTCATCTTCAAGTGCGTTTAAAGAAGCATTTTGATCTTTGAGTTGTAATCGCATCTCTTGCAGTTGTTTATTTCTTTTGCGTCTGAATACCCAGATCGGTACGCCAATCAATAGGCCAATGATGAGAATCGGAAATGCAGCTGCAAGGAAAACGAGAATACCTTGCATAACAGCAACTAGTACATTTAGGCTAGAATTCCATGCTTTTTGAATGCGATCCTCTAGTGTTAACTTATGAGGATCAGATAGCAGCGGCTTATTACCCGTTTGCTGGTACATACGAAGCTCAATCGTCGAGAACGAGACATTTTGATCCAAATACCTTATCCGACCTTTTATCTGTTCAATCGCTTCTTGTACCTTGGATAGTTCGTTTGAGAAAGCAAGCAGCTCATCTGTTTTTGAAGCCTTCTCCATAAAGCCTAATAATCTCGTTTCAACCATTTGTTTTGCTTTGAGGCGTGAATTAAGATCCACATACTCCTCCGTCACGTCTTGTCCCTGTACGTTCCTTTGAAGTGATGGACTCATCTTCTCTAAGCCATCTAGCAAGGAGACAAACCCGTTTGCTGCGACTTTGATTGTATATGTCCCGCCCCGTTCCCCCGTATTTGCATTCTCCGAGAATTGCAGAATGTAAGCCCCACTAAGCGCTACCAGGTCACGGAGGGCTGTCTGAGCTTTGCTGTAGTCCTCTACAGGCATAACCAAGTTAGCACGGTAGATTAACTTACGATTAAACCCCGCTGCTTCATCGCTTCCCGTTGCTGGCATGACCGTGATCGGCGCGTTTTTTACGTCAGTAGGCGCTATTTCTGCCGTTCCCTCTTTCCCTTTGGATGAGGCATCTGCGCTGCTTGTTTTCCCTCCAGCAGCTGCAGCAGGAGCCGCGGACTTAGCGTCAATTGACTTTGCAGATTCTGCCTTCAAAGTGTCGCTTGTCGCAGCCATTTTCATTTCTTTCGATGATGATGCTGACGACTCGTCCTTTGCAGCGCTACAGCCTGATAATATACTAATTACTAGCATACACGTCGCTAGCAGGAAAGAAATTTTCCGTACTAGCCTATTCCTTTTTGTTTTATTAGCCGCAATACTGCTGTGCATGAACCTACCGTTCTCTTTGCTTTTAATGACCCCCATCTTGCCATCCCCTCGCTACCAAATATAGGTTATACACCCTATAAACGGGGGTTAAGTTGGAAAGGTTGCAAGTCACTGAGTCAATTCAACAAATAATTACTTGATAAATTCAACCCTATATTGAACACTCAAGAAGATTCTGTCGAGGGACCTCGCAGAGCTTCTCACGCATTTACGCGCCACTTTCGAGCTCATCTCAGCAGCCACCTAGCGAAAACTCGGTTTCTGAGCCTATTTGCCACACCGCAGCCAATAGCAAATCCTTTGTACCGCAATCGCTGCGAAAAAAGTAAAAAGCCTTCCAGTCCACTTTAAAAGTGGTCTGAAAGGCTCTTCAAGGCTTTTGAGGGTTCTCAAAAGCTCCCTAAAATCTTAATGCTCCGCCCAGCTATCCAGGTACATCTTCTGCTCTTCTGTCAACGAGTCAATACTAGTACCAAGAGATTCCAACTTGAATCGAGCAACTTGCTCATCCAGCACATAAGGTACATTGACAACAGTTTTGCCTAATTTCTTGTACTCATCATTTACATATTTAAGTGACATAGCTTGCAGCGCAAATGTCATATCCATAATTTCAGCCGGATGACCATCGCCTGCTGCTAAGTTAACCAGACGTCCTTCAGCAAGTATGTATACTTTACGACCGTCCGTCAGTTGGTATTCTTCAATATTGCGTCTTACTGTACGCTTAGAAGAAGACATTGCTTCAAGTTCCGGTTTGTTTACTTCAACGTCAAAGTGGCCTGCATTCGATAGAATCGCGCCATCTTTCATTACTTTGTAGTGCTCTCCGCGGATCACATCACGATTACCCGTAACCGTTACGAAGAAATCGCCCAATTTCGCCGCTTCCAGCATTGGCATTACAGCAAAGCCATCCATGTAGGCTTCGACACCTTTAATTGCATCAATTTCTGTCACGATTACATTCGCGCCCAAACCTTTAGCACGCATTGCCACACCTTTACCACACCAGCCATAACCAACAACAACAACTGTTTTACCAGCTACAACCAAGTTGGTTGTTCGGTTGATGCCATCCCAAACGGATTGACCCGTACCATAACGATTATCGAACAAGTATTTACAGAAAGCATCGTTAACTGCGACCATTGGGAATTCAAGTTTACCTTCTTTCTCCATCGCTTTCAGACGAAGAATACCAGTTGTTGTTTCTTCAGCTCCGCCGCGAACTTGTACAGCCAAATCTTTACGTTCAGAATGAAGAATAGAAACCAAATCGCCACCATCATCAATGATCAGGTCAGGCTTCGTTTCGAGCGCTTTAATCAGTAGCTCTTTATATTCTTCCGGACTCGGATTGTATTTCGCAAAAACAGTGATACCATCCTCAACAAGTGCTGCACAAACGTCATCTTGTGTAGATAGCGGATTGCTGCCCGTAATCGTTACTTCAGCTCCACCGGCTTTTACTACTTTGGCTAAATAAGCTGTTTTCGCTTCTAAATGCAAGGAAATAGCCACTTTCAATCCTTTAAAAGGCTGTTCCTTCTCAAATTGCTCACGAATACGATTCAAAACAGGCATGTGCGCCTGGACCCAATCAATTTTCAAATGACCTTCCGGTGCTAGGGTTATATCAGCAACAATACTCTTTTCTACAGTTGTCATGTTCGTTTCCTCCTACAAATAATAAATACGATGCAAACCGTCAACAGGAATCGGCGTCTCAATTAAATCTCGAAGCCATTCATTCCCATACCGATTCATATAAGCACACCCATTATACACTCTTTCTTGCGGCTTGGCGAACGGTAATATCGTTAGTCTTATGCGTTCTAATTGTCGCAACGCCGCATCGAATTGCGTCTTATATGCTTCTCCTGCTTTATTACGTAAGAATTCGATTTGCTCGAGGATTTTCACCAAATTTGTTTCTCCCAGCTTTTTAACCCCGGGGTTGATCGCAGCTAGAGATTCCACAAGAGGTGCGTAGTTCACACTGAATTCCGATTTTATAGCATCGAACCGCTCATTTAATTGCAATGTATCTTGCGCATCCAGCCATTCTTGCTTCTTGTTCTCAAAGCGCTCAAGCACGTCCTCAAATGTAAAACCATATTTGTTCATTTGCTTCTGAACTGTACCCTCGATCAAAGTAAACTCCATGCGCGGTGCAATGATCGGCATTTTCATGCCAAACTGTTCGAACGCATGCTTCGTCAGCGACCAATAAGCAATCTCACCAGGTCCTAACACAGTAGCGAGAACAGGGAATAGAAATTCTTGCATTAGAGGCCGCGACATCACGTTGTTGCTCAAATTCTCAGGTGTTGTTAATGCTAAATCTTGAAGCTGCTGTTTAGTATAACTGTGGTCCTTCTTCTTATCTGTAAATAGTTCACCTTCACGATGCAAGAGCAGCCGCTGTCCATCTGCAAATATAAACAAATTAGCTCCGTCGCTGCTTATTTCAGCTTGACTCTCATATCCCGCTTGCTGGGCTTCATCCTGACTCTTCTGTAACGATCCCGAGTATGCTTCATTCTGAAGGATTAGCTTCTCAAACATGGACGATTCCAAAGCTCGTAAGGAAGGTTCATCGGAGTCTATAAGAACAAGCCCGTATTCCCCAAAGAGGATAGCCATCCAGCGAGCAAAAGCATCGGATAATGTTGCCCCATCCTCTGTTGTTACCTCCAGCTTAGCGAATAGCGAAGCTTTAAACTCTGTATCCATCAGGGATTGATCTAACGCCGCCAATGCCTCTTTCCATGCTTCAGGTTCAAGAGGCAGCCTACTGACGGATGTACGTCGTCCTGTCGGATGATCAACCTTGATTTTCTCAATTTGCTGAGCATTCGATAACGTATAAGTATGGTTCACTTCATCGAAGTCATGATCCTCACCGGCGATCCAAAAAATCGGCACAACCGGACGTTGTAATTTCCCACTCCATTCACGAGCCAGTTGAACAATGCTTATGGCTTTGTACAGAACAAGCAGAGAACCGCCAAACAACCCGGCTTGCTGGCCCCCCACAATCGCAAGTGTATCCTTATCAGCCAGTGACGAGATATGATCAAATGCAGCCTGTGTATTTCCTATTCTCTCGTTATATTTTTCCAAGACTTGCACCAAGCGCCTTCGATCAACTTGCGGTGAAGTCTTTACTTCGTCTAACCATTGAACCCGGGACCGCCAGTCCTCCAAGTTTCCGAAGTGGTAAGGAAATAAAGCTTTAGCTTTATCTGTCTGAGCTATGTAATCTTCCGCTAACTTCTGATTTTTCTTCCAATGAAAAGTTTCCATTTGCATATGCGACTAGTGTCTCCTCTTCATACCAAATAAAACGACTATTCTTTGATTGTACACGTAAGGTTCGCAATCGTCAAAACTGTATTTTTAATAATTACAATTGAACATTAAAAAGCCGCCCCCAACGGGGGCGGCTGAACAATCTTAATACAAATGACAAGCTACGAAGTGATTTGGTTCCACTTCTTTTGATGGTGGCATCGACTCCGCACACTGCGGCATTGCTTGCGGACAGCGCGTACGGAACGGACATCCACTAGGCGGATTAAGCGGACTTGGTACATCACCTTGAAGAATGATGCGCTCACGTGTACGCTCAATTTCCGGATCTGGGATCGGAATCGCAGAAAGCAACGACTGTGTGTAAGGATGAAGCGGCTTCGCGTAAAGAGCATCAGACGTCGTCACCTCAACGAGGTTACCCAGGTACATAACACCGATACGATCAGAAATATGCTTAACCATCGCCAAATCATGCGCGATAAACAAGTAAGTCAAGCCCATTTCCTTCTGTAATCTCTTGAACAAGTTAACAACCTGTGCTTGTACGGAAACGTCCAATGCAGAGATCGGCTCATCCGCAATAATAAATTTCGGCTCAATCGCTAGCGCACGGGCAATCCCGATACGTTGACGCTGACCACCAGAAAATTCATGCGGGAAACGGTTGGCATGCTCATCGTTCAAACCAACGGCGCGAAGCAATTCCATCACGCGTTCTTTACGTTTAGGACCTTTGTACAAACCATGAATATCAATACCTTCAGCAATGATATTTCCAACCGTCATACGAGGGTTCAAAGAAGCGTAAGGATCTTGGAATACCATTTGCATATTCCGATTAAAGTCTTTCAGCTTCTTCCCCTTCAACTTATGAACATCTTCACCGTCGAAAATAACTTCACCTTCTGTTGCATCATAAAGCTTGATAATCGTTCTACCCGCTGTCGATTTCCCACATCCGGATTCCCCTACGAGACCAAATGTTTCACCCCGGTTAATTTCTATAGAGAAATTGTCAACAGCTTTCAATATTTTACCGTTGCCAAGATTAAAATGCTTCTTCATGTTACGAATTTGTAAGATCGGTTGATTAGATTTAGACATGTTGATGACCCCCCACTCCTACAGGACGTTCAACCTTCGGTGCATCTGGGTGCAGCAACCAGCAAGCGGCACTGTGTGTCTCAGAAAGCGACGTATGCTCTGGATCTTCTTCCAAACAATGATTCATAGCATATGGACATCTGGCTGCAAAAGCACACCCTTTTGGAGGTGCGAATAGATCTGGTGGCGTACCTGGAATAGGTACAAGCTCTTCATTACTATTCGTATCCAAACGCGGCACCGAACGAAGCAAGCCCCATGTATATGGATGCTGCGGCTCGTAGAAAATTTCATCTACTGTACCTTGCTCAATAATTTTCCCAGCGTACATAACGACAACACGTTGAGCCATATCAGCCACGACACCAAGGTCATGCGTAATTAAGATAATAGATGAGTCCGTTTTAACAGAGATCGTCTTCATCAAATCAATGATTTGCGCCTGGATCGTCACATCAAGAGCTGTTGTTGGCTCATCTGCGATAAGGAGCTTAGGCGAACAAGCAAGTGCGATTGCAATCATAACACGCTGACGCATACCACCGGAGAGCTCATGCGGATATTGATGAATTCGGCCTTCTGGGGAATTAATCCCTACAAGCTTGAGAATTTCAATTGCTTTCTCTGTTGCAGCCTTTTTGCTTAAGCCTTCATGCTTGATCAAACCTTCTGTGATTTGATCGCCGACTTTCATCGTCGGATTCAAAGAAGTCATCGGATCCTGGAAAATCATACCCATTTCGGATCCACGAATTTTCTCCATTTGTTTGTTGGAAAGCTTGGTAATATCCAATTTCCCGTCAAACATGATAGAACCGCTTTTTATATAGCTAGGCGGAGTAGGAATTAAACGCATGAGCGTTTGTGCCGTAACGGACTTACCGCAGCCGGATTCACCTACAATCGCCAACACTTCACCTTTTTTCAAAGAAAAAGATACGCCGCGAACAGCTTGAACTTCCCCCGCATATGTCCGGAAAGAAACTCTCAAATCTTTTACTTCAAGTAAATTGTTATTGGTGCTCATCATTATTCACCCCTTCTTACTTGCGCATTTTTGGATCAAGCGCATCACGAAGCCCGTCGCCGAGTAAATTGAAGCTTAACAAAATTAAGCTGAAAATAATAGTCGGGAAAATAAGGCGATGCGGATATAACCGGATATAGTTGGCGCCGTCAGATAGCAAGTTACCCAGCGATGCGAGCGGCGGTTTAACACCAAGACCAATGAAGCTAAGGAACGCTTCAGTAAAGATAGCAGCCGGGACAACAAATGTAATTTGCACGATGATGATACCTAACGCATTAGGAATCAAGCTGCGCATAATAATTCTCATTGGAGATGCACCAAGTGTACGAGATGCAAGCACAAACTCTTGCTCTTTCAACGTTAGCATTTGACCACGCACCAACCGTGCCATTGGTACCCATCCCGTTATGGCCATAGCCAAAATAATAGATGGAATACCAGAACCGATAACCATAATGAGTAGAATGGCGATTAGCAAGAAAGGAATCGCATATACGATTTCAATCGTACGCTGCATCACTTCATCGACTTTCCCGCCATAGTAGGCAGAAATACCACCATAAATAACACCAATAACTAAATCAATTATAGCTGCGATAATCCCAATGAATAATGAGATACGTGTTCCCCACCATACACGGGTCCACAAATCGCGGCCGAAGTCGTCTGTACCGAACCAGTGTTCTCCACTTGGCCCCACATTTTTTACTTTTAAGTTTTGCGTCTGATAATCGTAGCTTGAAACAAAAGGCACAATAATCGCAAACACGATCAAAGCAACCAATATAATTAAGCCAGCCATAGCCAGTCTATTTTTCTTAAGTCGTCTCCAAGCGTCCTGCCAATAATTGAGCGAAGGTCTAACAATTTTTTCGCCAGTTAAAGATTTATTTGAAACGGGAGCAAACTTGTAGTTATTCTCTGTTGATTGATTTGGAGTTTGCATTGATTATTTCCCGCCTTTCCCAAGACGAATTCTAGGGTCTACAAAGCCATACACTACGTCTGTGATAAATATTACTAAGATAAGAATACTTGAGTAGAAAATGGTTAATCCAGAAATCATTGTGTAGTCATTAGAATAAACCGATGTTACAAAGTGTTTACCCAAACCTGGCACAGAGAAAATTTGTTCAACAACTAGCGTTCCAGTGATGACGTTTACAAATATTGGACCTATTATTGTGATAACCGGTAAAATAGCATTTCTTATCGTATGCTTAACAACAACTGTAAAATTGGTTAAACCTTTGGATTTAGCTGTCTTAATGTAATCTTGATTCAGAACGTCCAACATGGATGTACGCATCAAACGTGCCAAGATAGCAATGGTTCCAAATGACAGCGCAAGCGATGGTAAAATACGATAACTTGGACCTTTCCATAATCCTGCAGGGAGAATGCCCCATTTAACGCCGATATAATATGAAAGCAATGGACCAAGAACAAATGATGGGATAGATACACCCAGAATCGCAATAAACATTGCTGTGTAATCGCCTGCTTTATTATGCTTCAAAGAGGCAATAATTCCTAAAGCAAGACCTACAACTATAGCAATAACAATTGAGATCAACCCAAGTTCTAGTGAAGAAGGAAATGCTTGTTTGATAATATCAGTAACTTTGTGAGCAGGGAATTGATAGGAAGCTCCTAGATCGCCATGGATGATATTGTTCATGAAAGTCAGGTACTGTTCCCATAATGGCTTATCTAAACCGTATTGCTTCATCAGCATCTCTTTCGTCGCTTTAGGAATCCGTTCAGAGCCTTCTCCTAGTGGATTACCTGGTAAGTTTTTCATCAATACGAATGTAAATGATGCAATAAGCCATAACGTAATAAGCGCATATAAGAAACGGCGAAGAATGAACTTAACCATATTGCTCCTCCTTTATTAAAATTAACTGCTTAGAAATTTAGAAGAGGCCGCTCCCACGAGGTGCGAACGGCCCCTTCTTGTTACAACTTAGTATAAAACATAGATTACTTAATAGTAACCCATTTCAGTTCCCATTCTTGGCCGAATGATGGAAGAATCAAACCGTTAACTGTCGGTTTTTTCAAGTAAGCGCGAGTACGGAAGTAAAGTGGTGTTACACCTTGATCATCCATCAAGATTTTCTCAGCTTCAACCAATGCTTTGGAACGCTTGGTAGCATCTGTTTCTGTTTGAGCTTGCTTAACTAAAGCATCATATTGCGTGTTGCTGTAGTCGCCTTCATCAAACTCTCCGCCAGTTACCCACATATCCAAGAACGTCATTGGATCGTTGTAATCTGCGCCCCATAGGGAAAGAACCATTTCGAAGTCTTTTTTGGAAGACAACTCGATACGAAGTGCATGTGGAACTGGGTTCGCTTCTGCTTCGTATCCAAGGTTTTGTTTCCATTGCGCAAGGATGAACTCAAGTGATTTTTTCGCAGTTTCCGTATCATCAGCGTTTACTTTCATTTTTGGAAGAGCTGTCAAGCCAGCTTCTTTCAGACCTTCAGCAAGCAATTGTTTCGCTTTGGCTGCATCGAACTTCGGTTGAGTTTCGCCAGCAGTTTTACGGAATTCGCCACCAGCACCATCAGAAGTACCTCCAGGAACTAAACCTGTGGATGCTACAGAACCGTTAGCAAGAACTGTATCAACATAAGCTTGGCGATCAATTGCCATACCTAAAGCTTGACGGATTTTCTTGTTAGCCAGTGCTGGAACTTTTTTCGTTTGGTACATGATGTAAGAGTTAGTCAACTCAGGCTTAGGCACGTTGTCCGGTTTACCTGCATAAAGTTTTAGCTGATCGCGATTGATTTCAGCCAAATCAGCTGCATCTGTTTCATATAGGTTAAGTCCTGTGTTTGTATCTTTAACGATGTTGATCGTAGCTTTTGAAAGCTTAACGTTAGCAGCATCCCAATATTTTTCGTTTTTAACAAGTTCAAGTGTTTGACCATGATCCCATTTGCTTAAAGTAAACGGACCAGCACCAATAACTTTGTCAACTTCAGCGCCATATTTGTCACCAGCTTTAGTAACGAAATCTTCTCTTTGCGGGAAGAAAGTTGCGAAAGCAAGCAATTGAGTGAAGAAAGCAACTGGTTTTTCAAGTTTAATTTCAAGTTGTTTATCGCTGATTGCTTTTACGCCAAGAGCATCTTGAGCTTTTTTCACATCTTCAGGAGTTTTAGCTTTCGTTACAGCTTCTCCGCCTTTGATCCAAGCAACGATAAAACTATATTGCCCTTTAGTAGCTGGATCTAATGTACGTTTGAAGGAATAAACGAAATCTTGTGCTTTAACTGGCTGACCATCCGACCAGTTCGCGTTGTCACGAATGTCGATCGTATACGTTAGTCCATCAGCAGAAATTTTAGGAGCATCTTTTGCAAGTCCAGGAGTCGCTTTGCCGTCTTTGTCAGTACGATAAAGACCTTCGTTAAATGCGCTTAAGAATGTGAAAGCAGCATTAGCTGTTGCTTTGGAGTTATCCATAACAGGTGGCTCTGCTGTAAAGTTGATTTTAATTTCTTGCGGTTTGTTAGAGGCAGGAGCAGCTGTACCTTTAGTATCCCCAGTAGGAGATGCAGATGGTTCCTCTTTTTTGGCACAACCTATTGCCACACTACCCATAAGCGTTAATGCTACTGCTGTAGAAACCCATTTCGTCGCTTTCATATAAACTCCTCCTTTAAAATATGTATCTAAACATCTATGGTTAGGTGTTTTGATAGTTTCACTAACATGAACCTTACACCTTGTACCCAAAAATAAATGAAACCGCTTCACACATGTCAGTATATCTGACTCGAACCTCTGGTAAAAAAATTTACTAGACTCTACGCAAGGAATTATAACATATTACTATGCTTTGTCCAGAACTAATTTTACTTTAATTCACCTTTGATAAAATTTTAATTCACCCATGTTAAAATAATATGAAGAAAAAGGTCCTTTACGGTTTCTAATTATACAACCATCGGTCAATAAAATCTAGACGGATTTCATTGTTATTTTCTACAATTCTCAAATAAATATTACAAACATATGCTAAAAATTAATTTATTCACATTATTTCCACAAAATTGTGTTGCCTAGGTAGAAAATATATAATTTTTCCCGATATGCAGGAAAAACAGCAGGATGTAAAGAGCTGATAGACCCAGAAAACTAAGTCTCCATACTACCCTGCTTACCTTTAATAATTCGGTTTTCCCCTTCAAATGCGTCTGATAACCACCGATGATCCCAAAAGCGATGAGCAGCACGAGCGCAATTAGCCAGAAACCAAAATTCGTATGAAATAATTGATTCCACATCAAAGAAACAGAGCCTAGCAGAAATAACGTCGTCACGTCCATGGTAAGTCTTGTTGTCATCTTCTTATCTCTAAGAAAAACAAAGACTAGAAACCACATAAGGATAAACGTAATAAACGGCGCCACTGCTAAGACCGCATATATCGTAGATATCCAACTGGCTAGCACATTCATCATTAAGAATCACCTACTTATTCTAGGGCTTTCACTAATTGGTACACGGTTTGGTGAGTCGGAATCTCAAGTTTTAATTCTTTTGCCATTTTTACTAGGCTTCCGTTAATATGATCAATCTCGGTTCGTCGGGACTGTTCAATATCCTGAAGCATAGATGAATGGTTTAAGCTAGTGGCTTCACAGACGCTAAGCAGCGTGTCCCATAGCTCATCAGGCAGTAAAATCCCCTTGGCGGTCGCCACCATACGAGTTTCTTGATAAAGGTCATTCATGAGTGAGCGCGTCCAGGGTGAAAGCAGCAGATCTCCGTTCTTTACACGTAAAATTGCTGTAAGCGGATTAATTACTGCATTTATCGTCAGCTTGCTCCAAATCCTTACATCCATGTTCTTCGACATCTTTGTATGAAATCCTGCCTTCTCAAGCATCTCAACTAACAAAATATGTATTGAATCTACAAAATGATCAGAATCTTCAGATGTTCCTATATAACTGATACCATGGCCTGTGTGAGTAACCGCCGTTAAGCCCTCTCGTCTAGCCCCTTCCGTCGTCACAGCGAGCAGCAAGCGATCCCGCCCCAACTCCTCACTTAACCTCTCTTCGTGCCCTATTCCATTCTGGAAACTTATTAAGTAGGTGTCTTTTGACATTAGAGACTTCAAATTGTTGATTAGTTCTTGTGTAATTGCAGGCTGTTTGACCATGAGAAATATGTAATCAAAATGATGTAAAGACGATTTAGCCGTTTCTGCCTCTTCTATATAATAGCGGAAATCTATGACCCCACCATGAGTAGTCCTAATTGCTTCTGCAGTTCCAACCAACTCGATCCCCTTCTGATCTAGCTTATCTGCTTGTTCTATCGTTCTTGCAATGACAGTCATATGTTCACAAAAAGCAGACAACTTAGCAGCAAATAGCAGTCCTAAGGAGCCTGCACCTATAATCATAATGCGCATCTCATGTCCCCCCCTTTACATACAATTCCCATTATACAACAAAAAAGCCCCAGTCCAAGGGCTCTCCTTGTTCTGAAGCTTCTATATGTAAGGACCGACGGAAACTCATTCTACTCTTTCCAGGTTACCATTCGCATCCATCTTGAACCGTGGCTTCTCCTCTTCCTCTTCTTCAACAAGGAAGGCCATTTTCCTAGCACGATCCATAATTTGAATCAATGCTTTATAATCATCATTCACAACACGATAATCCGTCTCAACCTCATTAACTTGTTTATTCAACTTGTTGTTTTCTCTGCCAAGTCTATCTAGTTCGTCCTCTTTGTCTTGCAGCTCTTTTTCCAAATTTTTAATATGACGATTCATATCTTGGTACGTGTTTCTCCATTGTCTTAGAAACCGGATCACAGCATCAATTGATAATGTCTCTTCCGTGAATGTCTCTACTTTGCCCGTAGACAACTCAGGTCCATCCAGCAATCCAATGGAAGAAGAACCAGAAATCGAGACGGCCGCATGCTTTTTGAGCTGAGTTCTCTTCTGGCGCTGCGCTTTAGCAATCTGAATGGCCGCTTCATATTTTTTCCTTACAAAACTGTTCCATCGAAATCCACATGCTGCTGCTGTACGCCCTATGCGCTCTCCAACCTCTTCGAATGCAGATAATTGTGTACTTCCCTCTCGTATGTGACGCAGTGTCACTTCCGCTAAGATTAAGTCGTCTTCATCGCTCCAAGCATCTTGTCTAATTGCTGACATATGGTCAAACCTCCTAACATAATATAGGGATCTTTGGCGTAGACAAAGTCTCACCTATTGGGGATGCATCATAATAAAGAATCAATTCGTAGAGAGCAGGGATAAATTGATTCGTGCCATTATTATTATTTCTATGCCCATACTAGAGTTCATAGAATCTATTTGATACTAAATGGTATTGCCAAATTTTTTGTCACTCATACATGGGATCCCGATAAAAAGGCATACTACTACTATCTGATGAAATGTTTTCAATTTCGTCACCGTTTGACGGTTTACACCGCTCATTTCAAACGGTATAATGTGTTGTAGTTAAAGTGCAACGTGGTATGAGAGGGGGATGTTACGAGAATGGATCGCATGTTTCGGGTTCTAGGTTTTTGGACACTTGTTATCGCACTAATGAGCTTAGCTGGCGATATGATACCTATGTCTCTGATTTTCTTTTTTCAAACTGCCGTATTCGTCATTCTAGGCTATATGCGCTTGTCAGAACGAACTTACATATTGTTGTTCTGGGGATATATGATTATTTCCTTCAGCGGATTTACGTATTGGTCATTTTTCAAAATGTCTGTCTAAACCCCACAACAATAACAACAAGCAAAAAGGTGAACCGACTGTTTCTCAGCGGTTCACCTTTTTTTCATTGATACGAGAATGCTTACTTGCGACGAACACTTTGAACAGCTCACTCATTTGATCGCTTAGGAGTAACTGCCTAATTGAGCGGTTCCGCTTGGACACTTCACTGAAAGGGTTCGTATCATAGTGGTCTTGAAGCCTTTGTAATATCCCTTGCTCCACCAGAAACTCCCTTTGTGTCTGAAGTTGGCAGTCAGTAAATCCACTCTGCCTCGCAGCTAATTGGCAAGAAGTGAAATTAACATGCGATGTCATATCCTGCTCACCCTGGTGGATGAAGGGGTCATCCTGAGCTTGATGTTTGCGATAGCACATTAATGTTCCATTATAGCGGTGAGGAGCGAATAGTTCTTCTGCTGTATCGCCATAATCAATGATCATGCAGCTCCCGGTTCGGATCCGTTCAGCTACACGTGAGACCCAACTCTCAGCTTCAAGGTTTATCTCCCCTATTTGACCATCCAACCATTGAACTTTGGAACGTTCTAGAAAATCTAATATACGTTGCGAGCTAATAGGACGCCAAATTTCTTGAAAAATTTGCTCCTCCTCTTGCCATTTCACATAGGACTCCTGAAAAAGCAAATCTTTATAGCGAATTCGGTGGATTGGGAAAGCATCCAATAGTTCATTCGCAAGAACATAAATCTGATCCTCCGGCGTCTGAGCCAACCATTCTGCTTCACTTGTGAATTGAATAACTTGGTCATACCCTTCAAGCATTGATCGCTGCTGCTGACGATGGTAAGCACTTGATTCAATGATTGTATAGGTTAAACGAGCATAAACGGCGGGTTCATTTCGCTTTATTTCGCCCAATATATGAAGAGCCATTCGCCCGTTACCCCCTCCCCATTCAACGACATGAACGGGTTCTGTATGAGGACTTTCAATATTCAGCTGCTTACAAATAAATGATGCTACCATTTCCCCCATCACTGAACCAATGGAGGAACTTGTATAGAAATCTCCCTGTTTACCGATTTTCGGCCTCTCATTGCGATAATACCCATACGGTTCGCTGTAAAGACAAATTTCCATATAGTCTCTGAAGGTGATGGCTTGAAAATCTGCTGACTGAATGGCCTCTTTTAAGGCTGTCACAACACTTGGGTGTCCGAGCTGATGATTCAATGAAGAACCCTCCAATTCTTTACTTAAAGACAAAACATAAGGAAACCATTATAATGAAGAAGGATTTATGGAAGGAGAGACAGAAAAGCATGTCAAAGAAGTGGATTACCTTAACAGCGGTAACGGCGATCAGCCTAATATCGTTGACAGCTTGTACAGACAACACGAAGGTCAAAGAAGCACTCGAACAATCACTAAATAAACAAAAAGAGATGAAATCTTACACCTTCGATGGGAGCACAACATTAGCCATAAGCGATGGATTGATGAAATCGTCCAACCCTTTAACTAACGGGCTGTTATCTTTGGTCAGAGAAAGCACAATCGATTGGAAGGGCATTAGCAATGTGGAGCCACTTCAGTTCCAGACGGACTTGAAAATAACACCTAAGGGCTCTACATCCCCTTTTGAGATTCCAATTCTCATTAAAGATAGCAAATTGTATTTTAATATGCCAGCATTAAATAAAACACCTGACGAGTACTATGCAATCGATCTACAAAAAATGAGTCAGAACAGTACTAGTCCCTTAACCGTAGACGCCTTGAAAAATACTTCTCAATTGTCAACGACACTTGGTAATCTTATATTTAGCGGGATTGATCCAAAATGGTATAAAGAAGCTAAGGAACCGGTTAAGCTGAAAGACGGCTCTTCCGCCAAATCCATTAGCGTCGAACTCACCAGTAAAAATGAAAAAGAATTGAATACCCTGATGCAAACAAAACTTCCAGAGTTTTTTGGGTACTTACAAAGTAATGGATTCCTTACAGCCGATAAAGCCGAACAACTCAAAAAAAATCAAGCAAATAACTTACAGCTCAAAGCTCCGGGTAAAATGGTAGTCGCCATTGATGATACTGGCTTTATTCGTGACCAAACAATTGATGTAGGATTCACAGTAACAGTTGATGGCAAAGCACAGGATAACCATATCCTTCTTCACCAAACCTACGACGCTATCAATCAAGCTTCTCCGTTAACGAAAGAAATACCGAAAAACGTTAAAAGCTTCGATGAAATCCTTAAATTAATTACACCGGCAAAAAAATAGATATAAGGCAAAATACTTACCTCTTCCCCAGAGGTAAGTATTTTTTTGTGCTTCATTTAATAGAAATATGATAATCTGTTCTTAGGGGGAGAATTCGTTCAATGACATATAAATTCGTAGCTATGATGTTGTCTATTCTATTGCTTACTCAAATAACACTACCACTTCATACAATCTCAGCCGAGGAAAAGACCCCTACACAAGACGAAGCCAAGGATCTCGTCCAAAAAGGGCTTACCATTTTCGAAATCGACAAAGAAGTGGGCCGATTAAATGAACAAGATGCAAGCATCGTTGCTCAAATCAAACAAAATGAACTAGATATCATCAAGCAGAACAGCAATGTTGAAAACACCCGAAAACACGCAGGAAAAGTGCTGAGAGCTTATTATACAGGGGATCGAGATTCGATCTGGATGCTGCTGTTTACCGTTAGTTCCTTTACGGATGCATTGCGAATGTTTGAGTATCTGCAAATGATTATTAGTAATGATCATCGCGCCTTATCAGCTTTCACCGAATCGTTTAAGAAATTGAAAAGCCTGCGAACCGAACTTGATTCTTCGCGCGTCGAGCTCCAGAAAACGAAAGAGAAATTCCTCACACAGCGTGAGAGACTCGTAAAGCTTCAAGAAGAGCTGGACAAACAACTAGCCGTCAGTGCACAAGCACAAGTCATAGAAGCCCAAATAAAAAGCTTAAATGAGCAATGGAAACAAGAAGGTATCCCATTATTCCGCGAGTACTTAAATAGTCTATCATCCGCTTTTCGAGAGCTGCCACAGTATGTAACGAAAGAAAATAAATTCATGGACTTATCTTCCATCAAAAACCCGGTCATAACGATTAGTGATACGGATTTCAATGCTTACCTTCATTCAAAAAATGAACTTTTACAGAATTTGAATTTTGAATTTGCCGATGGGTCGATCATTGCAAAAGGTAAAAAAGATCAAGTGCAAATCGCGTTGGAAGGAATGTTTTTATTGAAAGAACATCCCGACATGAATGAAGTCCGCTTCGTTGTGGATAAACTTGAATTCAATGGCTTCCAGCTGCCTGACACCACAATTGAAGACTTTATGAAAGAATTCCAGCTTGGTTTCATCCCGAAAAAAATCGTCAATTATCTCGATGTCGTTAGTGTAGAGACGAAGAACGGTATCGCAGTTGTAAAACTCAAATTATCCCTGTAAAGTATCATAGGATAACGAAGTAAAGTGAGGACTACGAATGGAACCGAAAATTGGTCTGATGATGGATCTGCCCGAAGGAAAAATACCTGGATTTTACGCGCAAATCGTTAAAGCTCTCGCAGGTAAAGTTGAATTATTTGACCGCGACAAAGAAATGCTTATTGTCAGCAATGAAGAGCAACAGCTTGCAGCGCTCGATGTTATGTCTCATTTCAATATTGAGACGAACCTGATGCAGCTTCGGCTGCTGCCGGATGACGCTGAATTGACTGATCTATTTAGCGATTATGGTTTTACAAGCCGCGCAGAGCACAATTATTTATACGATAAGCTTGTCGTACAATTCCGATTTACGGCAGATAGCCCCCAAGCTGAAGTCGACCAAGCTGCCCTTCAGATCGAAGAGCACTTGCTCGCTCAGTACCAAGCTCAGGATCGTACTGTGTACATCGTGGATCGGCAGCTCGAAGAGCTCATGCAGGGTATTGCCAAAGCTTATCGATGCCGCATCGAGATGCTGCCTTAGAACTAACAAAGAAGCCCACATCCCCTTATCGGAGGTGTGGGCTTCTTTGAATTTATCAGAGCAGATCGGCTGCTAATTGCGCTAAATGCGAGCGTTCGCCACGTTCCAGTGTGATATGCCCACTAATACCTTCCTGCTTGAAGCGTTCAACCACATAAGTTAATCCATTACTCGATGCATCGAGATATGGATGATCGATTTGGTCTGGATCACCTAGAAGCACAATTTTACTGCCCTCTCCCACGCGGGAAACGATCGTTTTCACCTCATGCTTAGATAAGTTCTGCGCCTCATCAATAATGATGAATTGGCCAGGAATCGAACGTCCGCGGATGTACGTCAGAGCTTCGACTTGAATACTACCGAGACCCGCTAGTATTTTTTCAATGTCTCCCGGTTTTTTGGTATCGAATAAATATTCCAAATTATCATAGATCGGCTGCATCCAGGGACGCAGCTTTTCATCTTTTTCACCAGGCAGATAACCAATATCCTTGCCCATTGGAACAACAGGTCGAGCAATTAGCAATTTTTTATATTTACGATCATCCTCAATCTTCATAAGGCCCGCTGCTAACGTGAGCAGCGTCTTACCTGTACCCGCTTTCCCAGTCAGGGTGACGAGCGGGATGTCGTCATTGAGCAGGAGCTCAAGAGCCATTCGTTGCTGCGCATTACGCGCGGCAATCCCCCAAATGGGATCATTACTCATGTAGAGCGGCTCCAGCTTTTTGGCATCGGGCGTCACTTTCAATAAAGCCGATTTGGAAGAACCCAGCTCATCCCGCAAAATGACAAATTCGTGAGGATGCAGCATATAGCCCAAATTAAGCGATGTCACTGTCAAGAAACGATAAGAATAAAACTCATCAATGATAGAAGGATGTACAAATAGCGTTATATATCCCGTGTACATATCCGTTTGTGCAACAATGCGATCGGTTAAATAATCTTGTGCAGGTATACCGAGGACATCTGCTTTAATACGAACTAATGTATCTTTACTCACGATAACGACAGGTCTCGGAAATTCATTAGCCTGCTCTTCTAGATGATAGTTGAGCGCGACCGCGAGAATTCGGTTATCGTTCGTTAATTCTGCAAATGTATCCTGCAGCTTCGCAAAGCTGCGATGGTTGAGTTCCACTTTAATGCTGCCGCCACGATCGAGTGTGATGCCATCGGACAAGTTACCTTTGGTCCTTAGTCCATCCAGCAACCTCGAAACATGTCTCGCATTACGGCCAATTTCGTCCGCATTTCGTTTCTTAGAATCGATTTCCTCCAACACCACGGCGGGTATGACTACTTCATTATCTTCGAACGCGAATAATGCATTAGGGTCCTGAAGCAGAACATTGGTATCCAACACGTAAATTTTTTTCATTGGTGTGTCCCCTCCCAGATTTGGCGTTAGATCATTGGTTATATGAAATACATACAACCTAGCTGTGCCGGACAAACTAAACGCGAGATTCAGGAAAGAAAGGAACGATTCAAGTGAGACTATTGTGCGTAGTTATAGTAATACTGACCCTCGCGGCTGGCTGTAGTCAAGCGCCGAAAAGTGGTGCCCCCTCTCAATATCCGAATCAAAATCAAGTAAAAGTTCAACAAATCGCCCCACAAAAGCTCGAGATAAAAGATTCTAAGGCAGTTGCAGAACATTTGGAAAACTTAGCCACAAGCGTCCCTCAGGTTGAAAGCGCACACTGCGTTGTCTTCGGTAATACCGCAGTTGTAGGCATCAACATTAAGAAAGATTTGGATCGAGCCAAAGTCGGCACCGTTAAGTACTCGGTAGCTGAAGCGCTCAAGAAAGATCCGTACGGAGTTAATGCCATTGTTACCGCAGATTTGGACTTAGATCAACGCTTACGCAACATTCGGGATAACATCCAAGCAGGAAGACCGATTACCGGATTCGCTGAGCAAATGGCAGATATCATGGGCCGTGTAATGCCTCAGCTGCCGCGCGATATTCGCAATATGCCAGACAATGCGGGACCTAAAGGTGCGAATCAGGCGGAAATTCCGAACCCTTAATCCACTGAAGATAACAAAAAGCCTGACTGCATACGCAGATCTAGGCTTTTTTTATCGCATCAAAAACTCGGCCGACTGGATTTACAGTGACTCGGCTTACACAAGTTTTCTCATATTCAGGCTCGGTCATCATTTGGGCGCGATCCATCCATTGCTTCGGTAAAGCTGTGTTGTGTTCAGCCATATCGCTTGCGCCTCCTACTAGGTGGTTGAAAACGCTCCTTACACTTACAGTATAGCATAGCCGGTGGCAAGCGTTCCACCCTTATGTATCTATTTTCAAATCATGAGAACACTCCTTTTTCAGCCAGATATACCTTAGTGTACGTCGGTTTAAAAAAGTTATGTCGTCAACATGAACGTCTATTGATTATTGTAAATCGGATTCGAATTAATATCATCAAGCAGCTTTTCCGCCGATTCACGATCAAAACTTTGTTTACTCTTGATACTTTCTTGTTCATAGGCGATGTGAATTTTCATCCGATCCGATTCGTCCACAATTTCCATATGACTGACCCCATGATCTTCACGCAAAATAAGCGCAAAAAAATCAAGCGTCTCTTTGGCCGCTTCGTCATCCGGCCTTGCTTGACTTACAATATGCATTTGCAGCCAATTAAAAAAGGCGTCTTGCAGTTTCATTTTAACGCCCATCCTCTCTAAGTAAAATAACATCGCAGCCTAATTCCAGCCAACGAAGCCATTGATTTTTCCAAATGATATGCTGGGCATCTAAAGCGCTGTCATCAAGCGATGACACCAATTCCAAAGCTTCCTTTCGATTCAGGAGACGATCTAGAAAGGCTTCTGCACAATGAGATAAATGAAAAGGGTCACCATTAAATACAACGGCGTCAGAATGCGCTAAATCAAGTTCTACGAGCTCTGAACCACATATCTCTTCATCGTCACTTAACAACAGACTAGCTTTAAACATAGATAGTAATCTGGGGTGTCTCCCATTCGCCAATTCACGGAAAGTTTCCAGCTTTGTGAGCGGAGAGCAGTCCAAGCGATCAGCCCCCAACACCAGAGGAGAATAGCCCACAATCGGTGTTAACCAGTATCGAGTCATTCGCCCCTCCTAAAAGTTTTCGTGAGAAAACTAGCTTCGTAAGCTTAACTTGAGTTTTACTTTAGCAAAACTAACATCGTAAGCATATTCCTTATTAAGTTGGTCTATTGCCGCTTCTTTTCTCGATGAAATAACGAATTCGCACCAGAAACATTAACGATATGGCAACAGTCAGGCAGAGTACGATAGGTAGTCCTACAATTTGAAAAACAAGTAGCATAACCGATCCAATGGCCAGCAGGACATAGATGATAGCTGTCTTGAGAACCGGCAATTTGCGCGTCTTGAAAACTTTGTTATACACATAAGACATAAATATAAAGATTAACAGATAAGTGATGTACAGGTGATTTCCAAACCACTCGTTCAAGGCAGTCAAAACATACACTCCATTTCATTCAAAAAGTAAAGTCAATTATCATTATCCCTCATAATTACAAATAAATAAAGGGAAATGCGGCATTGCAGCCCACATTTCCCATATTTAGAACACTTTGTGAATTACACGTTAGCTTCAGCTGTTTTGCGGTGTTTCTCAGCACGCTCGCGCTCGCTTTTGTTCAAAATCTTTTTACGAATACGAACGGATTTCGGTGTGATTTCACAATATTCATCATCGTTCAAATACTCAAGCGCTTGCTCCAAAGAGTACATGCGAGGAGTTTTCATTTTTACAGTTTCTTCTTTGTTCGCGGAACGGATGTTGTTTACCGCTTTTTCTTTACAGATGTTAACGATGATATCATTGTCGCGCGTATGCTCACCAACGACCATGCCTTCGTAAACTTCCGTTTGTGGATGAACGAACAAGATACCGCGATCTTCAACGGAAAGGATTCCATATAAAGTAGATACGCCAGATTCGCTGGAAACAAGTACGCCTTCGTGACGTCCGCCAACACCAGCTCCTTGGTATGGACCATAGCTGTCAAAAGCATGGTTCATAATACCGTAGCCGCGAGTCAACGTTAAGAAGTTCGTTCTGTAACCGATCAAACCACGTGCAGGGATTAAAAACTCAAGACGAACGTTACCGCTGCCGTTGTTGATCATGTTGACCATCTCGGCTTTACGGGAACCTAAGCTCTCCATAACGGAACCCATGCTGTCTTCTGGAACGTCGATGATTAAACGCTCAATCGGCTCCATTTTTTGACCGTCGATTTGACGAATGATAACTTCTGGTTTGGAAACTTGCAATTCAAAGCCTTCACGGCGCATGTTTTCAATCAAAATACCTAAGTGAAGCTCACCGCGGCCTGATACTACGAAAGCATCCGGGCTATCCGTATCTTCAACGCGCAAACTAACGTCTGTTTCAAGTTCTTTGTAAAGACGCTCGCGAATTTTACGGGATGTTACCCATTTCCCTTCGCGCCCTGCGAATGGTGAGTTATTTACGATAAATGTCATTTGCAGCGTTGGCTCATCAATTTTCAAGACTGGCAATGCTTCCGGATTCGCAGGATCTGCTACCGTTTCACCAATATTGATATCTTTGATACCTGCAATGGCAATAATGTCCCCTGCAGCTGCTTCTTCGATCTCAATACGTTTCAAGCCTGTGAAGCCGAAAAGTTTCTCGATTCTTGCTTGCTTCTGACCGCCTTCACGCGTCATAACAGCAACAGTCTGACCTTGACGGATTTTACCACGGTTCACACGGCCTACGCCGATACGACCCAAGTACTCATTGTAATCCATCAATGTAACAAGGAACTGAAGCGGTTGATCCACATCTTCTGTTGGAGCTGGGATGTGACTAACAATCGTTTCATAAATAGCTTCCATGTTGTCATCTTGTTTCTCAGCATCAAGACTTGATGTACCTTGTAATGCGGAAGCATATACAACGTGGAAATCAAGCTGCTCATCCGTAGCACCTAGTTCAATGAAAAGATCAAGAACTTCGTCAACAACTTCTTGAGGACGAGCGTTTGGACGGTCAATTTTGTTAACAACAACAACTGGAGAAAGGTTGCTTTCTAATGCTTTACGTAGAACGAACTTCGTTTGCGGCATGGTGCCTTCGAAAGCATCAACAACCAACAAAACGCCGTCTACCATTTTCATGATACGCTCTACTTCACCACCGAAATCGGCATGTCCAGGTGTATCCACAATGTTAATCAGGTAGTCTTTATAATTAATTGCTGTATTTTTTGCAAGAATGGTAATACCGCGTTCTCTCTCGAGATCGTTGGAGTCCATCGCTCTTTCTTGAATAGCCTCGTTATCGCGGAATGTTCCGGATTGTTGAAGTAATTTATCTACGAGTGTCGTTTTACCGTGGTCAACGTGTGCGATAATTGCAATATTGCGAATCTTGTCTCTTGCGTGCATGAATGTCAAACCCTCTCTACCCTATAATTTTCGTCTCTGTTCATAAAACAAGCGTCGGACGAAAGCGCCGACGCTTGACATTTACACTTATTATACGCAGTTTCTCGACATTATGCAAGGTAAATGCGGCTCTACATAAAACTTTTACAAGTAAATGCCTGAAATTACCACACATTTCGCTTGCGGAAAATCATGACAAGTCCAGCTACCACAAGGATCAAAGCGATTACATAGATCCCTAAATGAATTAGTAGAGTTAACCCGAAAAATACAGCTGAAATGATTCCCAGCACCATAGCACCTATCAAAACACCACGATCACTTCCACGATCGAAAAGGTGCATCTCATACAATCCGATGGCTACACCAAGAATGAATCCCGGCCATAAATAGCTCATTGAACCCCAACCAAATATATTGCAGTAAAAGAACATTATTGCGTAAGTCGTTAATATACCTCCAGGTACAAGAACGCCTGCGGGCAGTGACCGATTAAAAAAGAATACGTGGAACAGCAGCCCAGGAATGAGTAAGACTAGCGGCCAAAAGAACGAAAGAAGAACATGGAAAAAACCTAATTTACCAAGAAGCAATAGGGCGGCCAGGCCAATTAACAGGATACCAATGGAGTAGCTATTTCTAGCCATTCAAATCCCCTCCTAATTCACTTGTCACTAAGGGATCAACTTCGACACCCTTCAACAAATAGTTTATCGTACCTGGCGAGAAATTGCTAGGTGCTTGGCGCTATTTGCGGCCTCGCCGTTTGGCTTCGAGCAAACGGCTCATGCTGTCCGGCGGCGCACTACTCGCCGCTGGGGGTGAGGGCTCCGGAGCCGCTTCGCGCTGCTCCGCGGGAGGCCGCGGCGGCGCAGCCACGGCCGGGGGTGGAGCGCTGCCTACGGCAGAGCGCTCGGTCTTGCGCTGCAGCTTGTGCTCCGCAAGCTGCTTGCGCCCCTGGAGACGCGCCAGCGGCGTCTCCGCCTGCTGTGGCGGGCCAGCTGGAGCGGCCCGCCCCCAAGCGAACGCCCGGGCCCACATGCCGGGCGGCAGAGCCAAGCGCCGCGCTGCGATGTCCATCAGCAGCAGCGCGAGCGCCGCCATCAGCAGGTACTCGCTGATGGGAGTCAGTCGCTTCTGGGCGGCAGAAGCGAAGGCGAAGGCTTCCTCCGGATGCTCTAGCGAGAGCATCCGTCCGCCTGTAAGCTCAGCAAGCTGCTGGAGCTTGCTGAGGCCTTGTCCGTCCGTGATCCGATATTCTGGAGAATAAGGAATCACGAAGCCGGACGTTGAGCTGCCGACGACCCGCTTCTCGGTCCCCTCTTCGCTGCCGGCAGCGAGCAGTTTAGTCTTGGCGATATAAACGCCAGACTTATCCACAGATACCTGTGCTGAATATTCACCAGGTGCTGTGGATGTAAAATGGATTTCTTGGGATCCGAGAGATTCATCCGTAACGATAGCTCGAAGTTCACCTTGTTCACCATGTGAACCTTCAAGTATGTTATTTCCACTTTTGGCCTCTAAGGTCAACTCTTGACCGACCAAATGCCCATTAAGCTCAAGTGGAGACGATTGAAATTGCGGAAACGTCCACTTTATCATTCCAGTAAGCACTTGTGAAAAGGCAGGCCACGTTACCCAGTTCGCTGACCACGCTCCTGTCACATCACTTGTCCATGCGACAGTTCGCCCAGAACCATACTGCCATCTCGCTAGAATAGGATCAGGTTCCAGGCTTGTGAGTACCACCTCAGCGGCCTCTTTAGGGGTTGTGGCAATGTATCCGTTTAGCGAAGGCAGCCCTTGCCCCAAAAAGCTACGCCAGTCTGTCCCTCCCGCTAAAGCCGGTACGAAAGGTTGGTTAACCACATAAGTTCGTGATATCAGCACCGCTTCTCGGCTAAAAATCGCCGGGATTGTCGTCTGATCCACAGCCGCGTAATACCTCCCCTTCGCCAAATCCGCTAGCTGCTTCAGCAGCGATTGATCCGCATCGGTTCCGATGGCCACAGTGGACATCGTGATATTCTCTTTTTGCATATCGGCGGTCAATGCTTCATAGCTCTGAGTCGTGGAGGACTGTCCGTCTGTCAACAAAATAATATGCTTTCGCTGGGCTTCCACCTTGGAAAGCTTGGCGAATGCTTCCTCTACTGCTGTATAAATCTCCGTTCCGCCATCAGCGGGTATTGCATTAATCTTTTGGATGACGCCTGATTTATCACTTAGCTTTTGCGGTTCTACATACCAATGCGGGGAAGAATCGAATCCAAGTACCCCAAGAGTATCTTTTTCCCTGAGTAAGTCGACTGTCCGCGACGCTGCTTCCTGAGCCAGCTTCATTTTTTCACCTGACATACTGCCCGATTTATCCATAACAAGTACAATGCCGAGTGACGGTATCTCCCGCTTCCCGCGCAGGTCCATATACACTGGGAGAACACGCTCGATAGGCGTTTTGAAATAACCTCCCAATCCATAGCTGTTATCTCCCCCAAGCATAACCAACCCAACACTGTAATCTCGGACAGCCTGCTCTATCATTTCCATTTTCAATTGTGGTATTTGAGTAGCAGCAACATTGTTTAAAATAATACTTTCATAACCGGTATACGTTACAAAATCATTGGAAAGCAGCTCAGGTGCAATCGTTTCAAAGGGGATAAGTGCGGATTGCAGCGCCCCCTCCACATTTTTGGAGATACCTGCTTTCCCTTCAACAATAAGTACTTTCGGAGGACCTTCTACTTTACTAAATGCATAATGCGCATTATTGGCCGACTGCTCATCCCCTTCCAAGTACACTTCCGCTCGATACCGATGAAAACCCGGTTCCTTGGCAAGCGATTGAAAGGCGATTCTGTTTTCCCCCTTATTCAGTTGAACCGATCCAGCTGTCATTTCTCGATTGTCTTCAAAAACCCTTAATTGAGCCGCCTCTGTACTTGTAGAACGGATGACTACCTCCACCGTATAGGCTTCTGCTTGATACAATTTATCTGGAACTCGAATTGCTTCAACAGAGGCGTCTTTGTGCTCTTTGGCAGCGAGAGGGACAACATCTACTTGGATACCGCGGTCGCGCAGCAGCTTACCTTGACGCAACAGGTCACCCACATTTTCTTCACCATCTGACATCAAAATAATGCGCCCGGATTTTCCGTTCATAAGTAAACCTGAAGCAAGCTGCAAGCCCGAGGCAATATCGGAAAATTGCGTGTTCGTTTGGGCTGTAAACTGAAATCCATTCATCTCTCTGGCATCCATGGACTTCTCTATCGAAGCTTTAAGTGCCATCGAAACGACCCCCGCCTCGTCCTTCTCAGAAGATCGTGCTTTGACTGCTTCGCGAATCCACTGAGCTTCCTTCAATTCTTCCTTCACACTGTCTGATCGATCTATCGTGAATACGATGCTTTTGTTATTTAGCTTTGTATAAAGTTGGGTTTCCGCAAGGGCGAAGATCAGAAGAATGATTACAGAGGCTCGCAGAGAAACAACAAGCTTCTTTCGCCCGCCTTGAAGACGGTGTAAGCTTTTCCACAGCCAGCCCGCATAAAAAGGAAGAAGTAGAATCAGCAGCAAGACGGGCCAATATTCAAACTGAATGCCCACGTCGATACACCTCCCATTCCAGAACTAGCAGCATAAGCAAGATCACGATAAGCCAAGGAATTAACATCGTTTTACCTAATGAGATATCTTTACCTCGATCTACATCGGCATCGACTTCACCTGGTTTGAAGACCAGCTTGTTTTCTATTTTCCCATTCACATTGGATTCCCTGGCATCCATGACAACTTCAAGCAGACGAGTTTGTACGATTTGTCCACCAGTATTGTATTCAACAAATTCATAAAGACCTGGAAGCTTAGGCGCAGTTTGCATACTGGATAACGTGTCTCCATTTCGCTCTGCCTCTTCCTCTTTAACACCTTCCATGGTTGTTTTCCAGATCGCCTTCGTCGCTTCCGGATGAAGAACAATTTCTTTTCGATCCCCAGCTGTCATACGACCAAGATTGCCACCATGGTGCTGGGTCAACCAAGAAACAGCATTTTGAACGAGAATGGGAAATTCCGAGCGCAGCGCAAGATCCGATTGCTCAAGCGAGAACGTAAATGTCAGATTTGGTATACCTTCTTCTGTACCTGCAAGAACAAGTGGTACGGATGTTGAAGAAATGATGACTTTCTCCCATGGCTTTAGCGGTCTAGTCTGAGCCATAGCAACGTTCACGTCCTGCAGTCGAATGTAACGCGAGATGGGGTGATCCATTATCGAAAAAGATGATGCTGAAATCGCTTGTTTAGGCTCTAAGTCAGACTTTGCAGCGGAAGCAAACCGCCAAACTGGTTTGGACGAAAGTAAACGCTGCCAGACATCTGATTTTAATGCTGATTCAGTCACACCATCTACAATAATTAGGTCAGGAGTAAGCCCTAAGGGTGGTGGATAGGTTCCGTCATTGCTTTTTTGTACATGAAGAATATCCGTCTTTGCCAATGTGAGTGCTTTTTCTAAGAAAAGGTTGCCTTCGCCAACATAAGCGGCTTGGACTCGACCAGTCCCTTCAGGAAAGGCATAAGCTGTATTATCAGCTTCCAAACCATCTTTTCCTTCAAGCTGCAGCTTGTACACATCAGCCCGAGCCAGCTTATCTACGTAGATCGATTTTTGTTCGCCTCCCTTAAGGTTTAGGGAATCCGTTCGAACTGCTTGCGAATCTGCGTAAAGCACTGCTTTTACAGAAACACTTGTAGCCCCCCAATTTTTCAATACGGCAACAGCCTTAAATTCCGCTGCATCCTGAACTTCTTTAACACCGAATTGAGTAATCGCCACATTCACAGGTTGTTTGGTGACTTCATCACCTGCTCGTCTCTGAATCTCAGGCTCCTGGATGCTGACTGGGATTGAAAAGGTAATCCCTTCGGCGTTATCGACCCACTGACTGTCCGTATAAATGCGTACTTCCCAATCGAATTCTTCCCTCGTTAGAGCAGAGGCTAAAGACAAGGCTTCCTGTACATTCGTTTTGCCGTAAAAGGGAGCAACCTTATTCAAAGCGGCTTGTAGTGAGGACAGATTTGATTCTCGTTGTAAAAGCAATTCTGGTTGATCCTTCATGACTAAAAGCGAATAGCTACGATTCTGGGCTTCTTCACGTGCGTAAGTTAAGATACCTTGTTTTGCTTCTTCTAATCTTGTCCCATGATCCGTTGATGTTTGCATACTCGCTGAAGCATCTAACACGAAAAAAATATGTGATTTCGCTGTTTGCTGACCACGGATAAAAGGCTGCATCAAGGCAAGCACTAGTAATGACGCTGCAAGCAGCTGAAGCAGGAGTAATAATTGTCGGCTTAGACGCTGCCATGGCCGATTGGCCTCCTGCTCACGAAGAACACGCCGCCAGAGCATATGACTAGATACTTCTGTATCGATATAACGTCGTTTTAACAAATAAAGCACCAGGATAAAGGGGATTGAAAGCGAGAACCATAACCCGCTTAACGATGCGAATTGCATAAGCACTCACCTTTCCAAGAGCGAAGGACATCGCTTTATCTTGCGTTCAAATTCTTTAGCATGGGTATACTACTACGCGTGCAGCCCGTTTTTCCTCTGTCAAACAGGTTTGCTTATGGACAACATGGGAGGTAACATGGAACCGTTATTTGTAGATGAAAAGAAGCGAAAACCGCTTTGGACCAAAGCTTTTCTGATTACATCTCTATCCAACTTACTGCTTTTCTTTAGTTTTCAAATGCTCATACCAACGATACCTACACATGTGTCGCAATTAGGCGGAAATGATATTCAAGTCGGTCTCGTCATTGGCATTTTCACAATTTCGTCACTGCTTACCCGCCCTTTTGCTGGGCGAGCACTAGATTTGTTCGGAAGAAAACATGTACTTCTGGTTGGACTCGCAATCTGCGCGCTAACCATTGCCGGTTACACCTATATGGCTGCTGTTACGCTTATTCTTGCTGCACGCTTTGTTCATGGGATCGGTTGGGGTATGTCCACAACCTCCTTAGGAACGGTTATAGCCGACATCATTCCAGCTGAGCGCCGTGGAGAAGGTATGGGTTATTACGGGTTGTCCAACACGTTCGCTATGGCGCTTGCACCACTTACAGGACTGTGGTTGATGCAAACCTATGGCTTCCCCCGCGTGCTTTTAATCTCAACATGTTTAGCACTGCTTTCCTTGTTTAGTTCTCTTTTTATTACTTATACCAAGCCGATGCCTGTCGAAAAGTCGGCTCAGAGGCCGAAGCTTATGGATCGTTTATGGGAACGAACCGCGATGCTTCCCTCCGGTTTATTGCTATGTACAGCAATTTGTTATGGAGGAATTGTGACCTTTATTACGTTGTTCGGCCACGAAGCCGGCATTTCGAATGTCGGTTGGTTCTTCCTATGCAATGCCTCCATGGTGCTCATAGTAAGGCCAATTACCGGTATGCTTTTTGATCGAAAAGGACCCGAATGGGTACTCCTGCCCGGCGCTCTCTTTACTCTTGCTGGTCTCCTGCTTCTTTCTTATGCTCACTCAGAGGCCAGTTTGGCCTCAGCTGCGATATGCTATGGCATAGGTTTCGGATCTTTGCAGCCGGCGCTGCAGGCCTGGACCATCGCACGTGCTGCGCCGAATCGCCGCGGTGCAGCCAACGGAACCTTCTTCTCAGCCAATGATCTCGGCATTGGGTTAGGAGCGATGGTTTTGGGAGCTCTCGCTAACATAAGCGGGAGTTATGCGTTGATGTACCGTTACTCGACTGTGCTTATTCTTGTTTTCATCCTTATTTATGGTTGGTGCTTTTGGCAAGCTCGCCGAGGCGTTCAGGTGGCACAGCGTTAACATGCATAGCCGTCTGTTGACTGAGATATGCTCGCATATATGGGAGTATCCAAGTTGCGTCAACGAACCAACCCGCTGCGACGAAGCTCACCGAGTAGAAAATCACCAGGAGGAACATTGGTTATGGCTAGCAAATAAGTAATACCCCGTTCATAACAAAATGCCCTAAGTGTTTGTGTATATTGCAAAGCAGCTTCTCTGTAGGCTTGCAGCACTTTACTGCTCATCGCTACTTCCCTGGCTGCTCCAGACTCACTGTCAATTAAGCGCAACTCTCCTGTAAGGTCTGGGTTAAGCTCCTCGGAGGCAAGGATTTGGACGGCAACAACTTCTTGCTTCGCTGCAAGCAAGTACTTTAACGATTCTTCAATGCCCTGTTCGTACAAAAAATCCGAAAATAACCAAGTCATCCCCGCCTGCCGCGGTAAAATGGATGGATTTCGAAAAACGGCCCCAATATCCCCGGTCCCCTCCGTTTGACAACTTGCCAAGAATTCAAAAAGCTTTAAAGAGCTGCCTTTTCCACGAAGTAGTTTCTGTTGCTTGGTCATCTGAGTTGTAAAAGCGGCGGCACTTACACGGTCAAAACGGTTCAATGACATATAACCAATTCCTGCAGCCAACTGCCTGGCATACTCCCATTTGGAGAGCCGAAGGCTATCTGCCCCCTCTCCTCTGCCAAAATCCATCGATTTGGATGCGTCTAACCACAAATTGACCTGCAGCTCCTGTTCATCCATAAAAAGCTTGATGAACGGCTTTCCCGTTCTACCAAAAGCATGCCAATCTAGCTGCCGAGTATCATCACCAGGCGTATATAAACGATAATCTGCAAACTCCATAGAAGAACCCATATCTCTTGATCGCCTTTTCCCCTGCATCGTCCCTCGTATTCGTTTTTTTGCAGCTATACTCATTTGATCCAGACGACGCATAAGCGTGGGGTCAAGTAAATTTACTCCGCTGCTCATCGCCTATTCTCCATGGAACTGATAATTGCTTGAATGATCTTATCTGGTGAAATCCCGATTGCTTGACCTTCAAAATTGAGAAAAAGACGATGTCGCAATGCGGGAATGGCTACCACATGCAAATCCTGTTTAGAAACATGAAAACGACCCGCTAGGAAGGCTCTCACTTTCGCAACCCCTATCATGGACTGAACGCCCCTGGGACCTGAGCCAAAACGAATATATTGTTTGACCTCTTCGGGCGCCGTCGCTTCTTCAGGATGCGTATTCATCAGCAATTGAACCGCATAATCAAGTACGTCTTCAGCGACAAGAATTTCTTTTAACCCCAGTTGAATATCCCGTAAAAGAGCGCCATCCGCCACTTTTTCAGCTTGCTGCTGGTTAGCTGATGTTGTGCGCAGGACAATTTCTTTCAACTCGCTTTTAGTTGGATAGGTTACGTTAATTTTTAGAAGAAATCGATCAAGCTGTGCTTCCGGCAGCGGATACGTACCTTCCTGCTCTAACGGATTTTGCGTAGCTAAGACGAAAAAGGGTGATGGCAGATGGTAGGTTTCTGAACCAACGGTGACTGTTTTTTCCTGCATCGCTTCAAGGAGGGCACTCTGAGTCTTCGGTGTTGCGCGATTAATCTCATCAGCGAGCACAACATGGCCGAATAGAGGACCTTTTTGAAATTTATAGGACGTCTCGCCTTTCGTTCCAAACTGAATGACATTCGTCCCCGTAATATCTGCCGGCATCAAATCAGGCGTAAATTGAATACGCGCAAAGCTAAGGTCTACGGTATCTGCGATCGTTTTTATGAGCATCGTTTTGCCAAGACCGGGAATCCCCTCAATGAGAGCATGTCCTCCTGCCAATATGCACCATAGCAACTGCTCCACAACCTCATGCTGGCCAACGATGACACGACCGATCTGTTCTTTCATCTGGCTGACTGCTGATCCCCACGCATCTAATTGCTCTTTCGAATCGACCATCTATTACCGCTCCCCCTTCATCGTTCATTCCTCTTAACGCTGTGGTTGAATTTCAAGGAAATAGTCTCTTACTAAATTTTGCATATGTTGTGGAAGTTCGGAACGATTCAATGCACTAGAAGCCTCTGCCGCGTAATCAGCATAAACATCTTCATATGGCCGAGATGCACCGTCCAACGCCGGCGCTAAGCCGCCTTGACTCACTTCTCCGCCGCTGCCACGCGTTGGCCCTCCGTCGACGTACGTGCCGCCGGTACCTGAGCGCTCGCGAGGCGTCGCCACGAGTCCTCGCGAGCCCGCGCCGGTGCCGCCCTGTGTGCCGCCTGCTCCGCTGCCACTGCCTGCACCACCCGCATTCGCGCCGCCGGGGCCAGTACCACCCGCACCTGCGCCACCGGGGCTGCTATTGCCGTTGCCGCCGCTAGCAGGCGCACCGCCTGCACTTGCTCCTGCACCTGCTGTGCCGGGCGCCGGGCTCGCGCCCGCACTCCCCGCAGCTGGCGACGCGCTCGGCGCAGCAGCGCCAGCCGCGGCAAGCTGCTCCGCGCGGCCGCCAGGCGCCCACGCTTGCCCGGGCTGTGTGCCGCTCGCAGCAAGCTCGCGTGCCTGCGGCAGCGCACCCGCGGCGAGGCTCGCCGCGGCCTCAGCAGCCTGCACCTGCTGCTGCGCTAGAGCTTGCTGCGCAGCGCTTGCAGCGGCAAGACCCGCTTGCAGCTGTGCCAGAGCTACAGCTGCGTCTTCGCCGCTTCGCAGCACGCTGGCGGCCTGCTGCAGATGCCCGCGAAGCTGCTGCTCAGCTTCTGGCGACGCGGCCGCAGCGGAGGCCGCGAGACGCTCCAGCTCACTTGCGAGCTGCTGCTTCTGCTGCGGCGTCATCTTCTGCACCTGCTCGCCAAGCTTCAGTGCCTCGCGCTGAATACTCTCCGAGCTCTTCTGCTCGAGCGCTTTGCCTAATTCACGAAGCGCTTCCGTTCGCTGCATCGACTCTGCCCATTGCTCGGAGCGTTGTTTTTGCTTTTCCATATCCCCAATACTCGTTTCCATCTTCTTCAATGATTTTTCCAGTTCATCCAAGGCCTTGGCCGATGTCGGAGTTTGACTTAATCTACGCTCCAGCTCTTTTAAATCCTCTGTCATCTGCTTTATGACTGGAAGAGGAGACGGCTTCGCTGCCAGTTGCTTAACAAGTTCATCCACCTGTTTTTTCTGCGCTTCTACCCATGCTTTGTCTTTTACCGCATCACGTAGAATCACATCTTTAGGATTAGGCAGAAGGAACAACAGAACCAGTACTATCAACGCGCAGGCTCCGGGCAACCATCTATTTCTCGGAACCCTCATGGAAACAACCTTACTCAACTTTTCCTCTACAAAAAGATTCCCTTTCTCAAGGGCATCCTGCCTTTGCAGAGAAGCTACCAATGAAGATTGATCCTGATGAATGAGAGCTGTTAATATCCGATCTTCCAACCCATTTCGATCAAGTAGTCTTGCCGCATCCAGATCCGTAGGTCGACGAAACATCAACCAAATGAGCCCAATCCCAACAATAGCTACCAAGCTGAGCAACGCGCCATAACGATACCCACTAATCAGGAAGAGGCGTCCACACACCATCCACATGCAAGCAAGCTCTATACCCATTGTCAAACTACGAATGAAATAATCCAGTCCCTTTGCTTTTAACAACCGCATTCGTACAGGCTCTAGCAGCATATCCAACGATGCAAATTTCAAATGCTGACAGCTCCTCTCTGATCATTAACTTTACTTTTCAATGAATTTCTTCCTCATTTGATTCTTATCAAATGCTATTTCTTCCGTTTCATAATCGGCCTTAAATACCTCACACTAAGCCAGATCAGGATAATTAGGAGAACCGTGTAGCTGCCAACGAAAATATGCCACATTTGCAGCAGCTTATGCCCTTTAAACAATTCCTTGGCAAAATCAGGAACCATCAAACTTGCAAGGACAGCCATCGGGTTAAAACTCAGGAAATAACCAAGTATTTCTTCATTCATCCCTTGCCTTCCTAAATTACCGAAGAAAAGGCCAGCAAGAGCTGTAAACCCAAAAACAAAAAGTACAAAACCATAGGTCGCTATCACGGAGATAACCGTCTTCTTTAGAATTGTTGAAAAGAAAATCCCAACAGAACCAAAGAGAATCATAACGAATACATAAAAAACAAATACAGAGAGAACTTGTTTGGGAGAGACGCCCCCGTATAAGAAAACAATACTGTACAGCGGCATCGTAGCCACTACCGTCAGCAGCATGAAACTAAGGGAAGCGAACAGCTTGCTAAGAATAATCGTTCCCGAGCTCTGCTGCGTCGTAAGCAGCATGTTTAATGTCTGTTTTTCACGTTCTCCGCTTACAACCCCAGCTGTTAAGCCTGGCGTCATAAAAGCGATCAGGACAAGCTGCGCTCCACTTAAAAAGTAAAATAGTTCACTGCTTCTCGCTGCATTAAGCACCCCTGCCTGCTGGTTACTCATGTTTATATAAGCAAATCCGAGGGCAAACAAGCCGATGGCTAGCAGATAAACCAGGATTGCGATCGGAGATCGAATGGTCCGCATGCGCAAGCGAAATTCTTTTTCCATGACAGGATTAATCCAATTTAACTTGCTGTTCATCGTGTGCTCCACCTCCTTTCGTTATTTCCAGGAATACATCTTCCAAATTCGTCAAAGCTTCACTGAACGAAAGGAGAGGAAAGCCTTTCTCAACTAATCGGGCAAGTAAAAGAGACTGATCCTCATCCGTCCCGCCAAAGTGAACGTGCAAACCTTTCTCATCGTTAAACACCATTGTGACATGAGGCTGTTGTTCAAGGTACACCAATGCTTCTCCCGTCCTATTCACCATACGTACTTGAAGTACACGATTGGCTTTCATCCTGCTTTGAATCTCGGATACTTTCCCTTTTGCGATTAGCTTCCCATATTCAATAACCCCGATTTCATCAACCATTTCAGCCAGCTCTGGCAAAATATGCGATGAAATAATGATGGTTTTACCCATGGCTTTGAGCTCTTTAAGTATTTCTCTCATTTCGATTCGTGCTCTTGGATCAAGTCCTGAAGCTGGTTCATCGAGAATAAGTACCTCCGGCTCATGAACCAAGCATCTAGCTAAGCAAAGACGCTGCTTCATACCTCTTGACAATGAGTCCACATAGAAGTCTGCTTTTTCCGATAAATTGACAAGGTCAAGGAGCTGAGGAATCAGCTTCAATCGTTCGGATCTAGGTATACCATAGCTTGCGCCATAGAAATCCAGATACTCCATAGCTTTGAAATTGTCATACACGCCAAAAAAATCCGGCATGTACCCAATCAACTTTCGAACCTCTTTCGGCTTCTCCATAACATCATATCCACCAACCGTGGCTGTACCCGATGTGGGGCTTAAAAGAGTCGCAAGGATGGACATCGTTGTCGATTTACCCGCTCCATTGGGGCCTACAAAACCAAATACGGTTCCTTTATCGATTTGCATGGTCAACGAATCAAGTGCTGTGAAGTTACCGTATCTTTTCGTTAAATCCGTAGTCGTAATCATCGTTTCACCGATCCTTCCAGAGAAACGGCAGGGATTCGGAACATGGTATGATTTTGTACCGTGGTTACTTTCATGCGAATCGATTTCCCCTCTAGCAAATATGGCTGCAGCTTGTCTCCCTCCCAGGATTGGAATGATTTCAAGGTGAATGGCTCCCAGGCCTTGGTCTGTGAATTCCATAAATCCAAGGTTACATCCGGATTGGGATCGCCCGTCATTTCCATCGTTTGATAACTGGCACCTGCAATGAACGGCAATTGATAATTGAGCGTAACATCTCCGCTGCCCATTTCCATGAAAGGACCATTTTGAATTTGAATGGAGCTCATTTTCAAATGATTATCGATCAATTCAGGTACCATCGTCGTGCTTGGAATGATAATTTTACCGTCAGGTGTCACATAATCAATCTTCATGTCCTGGGCTATAAGCGTTAACTGCTCAGCAGGTATGCTGCCGCTTGAAGATAGGTTTAATGATGTCTGTTCCTTTAACCACCCGATAATCATCGGATCAAACCCTCCTGAAAACGTGGACTTGCGATGTAAATACGCACTTAACATGGAACGCTGATACAAGCCCGTATCATAACTGTTATTCGTGCTCGGATGTGGATAAGCTAGCTGCGCAACATCGTAACCATTGGAAATTCCGAAACCATTCGCCGAATCAAAACTGGCTGAAGCTCCGGCTTTTACAGAACCGATTTTGATAAACGAATGATTCACCAGCACGGCTACATCTGTCAAATCCTTCTTGGTATTGTTCGTTATTTGCCCTTTTGCTCCTTTGGAAGATAACTCCGATATGCTGTAGTCAAACGTCCCTAACTGAACCGGCTGTTCCTCGTCCATTGTCAATTTGCTTATCGAAGAATATGGGATATCCTGTAATCCTACGATAGCTGTTTCCTGCTCTTGTCTAATCATAAGCTCACTTCGATCATGCAGTTGTAAGCTAGGATACACTTCTCCTTGCATAAAAGGAGATACGGCTGCTTTTCCAGGGAATTTAAGCTCCATACTGCCGCCCTTTGGTAAAAATACAGACAACGTGGACTGCTTGATCCCTGAGCCTGAGCCATTTAATGTAATTGTATTAAACGTTTGAGCCATTGTACTCCCACGATTGGATGCCCCAAATTGAAAGATTCCGATACTTGTCACGATAGCAGCAATTGGAATGACGAACCAAGCCCATTCTCTTCGATCTAGTCGACGCAAAATCATATATAATAACGGTCCAACAACAATCGCATATAGCAGTAAAACCAATGCAAGAATGGCCAATTTAGGCGGCTGCATGGATGGGAAGTATTCTAATGCCCGGTCCATCTCATAGTAGGGATCATTGCCGTACTTCTGGTTTAAATTAGAGGCATTCGCCTTTTCTAATGGTCCAGACAGCATTTGCTCCCATAATCTAGCATTCCCGTTCCATGAGGCAAGTGGATTTAGAGATAGATCATACGCCACGTAGGTCACGAACCCGCTCCCATACGCACCTCTCGCATACATTGGAAACGTTCCGTCGGTAACAACCGATTCTGCTCCTTTAACCAGCTTTGCTTGTGAAAGCGTGAGCGGCTGTGTGATGATCAGTTCCTTCTCCCCCACCTTAGCGAGCTCAGGAAGCTCCTTCACTGTCGTTGTACCTTGATATGTCACAGGTGACGCTTCTGCGAAAGGTGCAGCAGTCTTCGGATAGCCAGCACCGCCAGCTAAGAGGAGAGTTCCGCCCCTTTTTGTCCATTGCAGGATGGCTTGTACTTGCTCCCCAGTCAGTGTATCCGAGGCGAAATCATTCAAGGCAAGAACATCTAAACCATCTAAACCCAAAGCCTCACGCGGAATATCTGCTTGTTTAAGATGAAGAACATTGAGCTTCTTGCCGGACTGACCGAGCAGCGAAAGGAAGTTCAGTGTATCTACATCTCGGGCTAAAACGCCAACCTGTAAAGTCTCTTTTGGTAAAGGGAAGGCTTCCAGATAGGTCTTGCCGTCTAACGTTTTTCTCTTTCCGTTTTTTAGTGATTTTTCATAAAAGGCTATCGTATTATTGCTCTTTGTATACGCGTAACCAGGTAAGAGCATGGTTACCACTTTCGTGCTGCCTTTTGGAAGCTCGACATGCTCCACATAGCTAAAATCCTTGCTACGGTTCGGATTGGCTACCTGTACTACGAGATCGCCGGATAAGTCAGCTCCTTGATTATGCAGTGTCATTGTAACAGGCGTCCAACGCCCCTGCTTGACATTGGAAGCACCGAAGCCGACATCTGATTGGATCTCAATCATCGCTTCATCCGCACTAACTACACTTGAGATGGGAACCAAAGCTTGGAAACATAAAGCTAGGATCGAACACACTAGAAAACATGTGAGTCGAAATGTACGTGTCTTAAACGAACTTAATTTCACGGTGTGAACTCCCTTCTATTCATAACCTACTTCATAACTAGACGACAAAATTGGAAAAAAGTTTCAATTTCTAATATAAAAAACAAACCGCTTCGCTGATAACTTCAGCTTGGCGGTTTTCCAAATCCTCTATTCATTTCTTGCTTTGAATTGCAGTAATCGCACCCATTTGAAGGTTAAACCGATCATAATAACGAGCGAGGCTGCCACAATAGGGATCCATAAATGCAGCGATTCATAATCATGCAGCAGCCAATCAATCATTTTCTCATCTTTAACGAACATTTCCCCCGCTGTATATCCGAGAATGCCTGCCCCCATAAATACGAGAATTGGAAATCTATGCAACAGATCCATCACTAGCGTACTTCCCCATATAATGATGGGGATACTGAGACCTATACCAAGAATGATGACTGTATTGTTCCCATTCCCTTTAGCCGCAATGGCAAGAACATTATCCAAACTCATAACGAAATCCGCTACAACAATCGTCCATATCGCTTTACCAAGCGTAGAGGCTTCTTTCACATTAGCATGACTGTCATCATCCGTAAGTAGTTTTATTGCAATCCAGAACAACAGAATGGATCCCCCTGCTTGAATATAGGGAATATCGAGCAGACTTACTGCAACTAAAGTCAGGATCAACCGCAAGGCAATAGCCCCGAAAGCTCCCCACCATATCGCAAGCTTACGCTGGGCAAGCGGTAAATTTTTGCTCGCCAATGCAATGACAACGGCATTATCACCGCTAAGCACAATATTGATCAACATAATTTGCAAAAACAAAATGAGCGCATCAATCATGCTTTACAACCTCCCAAGATGCATGGCAAGCAGGTGACGATATCTGGGATTATAGCGGCGTATAAGTTAGAAGCGGAGAGGCTTTGAGCTATACTCAAAGATCTCTATATTAAGTAGGAGTCCGACACCTTCTTCATTTGTCCATGAACAATTTCAATGGTTTCTGTTTGTAAGACTGCTTTCTCAATTAATTCAGGTAAGAAGTCCATACTGTTCTCGATTTTCTCAACCATACGCAGGTTAGGATTGGTACTTGGGGATGGAGGAAGAAATAAGGAACAGCAATCCTCATAAGGCAAAATTGAGATCGGGAAAGTGCCTATGGATTCGGCTATTCGAATAATCTCTTGCTTGTCCATCATCATGAGCGGCTGTAACAGCGGCAGCGTTACAACACGCCCTATGACATTTAGGCTTGGCAGTGTTTGACTAGCCACCTGACCTAAGCTTTCACCGGTCACTAACGCACTTAGACCTTCTCGGTCTGCAATTTGTTCGGCAATACGATACATCGCTCTTCGTATAAGCGTTACTAATAAATTATCTTGATACTCACGGTGGATAGATGTCTGTACATCCGTAAATGGAACCAAATGAAGCTTCAGGGAATCCGTATAAGCAGAAAGTTGGTGTGCCAGTTCAATTACTTTATCCTTCGCACGCTCGCTGGTGTAAGGATAACTATGAAAGTGAATAGCCTCGATAGAAAGTCCCTTACGCATCGCTAACCAACCGGCAACCGGACTATCAATTCCCCCAGATAGCATTAACAGCGCTTTTCCGCTCGTTCCAGACGGGAATCCTCCTGCCCCCTCAATAACCTCTACATACATGAGTACTTGCTCTTCGCGAATCTCCACCCGAAGCTCAACCTCAGGATGATGAACATCCACCTGAAGACCCGGTGATGCTTGGAGCACATAGCCTCCAACCAAATAATTCATTCGTTGAGAATCATATGGAAATGATTTATTCACTCTGCGAACGGTCACTTTAAAGGTTGCTGGTTGTTTAGGCAATGCCTGCATCATACGCAGCGCCATCTCTTGAATGGCTTCGACCTCCATAGGCGCATGATAGGCAGGACTAAACGACGCAAGTCCAAAAACGCGTTGCAAAGCTGCTGAAGCTTCTTCATAAGCTGCTCCCCCTAGCTCCACATATACGCGTCCAAACTCGGGAATATACCTTAAATCAGGAAATGAGCCTAAAACTTTACGAATTTGAGTCATGACGCTTCGCTCAAAACGCTTCCGATTTTTTCCTTTGAGCATCATCTCGCCAAAACGCAAAATTAAACAATCTGGTTTCATCTTCGGTTCCCCCTTCTGACTGATGATTTGCTGAGCATGGGAGCAAGTTCCTTCACGACCTCCCGCAATGCGGTGACGAATAACGCTATCTCTTCTTCTTGATGTTCGTCAGAGAAGCTAACTCTAAGTCCACTGATAGCTCTCTCTCGACTACAACCTAAAGCTAGCATCACCGTGCTTGGATCTGATTCTTCTGAAGCACAGGCTGATTTCGTAGAAATGTAGATTTGCCGCTGCTCGAGAGCATGAACGACAACCTCAGCCTTCATTCCCACGAAGGCAAAGTGAACAATATGGGGAGCCATCTCCTCTTCCTGTTCGGATCCTGTTAGGGTAAGCTCAGGCATCGATGAGATACCATCCACAATCATACGTCTTAACCGATACTTATGTTCAGTTTTGCCTGTAAGATTGTCTACGGAAAGTCGGAGCGCTTTGGCCATTCCTACAATGAGTGGGACGTTTTCCGTACCGGAGCGAATGCCATATTCTTGACCGCCTCCTAGAAGTAGCGGCTTGAGCTGAACACCCTCTCTGCGGTACAGAAACCCTACTCCCTTAGGACCTCTGAATTTATGAGCAGATGCACTGCATAAGTCAACGCCCCACTCTTTAGGGTGAAAAGGAAGCTTTGCAATGCCTTGAACGGCATCAACATGAAATAACACCTTTGGATATTGAGCTAACCATCGGCCGATTTCTTGGATAGGCTGAATCGTACCTACTTCATTATTGACATACATCACACTGACAAGGATGGTATCTTCTGTTATTGCTGCTTGAAGGGCCTCTAGCTCAACACACCCCTTGCTATTCACAGGTAAATAAGTAACTCGAAAACCCTCACGCTCCAGTTCGAGAAAAACTTCCTTCACCGAGGAGTGTTCGATTTGCGTAGTAATGAGATGCTTTCCGCGGTTTTGATAGCTGTGAACGGCACCTTTAATCGCCAAATTATTACTTTCCGTTCCGCCAGACGTACATATAATTTCAGCAGGCAGCACACCTAATGCTCCTGCAATCACCTCTTTGGAGCTGTTTAGCAGCTTCTCCGCTTGTATCCCTAATCGATGAATCGAAGATGGATTTCCATAATGTTCCTTCATCACTTCGGCTATTGTATCAATGACTTCTTCATAAAGTGGCGTTGTCGCCGCGTAGTCCAAATAAAGCATTTTTGCTGATTCCCCTTTTTCACGCTCTTGCTGCCGCGCACAATCAATTTAAATTCCTTTCATCATTAAAGCCTAAAACAGGGCATAACTCAAGCATTCCCTTGGTAACACAAAAAGCCGACCTCCGCATAAACATGCGAAAATCAGCTTGTTAGCTAATGATTATAACGAAAAATTCTGTCTGTGACCCATCACCTTAGAGATGTAGCCTTGCGTTTCCCTTGGCAGTAAATGGAGTTTGTTAGCGAGATCCTGATCAGTTTTAATGCCTAATCGGTCAACACGTCCAGGCCCGGCATTGTAAGCAGCAAGAGCAACCCCTTCATTGCCGTTGTACTTCTTAATTAAGTTGCTAAGGAAATGAGTACCTGCATCCACATTTTGCTTAGGATCAAATGGGTTCGTTACACCGAAACCGCTGCCTGTCCCATCCATAAGCTGCATTAAACCTTTGGCACCTGCCGGCGATACGGCCTGATGATTGAATTCTGATTCTTGCTGAATAACTGCCTTGACTAGCGAGGTATCCACACCGTATTTATGACTTGCCTCTTGAATTAAACCGTCAAACTGTGAGACCGAGGATGCTTTGCTCACTGATTGTAGCGGTGTATAAGCTCTATTCAAAGCTCCTAAAGAACTTGGCATACTGTTTGTCGTATTACCTAGCATGGAAGATAAAGTGTCTTGGCTTGTAACGCCAGTTCCACCAGATTGTCCCATAATAGTGTCGAGCAGTGCACTAAAATCGCCTGAATCATCCATACTGGATGCTGCGGTTTCACCGGATAGTAAACTCATTTTACCCATCAACTGAAGCTGGAGCAATTCTTTCATTACTCTAGGATCAATGCTGTTCGTGCTGTTCATCCGTCAGACCTCGTTTCTATCCATTCATCGTTGTCTTCATTGTACACGTTTTGTGCCCTGACGACCATCCCCAATTTATAAGGAAACACAAAAAAGAGACCGTCATTTGACAGTCTCTCTTCCATCTCAAGAAATGTTTTGCTGCAGTAACTCACTCTCATCCGACAATTTTCTTACCATGACACGAGAAATCCGTAGATGATCTGTCTCTTCAACAATAAAAATAAACTCATCATTGTAACTTACTTGCTGGTTCTTGCTTGGCGGTATCTCTGTTTTCGAGTAAATCCATCCACCGATTGTATCATAATCATCCGACTCAATTTCAAGTCCGAAATACTCATTCACTTCATCAATTAGCAGCAATCCATCAATGGAATAGGTGTTTTCATCCTTGATTTCGATTGTAGGACGCTCTTCATCGAACTCATCTTGAATTTCTCCAACAATTTCTTCCATAATGTCTTCCAGTGTCACAAGACCTGATGTTCCACCATACTCATCAATGAGCAGTGCCATCTGGCTTTTTCTTTTCTGCATCATTTTTAACAAATCACTGATAAGAATCGAATCTGGAACCGTCGTTATCGGTCGGATAATTTTCTTGATCCCTTTCAAGTTCGCATCCGGCTTGAGTAAATCCTTGATGTGGACGAAGCCAATAATATTGTCTTTGTCCGGATCACATACCGGGTAGCGCGTACGCATTTCTTTAATGGCAATCGCAAGATTCTCAGAATAGGAAAGTCCGGCATACAAACATTCCATTTCTGTTCTTGGAATCATAATTTCCCTGGCAGTCGTCTCTGCAAATCCAAATATATTATCAACAAGCGTGAGCTCTGTATTATCTATAAGTCCGTTTTTGTGACTTTCTTTCATAAGGACACGAATTTCATCCTCCGTATGCGCCGATTCATGTTCAGTTGCAGGCTCGATTCCCGCACGTCGTAACATCCAGTTCGATATACCATTCAATAACCAAATAAACGGATACATCACTTTGTAGAAAAATACCATGGGCCCTGCAGATAGCAGAGTTATTTGTTCAGCTTTACGAATCGCATACGTCTTAGGGAACTGTTCGCCTAATGTAATATGCAATGTGGTCATTAAGGAGAAAGCAATAATGAAGGTAATCGTGTGGAACACCGAATCTGGCAAATTCAGAGGAGCGAATAACGGTTCCAGAATTTTGGCGAACGTCGGTTCCCCGACATAACCAAGTCCCAACGAAGTAAGTGTAATCCCGAGCTGACAAGCACCTAAGTAGGCGTCGAGATTATTCATGATTCCTTGTGCAAATTTCGCATTGCGGCGACCTTCTCCAACAAGCGAATCAATGCGACTACCTCTTACCTTGACCATCGCGAATTCAGCTGCGACAAAAAAACCATTTAATATGACCAGTCCAAACATTAACAGAAAACTGATTAACGTTCCGGGCAAAGGATCTTCCAATACCTTACCTATCCCCTATCAAGCACGATTACCGCACCAAGGAGAATAGGTACACCTCCCTTAATTTCGATTTGAATTTGAATTATCACTTTTCATTATATAATAATACTGTAATCATTCAAAGGTGCGAATATGACTCCTGAAGCCAAATAGTACGAGCAAATGGGAGTATACGCACTAAAACGATGCCTTAATGAGTCTCTACCCGCTATTTATCCCTTTGAAACGCGAATTTACCCGATTTTTCAAAGAAAAAACAAAAACAAGCCGATTGCTCGGCTTGCATGTAATCGATCATGCATAAAAGGGTACTAACAAAAAATAGGCGGCGACGGCAATAAAACCAAGCGCGATTGACCAAGACCCCAGTCTTTTATTCCCCATAAGAAACGCAATAACACCAAGCACAATACCCGAAACACCTAACAACACAGGCCATACAAAAAGAGAAGCCAAGGCAACGAACAAAGCGACATAGCCTACTGCTTTGTTACGTGTGACAGCCTCTACCAATTCCGCAACTTCTTCATCAGACACATCGGAGTGGGTTTCAAGCCTCTCTGGCTTATTGGTTTTATACTGTTCGGCATAGTTGATTCTTCGGATAGGTGCTGTAATTTCAGCTGCGTATTCTTCCTTATGGTTCAATCCGCTTTCAACGCGGAGCTGATCCTTTTGGAATCGCTCCTTGGTGGCATCATCCAGAGGGACATCGTCTTTATTCATGCTGCCTCCATGTTACGCACCTTAATGTTTTTTCTTAGCTTTGAAAGTGTGGCAGCAAGTATTAGCTACTTTGTTTGCTGCATCTTGATGATCCGTATCAAATGATTCCCCTGCAAACTCTTCATTGTAATTGGCGGCAGCATGCTGATCGACCTCAATCATAATCGTTCCTGCACTACAGTTGTTGCCTTGCGCCCAGTATTCGCAATTGGCAACTGCACATTTTACATCCGGCATAATCATCACCCCTTTAACAATTTGCCCGCTGTCAGGGTGAACTATGCTTATTTTAAGCTGTCAGAAAGCACCAAGAACATCGCTTGAGACCAAAGCAGCGGCAGTGCTGGCTCTCCCCATTTGGCAATCCATTCCGGGTGAGATGAGGGATCTCTAAGACTTTCAGCCACTTGTTCCGGCAATCGACCCAGCTTATCTGCTTTACTCATGACCCAATCTAAGCATCGCTGAGCCTCTTCACGATTACCAAGCTCTGCCTGGTACCATCCATACCATGCGGTTAGCAGCAGCCATTCTCCGCCCCCATAGTAGCGATCTTCGACATATCTTTGGATGCCTCCATGCTTTAGATCGGCTTCAATCGCTTGTACCGTCTTCAACATAATAGGATCATTAACCTCACAGACGCCGAACGGGACAGCAAGCCATAACAGACTTGCATCTACACCATTTAAAGCAGGCTGCCATACTTCTCCCAAGCAATGAATGGATTTAACGAAACGCCCCTCATAGATTGCGTGATCCATGATAAACTTTTTAATCAACGCCGCTTTCTCCAATAATGGAGCACGATTCTCTAGTTCACCAAGAGCCTTTAAACCTCCATAAACACAAGCTAATGTTGCCGGGTGAACATAATCAGGAAACTCTTCCCAACAATCAAAATTCGGAAAATGCCAGAACGTCATCAAATAATCAACTGTAATCTCAATTGTCTCCCGTAACTCATTCAATAGTTCGGAATGACCTGTTATACGGATATGCTCCGTAAGACCCCAAAGCCACGCTCCATAACCATCCAGTTGAAAATGTCCCCATTCTGATAAATCATCACGACCATCTAAATGATAACGTGTCCCAAAAAATTCAGAGCGGTCTATCCATTCTTTGGCTTCCTGTTTACGAATTAACGCATCCACACGCGGACGCTTGTCCTTCAAAACATGATGTACCCAGCGATAGAAAAGCTCAGCACTTTCAGTTTCCATAGAGCGATCCATCGCATTCGCGATAAAAGTTCCATCTCGGAGCCAACTGTAAGAGTAAGGTGGGAATAACGGTGAAGCTACGTAACCCCCGCTAGGGTGCTGATTCAGCTTGATTATCGAGATACTGCTGTTGATTAATTGCTCACGCTCCATGCACCAAGTCTCCTTTTAAAAGAAAAAGGATGCGCTTTTAGTCGCATCCCTTCTTGTATTTTGCCAATTCGATTAAAATTATACCTTTTCGCCTTGCATACGACGTTGAGTGATGTAGTCTGTTTCATAGTAAGACAGATCTTCACGAAGTTCTTCGAATACTTTGGACAGCTCAATCGTCAAATCACGCACTTCACGTGAAGGCTTTTTGCGGAAACGAATAGCATCTTGTCCCGTATAAGCGTAACGACCATCTTCGGAATAGCATTCATTTTTAGGGTAGAAAAATGTATTGACACATGTATGATAAACCTCATACAGTACTTTTTCCGAAAAATCCACATTAAAAGTAGGACGTCTCAAACTAACGCCCAATTTCTCATAAGCCACTTCACAAAATACGAGTAGATGGCGAGTATCCTGCAAATAACCGCGGTAAAACTCATCCATAGCAGGATCATTCTCCACATTTAACTGTGCGAGCGAATTTTGATTCAGAAACAGTTCCATTTTGGCAGTCGTTTCTTTTAACTTCGTACGCGTTGAATCACAAATATTTTTCACATTAAAAACAGCCATTTATGAAGACCTCCTATAATTGCGCTATTCCTATCCTACCATAAATTAACCCGAAGTGGTATATCTAAAACTCCAGTTTCCATGTATAAAACAATCCTCCACTCCTCACCCTAGTCAAAGGTAAATATCGTTTCGTCACCTGAAAATTAGTTAGTTAAAAAGGAGGGCCTGAGCATGTGGCGTTATCTATCATCTATGACTTTAGTTCTTGGTCTAGGCATTATCCTTTTCCCACACCATTCAAATAACGAGAACCAACCGGGACCCGAAGTGTACAGTACCACGTATGAAACAAAATCCAAGCTAGCTCTGTTGGAACAGGACGTGAAACTGACTGATGATCTATGTAGAAGCCAATGTTCCATCGATTATTCGCGAATGCTTAGCCAGATTGAAAACGGAGAGCCCGCGTTAAAAGTGCTTAGCGAAATGAAAACAGAACATGAAAAAATGGATGTGCTTATTTGGTCGAAACAAAGTCAACCACTGGAAAAAGGGATTACAGTAGGTGAAGTGCCAAGTTCTTACAAAGAACAGGCCACCTCCTATTTGAAAGAAGCTAAGGCAGCAGTTGATGAAGGTAAACATTATCAATCACCAAAATTCGGCGCGGCACAGCAAGTTTATTTCGTTCAGGGTACTCCTGCTACTAATAGAGACAGCTCGCTCGTAGGTGTTATTCATCAGGATGTTCTTTATCAAGTAACCGATCACCAATTGAAAAACTTGCGTCTAGAGCCTTATCCTAGCGAAAATCGTTGGAAAGTTGAGTCTGTGGATACGGACACTCTACAAGATAAAGTCGTCGATCATCCTGAGGATAATCAAGGAACAAGCCACTATCATCAAAATGAAGTTGTTGTCCGCTTCAAGCATGATCCTACAGATGCTCAGCTAACACAAATTAAAAACGAAATAAAAGCCATTTCAGCCCAAAAGCTTGGTTATACGTATGTATTTCGCACGCAGGGCATGGAAGCCAAAGCATTAATGGCTTATTTCAAGAAATGGGATGTCGTCTATGTGGAGCCTCATTTCCTCTACTTAACCAATGATTATTATGACGATCAAGAAGCTGCGAATAAAGATGATTCCAGTTCAACAGATACGGGAACTTCGACCTCAACAGATATAACCACTAATTTTATGCCAAATGATAATTTATACAGTAAGTATCAATGGAATCTGCCCCTTATCGAGACCGTTCAGGGCTGGCAATTAACGCGCGGTTCAAAAGATGTGATTGTTGCTGTTGTCGACACAGGAGTTGACTTGAAGCATCCTGATCTGAGTAATAAACTTTTACCTGGCTATAATGTTATTAGTGATAATGACAACCCGCAGGACGATGTTGGACATGGCACACATGTCACCGGTGTTATTTCTGCACTAGTTAACAACAATCTGGGTGTTGCAGGTATGACATGGTATAACAAAGTATTACCGGTCAAAGTTTTAGACCAAACAGGAGCAGGTAGTACCTATTCTGTCGCGCAAGGTATCATTTGGGCAGCCGATCATGGCGCTAAAGTTATGAATCTCAGCCTAGGTAATTACGCGGATTCAAGCTTTCTGCACGATGCCATCCGATATGCCTACAATAAAGATGTGGCACTCATCGCGGCGAGCGGCAATGACAATACAGAAAGACCTGGCTATCCAGCCGCTTATCCTGAAGTATTAGCTGTAGCCGCGAGTGATTCTCAAAATAACAAGGCACCCTTTTCGAATTATGGCGACTATATTGCCGTAACGGCTCCTGGTGTCAGTATCGCAAGTACGTACCCTAACAACCAATATGCCGCGTTATCGGGTACATCAATGGCTAGCCCTCATGTCACTGCTTTGGCAGCCTTGGTTCGTTCTACGAATCCTAGTTTGAAAAACACCGAGGTTTACGAAATCATTAGACAAACGGCTCAAGACCTCGGTACAAAAGGTAAAGACAAATATTTCGGCTTCGGATTAATAGATGTCGTGAAAGCTGTCAAAATGGCTGAACAGAGCTCAAATCAGGTTTCTTACTTCCCGCAAAGCCTTTCTCGTCAAATGCATCTCATTACGAAAAAGTATGCCTACTAAAGTAAAAGGTTGGTCAGCCCCTGCGCTGATCAACCTTTTTAATTATCTTGTGGGAGTTAAATAAGGGTCTCTAGGACTCTTATTCTGCATCTTTAGCCACTTTTTGTGGAAATAGAAGCTTCTGGAGACTCTAAATTTTCTTCTAGAAAAATTAAATACCCGCAAGGCCTAGGCCTTGCGGGTAACCGACAGTATGGAAAGTTTGCCGTAAGCCGGGTTCTGTACTTCCAGTGGTCATAGCGGGCGTCTGTCCCCTGCCACCATTGAAGTGACAATCATCTATCTAGGCCATACATTGCTGCACAGCTCAAGCGACCAACCCGAACGCGTCTCAGGCTAAGACTGCCACCTCGAAAGCGGCTTGCGTTCCTCTAGGTCTTGCTCCAAGTGGGGTTTACCAGGATCTATGTCACCATAGAACCTCGTGGTCTCTTACACCACGGTTCCACCCTTGCCTGTGAATCCCTTGCGGGAAACCATCGGCGGTCCATTTCTGTGGCCCTATCCTTCAACTCGCGTTGACTGGACGTTATCCAGCACCCTGCCTTATGGAGCCCGGACTTTCCTCTCGCTGTGGCTTACCCACAGCCAGCGATTGTCTGTCAAACTTTCCGATGCATTTGCTAGTATACTAGGAATGCCTTCGAAATACAACTGCTGTTCGTTTCCTCAAATACCATTTACAACTCAAACCCTTATCCCTACAGGAATTGGAATGGTTCTGTCCCCACCTCGGATGCCAGCACCTGTGTGTCCGTCTTGACCAACTGCGCAGCGAGATAATCGGCCACGCCGCGCTTCATGATCTTCTCGACGTTATGTCCAACGTCGATCAAAGTCAAACCCGCCGCAAGCGCGTCATGCGCGGTGTGATAGTCGATGTCGCCGGTGACCAGTACATCGGCGCCGGCGAACATGGCGTGCCGCATGTAGCGGCCGCCAGAGCCCCCCAGAACGGCCACCTTACGGATGGGCCTTTCCAAATCGCCGACGACGCGCACCGCCGGCACGTCGAACACCTGCTTCGCGAGCTCCGTCAGCTCACGGAGTGTCGTGGCCGCGGGCAGCTTGCCCACGCGGCCCAGACCGAACACTCTACCCTTGAGGTCCATCGGGTAGAGGTCATAGGCCACCTCTTCGTAGGGGTGGGCCTTCAATAGAGCCTGAACCGCCTTGCGCTGGACGCTGGCGGTTACGATGGTCTCTACGCGTACTTCCTGTACGCGTTCAAGCTTGCCTACTTCCCCGATAAACGGGTGCGTCCCTTCCTGCGGCAGGAACGTCCCCGTTCCGGGGATGTTGAAGCTGCAGTGGCTGTACTGCCCGATTCCACCCGCTCCCGCGGTGAAAAGGGCATCCAGCACAGCCTGATGATGCGTCTCAGGGACGAAAACAACCAGCTTCTGCAGCTTCTCCGTGTGCACATCCTCCAGATGGGTAAGCTCGGTCAAACCGAGCTTATCCGCCATCATATCGTTCACGCCGCCCTCAGCCACATCCAAATTCGTATGAGCGATATAGACAGCGATGTCGTGCTTAATTAATTTTTCATATAAACGACCAGCAGGCGTATCCGTTTGCAGATGAGCGAGCGGTCTGAAGATAATTGCATGATGAGCAATGATGAGATTAGCACCTTGTTGAATGGCTTCTTCAACTACTTCATCGGTGACATCCAAGGCTACGAGAACCTTCTGGATTTCCTTCTGTAAAGACCCTAGCTGTAAACCTATTTTATCATCAGGCATCGCATAATGCTTCGGTGCCAGCTGTTCAAACAGCTGGATTACGGTTTGACCTTTTGCAAACAAGCGAGTACCTCCTTTATTTCCTTCATTTCTTGACCGACCTGCTCCGCCTTCGCTACAGACGCTTCTGCTGAAGACAACTGGAGCTGCCCTTCAATCATGGCCAGCTTTTTCAGCTCGCTTTCCCATTTGGTAAACCATACATCTGGAGCTTCGCTGATGAAGTATGGCCCCATTTGAAGCAAGCGCTCCTTCGAAACCCTAACCCCACCTGGCAGTTCACGTTCAGCGTAAAGAACATCCAGAGTAAGTTTTTCCACATCCGGCACAGCTATGGCTTTCAATATCTCATAAATCTTGCCGTCTTCCTCTAGAATCGTTTCGGATTCTAGCTTCCAGCCCTGCTGTAGCAACCAACGCCGCACATGATCTTCACCAACATTGGGCTGCAAAATCAGATGAGTGACGCCTTGCAGCTTATGCTTACCAGCTTCCAAAATACTCGCCATCAAACTTCCGCCCATTCCGGCGATCGTAATGACATTCACTTCTCCAGCCTCAATAACGGCGAGTCCATCACCGGATCTTACACTGATTTTCTTGGACAATCCACTTTCAAGAACCTGCCGTGTTGCCGCTTCAAAAGGCCCTGGATTCACCTCTCCAGCCACAGCAAACAAAATAATACCCTGTTGTGCCAAATAGGTTGGCAATAGGGCATGATCGGAACCAATGTCCGCTACCTTTGATCCTAAAGGAACTCTGTCTGCAATCATTTGCAATCTTTTCGATAATTTCACCATATGTTACATTACCCACTCTACCCATTTTTTACGCAGCAAAAACAATGCCACGCCTGCAGAAACTAATTTGCCTGTAAACGATAATTGAATGAGACGAGAGCTCATATCCACATCTGTCAGAAACGTCATCGCTTCAGGAGCAAACCAAACGATACTCCCGACTAAGAGAAGCACACTAGCCGCTTGCTTATTCGTATGATGCGCAAGCCAAGCCATCCATATAAGTACAATACTAACCGGAATCCAACTAATTTCAAGTGAGAACCACCCAGGGCTATCCAGCTTGTGCAGCAATAGCCACCCATATGTGCCGACTAGCCCCAGCCACCCACATATTTGGAAAATGGCCATACGGCCAACTAACCCATTAAACAGCCAGACACTGCTACAAAAGGCTAAATATCCAACATATACATTTGCAGAACTCACAGCGTATAAATCTAATAAATACAAACCGACAAAAAGCAATGCAATCGAAGAAACACCACACAGCAAATAAGAAATAACAGGTGCTTTCTGATAATGCCGATATGCAAATCCATAACAAATGATGACAAAAAGCGTGGAAATTCCAATTTGCATTGGCAATCCAAAAGAGTTAAAATTAAGAGCAGATAAGGCCAGAGCGGCAATCACCGCGATGATGGTCAACCATATTTTCCAATTACTGTTTGCTACCGAGGATGCGGATACCCCCATTAATGAAGCAGGTTTAGGCGTTGATTCATCCACATACAAATTCATTAGGAAATCACAATAATGCTCAGGAAGCAATTTGCTTCTGCGCCAATGATGGATTTCCCTTACAATCACTTTTCGTTTCTCTGCATCCATTTATTCGCTCACCTTCCTAGCTACTTTATCGGTGAATTCATCCTCTGGCTTTAGTAGTAGTTTTTAAACTAAAAAAGACCCCGCCGAATTTGGCAGGGCCCTCTCACAGCGTCTTTATTCCAAGAAATCCTTTAATCGTTTGCTGCGGCTAGGATGTCTCAACTTCCGCAAAGCTTTAGCTTCGATCTGACGAATCCGTTCACGTGTAACACCGAATACTTTACCTACTTCTTCAAGCGTTCGTGTACGTCCATCATCTAAACCAAAACGTAAGCGAAGTACATTCTCTTCTCTTTCCGTCAACGTATCTAGTACGTCCTCAAGCTGTTCCTTCAGAAGCTCATACGCGGCAGCATCAGCTGGAGCCAATGCTTCTTGATCCTCAATGAAATCTCCCAAGTGGGAATCGTCTTCCTCACCAATCGGTGTTTCTAACGACACAGGCTCTTGTGCAATCTTCATGATTTCACGAACTTTATCTGTGCTCAAATCCATCTCTTTGGCAATTTCTTCCGGCGTAGGTTCACGCCCCAATTCTTGCAGCAATTGACGGGAAACACGGATAAGTTTATTAATCGTTTCGACCATATGTACCGGAATACGTATCGTTCTCGCTTGGTCAGCAATGGCACGGGTAATCGCCTGACGAATCCACCAAGTCGCATACGTACTAAACTTATATCCTTTGGTATGGTCAAACTTTTCCACAGCTTTAATAAGCCCCATATTACCTTCTTGAATCAAATCTAGGAACAGCATGCCTCGACCTACATATCTTTTGGCGATACTGACAACGAGTCTCAGGTTAGCTTCTGCTAAACGTCTCTTTGCTTCTTCGTCCCCATTTTCAATCCGTTTGGCTAACCCTACTTCATCTTCCGCAGAAAGAAGCGGTACTCGACCAATTTCTTTCAAATACATCCGAACTGGATCATTAATCTTAATCCCTGGCGGTAAGGCCAGATCATCATCGAAGTTAAATTCATCGCGCTCATTTTCTTCTGGATTCATGGAATCCTCATCGGATTCATTCCCTACGTCGATCCCCTGCTCCGAAAGCTGTTCGAAAAACTCATCGATTTGTTCAGGATCCTGATCAAAGGGAGCTAATTTCTCCATAATATCCTTGTAAGTTAGTGAGGACCGCTTTTTCCCCTGCTCAATAAGCTGGTCTTTCACCTGGTCCAGGGTCAATTCTGTCTCTAGTTCTGTACGCTGATCATTCGCCATGGTACGGACTCCCTCCTCCCTAGTCATTGCAGTAATTCTAAGTTGACTTCAATCGTTTTTCTAGGGCAATAATTTCAATAGCAATTTGTGCAGCTCTAAGATGGTCGCCCGCGCGTTCAGCGCGAACTCGTTCTTCTTTCTTACGTTCAACTTCTTCTTGCATTGGAACTTTGCGAATTTGGCGAATATAGTCGTCAATCACTTGTTCGTTAATTCCATGACCAGCACCCATCATAACAATGGAACTAGCCAAGCTCTCCAGCTGTTCGTCTTGCAGCATGGCAATGTATCGGCTTGCATCCGGCTCAGCATTCTGAGCGTAGTAAGCATATAAATAAGCAGCTAAGACTGCGTGAGCTTCAACATTGAATTGATCACCTAATTGTGCTTCCACTTGTGAGCAGACCTCACGGTCATGCATCATTACCGCCAATATTAACCGTTCTGCATTATGATAAGCGGGCAAAAGCGAAGGTGATTTTTTGGGTGTTCGTTCCACTGTTCTCCCATTATTCATAACATTATTCCACAGAATTGGTTTATTATCCCCCTCTGGTCGGTTTTTTTCCGATTGCAGTAAGATTTCGTGAAGGTCTAACTTCATCGCCTCATACGAAGATTCCGGGAATTCAGAAGCCAACTGTTTCAAATAATGTTCACGTTCCATCGGAGATTGAAGATGACTGATTAATTTCACAGCGGATTGCAGATAACGAAGTCTGTCACCGTCCTCGTGCAACTTAAAATTTTTGCGGATGTACAATAGCTTATATTTCATCGATGGTACGGCTGGCTCAATAATCTCCCGTACGAATCGGTCAAAACCATAGTTTCTTACATAATCATCTGGATCCTTGCCATCTGGCAGCATGGCTACCGTGACTCGGCTGCCTGTCTCTTCTAGAATAGGGATGCTTTTGAATGCAGCTGATTGTCCCGCGTTATCCCCGTCGTAACAAACGACGATTTGGTCAGCGTTTCGGTTCAACAGAGCGGCATGTTCCTTCGTTAATGCTGTCCCCATCGTAGCGACACCATTACTAATTCCCGCTTCCCATGCTTTTATGACATCCACATAGCCTTCAAATAGAACTGCTTGTTGAAGCTTACGCATATTGGGTCTAGCCAGATGTAGGTTGTACATTGTCCGACTTTTATTAAAAAGAATGGACTCCGGACTATTTAAATATTTGGGCTGCGCATCGCCCATCGATCTGCCTCCGAATGCGATAACTTTGCCAGTAGAGTCGCAAATAGGGAACATGATGCGTTCCCGGAACTTATCCACATAGCCGTTACCTTCATGCTTGGCAGAGATTAAACCGCCCTTCTCCATCAGGGCTAAGTCGAACTCTCGTTTATCTAGCTGTTGAACGAGTGTGTCCCACATGGCCGGTGCATAACCAATTTGGAAAGTATCGATCAGCTTATCCGATATTCCTCTTGAGGCCAAATACCCCTTAGCCACTTTGCCTTGTTCCGTGTTGCCAAGAATATAATGATACAATTTTGCGGTAAAATCATAAGCTTTTAACAAGGTTGCTTTCTCTTGCTGCTGCTCATTTTGCTCCTCTGTCGCTTCTTCCCAAGTGATTGGGATATCCGCTTCTTCAGCCAGCTTGCTAACGGCCTCGGCGAAACTAAGTCCTTCGATTTCCATTACGAATCGAATCAAATTCCCCCCCACATTACAACCAAAACAACGATAAATTTGTTTTTCTGGTGTGACAGTGAAAGAAGGACTTTTCTCAGAGTGGAACGGGCATAGCCCCTTCATATAATGCCCTTGCTTGCTCAAATGTACGTGCCTACCAATGACATCAACAATGTCATGGCGCTTAAGTACAGCCTCAATGACCTCTTCAGGTATGCGTCCGTACCTCATTTTTGTTCCACCTACAATTCAGGTCGCTTTTCCGACTAATTACTATTCGCTACTTGTTTTCGATTTCCTGCAAATATTTTAAAAGTTTTGTCAAACCATGTAGAAAATTTTGACGATCTGCCTCCGTAAAAGGTTTTGGCCCCTTCGAATGCTTTCCGCTTCTGCGCATTTTCGCCGATGCGTGGCGACGATCCAATAAGAAATCAATCGAACTATCGGTATATTCCTGCCCTCGATTCGTTAAGCAAATAGATCCCTTAGCCAATCCTAAGGCGGCGAGTCCAAAATCTTGTGTAACCAAAATATCACCTTGCTGAATCTGATTGGCAATATATAAATCGACAGATTGATCGGAACGGTCCACTTGAACGACCTTCACGCCAGGGTTCTCCTTCATCCGATGATCGAAAGAAGCAACTAGCATAACTTGTACACCAAACTGCCTACCAGCTTGCTCAATTTCGGATTTTACTGGACAAGCATCAGCATCAACGATAATACTTCTCGCTCGCATACAGTTCAGCCCCTGCTCTCTAGACGAAATCTCACCGTACTATTATATACGATGGACTTACAAAAAATCCTGCAAGGGAAAACATAAAACCTTACTGGACTCGTTCGATATGGTCCATGATTAAACTTGCTGTCTCCTCAACGGCACGGTTGGAAACATCAAAGATGACGCAACCAATTTTGCTCATAATTTTGTCAGCAAAAGCTAGTTCTATTTTAATACGTTCTACATTGGCGTAGGTTGCATTTTCTGCAAGCCCTAATGTTCGCAGCCGTTCTTGGCGTATGACATTCAATTTATCCGGGTCAATCCGCAGTCCAATGATCTTATCCTTTGGAACCGTATAAATCGCAGCAGGAGGCTGCATTTCAGGTACCAATGGAACATTAGCGACTTTAAATCTTTTGTGCGCCAAGTACATGGATAAGGGTGTTTTGGACGTACGAGAAACACCCAATAAGATAATGTCTGCTTTTTGTATGCCGCTAAAATCTCGACCATCATCATATTTGACCGCGAATTCAACCGCTTCAACTTTTTTGAAATAATCTTCATCAAGCGGGTGAATCATTCCCGGTTGTCTGCGAGGCTCTTGGTGTAGTGCTTGACCTAAGGTAGCAACAATTGGCCCAAGCAAGTCAATATGCGGGATATCGTACTCCTTCGCTTTGGCAATCAGATCGTCTCGCAATTCAGGAATAACTAAGGTAAACACGACAATTCCGCCATGTATTCTAATCGCATTGATGACTTTATCTATTCCTTCAAAATCATGGATAAATGGAGCTCTCATAATTTCAACGGGTACAGGATGAAACTGCATCGCAGCGGCTCGCACGACAGATTCTCCCGTTTCCCCAACTGAATCCGAAACAACATATACGCGAGTAGGTAGTGGGTGGTCCATTTCCCTAAGCCCCTTTCAGCAGGGACGAGGCCCTACATTAGTCATTTGTATGTAAAGTAGACGCAAACAGAACGAAAGCATGAGAAAAACCTCACCGATATGCGGACAGCACAAGGGCGAGGTGTTTTCCACCACATCATATCAAAGCCGAATTCACATGTCAAATTAGACATCAACACTATATATTATATTTTTCCATTTGCTCGATAAAGCCTCTGGATTTCCACTGAACACCAATATGGATATCCATATAAGCTCGCATACAGGTCTTCAACTGTGCTTTCGTTTCTTCCTTTACCTGCACGGCACCAAGTCTGCGCATATCCATGCTAGGAAATATTTTCAGAAGCTTAAGCGCTCCTTCACCGATAGGAATAGCCGCAGCATCTTTGTATCGACAGCGAGCACATAAAGTCCCGCCCATTGCAGGGCTAAAGGTTGTAATCCCCGATGTTTCTCCACAGGAGACACAAGCATTTGTCACAGGGAGATAACCGGCTAGATCAAACATCTTCATTTCATAGAGGTGAACGACGATCTGCATGTCCTTGCCCTCTTCAATAGCCATTAATCCAGCTTTCAGCTGCTCAAATATATAAGTGCTGCCCTCTTCGTCTCCAAGCATTCGATCTGTCATCTCTACCAAGTAGGAAGCATGTGCAGACATATGTAAATCTTCTCGTAAAGCATGATGTGCTTCGATTATCTCAGCACTATTCAGAGATCCCATCTGACCCCTTTGTTTGAAAAAAACAAAATCGCCGTACGTAAAAAGCTGCGTAACGGCGGCATGTCGACTTTTCACTTTCTTAGCACCCCGAGCCATGACACCAACCTTACCTAGCTCGGGAGTGAATAGACTAATGATCTTGTTTCCTTCTCCATAGTCCATACTACGGAGTACAATCCCCTGTACGCTGCGCAGCAAATGACTTCCCCCATGAATGCCGCTCTGGACTTACGAGCTAATGAATATGAATTTACATATTCAGACCTTCGAGCGGCTCTTCGTTACTTTGATCCTCTTCCTGTACATCGGTGTCCATACCCGGTTCTCCGGAAACTTGTTTGTACAGCAGATAGGCATCTACATCACCGGTCTTTGAAAAATACGTCCACGAAAAATCTTTCATGTTCAGCATCCTCCCCATTGAACGTGATGTTCTTAGGATGCGCAGAGGAAGCTTCTCTATGCGAAATAAAAACTGGAACTCTTAGGAAAAAACCTATTAGTCGTGGCGGAAGCCAAGATCACGCAGAACTCTGTCTTGATTTCTCCAGTCTTTTTTCACTTTAACCCACAGTTCCAAGAATGTTTTGGAGCCAAGCAGCGTCTCGATATCACGGCGAGCCTGCCGTCCAATTTCTTTGAGTAAACTTCCTTGCTTGCCAATGACGATACCTTTTTGCGAATCTCGCTCAACAAATATGACCGCAGAAATATGGACTACACCATTGGGCTCGACACGCATGTCTTCAATCTGAACGGCAATGGAATGCGGAATTTCTTCCCGCGTCAAATGCAAGATTTTCTCACGAACGAGTTCAGCACATACGAATTGTTCCGGGTGATCTGTAATTTGGTCGGCTGGGTAGTATTGCGGACCTTCCGGCAAATAACGAACAATTTGTTCCAACAGTGTTGTTACATTGTTACCCTTGAGAGCAGAAACCGGCACGATTTCAGCAAAGTTATACAAATCTTTGTAATTTGTAATAATCGCCAACAGTGCTTCAGGTTGAACAAGGTCAATTTTGTTTAATACCAGAATGACAGGCGTTTCAACATGCTTTAGCTGCTCGATAATATAACGGTCACCGCCGCCAATCCCTTCGGCAACATCAACCAAAAACAGCACCGCATCCACTTCCCCAAGCGTCCCATGCGCCACTTTACTCATGTAATCGCCTAATTTGGAAGTCGGTTTATGAATACCTGGCGTATCCAGGAAAACAATTTGGCCATTATTGGATGTATAAACCCCATGGATTTTGTTTCTTGTTGTCTGAGGCTTATCTGACATGATTGCAATTTTTTGCCCGATGATTTGGTTCATCAGCGTTGATTTCCCAACGTTCGGGCGTCCGATGATAGCGACAAAGCCTGATTTAAATTCTTTTTTAGCCACTTCTAGTTATCCTCCATTTATATGCAAATCTTTCGTTGTGAAAGCACCCGGCAATAAGGCCGACACGGTAGTTTCTGCAAAATCACCTTTCATATTACCAAGGTAAACTGGCATATCCGGTTCACATAGCTCCACCAATACCTGGCGGCACACACCACATGGGGAAATAGGACCTTCTGTGTCCCCCATCACCGCTATAGCTTGAAAGGAACCTGCCTTATGACCATCTGCGATGGCACGGAATAACGCAGTTCGCTCAGCGCAGTTGGTCGGTCCGTATGCAGCATTTTCTACGTTACAGCCATAGTGCACATGACCGTTTGCGTCAAGAAGCGCCGCACCAACTTGAAAATTCGAATAAGGTGTATAGGCTCTTTTCATCGCTTCTTTCGCGTGTTCAATGAGATCTTGTTGATTCATTGCCATCAACCTACTTTCATTTTATATTAACGTTATAGCATGTTAAGGCAGGAAAAAGCGAGGATTGTGACCATGATGCCAATGAGTGCTCCTAGAATTAGTGCTGGAAATGGTCTCTTCCTTTTGTCATATAACATAATAAAAATAAGTACAGAGAGTGTATATGCAAGCAGTGCAACTATCGTTTGCGAGACGAAAATCGTAATAACAGTAGCAATTGCGAAGGCAACAGCTGTCAACAAGCTAGGTCGTACCAGTTTCCCTTTATCCGAGAAACGTGTCTCAATTACGATGACCGTCAAAACAACAAGGGCAATAAGGACCCAAATCGTTCCCGCGGATACCGGAGTATCCTGCATTCTTGAATTTCGTAGCAAGTGATCGATAGGCTCATAGAATACAATCATGCCTACAATCACGGCAAAACCTGCGGACACCAATACGGACGCCGCGGCGACGTCCTTCGCAATTTTGGCTAACGGATGGCGTTCTGGCATAGCCAAATCCACGGTTTTCTCCACAGCCGTATTGATGAGCTCAGTAACAATCATTAGCGTTACCGCTAGCAGAATAAACAGAATGTCCGTTTTGGGAAGATGGATTAAAAGCGCTGCCAACAAAACGAGAAAAGCAACGCAAAAATGGAATTTCATATTGCGTTGCGTATCTAAGGCATATTTGATTCCTTCATAGGCATACCTGAAGCTCCTGCGCCATTTACGGAAGCCGTCCGACATTAGCGGGTCAAACCTGCCTTCTGCAAAATATCCTCCTGCTTAGCAAACATAATCTTCTCTTCCTCTTCACTTTGGTGATCATAGCCGATCAAGTGTAGGAACCCATGAACGAATAGAAATCCGAGCTCACGCTCAACGGAATGTCCATAATCTTCAGCCTGAGCGATGGCACGGGGAACCGAAATGATAATATCGCCTAAAGGCTCAATGAACCCTTCAGACACAGTCTCACCGTCTTGAAGATCATCTAAGTCGGCTTCACCATCATCCTCGTAGTTGATACGAATTTCATCATCTCCGAACTCGCTCATCGCAAACGAGAGGACATCGGTCGGTTTATCTAAGTCACGGTACTGTTTATTAAGCTCTTGAATCGCTTCATCGTCTACGAATGTAAGGGCAACTTCCCCCTCCGTAACGCCTTCAAGCTCGCCTGCTAAACGCAGCAACTCTTCAAGCTTTTCAATAAAAGCAGGCGTGATTTCTTTCACTTCTTGCTCACTACTCCACTCTAACGTTAAATCCATACTTGCCATTATGTGCCCTCCTTTAATTTGTCGTAGATATTATCAAGCCCCTGACTTCTTTGGAGCTAGTTCACTTGGATATTCGATCCTTGAGTGAAAGATCCCTAACAAGGTTTCGTTTAATGTTTTGGCAATCTTATCGAGTTCTTTGAGCGTGAGATCACACTCATTAAATTGTCCGTCATCCAAACGGGACTTAATAATTTTGTGCACCATTGAATCGATTTGCTCAAGCGTAGGATTACGCAGTGATCGAACAGCTGCCTCTACGCTATCCGCTATACCCACAATGGCTGCTTCTTTGGATTGCGCTTTGGGACCTGGGTAACGAAAATCCTCTTCACGGATTTCTTTCTCACTGCCCTCTTCTTCGGCTTGTTTCATCGCTTTATGATAGAAAAAGTGCAGCAGTGTCGTCCCATGATGCTGTTCAGCAATGTCTCTTATCGGCTTAGGCATTTTGAAATCTTTAAGCATTTCAACGCCATCACGAGGATGCGCTATGATGATGGACTTACTTAAATTCGGATCAATTCGATCATGCGGATTCTCAATATTCGTTTGATTTTCAATAAAGTAGCTTGGGCGCTTGGTCTTGCCGATATCATGATAATAAGAGCCAACTCGGCACAGCAGCCCATCGGCTCCGATGGATTCAGCTGCGGCCTCGGACAAATTACCTACCATGACACTGTGATGATAGGTCCCAGGTGTCTCCGTAAGCAGCTTACGCAGTAAAGGATGATTCGGATTTGAGAGTTCCACCAGTTTGAGCGGAGATAGAATCCCGAATGCGACCTCGAAAAAGGGCAGCAGCCCAATAACGAACACAACCGTTAATAATCCGCCAGCAGCCGCGAAAGAAAGCGACAGAAGGGCTTCTTTCTTCTGAAAATGATCTTCCATCAACAGCATCGATGTTATCGTTAACATGGAGAAGAAGGCAATCATGAGACCAGCCTTCAGGATGGTAGCCCGTTGGCTTGCCCTTTGAATCGTAAACACTGCACTATAACAAATAACCAAACTAACTAAGCCGTACTTGAAATCAAAAAGCAACACATGCTCTGTATTAAAAATTATGCTTGCCATTAAGGAAAATAAGACCGAAGAAATAAACGCTAGTGGAGCATCCAGTAAAATAGCAATCAGGATACTTCCTAATGCTGTCGGAGCCAGATAACCAATATAAGGATAGTCCAAATTTTGCACGAGAGAGACCATTTTCATTCCCATAACATTGATAAGAAAAATAAGAATGAGCATCACGAGTTGAGAATTATTATACTTGATCGGCAATGTGCTTTGTCGGACAAACATATAAATAGCAAAAGACATGAGCGCTGAAAGAACACTGAGCCCTAATTGAGGCAAATAGTTGGCTTTGTCCTTTAGTAGTTCTAGTTTATCCAGCCTAGCATATATCTCTTCCGTTATGACATCCCCGACGTTTACGAGGACATCATTCTTATTAATATATACCGGTTTCACGTTCTCTCTGGCTTGTCCTTTGGCATCCTCGGTTCCCTTTTGATCAAAAAACTTATTAGGCGTCAGGATGGCCCTAGAGATTTCCGTCACCATTTCGCGCGACGTGTTCTTCGCCAGATTCGACGTATTTACAAGTTCAGCTACTTTAGCCCTAGCCGTCTGTGCATCCAATACCTGATCATTCATCAATTTGCCTACAATGTCTTTGTTCACATCCCGCATGGCAGCCAAATCGTCCTTCGTCAATCTCGGAAGCTTGAAATAAGCTTCCTCTGGCAATGGATACTGCTGTTCTGCAAGCCCCTGCTGGATCTGTTCAAGCAATAAATCGTTATATTGACCGCTGTTACGAAGTGATTTAATCGATTGATTTTGCATATCGCTGATGAGCTGTGGAATTGCCCGACGATAAATATTAACTTTATCATCAAATTTCACTTCAACATCCTCATTGATTTGCAATAATTTGTCATAAATAGCATCAATAGTTGTGTCATTTTTGAGATTTACAATCTGATATACAGGTTGTACGCGCTTGGCAGCATCTTCTTTCGCTTGTTCAGTAGCAATTGCGTTTTCGATCTGTCTTGGAGCATAAATGGTTTTTTCGCTCGTCGTTCCTAACACAATATCATAAACTTGAGGTACAAGCTTGACGTAAAGGGACATATAAAAAATTAACGCCAGCAAGAGAAACAACAGTACCCGTATTCCTGTACTGTATTTCCATCCGTTCAGCTGGTAATGAAATTTGCCTTTCATTTGCACTTCATTTTTCTTCACGGAAGGTCATTCCTCTCTACCTAACAACCCTGCTCAGTTACTTATCATTTTCAGCATTGTACGCAACAATGATTTTCTGAACAAGTGAATGTCGAACCACATCCTGCTCATCAAAATAAATAAAGCCAAGTTCCTCGATATTACCGAGAATGCGGTTTGCTTCTACGAGACCGGACGATTTGCCGCGCGGCAAATCAATTTGCGTAACATCCCCGGTAATCACCATTTTGGAACCGAAACCAAGTCTTGTCAGAAACATTTTCATTTGTTCAGGTGTTGTATTTTGCGCCTCATCCAGAATGATGAAAGAATCATCTAACGTTCTCCCGCGCATATAAGCCAGTGGTGCAATCTCGATAAGTCCTCGTTCTAATGACTTGGCTACCTGCTCAGGTCCAAGAACATCATTAAGAGCATCATACAATGGGCGTAAATAGGGGTCAACTTTTTCCTGCAAGTCCCCCGGCAGAAAGCCCAGACTTTCCCCTGCCTCGACAGCAGGGCGCGTTAATACAATCCTTTTGACGGCCCCTTCCTTAAGCCTCGTCACGGCAAGCACAACAGCTAAATAGGTTTTACCTGTTCCTGCGGGACCAATACCAAAGACGATATCTTTCTTCTTAATCGTCTCGACATACTTCCGTTGTCCGATCGTTTTGACACGTATAGGCTTACCCTTATGTGTTGTTGTAATTTCACCTTTGAACAAATCAAGCAATTGGTCGGTTTTCATCTGCTTCGCAAGTTCAACCGCATACAAAACATCTCGCTCTGTCAACGTATAGTTATTACGGATGAGCTGTAGGAGAACCTCAAAAAGCTGCTGAAGTGAGTTCACTTCCGCAGCAGCCCCTTGTATCGTTATTTCGGCTTCACGCGTATAGATTTGTGCAGGAATCTCCCGTTCGATGACATGCAGAAATTTATCCTGCGGTCCGAACAAGGCTAGTCCTTCAACCGGATTTTTCAATGTAATTTTCACAGATTGCGCGTATTCTACCAACAGGCCTCATTCTCCTCGTATCACAATTGGTTGTTCTTCGGCGATATTTTCTTCGACTTCAAAATGCACGTCTATATAAATTTTACCATTCTCTGTTTTTTCATGCAAAATTTTTTCGCCGACAATTCTAGCATCTGTTCCTTCAGCTCCAAGTAATTTCGCTTTTGCCTGCTCTAAGCCCGCCTTTTTTGCAATCGCTGGATCAATAGGTTCCTCGACAATATGAACCTCCATCACCTTTTCATGAAGCCAACCGAACGGTAGTGAAAAAGACCGCCAAGCCAACGTTTTACGCTCTGGAATCGTTTCGAAATGTTCGAATTTCTGTTTACCATAACCGCTTACTTGCAGTGCTCTTGTCCCAAAAACAAGATAGTTGCGAGCCATAACTTCACCTGAATATACTCTATATGTTTTCGTTAGTGGAGTTTCGATTCGTGAAGTAAACCAAACGATACCCTTAACTTTACCACTTGCAACCACCACTTGGCTATTTTGTTCATCGCCAATGGTTCCAGAGATCAGCACGTCCCCTTTTCGCACATACGTATTCGGCTTCACCATTGGTTTGCCTTTATCAGATAAAATCTCGGTAACGAGCGCGTTTTTGGCAGCAACCAAATTCCGTGGATTCATAAGCGGTCCCTTATCAGGAATAGTTGCCTCGACAACCTTGATCGTGATATGAGTACCTCGAATTTCGACGCCAACCCAAGCCGCATTCGGCAGCATTCCTTGAATCTCGCGCGATAAATCCGCTTCTTTCTTCAGCTTAAATTTCCATTGGAACGTATGTATGCCCTGTTTGGATGCAGCTTGCAAAATCTCTGACTCAGAGATACGATCATTCCCTTCCACACTAACTTGCCATACGAGCGAAGTCAATAAGTATAGACCTATGATGAAAGCAGCCATTCCTGCAAAAAAAACCTTTCTATGGCCCAGTCTGTCCATAAAAAAAGGCAGCCCGTGCCTTTCCGTAACATGCACCCGACAGCCTGTCCGTTTCAGGAGCGGTCTAAGTCTGAAAAAGTCTTTGATCAGGATAAAAAGTTCAAGCTTTCCCCCATCTCCAGCTTGAATATCCCATATGGAGAAGCCCTTCTCCATCATGGGATTAATTAATCTTTCACAACCTTCACCTCGTATTTGAATGCGCACATAACCTCGCAAACGAGCAATGAAAAGGGATTGTTTCATGACTCAGCCTCCTGTTCTCAGTCCATTCTTTCATCTATGGTTCATATTTCACATGATCGATCAAGCCTTCAATAAACACTTCTTCTGAAAGAATAGCTCGAATAACTAATTGCTTCCCGAACACTTCTAACGTCCCTTTCGTTAATTCGAGCTTCAACTTTTCACTGGAAAAATGAAGTACACCCCGATGATTCTCTACATAAAGCTGTACGTTGCCGATCATCGTAATTCGCGGCAAGTCCTGTACCACATCCTGAGGAAGATCAAGGATTTTGGCCGTGAACTGGTTCCATTTGCGGGTCAAGCGACGCATAGCTGGGAGTACCCCCTCTAACTAGATGATCATAAATACAGAAAATGCGCAGAGACTTTCTACCAAATTATGCGGAGTGCGCCAGTTTTATGTGAAAAACCTGCAAAGCAAAGAACGCCCTCTCGATCAATCGAGAGGGCGTTCTTACATCCTTTTATCTGCGATAAGGCTTCTTTGACCTAGGCGGACCGAGAATTTCAGCCCACACAATTCCTTGCAGCAGCTGTTCCTGGTTCGGTTGTTCAGGAAAAGGATTCGGCGTAGAGATCGCATCTGCGTAAACAGATGAGCTATCATTAATAATCTGTGTAGGCGAGCTGAATGGAGAAGCCTTCTGATTGGGCATTGTCGAGACCGCCTTGGCTGTGATAGAACGACCATACTCGTCTTGCACGCGTCCCGATTGTAAGGTCGATCCAATCCCCTTCTGCCCTGATTTCTTCGCTTCTACGGGTCGCGTAGCGCCATTAGGAGCTTCACCAAAGGATGGCATTCCCGGCCTCGTCTTAGTTTCCTGATTTGCTCGCCGGCCCTTATTTCGAATTTGATAAAAAAAGGCGAATGCAATAATAACCAGATACCAGTTCTTCAACAAAATTTCAATGAGCTGTCCCACCTGATCACCTCTTCAAGACTACTATTCTTTCTCACTCTTACCATCATTTATTTTCCCAAGTGAAGAACGCATTTGTGTATCTGCATCAATATTTTTAAGATTCATATAGTCCATGACACCTAGTTTACCGTTTCGAAGTGCTTCAGCCATCGCAAGCGGCACCTGCGACTCCGATTCGACAACTTTCGCACGCATTTCAACAACTCTAGCTTTCATTTCTTGCTCAGCAGCAACGGCCATCGCACGTCTTTCCTCAGCTTTAGCCTGAGCGATTCGCTTATCAGCTTCTGCCTGTTCCGTTTGTAAATGGGCGCCAATATTTTTACCTACATCCACATCCGCGATATCAATCGATAATATTTCAAAAGCTGTTCCAGCATCTAACCCTTTACCCAGAACCGTTCGTGAAATCAAATCTGGATTCTCTAATACATCTTTGTGAGAGTCACTTGAACCAACTGTAGTCACAATCCCCTCACCTACACGAGCGATAATCGTTTCCTCGCCCGCACCCCCAACAAGTCGGTCAATGTTGGCTCGAACCGTAACCCTGGCAATAACCTTTACTTCAATGCCGTTCTTCGCCACTGCTGAAACATTAGGTGTTTCAATAACACGTGGATTTACACTCATTTGAACGGCTAACAAGACATCCCGCCCTGCGAGATCGATAGCCGCTGCACGCTCAAACTCCAAGTGAATCTTCGCGCGGTGAGCAGCAATTAAAGCATTGACAACCCGATCAACGTTACCACCTGCAAGAAAGTGGCTTTCTAGCTGATTGACACTTAAATCAATACCCGCTTTAGTAGCTTTAATCATCGGATTGACGATCCTACTTGGGGTCACGCGGCGAAGCCTCATAGCAATTAAAGTAATGATGCTAATTCTTACTCCGGAAGCAAGTGCAGAAATCCAAAGCATGACAGGCACAATGCTCAACAATACCGAAAGTGCAATAATAACAATGGCCGCAACCAACACCAAATATAATCCTGGTTCTATATTCATTTATGTTCCTCCTAATATAGGGACCTTTGAGCGTAGCTCAAAGTCTCTCCGCTTCATTCTCTCGTACTACAACGCGAACTCCTTCTACTTCCACAACAACTACATTCCTTCCCGTGGGAATAAAACTGCCATTCGTCACCACATCCACGCGCTCACCATGAATGATTGCAGTCCCTGCCGGGCGGAGCGGAGTAATCGCTTCTCCTGTCATTCCAATCAAATAGGATCGATCTGGACTGGAAGTAAATCCTTTGTTCGTTGTTAGCTGCTCCTTTAGAATAAAACGGTTCCAAATACCGCGGTGCTTAAAGGTTTTGATTGCGAAGGAGATCGCAACGATAGCTAACAACAAGGCGATACCCAACATTATCGCTGCCTGTGTGGGATCTGAAGATGCCATCAGAACCCCGCCAAAGAGGCATATTGCACCTAATACACCTAGAATCCCAAAACTCGGAACGACCAATTCTAGGATAAGAAGAATTAACCCGATTCCGAAGACAGCCAAGTCACCGAAACCAGCAAAACCAGCTAAATAAAAACCGAGAAAATAAAGAGCAAAACCAGCTACCCCCGCTAAGGCGAGCAATCCACTGCTGAAAAAAAGCAGCTCCAATGCAATTCCAATGATCCCAACCACTAATAATACTGTCGCTGTAACGGGATGAGTCAGAAAGGCAGATAAGTTTTCTACAAACATCATCATTCACTCCTTTCCCTGAATCTTCCTTATCACTAATATGTACGTTCCAACACACAAACTGTTTCGTTTTTGTTAAAGAGAATGAGAAGACCTCTACCCTCGGCCATTCAGGGATGCGCGACTCGTTTAGCGAGGTGAGACTTTGATCTACGACCAAAGATCCCTATAGCGGAGAGACTTTGGTCTACGACCAAAGATCCCTATATTAGGTTTAGCGCCAAAAAGAAAGCGGTTTTCGGGATCGAAAACTTAAACTTTCTTATGTGGAAACAAAAAACCGAGAGGACTTGGTCCACTCGGTCTTTTCTAACATATTTAGTATTAACCTAATAATTGTTGAACTAACTGATTGATAAGTTTACCATCAGCGCGTCCTTTGACCTGAGGCATCAATGCCGTCATCACTTTGCCCATATCCGCTTTGGAAGAAGCACCAATTTGCTGGATGGTCTGCTGTACAATGGCTTTCACTTCTTCCTCAGAAAGCTGTTGCGGCATGTACTCAGCTAGAATAACAAGTTCTGCCTTCAGGCTATCGGCCAAATCATCTCTGCCGGCCTTCGTAAATTCATGGAGGGAATCCTTACGCTGTTTGATTTCACGAGTTAGAACGTCAAGCACTTCATTGTCATCTAAGGCTCTTTTCAATTCAATCTCAGAATTCTTAATGGTAGATCGCACCATTCGAATTACGGAGAGTTTGAACTTGTCCTGACTCTTCATCGCTTGCTTCATATCTTCGTTCAATCGATCGCTTAAGCTCATGTTGCCTCCTAGAACTTTCTCTTACGAGCAGCCTCAGATTTAAGCTTACGCTTAACGCTAGGCTTGTCATAATGTTTACGTTTTTTAACTTCTGCAAGAATGCCATCCTTAGCGATGGAACGCTTAAAGCGACGAAGTGCAGCATCTATAGTTTCGTTCTTACGAACTCGAGTTTCTGACAACAGTTTTCCCTCCCTCCGAACAGACCATCTAAGACAAAACGGTTCATCAAATCTCATTATAGGTCATAGTAATTAGGGTGTCAATCGCAAACCTTTCGATTTGTGAAAGGAAGCTTAATTGTGCACTCCTAAAGGCGATAATCGTGCCCCAGCCATAAGATGATAATGAAGATGGTGAACAATTTGCCCCGCGTTAGCTCCAATATTCGTTATAACCCGATAACCAGATTCTTCTACTTCTAGTTCTCTAGCAATTTGCGCAGCCACTCGCTGAATTTGTCCGATCATGTTCCAATCCTCTTCTCCCGCATCGGCTAATGAAGCAATATGCTTCTTAGGAATGATAAGGACATGAATGGGCGAAGCTGGCTGAATATCATGAAAAGCAACAACTTGTTCGTCCTCAAACACTTTCTTAGAGGGAAGTTCCCCCGCAATAATTTTACAGAAAATACAATCACTCATTGTTCGGCTTGTCCCCCACTTTCGTGAAACTACTACTTTTAATTTTATCGGAAAAGAGCTAAAAAATCCAATCCAATCTACAATTTTAAATGGAATAATTGCAAAAAAAAGAAACATCTTATTGATTGTAAGATGTTTCTAGTTTGAACAGGTTTCATTCTATTAATAATATGGGAGTAAGGATAAGACTAGTAATCCAGCAAGCGGTAGGATTTGTCTGGCAAAGCGGCGCCTTGGAAAGCCGTAACCGTAACCCGGAAATCCATAACCTGGATATCCGTATGGGTAGCCAAAACCCGGATAGGGTAAAAAAGCTCTCATTTGTTCCTGATCCATTCCACCAATCGGAACGGCTAAGTACAGATGGTCATCATCCACATTTTCCACAATACCGTCATAAACCACACCACTTGTCATTGTGACGCTCACATAACGGTACATATGCTTTTTACATATCTCATGTGCTTCCTGATGTTTCATAGGCTCATCACACTCCTTTTTACCAACAGCATATTCAGCTATAGGCAAAAGGCTACTCTGTGAACGCGTTAGGGCTTATCTAACTACGAAAAATTTTAACGGTTATGCTGAGTTTTTAAGGACTGGCGCAGCTTTTTCCATTTCGCTTTCTCGGCTGCTTGAAGCCCTTTATCTTCTTTGCGCGCCAAATAAGCGAGTTCCTTTTGTAATTTTACGTAGTTATTAAATCGTTCAACTGCCAAAGTCCCTTCATCTAGCGCATGATTCACAGCGCATTTCGGTTCATTTTCATGCTTACAATCCTGAAAGTAACACATTTCTGCAAGCTCTTCGATATCTTGAAATGACGTGCTTAACCCTTCTGAAACATCCCACAGCTGGAGTTCACGCATACCTGGTGTATCAATCAATATGCCTCCTCCAGGCAGCGTAATGAGCTCGCGGTGGGTCGTAGTGTGCTTCCCTTTGTCATCCCCCGAACGAATATCCCCTGTATCCAGAATATCCTTCCCATAGATACGATTCACCAAGGTTGATTTGCCAACACCGGAAGAGCCAAGAAGCGCGACTGTTTGACCTGGAGAAATATAAGCGGCAAGCTCATCTAGTCCGCGATTTTCTGCTGAACTAATAATATGAATGGGCACACCAACCGCAACAGCCGCGACCTCTGCAGCAAGTGCTTCCGGATCCTCACATAAATCCGCTTTACTTAGAACAATAACCGGATTTGCTCCGCTCTCCCAAGCTAACACCATATAACGCTCAATACGGCGTACATTAAAATCTAAATTGAGTGCAGTGAACAGAAACACTGTATCTACATTTGAGGCAACAATTTGTTCTTCGGTGACTTGACCAGCGACTTTACGGGAAAACTTACTTTTGCGCGGTAATACAGCATGGATTGTTGCTCGCTGTTCTTCTCCCCTGATAGACAGTACAACCCAATCGCCTACAGCTGGGTAGTCTTCGCGCCGGAAAGCAAGATGCCGCATTTTACCCGATACCTCTGCTAGTGCTTCCCCGACTTCCGTCTGAACGCGATACATATGTTTATGTTCCAAGGACACCCGGCCAACTTGATATCCCTCGTTTAGGTAAGGTTCGAATGCTTTTTCAAAAAAGGAATTCCATCCTAAATCTTCATTTTTCAAGTGTTTATTTCATCCTCTCATGTGGTTCTATTCTGAAGTATAGACCGCTGGTATCGACATCACACGGTAAATAATGATTTAGATTGTTTTTTCCTTTTTCAAACTTTATGCGTATGGTCAATTAATATGTAGACTGGAAGTCTATTTTTGCATATAATAAGAGTAAATCGATGGTTGGAATGGAGTGAGCGGATGAGCCAATTCATGAGAGCCTCCACCCGCAAAAAGCGTGATGTGATGATGGAAGTCGCCTTAACCATGTTTATGGAAAAAGGGTATGAGCATGTATCCGTAGACGATATCATCGCGGCGACAGGATCATCAAAGGGAACGTTTTATCATTATTTCAAAAGCAAAGATGCTATTATTTCTGCCCTTTACAGCAAACAAATTCAATTGATTCAAGAATGGGTAAAGCAACCTCCCTCCAAGGTACAATCCCTTGAAGGACACATTAATCGCTTATTTTTAGACTTATCGTCCAATATTCAATCTTCACCCCGATTAGTCCGCAGTTTACAAGCTTTATCCTTGCAGAATGAAACCATAAAAACGGAAGAACAACAGCAATTAAACGTATTATCTGAAAGTTTGTTACATTGGCTTCCTGAACCAAGAAAAATCGAACTGCTCGTTTGCATGTATGCGGGAACGGTCCGCACATGGTGCAATCAAGATGACGCCGATTTACTTTCCATGATGAAAAATAACTTAGCCTGGCTTTGGGTAGGTTTGCGCTCCAGCGAGCCCTACGTATCCCTACAGGTAGAACCAGTCCCCAAGGAGGAAAACAAAATGAAAGTAGCAATTATTGGTGGAGGCTTGGCCGGATTAACAGCGGCTGCTTATTTATCTGAGAATCCACATGTTGAAGGTATCCTTTTCGAGCGCAGTCCGCAGCTTGGAGGACGGGCTTTTACTTACGAAAAAGCAGGATTTACACTCAACTATGGCGCACATGCCATCTATGGGATTGATCGTCATACGTTAACAAACATGGAACGTGAACTTGGACTATCTTTCTCTTCTAAGCAAGTTGATAAGCGCAAAGTTTTTTACGCGAAACATAGTCAGCTTACACCAGCACCACTCGACGCGATTAACCTTTTAAAAACTGATCTGCTCAGCACAATGCAAAAAGTAAGATTCGTCGGTGAAATTACAGCCATTATCGCGAATATTCACAACTTAAAAAACTACGCAACTCTTGCTGATTATTTGGCAGAGTCCAATGCAGACGAGGATGTTAAAGAGTTATGGGAGCATCTGGTTTGCTCCAACTTCTTCATTACACCTGAAGATGCACGCAATGTATCCGGGGCGGTAATCAGCGAGTACTATCACAACTTGTTCCTTTCATCGAAGCCCGTCAATTATATATTGGGAAGCTGGGCCGTTATTACGAATCAGCTTAAGCAAAAGCTTACAATGTCCGGTAAATGGGAAATTGCCCTTCAAGAAGGCGTGGAGAACCTCCGTTACGCAGATCGTAAATTTGTACTGCAAACCAAAAACCGTGAAGTCGCCTTTGACAAAGTGATTTTCGCTATGCCGGTTCAGCAAGTCGTCAAACTTCTGAAGGGTACAGCGTGGGAGCCGTTCCTAGCTCCGTATGAATCCAATACAGCAACCGAAGTCATGGTGTATGACGTTGGATTAAGCCGTGTTGTCGCGAGACCCTTCAGCTACATCAGCGACATGGATAACAAGTTGTTCATCAGCGATGTTTCCGCGACAGATCACACACTGGTACCAGAAGGTGGGCAGCTGCTGCAGGGTATCGCATACTTAAGCGACCGCTTTGATAACGAGGAGCAGCGCAAAGCATATCTCGAAGAAAAGAACGTCCAAATGGAAGCTCTATTTGATAAACATTATCCAGGCTGGCGCGATGTCACAGCCGTGAAACGGGTTTCGAAAAAAGCGATGGTATCCAGCGTGAAAAACATTGCTTCCAACAATCTGCTGCCGATACGCGTGGAAAACGTGCCTTTCTACTTCTGCGGAGACGGCTGTACAGGCAAGGGAGAGCTTGCAGAACGCGCATTCTCAAGTGCCCGCACCGCGGCGTTATCTATTGTGCAAGAAGTTCAGCAAGCACTTCAAAGTGTTTAATAATCTTTACACGAATACGTATTATAACGAACAAATAACCAGCCCTCCCATTCGCGGGAGAGCTGGTTATTTGTTTATTGTTTGGTCACGCGCACATCATCAAAGTGAAGCGTAGTTCCGCCAGGAGAATCCACGTAAAATCCAACATCGATCTGACCATTGGTCACCATAATATCACTTACACTGATGTATTTCCAATCACCGCTGTTACTGATATTCGCATAAATGGCAGATCCGCCATAGTTTTGAATTTCGGCTCTGGCCGTCGTAGGTGTCGTACTCTTCATGCGGACCCAGGCTTCGAATTTGTATTTCACATTATTAACAGGAACACTAATGGTTTGATGGATGCTTTGTTGATAGGCGCCTGCTGCAAAGAAGTATGCCCGCTTATCACCCGTCCATGGGGATTCCGGCGGATTGGTTGTTGAGCCGCTATCAACGCCATAAGCAACAGCTTGCGTGCCTGGATGCCACTCCACCCAATTATGACTTTGACTCGTGTCACGTTCGAAACCAGGATTGTCTAACAGATTCTGCTCAGAAACCGGCGTTCCCGCTGCCGAAGTTGAAAGAAGCAAGCGATCTAAGTTGATGTTCCCACTGTCAGCAGCATCGTATTTAAACGCAATCGTGTTTGCCCCTGCGTTTAAAGTCACCGTTTGCACATTATCCTGCCAGACATTCCAATTCGTACCAGCACTCGTGAAACTGGTTTGTCCTAGCTTGGTTCCATTGATGTAAGTACTCAACGTTTTCGTTGCTGCACTGCCATTAGCATATCGCAGCGCTACCCGATAGCTCCCAGCGCTAGGGACATTCACATTGTATTTCACCTGCGCACCTATAGCACTTAATCCGTCTACAAATGCTGTACCACTATAGTACCAATGGTTCGTGTTCATAGCACTGCCACCAGAAAGCTCAGCACTCTCTGCTTCATATTTACCGATGGTTGGTGCAAAGGGTATCGTAATGTTATCAATGTTAGCATTGCCCGTATCGCCCGCATCGGAGTAATACTTATAGGTCACAACATTCACACCGGCCGTCAGTGGCAGTGTCTCTGATTGGGTAGACCATGTGTCCCAATTCGCGAGATTAGCGAGTGAGGTGGACTTCACCCTTTTTCCATTAACAAAAATACTGACAGACTTAGCTGAGCCTGAAGCATTCGCATAACGTAGGGAGACATTATAGTCACCGCCTGTTTTCACCTTTGGATAGAAAGTGACACCCGCGCCTGCATTGCCCAAACCATCAACAAATCCAGTTCCGGTATATCCTGTATGATTGGTATTAATGGAAGCTTTTGTAGCAACCGTACTGCCAGAAAGCGACGCATCCTCTGCTTCGTATTGTGCAGAAGTTGCACTCACTGCAGTAACACCCGTAACAGCAATAGCTTTAGAGGAAGCTGTACCTGCCGTCACTTTCACATAGGTCACATCCCCATAGATGTCCTTCCCAGTTGCCCAGCCTTCCCCAGCGGCAGCTTTTAATGCTTGCAAGCTTGCATAGGACGTCATAGCCGCACTGTTATTCGTTACGGAAGTCCCAGCTGAACCATGCAGCTTAACGATATAGGATTGCAGTGGTGGCGTGTAGCTCCCACTTTTTGCCCCTAATGTAAAACTTAGCGAGCCTGCACCATTATCCTGCGCAGTCATATTTTGCTTAAAATAAGTGCCGCCTTCGTAGTTATAGCTGGCGCCATCATCATCGTAGTACGTGAAACTCGACTGCGTCGTATCCGGAAACACATCCACATCAACGGAAGTGACGGAAGCCTGCCCAACGTAATCCTGCACTTTCTGTGTTGGAATAATGGCACCTTTTTTAATAAAGAGAGGAATGTCTGTCAACGTGTCCGGATTAACCGAGTAACGGATGGTTTGACCGCCGTTTATTGCATTACCTCGCGCATAGTCAATCCATGAACCAGACGGCAAATAGATATCTTTACTCGTCTGCTGTTTATCTACCACAGGCGCAGCTAGCAGCCAGTCACCGAACATCCAAGCATCCGTGTAATTTTTGACAGCAGCATCCGTCGGATATACCTGCATCAAGGGCCTAACGAGCCCATTCCCATTCTCGTAAGCACTTCTCTCATAGGCATACATATAAGGGATCAAGGAGTACCGCAGCTGAATAGCCTCTTTGGAAGCCTCTTCCGCCGTCGATCCGAAGTACCATGGCTGGCGCTGCTGATGGTTGTTCCCATGTACACGGAAAACAGGTGTTAAAGCGCTGAACTGCATCCACCGTGCGTATAAATCGGGATTCGGATTGTTCGTCGTGCCATCCTGCTGATTGAATCCGCCAGTGTCCATGCCCCATTTCACCTGGCCGTTGTTCACTGAGGATAGCATAACTGCCCTTTGCTCCTGCATTCCAGCAGCCCAGTTGATCCGCTCGCCTTTATTGTATTGAATGCCAATATCACCAGACCAAAGCGTAGTCGCATACCGCTGGGCACCTGGGTAGAAAGTTCTAGCGGTTTGCCAAACACGCTGTGCTCCACTCGTGTAAGCCCTTTGACCCTCGTACATGGTCTGAGACATGTGGCCCGTTGTGAAATTACCAAACCAATACGAAGCTCCACCCGAAGATACTTTATCCGTCTCGTCATTCCACCAACCAACGATTCCTTTATCGAGCGCATCTATGGAATGATTCCAGAACCAGGTACGTTCGCTAGCATTATAAGGATCGATACTGCGTACAGTTACGGGTATGAAATAATCCTGATACTCGTTATGGCCCGGATAAAAATAACCTCCGTTCGTCGCGTCCGTCCCCTGGGTCGTCACATTCGTAGAAGCATCCTTGGTAACGATTCGGGGTTTCGTAATTCCGATCATTTTGATGCCTTTAGCATCCATTGTTGTCTTTAGAGAAGTCGTGGAAGCAGAAGGGAAATTAGTCGCATTCCACGCGAATTCACCATAGTTGGTTTCCCCGTACTTTTTCCAGTCATAGTCAAAGGCGTAAGCATCTATAGGGATATTTTTGGCACGATACGTATCCACATTATTCGTAAATTCCGTTTGATTCGTATCCCACTCAAAGTTCATGAATCCAAGCGACCACTTAGGAAGCATGGGTGGTTTCCCCGTGATTTCCCCTACGCCGGTCATAATTTCTTGAGGGGTTCCGAGCATAATATAATACTCCACGTTTTGTTTCGCATAACGACGTCCCTCAGGAGGGGTTCCACCATAATAAAACTCCATTTGGCCGGTCGTGCTATCTGTATAGGGGTAGCCGCCATCGCTATCGACTAATAATCCATAACCCGCTGTACTCCAAATAAGCGGACCACCGGAATCCCCCTGTTCACCTGCATGGGCAGCATGACTGGACGAATTCCGCAGCAGATCACCCCCGCTATCAAAAGCATTGAAGCTCCGGATGCCATACATATTGTCCCCGGTGGCATGAACGAAGCGCACACCGTCTGAGAATACACCACCGCCGGATGGTTCCCAGAATAGCGTAGTGCCGTCAGCCTTTTTGACCGTCATTCGAACGGGGTTCTTGGTAATCTCAATCTTCATAGTGGAGGTCGTGATGGTCATTGGATTGGCTGCCGTGTTAATCGTAGCTCCTACAGCTGACCAAGTTTTATTTGGATCCAGCATCGGTGTCTTCGCGCTTGCCGCTATGCCATTCGGTCGATAATCTACCTTCAAGATACCATTTTGCACCGCTTGTACAACCAAGAGGTCATCACTCGGCTCCGCACCATTATCAACCGTTAACGTCAAGGTATCTCCAGTTACGCTCGAAGAGATGAGATTGCCTAAGCTGCTGACATAAGCATGAGCAGGAGAAGCAGGAAGCAAGGTAAGGGTTGAACCAAACAACGTAAATGCTGTGAATAAAGCAAGGATACGTGGAACTTCTTTGTTTGGTGGACTCATCAATGATACTTCCTTTCGATTAGAAATTAAGGGAGGGACTTGCCCTCCCTACTTTTTATTGCTCTACAATCGCGATGTTATCGAGATTAATGCCAAGTGAACTGGTACCATCATAGCTGACTTTCACCGTGTTGAGACCAGCACTCAGCGAGACGCTAACCGTAGCCGTCCCCCATGTATCCCAGTTTGTTGTTTGCGGTAAAGCAAGGTCCGTCACTTTCGTGTTATTCACATAAATGGCTCTTGAGCCATTGCCTGCTCCGGATGAATAGCGAACCTTCATCGTATAAGTACCTGCGGCTTTGACAGAAACATCGAAGATGACATTGTCTCCCAGAGTCTCAAAGCCGTCTACAAATCCAGTACCTGTATAACCCGTATGGTTCGTGTTCGTAGTTACGCCGCTTTGCGTTCCGAACTCAGCTTCATATTCCACCTTATTGACGCCATTTAGTACAACAGATTGAGCAGATGCACTTGAACCAAGCTTTACGTAAGTGAATTTCTGTACTGAGTCGTAATACCAGCCTGTCGATGCTCCGATTAAGGCGGTTAATGTACTGTACTCTGTCATCGCAGAACCAACCACCGTTACAGAGGAAGGCTTAGTCGTATACACTTGCAATGTCTTCGTAGAATTAATTGCTGGAACAGTGACTGTTTCTTTATTCAACCCATATTGCTCTGTAGACGTTATGATTTTCACCGAACCGCCTATATCATCATTCCAGTCATACGTTGTAGTACCAAGCGGATAAATGCGGAATGAGAGGTTGGTGTAGCTCGTCAAGCTGTTGCCAATGGTCCCACCTACCTGATATTGCGCGTTCAAATTCAACGGAAATATGCTGCCGGACTTCACAAAAACCGGTAGATCATCTATCCCGGCATTGTAGCTGATTGTTCGACCGCCAGGACGCTGAGCACCGAACCAGAAATCGATCCAATCCCCCTGCGGAAGATAAATACTCTTGTTTGTTTCTCCCTGATTCATGACAGGAGCAACGAGCAAATTTCCCCCGAACATATATTGCTGCGTCAAACCGTACGTGTTCGTGTCTGCCCCATATTCAAGCGCCATGGCGCGCATCATCGGAACGCCAGTATCACTTGATTTCTTTGCCTCGCTATAAATATACGGAAGTAAATTCATACGTGTATTCGTATATTTGGCAAAATGACTAATGATCGTATTGTCGCCTGTACGCGCTTGTGCGTTCCATGGCGAGCGCTCCTCGTTAATACCGGAGCTGCCGTTAGACTCGGAATGAAACTGCATGACCGGTGCAAAAGCGGCCATTTCGGTAGCTCGTTTATACAACTCTGCCGTTGGATAAGTGCCTGTGAAGCCTGCCATATCCCAACTCCAATAAGGAACGCCAGACATACTTGCTGTGAGCCCTGCGTTCACAGCCTGTTGAAAAGCACCAAAGGTCGACTCTTGGTCACCGGACCAGAAAATCTGATTCGCCTGCGCGCCTTGTGTGCCTGATCGACTGAAGGAGACCGCATCGGCTTTCTTCGAGCGTGCGTACTCGTTATATGCCTTCACATACTCATTTGGGTATTGATTGCGCATTTCATCTCCTTTCTTACCGTTTGCGAAGGTATTCGAGCGACCCCATACCATTTCACCGCCATCTGTTTTGAAGCCGTCAATTCCTACACCATCAAACAGATAAGCGCGTTTAGACATCCACCAGTTTTTCGCGGTCGTATTTGTAAAATCGAGCAGCAAACTGTTCTCGAACCATTGTCCTGTTGGTATCCGGTACTGACCTCCACTGCCGTTGCCCACAGCATAATTCTGAGCAGTCATATAAGCTTCGTCATTATCTTTCTGGGTATAAGGCGTTGAAGTCCATTTCTGAATAGGGACCTGCCAGAGCACCAATTTCATCCCATTGTTATGCACATTGTCCGCCATAGCTTTTGGATCCGTCCATTTCCCTGTTGTCGGGAAAGTGAAATCGGTGTAGGCATGCGCAGCGCTGCCCGTTTTTGGGGTATACGTGGCATCATTGAAAATGTAAAACGTGTTCTCATCACTCCACTGTTCAAGCACAACTGCCGTTGCCGGAATATTGTTGGTATTCGCGTTATTAATGGCTGTAGTCACCTTGGATTGACGATCCCACTCGTTAGCTGACATCCATAACCCGAAAGCCCATTTCGGCAGCGCGGTTGGCTTACCGGTAATGTTAGCGTAGTTACCCACAACATTTTTCAAATCATTTCCGTAAATGAAATAATAATCCAGTGTCGAGGCAGCACTACCCCCTGTATCAGCCGTAAAGCTGAACATATCGGTGCGTTCGGTTGCCAATCGAAATTTGGAATAATACGTTGAATTTACGAAAATGCCATATCCGCTGCTGTTAAGCATAAAAGGAATTGCCATGTAGGTTCGGTCATTTTGATTCTTATACTGATTGAACACGTAGGTGTCCACATCATTTCCGCGTTTACGGAAGTTGTTGTAATGCTCGCCAAAGCCAAAAAACTCCTCTGAAGTCGGCGAATAGAAATGATCTTCTACCTTGTTGACGATGGTACTGCCATTGGTTAGCCAGGCTATGTTACGATTCGTGGTGCTGTCATATTGACGGGCAATCAACGTCGTTCCATCAGGCTTATACACACTAAGTTTGAAAGGATACTTATCCACCTTCACCTTCAGCTTAGAGGTAGTAAGCCAAGTGGTTGATGCGGTATCTGAAACCGTGTAATTGCTAAGTCCACTGCTTAACGTTCCTGTTCCAGTTGGAGAAACCTGAACACGGAGTACATCGTCCGCTGAAAAAGACAGGTTGATCTTCGGCGTCAAAGTGCCTGTATTCGGCACCGCATTCAGCACAACACGGTTCGTATTATTCGTTATGGAGCTGACACTGCTAATGGATTCCCATCCAGTTACCGTAAAAGTAAAAGGTCCACTAGTCTTCTCATTCGCGCCATCCTTGTTGCCATGAACGGTATAACTGATCACATCCCCTTTTGCAAAAGTGCCAAGGTTCGCTTCCCAGTAAGTGTTGTTCCCGCTGTTGTATTTGTAAGCTGCTCCGACAGCAGCTTGATTGACACCATTTTTCGTCCAGGTCACCCAAGCCGTTTGACCAGATTCTATGGGCCACGTTGTTATTTTGATATACACGGTGTCGCCAGCAACGGGATCTCTTGGACTCCGCTCCGTTGCCTGAATCTCGTACAGATCATCGATGCCGTATGGCGCATGATGAACACCATCAATGGCATAAATAGGTGGGACGAAGAGACAGAAACAGAGCAAACAAGAGAGAGAAAATCGGAATGGTACCGATAAATTCCTTACATACATAAACGTTTCCCCTTTCGTACCGAAATTTGTTTGCTAAACACGAATGACTTAGAGGCTCCACTACTGTTATTCCTCGCCATGTATGCGCCGCTCCAAGCATCCCCCCTTTCAATATTGGGCGGCCACGAATCCTATATAATCGTGACCGCCGTTTGCTTACATCAGATATTCCCTTTCTACAATCGTCTGTGCGAGCTGCAGCCATTTGTTTGAATCCGATTGCCAGTAGTGATGATCGCCTTCACAAACGTGCACATCGCATATTTTCGCGGTATAACGGCTCCACTCCGACAGATGATCAACTAGCGCATGTTCATCCTTCTTACCTGTAAAAACACTGAACCTAGCACGAAGTGGCTCTCTATTGACCTGACCACGATATTCCTCCACAGGCAGGCAGCCAATCTCAGGTGCATCCTCCTGCATGCGATTCAGTACACTTCGAGGCCGAAGAAGATGCGGGGCGCTGCAGCCAGATAGAAATAAGTGCCTTGGCTCAGCAATGCCTTCTGCTTTCAAGCGATGACTGGCCTCAAAGGCAAGCAAGCTGCCCCAGCAGTGGCCGATAAACACATATTCTTCACTAGGCATCAGCTGCTGCTTGACGTATTGACAGGTCTCGTGCAGAGCTTGCTCCCACAGTTCAGAGGAAACCTCGCGCATGGATAATCGGGCTTGACTCAGTTCAATATGTTGGAACCTAACACGAGCGGGTAATCCTCTGCTCCAAGTAAGGTACGACTTTGAGTGATCTCCACAGTGAGGGAACCCGAACAAAATCACTGCGCTATCACCAGACTTCCTGCCGATTCCGAGACAGTAATGAGTAGATTCTTTTGGCTAATCAAATAATGACCCGGAAGCAGTAGTTCCACACGATCGACTGGTGAGAGTTCCGTTTCTGAATTTGAAACGATGGATACACCTTCTGGTTGATGTAAAATAAAGGTTATTGCTTGATTATGACTAAGACTGCTTGACCAGTGCAAACGAATCTGACCACTGACTCTTTTTGCTGAAATGTTCACACGATTGCCTAGGTCATCCTCAAACTCTGCCTGCAGTTCACCCACAACATAAACTCGGAAACATAAATGCTCATAACGGTTTACGCTATTGCCCACATGATCACCAAGTGAATAATTCTCAGCGAGATTGAGCGCAATGATACTATCCTGTTTCTGATAAACAGGGATCGTTTCCAAAGGTGCAGCAACTTTCATTAGGCAAGGACCTTGGACCTCATCTTGATCGAACAAAGATAACCATGACCCTTCCGGGAAATAAATCTCTTTAGCACCATGGCCCTCCTCCGTAACGGGAGCAACCAGCAAGCTTTCTCCGAACATGTACTCACTAATCATTTCGGTACAATGCGGATCAGTAGGGAATTGAAGGGACATTGCACGCATCATAGGCAGCCCTGTTCGACTGGTACGGATCGCTTGATCATAGATGTAAGGCAAGAGGTTCATTCGAATGTCTGCGTACCTTTTGTATAAATCGATGACAAGCGGCTGATTTGTTCGTTCAGCGATGTTCCACGGCGTTCGGTCTTGATTGAACTCGCCTTTCGTTTCAGCATGATACTGCATCACTGGGCAAAAAGCTGCCATTTGTGTGGATCTTATAAACAGCTCCGCCGTCGGAATGTCCCCATGAAAGCCACCCAGATCCCAGCCCCAGAACGGGATGCCCGACATACTGCTGGATAACCCGGCAATCATCGAGGAACGGAAGGCCTGGAAGGTCGAACGCTCGTCGCCAGCCCAGTGCATCGGGTACCGCTGCGCTCCGGTGTAGCCCGCCCGGCTAAAGGTAATGCCTCCATCTTTGGCATACTGCTGGATGAAATCGTAATAGCTGCCCACATACAAATTCGGATACAAATTGCGCATTTCGCGGCCGGTAGAGCCATCATAGAACTGCAGATCGTGACCGAAGACGAATTCGCCGCCATCTGTTTTAAAGCCATCCACACCGATCTCATCTGCGAGGTATTGGCGTTTATTAAACCACCATTTCGCCGCTTCTGGATTCGTAAAGTCAAGAATATGGCAATCCTTAAACCAGTTATAAGGCAATGTGTACGGCTCCCCATCGGCCGTTTTCACACAGTAACCTTGCTCCAGGAGTGTAATTTCATCCTGATCGCGCTGACCGTGAGTAACGCCATACATATGTTTATGAATGGGTATTTGCCATAAAAGCACCTTCAAACCCTGCTCATGCAGCTCTTCGACCATTCCCTTCGGATTCGGCCAACGGCCCCATTCCGGGAACTGGAACTCATCATAGTGAAATGGTTCGTTACCGTCTTTGACATTGTACTGCGCATCGTTAAAAATATAGAACGTCGCTTCGTCACTCCATTGCTCGATAACTAGCACAGTGGACGGGATTTGATACTTCGCCGTTAACTCGGCCTGTTTCAAAACATCTGCCTGGGAATCCCAGTTATTGCTGGACATCCATGGTCCAAACGACCACTTCGGCGGCAATACAGGTTTGCCCGATAGATGGGTGAACTGTCCGACCATCGTGAGCGGCTCCTCCGCAAATAAATACGCAACCAGCTGTTGATTTGCCTGCGACACATCCGCTTCTACTTCAACAAGATCAGATAATCGTGTATGAAAACGGAAAGTCGAATAAAGCGCCGTATCCACGAAGATCGCATATCCACCTGAGGATATGGCAAAAGGAACCGGCATGTACGTCTTCAGTCCTTGATCCCGGTACTGATTGTACACATATTGATCGACTTCATGACCCGAATATTCATAATGGGAAAAACGTTCCCCCATGCCGAACCAGCGATGCTCCGGCCTCGTTTGCAAGTTCAATCGAAGCTTATGCAGGCACCCCGTGCCATCGGTTAATGCCTCGATAAGCGGCTTCCCTTCGGCGGCGAAGCCCTCCATCAGCACGCCCTCCGTGCTGCGCAGCGCGAGCGCAAGCTTGCCACCGCGCACCTCGGCTTCCAGCCGTGCGCGTCCAATATCCAGCGCCGCCCGCCGTACCGGCGCGCCCTGCAAGCGTTCGCCGTCTGCGGCGAACGTCAGCTTGATCGCGCCGCTCGCGTCGGCGCGGAAAGACAGCTGTGCGGTGCAAGTGTCCACCGCACCGTAAGCCAATTCGACGACGAAGCCATCCGTCGTCTCGTACATAGCATGGACGCGCTCCAGCGCCGTCCATGCCCGCACTTTAAAGCTGTAAGTCGCTGAACTCAGCGACTTGCTTCCGGTTTGAAGCGCAAAGGCATAGCTGACCTCGTCACCTGCAAGGTAATGGCCAAGCTGCGCTTCCCAGACCTTTTCCCCGCCGTCCGTCACTTTCATGACGGCGGTCACGGCTTCGGCAGCCGGAATGCCACCCACGGCGGCCTGCACGGTCACGACCTGACTCGCTTGAAAAGGCTGAGCCAAGAGGCGTACCAGCACCGAATCGCCTGCTTCGGGATGACGGGGGAACCGCTCGTAAGGCAGGATGACATAAGGGTCATCGTAACCCGTCGGTTGATGCACCAGAGAGACGCTGTCCAAGCTGTCACTGCGGACATCACCGGAAACAAGCGCAGCCTGAGCAAGCTCCAACAGTACGCCCCCCCATGTACTGACGGGTGGCTCCCCTGCATGTTCACGCCAATAAGTGAGCAATAATGGCTCTTTGGCTGTAAAAGCGTCTACCTCATACAGCTTCAAATATTCCTTCTGATGCAACTCCACTTGAGCGAGCAGTTCTTTCGCCCGAACCGTGTCCCCTTTTTTAGCGTAGTACCACGCCAAAAGACAGGTAAGATCAGATCGCTCACAGCCTCCATAAAAGGTGTCGCCAGCTTTGAATCTTACACCTTTTCTAACAAGTGTTTCTTCCAGTTTATACAATGCTTCGATCAGAATACGGTCTTCAATACCCAGCATACCGAATGGAATCGCCGCTGTGAGGATATCCCCATGAATCGCTGTGTCACCTAGTTCACTGACAACTCGGCCCTCTTTAATGAAGCTAGCAAAGACAAGCTCACGGATCGCCTTCAGTAACCGCACACCCCGCTCGCCAACTCCGTTCTGAATATTGGCTTGAACCGCAGCGAAGTACATCGCCAAATGACTCAAATAAATCCCTTCGCTTCCACGCTGCAGCCAATGAGGCTGCGGTTTCTGCCAATGGGTATCTAGAAGTAAGGTGGCTTCCTCGATGATCCCTTCTGTTTCCAACCTAAAATCCTGATCTTCCGTTACCTTCAGATATTCTCCGAAAGCCCATATCCGAAGCGCCACATCTGTCAGCGCCAACTGTCCCTTAAATTGATCGCTGCTCATCAAACGCAGCACAGGTAATGCACGCTCCGATTCACCTCGCTGAATAAGTGCATAACTCAAAAAAGCAATATCTCTAAAAGTGGCAAGCTGCCCTGAGATCGTAACCTGACCTGTATGTTCATCTAAAAAGTAAGTAACATTCTGATTTGAATCTACTGTTTGCACCATAAATCCTCCTACTCCATACGTGTATGAATGAGAAAGGGGCCGTTGCCGCAACAATGCCCCTTCCCTGCCGACTCTATGTCAGCACTACGCTATTTAGTTACTAGTTTTTCAATCTTTGCTTGCGCTTCATTTAGTGCTTTTTCCGCTGTATAATCGGATTTCAATTTCGCTTTATCCAGCTCGTCGCCAATTGCTTTAGTCAAGTCGTTCCATTTGTCCGGAATTGGACCTACTGGCGTAAGTACAAGCGAATTCAATGCTTCAAGCACGATTTTCTTCGAAGCTGGCGGCGTTTGTTTGAAATAAGCCTCCATGACTTTTTCATCAGAAACAGCAGGTACACTCCAGCCCTTCTCAATCCGTTTGCTAACAACGGAAGGATCGGAGGACATGAATTTGATAAACTTCCAAGCTGCTTCGGCATTTTTCGTTTTTTCAGAAACAACAAGGCCATCCGCAAAGAAATGATGTGCTTTCTTCGTATTCCCAGGCTCCAGTGCAATATCCCATTTGAACGGGGCATCCGCAAAGCGGCCAAAGTTCCAAATTCCGCCACGCAGCATAGCAAGCTTACCCGCTTTAAATGCGTTTAAGTCAGCATCTGGCTGGTTAAAAGTATCATCGTTGAGCGCTGGAGACACTTTATACTTTTTCGCTTTATCCAACATCCAGTTCAAGGCTTCTATATTTTCTTTACTGTTTACAGTAGGTTTGCCATCTGCACTCCAGATACCTCCGCCGTTCTGAGCAATTGTTTTGTAAAACTCATAGAATTGAATTGGCGAGTAGGTTCCCCATACACCGCTTTTGGCGTCGGTGAGCTTTTGAGCCGCTTCCAGCTCCTGCTTCCACGTCCAATCCGCCTTCGGATACTCAACTTGCTTTTTGTCAAACAAGTCCTTATTATAGAAAAGAACTACGTCTGAAAATGACTCTACGACTCCGTATTGCTTACCGCTATATTTGAAAGAGTCATAGGCTAGACCTTTGTAGATTTCCGGCTTGAACGTCGTGTCTTTCGCAATGATCGGCGTCAAGTCTTTTAGTGTATTTTTGGCTGCATAAGAGACGAAGTTTTCGTAGCCGACCTCAAATACGTCAGGCGCATCCCCCGATGCGAGCTGTGTATTGAGCTTCGTGTAGTAGTTATTGTAATCGACGATATCCACTTTGACTTTCACGTCTGGATTGGCCGACTCGAATGCTTTCACCATATCGCCGAGCGTCTGCTCTTGCGAACCGCTTGCGGTATACTGCATGAACTTGAGGGTAACTGGTTCTTTCTTTGTCTCTGGTGTTGCCGCTGCCGTTGCAGCAGCCGTCGGCTCTTGTTTTGGCGTTGACGTTGTTTCTTTTTTCGTATCCGTTCCACACCCCGTAGCTGCAAGAGAAACAACCACACTTAACGCAACGACCCAACCTGTTTTTTTAGTAACCATCTTTAAACCCTCTCTTCTTATGAATTTTCTTCAGTTAACTTACCTTTGTCATTTTTTTATCACTTACATCTCAAACGGCTTCCATCACCCCTCTCATTATCCTTTAACGCCACTCATGGTCATTCCCTTAATGAAGTATTTCGATGCGAACAAAAACACAATGAAAATCGGTATAAAGCTGATCACATTCCCCGCCATCAAAATGTTCCACTCCGTCGCCCATCTGCCCTGCAGCTTGCTTAGTCCAATCGGAAGTGTCATCAACTCCTTATCGCTCGTAATAATTAGCGGCCATAAAAAATTGTTCCACGAAGCCATGAAAGCAAAAATGGCTAGCGTTGCTAAAGCAGGTTTACTAAGCGGAAGAATGATACTCATAAACACCCTCAAATAAGAAGCTCCATCCATTCTTGCCGCCTCAATCAACGGATCAGGAATGGTCATGATGTGTTGTCGAAGCAGGAAAGTCCCGTAAGCACTGAAGATTCCTGGCAAAATGAGACCGAGATATGTATTCGTCAAGTGCAGTTTCTGAAACACGATAAAGAGCGGCGTCATCGTCACCTGCATAGGAATCATCATCGTGATCAAATAGAGAACGAAAAGAGTTTCCCTGCCTCGGAACGGTATTTTAGCAAAAACAAATGCAGCCATCGCACACACAACGATCTGAGCTGCCGTCGTCACTAAGGAAACGCCTACACTGTTGCCCAAAAAGCGATAAATCGGAAAGTATTTCGTAATCTCGACGTAGTTGCTGAATTTAAATGTATCGGGAATTAAATTAGGCGGCATTCTGACGACTTCCAAGTTATCCTTAAAGGAACCCGACAGCATCCAGACGAAAGGAAACATGAGAACGACAGCCGCCACAATCAAAATGAGGTGTGAAAGCAAGTTCCGATATGGCATATATTTATCTGTCATAGGTAACCCACCTTTTCTGAAGCTGCTGCTGAACGATGGTGACGGCGAAAATAATGACGAATAAGATCCATGATTGCGCAGAGGCAAAGCCCATTTTATAGCTTTGAAAAGCATTCCCATAAATTTGCTGCACAAGCGTGCTCGTTTGACCAGCAGGACCGCCACCCGTCATAACTAGTACCTGATCAAAGAGCTGGAACCCATTAATGAGTGATATGACAAGTACGAAAAAGATGCTAGGCGTGAGCAGCGGCAGCGTTACACGGAAAAACTGCCCAAACCCGCCTGCGCCATCAATCGTCGCCGCTTCGTAATAATCCTCCGAAATATCCTGCAGCCCCGCAAGAAGTATGACGGTCACATAGCCGATATCCTTCCATACACTTACCGCGATAATGGAGGGCATCGCCCATACAAAGTCCTGCAGCCAAACAGGTCCTTGAATTCCGATTAGTGAAAGCAGGTAGTTAATGAGTCCGCTCTGTCCATTCAGAAGCCAGCGCCAAACGATGGAAACAGCTACCCACGAGGTGATGACGGGTACAAAGATGAAGATCCGATAAAGCTTAATACCTCTTAGCTTCCTATTTAGTAAAACCGCGAACAGTAAACCAAAAGCAAGAACAGAGGGCAAGTAACCAAGGATGTATTGAAGAATGTTCTTCAATGATGTAAGCGTTTTCTCGTCCTGCAAAGCTTCGGTGTAATTATCCACCCCAACGAACTTCGCCGGGGTTAACAAATCCCAATTCGTAAAGGAGATGACAGCAGATGAAAGCATCGGGATGAGTTGGAACAGAAACAAACCCGCTAAACTTGGTAATAAAAATCCGATAATGACAACTGCTTTGGAAAATCTTTTTTGTCCGACCATGACGTTCTCCTTTTCCGATTCCTACGTGTTAATTATTCCTTGGCTCTAACGGTTGCTCTCTCCACAATCGTTAGCGGCAGCATGATTTCATTCGCTTCTTGCTCCACACCGCCTTGAATCATGTTGATGAGGTGTTCGGCGGCAATAGCGCCTTTTTCAGTAATATTTTGCCGGATTGTTGTTAAAGGCGGGATAAACATCTTCGACATCGTGATATCATCAAAGCCAATGACCGAGATGTCTTCAGGGACTTTTTTACCCATGTCCATCAAACTCCGAATCGCTCCGAATGCAACCATGTCCCCCGTAGCAAATACAGCGGTGATTTCGGGAAACTTGTTTGCAATGAGCTGTCCTGCTGCCATACCATGCTCATAGCTCATAGATTCTTCAAATACATAGTCTGGGTTATAAAAGAAATTCGCTTCACGAATCGCGCGTTTGTAGCCGAGGAAACGCTTCTCGACAACACCGTCTTTACGAATCGCTCCGGTCACGAGTCCAATGTTGGAGTGACCCTTATCGATCAGGTACTTCGTCGCCAAATATCCGCCGTATTCGTCATCAATGCCGATTCGCTTGAAATAACTGTCGTTAATGTAACTGTCGATCAGGACAATCGGAATATTAATCTTCTTAAAGCCGTCATAAAACTGTTCGGGATAAATACCCATCATAATGGCACCATCCAGATTACGTTGCACGGATAAATCCAGATAACTTTCCCCTTGGTTAACTCCAGATAACAAGAGGTGGTACCCATACTCGCGAAGCTTGCCTTCAATTCCACTTATCATTTCGCTGTAGAAAGGGTTTTCAAGTATAAGCTGCTTGTGGGATTCTGTCTGTGGAATCACGATGCCAATCAACTTGGATTGGTTTTTGACTAAACTTCTCGCTGAGAAATCCGGTATGTAGTTTAAGGTTTCAATAATTTTCTTAATGCGCTCGATCGTCTCATTGGAGACTTTATCCGTCCTGCCGTTTAATGCATAGGACACTGCGGCTGCTGATACGCCTGCGACTTTGGCTACATCTTTAATTGTTGGTTTCTTCATTCCTCAACCCTCTTTAGTTAGTTACACGTTTAACTAGATTATATGACACAATTGCCCATATTACAATATGAGAGCGCTATCTTTTTACCATTAAATTGATTTATCAGTTACGCGTTTAACTAAATTATTTTTAATGTCTATTTGAAATGGGCGAATTCGGTGCGAATTCGGTGCAACTTCATGCAGCGTCAGCCGTCTAATCAATAGTGAATGAACATCTGTTGGGGGTGCTTTTCGTATGAAAGTTAAGCGAAGTTTGAAGTTATATGCGGGGATCATCATTGCAATTGCAATTATCCTGTTTGTTTTGAACATAACACTGCAGCCTCCCCCTAAACCATCGAATCCTGCAGCAACTATCCCGCCTAGTACAACGATACCAACAAACTCAGATCCTGTTCGTTCAAGCTCGCCAACCCCAGTTGTTCCAATCGACTTAAAACCAACGATGCGTTGGTATGATCCTGCATCTATTCGTATCGGAGATCAAGTAGCCGCGTGGAAAATCACGGATAAGCAGCAAGAAACTTACGGTAAAGGATCTGTTGCCTACACCATGGAAAGTGAGGCAATAATATCCGGTTCGTTTATGGTTAACTACGAGGATGCAGATTACAATAGCAATCAAATAGTGTTTATTGCAGATGAGGAATCCTCCTTTGGATTACCTCAACCTCTAGTTTTTAAAGGACATTCCAACAGAATGATTCTGCATATACCTAAATCCGAAGATCAGATTAGATTCGGGATTCCAGGTTCTACGGGCCGTGCAACAATCGTCATCCATAAATACTTTTCGGTTTACGCTGACATCCTCGAAGGAGTTTCCGATGTCGCGGAAGTTAACCATATTAACAAGGTGGAAACTACGCCACCCCCTGCCACGGAAATCGTACAAACTGAATTTAATAAAACGCTTCAAACTTTCCCTTTGTCTCCACTCGCTTTGGATGCTGGCAAAGAGACGGATGCTGAATCACTTCAACTCATGCAAGATTGGTTCAAGCAAGTTAACAATCAATTCACCAAAAGCTTAGGTTCATTTCATTTCAAACGAATTAGCCCTGCACAAAAAGATCAACTTCAAGAGTGGCTTATGCAGTCTTTCACCGAAGCCAAAGCCAAAGAAATACTTGCCATACACGCACCCCAATCAGGAATTCACCATCTTCTTTCCAGCAGTTCACTTGATCTTAAACCATTTGGTGAAGTCAAAGAAGTTAAAAATCAGGAGCTCAAACTTGAAGATTCAGAGACATTAAGTTTTAAGGCTTTATACATCCTATCAGGCACCCATGACGCTCAGTTCACTTATGTTCTAAAACGTGTAAATGGGGCTTGGAAAATCCATCAATATGCGATGAAACTTATATGAAGAAAACGGCATATTCCTTCCTTGACGAGCGTGTTTGTCAAGGCTGATGCCAAGTGACTTACGCCCAAGACGTATGTTGTATAAAGTACAACAATGACTGATACTATAGTCTACTTTATAGAAAAAAAGCTGCTCCAACGCTCTGACTATCTTATCAGGCGATGGAACAGCTTCTTTTCATGAAGTCATTCTTCTATTTAGTTGTTATGGTAACCGTTCTGCTTGTGCCATCCCAAGCGACTTTGCCGCCAAATGTTTCCCCAACAAATCGAGCAGGTGCAAGTGTATAACCATTCACTAGCTGAGCTGGCTCATCTAACTGCACAGCCTTGCCGTTCACATACACTGTTTTCTGATCAAGAGTTAGGCGCAACGTTGTACTTCCTTTTTTGGCTGTAACTGTTCTAGTTGCTGCCTCATAATCAACGGTTGCACCCATTGCTTCGAAAATCGCACGCAGTGGCGTTAATGTTGATCCTTTTACAATGACAGGCGCTTGCTCAAATTTCTGCTCATTCCCATCAATTTCAACAGATACTTGTGAGGATAAACCGAAGGTACGCAAAGCTGTTTGTTTACCGGCTTTATTATAAACCCTGATCTGAATGACGGAACCCTCTGGAACATCCCCAGCTCGCAGCTCAAGACCGTAAGGCAGATCTGTTTGAGAAGCAATCACTTGTCCGTTTAAGATATACTCTACTTTACCAATGTAAACGTCAGGTATTTTAACAAAGGGAATTAACTTGGTTTTTTTCGTAAAAGCCTGATGATTCGCATCTACGGGTACATAACCAATACGATCAGTAGGTTTTGCTGCGTCCGTTACCTTGGATAACAAATAAGGATTAGCAATTAATTTGCTGTAGTAATTTTGGATCTCAGATGAAGTGGAAAGTGAATAGTCGTTTTTCGCGTTTTCCATCTTTTGATCGACATTAAAGTAAGTGATTGCCTTCAATCTTGGATATTTATAAGGCATAATCTCATATAAACGCTGCAGATTAAGCTTCGCCCATTCCGTGAAGTCTTCGCCTGCCGAGTGCGCATAATGCGGGACTCCCGTTTCACTTAACATTAACGGTTTACGGTCCGAATAGGTGTTGTAAAGTCTCGTTAACCTCTCAACACTACTCGTAGAAATCATGGAAGGCAGAGACGGATCCCCGTTTTCATAAGGCTCAATATATAAGCTAACCCCAACCCAGTCTACATAAGCATCTCCCGGATAATAAGGGTCAATATCATTCGCTGGTACATCACCAGGACTCCAAACCATCGCGACATTCGGAGCTTCAGCAGCGAATACATCGTGCAGCATACGGAATTTAGCAATATATTGGGCTGGATTACCATGCCATTTGACCCAAGCGCCATTCATCTCCCCTGCAAAACGCAAGAAGATTGGGATTCCTGCCGCCTTGGCATCTTGTGCCCATTTGCGCAAATAGGTGCCGTCTGTCACCGGATCTAAGCCATCGTCAGGCTCCCACGCAATTTGTAAAGCGCCACCTGCATCTTTAGCTCTCTTCGCATAGGTAGCAGGGAATCCTTGGCCCCAGTGTGCATAAGCCAAATAAATCGCGTGTTTTTTACCATAAACAGTTTCCATCTTCGTAAAAATATTACCTACCTTGGGATCCTGCTCCGAGTATATCCCTAGATAAGTGCCATATGTAGGTTCAAACTTGGCCAATTGGCTGTTCTTAGGCAAGGCTAACTGTTGTACCGTCGTTTCATTACGATCCTGTCTATACAATTCAACCGTTGTTCGAATTTGATCAGCACGCTGCAGCTTAACAGCCCCCCAATCCTTTCCTGCTTTCACCCAATATTCGTTTTCGGACTCGTAATAGCTAATCGCTTGATCGTAATCACCGAGTGTATCGTAATAGGCGGCCAAGTTTCCGTTAAATAAAGCTGCATTCTCCCATTCTCCAGCACTTGCATAATGATTAGCTAGGAATTTCCAATGCGGCACAGCCTCATCTTTATTCCCACTTGCACGAAGTGACTCTGCTTGCTGCCAGTGATCCCATACGATGTCTGCACGAGCAGGCGCCGGCGCACTTGCTAGGCTAGCTGCTATGATTCCTACAGCCAACGTCATAATTCCGATTCTTTTTTTAGTGATTTTCAAGATAAGGTGACTCCCTTCGACCCTCTGTAAGTTTTTTATGTCCTTAACTAATACGTTTCGGATGGAATAAAGTAGCATTTTGTCGAAAAATAAAAAAACCAATGTGAGTAAACTCATTGGTTTCGGATGAAATGACAGTATTTACTTCGAGGACTTAACTAGTACAGCGCGAGTACGTTTACGTTGTTCATCTGTTAATTGCTGAACGTATGCATAGTTGCCTCGCGGAGCAATCCCTTTAATCGCACCGGCTTTGAAAGTTCCACCTGGGGCTGGAATGGCAATGCGTAACCCGTACGTGGACATAACTGTACCAATTGGATTACTAATCGAACGGAGGCCATCCGCTGTACCCGCGAAATTGAGCGCCGCTGCAAAGCGATCCGATGCGCGAAGCCATACGGAACCGGAATCACCAGGGAGCGAAACAGGTCCTGTATTCCCACGAATAACCGATTGATTTCGGAACAATAATGTCCCTAAAGTTCCTCCATAAGAAACACGTACATCCACATTATTGGCTTCTACTCTTCCTCTGACAAACCCAGTTGTACGACCCGATTTAAACACCTGAAGACCCACAGGGTAGCTTAATAAGTGACCAGGAACTGTAACTAACTGCCCCGATGCACTGACTAAGTATCTTGGATTCAATAAGCTATTTGAGAACGGCAGGGCTATCGCTGAATCTTGGAAATTGACTGCACCTGGGCGCAATCTCACGAATTGAAAGGCTCTCCCTATGGTATTACCGGCAATTGCTGCATCCGCTGGCCCTGGTTGCACGGTTGCTGAGAAGGCTGTGGAGTTGTTTTTAATGAGAACATGGTTGTTGCTCAGAATATAAAGCTGGTTGTTTTTAATCACTATGACGCCTGCTGTTCCTGTGGAGAATGGATCCGGTTTACCAATACTTACTCCCCCGGGGACGGGACGAATTCTATTGCGAAACAATGTTGGCCTGATGGCTTTTGGTTTAGAAGATGAGACACTCGTTTTAAACATCCCAGAAGGCACAAAACGAACGGGAACAGCCTTGCCTGCTTTGGCAACCATTCCTTTTAGGCTGCTCAGACTGGAGGGGACGGTTTTTTGATGCGTATAAACAATAACGCCTGCTCCGAGTGACGGTTTACTGGGATCAGCATAGCCAACACCAACTGCCATGACCTCGGATCTTTTTAGTAAAACGGGGGAAATTCTGTTCTTATGTTTTAGCGCCTCATTAAATGTAGCCATTCACATTCTCCTCTTCCCTAAAGATGTTGCAGTGTATGCCAACTTGTACGAATCGGTTTGATGACTTCACCTAAAGATGATTTGGAGGATGCAAAAAAGGCTAACGAATTGGAGCGTCGTTAGCCTTGAATAGGATATTGATTTGTGAATACAATGCTACATTCTCTGTGGCTTATGATTCATTTGTCACTTCATGCTTTATGATTTCAGAAGTCAATAGAACATGAATATCTCTTTTGATAAATTCGGGGTACACCTCAATTTGATTTAATTCATCAAATGAAAACCACCTAAAAATCAACCTGCCACCGTCTTCAATCCCATAAAATTCAGATTCCTTATTCATGATCTCGTTATTCCCTGGTAATGAAATCAAATAATAAAATCCGAGCTCATGAAAATTATTGCCATTTTCTGTAAATATTAATTCATGCACATAACAAAGACGCTCCACGTGTGATAAGACGCCTAGTTCCTCTAGTATTTCTCTCACGATTCCGTCACTAGTTGATTCATTAAATTCCACACGTCCTCCAGGTAAAACCCAGTAATCATGTTCTGGGGTTGTATGTAGGAGGATCTTGTTGTTATGGATAGCAATCCCTGCAACTCTAAAATTAAACTTATTATTTTGTCTTTCGAAAGTTAACAAATGTTCACCTTCCTAAGTAAATTCGGAGCAATATACAAGAAGAAGCTACAGTTCCTCAACGACAATGCGGCTCCCGCGTCCAGATGGCTCTGCTGGGAGGACGATTAATTTACGAGCTAGACGAGCACGGAGCTCTGGAACGTGGGAAATGACGCCCACGGCTAGACTGTCCATATGAAGCTTCTCTAGCGCACCAATGACCATGTCCAGCAGCTCTTGGTCGAGCGTACCGAAGCCCTCATCGAGGAAGAAGAATTCCAGCGGATATTCCCCTTTCAGCTGGATCTGTGCTGAAAGCGCGAGCGCTAACGCCAGCGAGGTAAGGAATGTTTCACCGCCCGACAGGGTGCTTACTGGGCGCTTTACCCCGCCGTTGGCATCGTCACGGATGACGAAACCTCCTCCAGAGTCGACCTCAATCGCATAGCGCCGACGCGTTAATTCACTTAGCCGCTCCGAAGCTGCGCGGCTAACTTGCATGAGCTGCTCTTCGGCGAGGTATTCGACGAAGGCATTGGCTTTAAGCACGGCTTGCAGCTTGCCAAGCCGTTCCAGCTGCGTCGCCTGTTCGGCACGACGCGCCTCAAGCTCGCACCACCGCGCGTGCCGCGTAGCGAGCTCGCTCGCGCCCTGCGCCGCCTTGGCCCGCGTCTCGAGCGCGGCCTCGGCGGCCGCTTTCGCGGAGCTCAGCTGCAACTGCGACTGCGTCCACTCGTCCGCGCTCAGCACGCGGCCCTGCAGCTTCGCTGCCAGCTGCGCCAGCTGGGCGCGCAGCGCCTGCTCGCGCTCGCGGTGCTCAGCCGCGAGCTGCGCCCACTGGCGGCGCTGCTCGGGCGCCAGCGCCGCGGCTTCTGCGGCTTCGCGCGACGCGAAACCGTTATCCGTGAGCGCGCCGTGCAGCGCGCGCTCGGTCTGCGCCAGCTGCCGCGCGGCGGCGGCGGCGGCCTCTGCGGCGGCGCTGTAGCGCTGCGCCGCCAGGAGCTGCTCGCGCTGCGCAGCAGCGTGCGCGAGCTTGGTCTGCTGCGCGAGCTGCCGCAGCTGTTCTAGCGCGGAGGTCGCCTCCGCGATGAGCTGCGGCACAGCAGCGCCGGGCGCGCGCAAAGCGAGCTGCCGCGACTTGTCGGCGGCGAGCTGCGCCAAGCCCTGCAGCCGTTCATGCAGCTGCAGGGCAGCACGATCCTGCTCCACTGCGACGCGCTGGAGCTCGTCGATCTTCCCGTTTAGTTCGTCCAAAAACGGGATGCTCTTTTCAATTCGGCCGCGAAGCTCCTCAGCCAATCGCTCATTGGCAAGAAGCTGTTCAAGCTGCTGGTCCACGTCTATCCAAGAAAGCTCCGCATGACGATCCTGCCAACCTTTTAACTGCTCACCTAGCGTTGTTGTTATTGAAGTTAACCTGCTATCCGCTTCCGATAATAAGCTCGAAGCCGCTTGTACTTGAGCACCTGCTTGCACGAATTGTTGTGTAAGCAGTGCATGCTCTTTCTGTAGACTTTGGAAAGAATGTTCAAGTTCTTCAGACTGGGAAATACAGGAATCCAAAGTCATTTTCAACCCATTCCATTCCTCACGCAAAGCCTCAAAACTTATATCTTCATGAAGCTCCCCAAGATTGGCAATAGCTCCTTCTTCTTTCCCAGCAGCTGCCTCGCCCCATGCTATAGAGGACTGTTCGCTGGCCAATTCAACTTGTTCCTGATCGGATGAAGCTAGAACTGCCGCCAAATCAACTGCCTGCCGATGGACAGAAGCCAATCTACGCAGCAGCTGCTGCCCAGTGAATTGATGCTCTTTTGCAAGCTGAATCAGCTCTTCTACTTGTCGAAGCCGTTCTTCATTTGCCTCCAGATCATAGGCAGTTTCATGTGGTACTTCGCTATGCTGCTTTAACGGATGCTCTGTCGCACCGCATACAGGACAGTGATCCCCATCCACAAGCTCACTGGCAAGAATCGCCGCCAATGCATGTCGCTCTTGCGTTTTCCAATACAACTTCTGTCTCTCTTTGTAAGCTTGTAAAGCAGGAACGAACTTGGTAAATGCTGTATTTTGGAAGTTAACCTCTATACCAGTTTCCTGCAACTCCTTCAGCCATCCTGACAATTTAACCTGAAGGGCTTGCTGCTTGGCTGCCAATTGCAATTGACTTTGTTCCACTACCGAGTAAGCTCCAGCTTTTTCTTCTCTGGCCTTCTTTGCTTCAACCTCTTGGGCTTGGAGAAGTTCAATTGCCTTCTTTTCTTGAGACGCAGATTGTAACAGCTGTCTGGATACAGAATTGGTCTCCACCAATTTCAGTTGATCTTTAAGCTCGGTTTGTTTAAGGATTGCTTTTTGTTTTGTTTCTATGTTTTTACTCACTTCAGCCTGCAAATGACTTAAAGTCGCCTTGACTTCAGCTTCTTGATTCTGAGTGGTTTGGATTTGACTTTGAACTTGTTCAAGCTCGTGCTGAATGACTAGAGCCTGCTGCAGTTGGTCCAAGCGCAATAAAAGCGGCCCTTCCTGTAAAGCCAACTCTTGCTGTGCATGTTCAAATTTGTGACCTGCTTGCTGATACGATGTTTCCGCTGTCTGTTGTGAAGCTGTTGCAATCTCAAGCTGCGTTTTCCCTGTCAACACATCTTTGGCTGCCAAAGCATGCTGCTCCAAATAGGGTCTCACCTTTTCGGCCTGCTCTGCTTTTTGAAGAAGCAGCTCCTTCTCGAGGATTAACGCCTCTTGTTCCTGCTGCTTTTGAGTTTCTTGTTCCAGCGCTTCTTTCTCACTCTGCCACTGAAACACCTGCTTATGCTCGTCGTAAGACTTCTCTTGTTGTTCCAAATGAAGACGGCTTCGAACCGCTTCTTGTTCTGCTTCCAGAAGTCTGGCATTGGCCTCTTCTAGCGCTCTTTCTGAAGCATCACCAAGCCCCTGCTGCTCTGCAGCAAGCTGCTTTACTGTGCTGTCTGTTTCTTTCACTTTGGAACTAACCTTCGCGCTCAAATGGTCCCCATACTGCTCAAGGTGAAATAGCCTCTGCAGCATTTGCCTACGATCCTTGCCGGTCAACGTCAGAAATTCTGCGAATTTCCCTTGCGGCAGCACGACAGCTCTCGTAAAGTCCTGCATAGACAAACCCAAAATATGCTGTACCTGCTGATTCACCTCACCCGCTTTATCCGCAAGTACAATGGTCTCGATCCCTTTGATATGTAAAAGCCGAGTAATGGTCCCGTTTATGGACATCTCCGCTCCACGTTTGAATTGCCGTTCGACACGATAACGCTCAGTGCCAGCCGCATTCGTCAGCTCAAACGTAAAAGAAACGAACAGCGTCTGCTCCGCATGATTCATAATCGCTTGCGTGCCTCCGCTAGCTCTTTCCACTTTGCCATATAACGATAGCGTGATCGCGTCTAGAATGGATGATTTCCCGCTGCCCGTTGGTCCAAATATACCAAACACGCCGGCATCCACTAATTGGCTAAAATCGATCGTCTGCAATTCCCGATAACTCTGAAGCCCGGACATCTGCAACTGGATTGGACGCATACGCTTGTCCTCCTTTCATAAAAGCACTAGAATCGCTTGTATATGATTGTATCATCTGTTTTTTTCCTTGGTTAACATAACAAACAGCTTAAGTTTTTCAAGTTATCCACAAGCACTTATTGGGTACAAAACGTTTCTTTTCCTACAACCAATCTGCAGCAACTAAAAGGATCCGAAAGCAACTCATCAAATTTGTCTTAGACTCATTCACTCCAGCTAAAAACCTGCAAAAACTGCTGCAAATTTTCTAACAGAGGCTAGTTTCTCGGATCGCAGATGCAAAAACTACATCAAATTCTTCTAAACTGAAGCTTTTAGAGTAAATTTGACGATTTTAGCTGCACTTTTTGCATCAAAACTCACATTTATTGCCGTTTCGCGTGAAATAGATGCACAAAACGCAGCTACTTCTCCCAGCTCGTGGAAGAAAGAACGAGAGAGTAACCAGAGAGAGTCTGGCTCCCAAACCTACTCCCCAGCAGCATCCGCCAAATCCTTCTCCTGCAGCAGCTCCAAAAACAACCGAACCAATTCAGGTTCAGGCTGCGCACCACCTGTTTGACGAGAGTAGAAGCGCGAGAAGTGCTCCTCCATCGACAGATCAGATCTGGATACGACGGTCCGAACAGCCTCCATCTCCGGGTAAATTGGCCGAATATGTATGAAGCCTTCATATGCTTTGCGCAGCGACTGAATTTGTTCAATGGACATGGCTTCAGTCATCGTGACTTCCAAGTCGATCCATGCAGAAGCATCACGTTGTTCATCAAGCCATTGATGTACTTGCCCAATTCCTTCTTTGGCTTTCCAACTTACAAGAGGGCGGCCTGAAGTCAGAAAAATCTCCTTAGGCTCGGCCACTTGTCCCGGAGCTAGATCGAGAACTGTGACCGACTTCGCTTGACCCGCTTCTGAGAAGCTGTAGGCGATAGGAGAGCCACAATAACGGATAGGAGAAGCTGCTTTCACATTTTGCGGTCTATGCAAATGGCCAAGCGCAACATATTGCGCTCCAGCCGTCAGAGCATTGGTATCCACCGTGTAGGCGCCTCCTACTTGGATTGGTCGCTCCGATTCCGTTTCATGACCGCCTAGTACGTACAAATGGCTCATGATCAGATTCACCGTGCCGGCTTCAAAAGAAGCCGCTTGTTTACGAATAAGTGCACCTACACGTTCGGAATATTTGCTGCGCAGTACTTCCTCCTCGGCAACATCCGATAACAGCTCCTTGAGTCGCGATTCCGATGGGTACGGTAGCGCAATCAAGCGTGCCAACTCACCTGTTCTAGCAACACCAATTGACTGAATGTCAGGGACAGGTAAACCAATAATCGTGATCCCTTGTTTAGCCGCAAGCGGACCTGATGCTGCAAGCCGATCCGGATGATCATGGTTGCCGGAGATAATGGCCACTTGGCGCTTACCGCCGTCAGCCAACCTGGCAATGCCTTCATAGAAAAGCTGTTCCGCAGCAGCGGGAGGATTTACGCTATCATAGATGTCTCCTGCGATCAGAACCAAATCGATGGCTTGATCTTGCACAATCTGGACAAGCTCATCCATGAAAGCCGTCTGTTCCTCTAACCGACTGCGCCCTTCGAGTGTTCGACCGAAGTGCCAATCGGCTGTGTGTAAAATTCGCATAACTCATCTCCTTCCTAAACATGTCATATGCTCCGTATCTATCTATCTATCTATCTATCTATCTATCTATCTATCTATCTATCTATCTATCTATCTATCTATCTATCTATCTATCTATCTATCTATCTATCCCCTTTTACATCTCCAACAATTTCGCCCCATCAAAGAAATACAAGAACTTCCCATTCACAGGACGCTTCCAAATATGTTCCACAGCCCGGGTATACAGTGTTATTTGCTTCTCATAACGCACCATTAGTTCCGCATCACTGCTTCCCTTTACCGCATCCGTTTTATAATCTACCAACACGAGTCCAAGCTCGTCTTCGAATAAACAATCGATAACCCCTTGAATTAATACTGTCTCACCAATCGTGGAACGGTCTGTCCCAATGTAGACCTCATCCGCTGGCAGTCCGTAACTAAATGGCACCTCACGCTGCACGTTCGCAGCTTGTACCATCCGTTTGCCAACTTCTGTTTCGAAAAACTTCAATATAACCGGTATATCTACAACATCATTTTGCTCTTGCGTAAGTGTTTGTTTGTTCAGCATCTCCTCGAGAGTTGCCTGTATACTCGATTCCGTCGGCGATTCCTGCAGAGATAGATTTTGCATAACAGCATGGACAACGGTTCCCTTTTCAGCTGCAGTTAGCTTTTTCTCTTCCATGAATCTAGGCCTGCGCCATACCGTAGTCTTTGGCTTCACCTGAGACTCATCCAAAACAGCAGTTTCTGCTCCAGTTGGAAATTCCATTTCTCCTGCAATGCGATTCCTTTCAGACAAACGCTTCATTTCCGACACAGTGGTCTTAGCAAAATGCTTAGGCGCATCCGGGTATTCATATGTCCAAGAAAGCCGATCCTCCAACCAGTCCTTCCATCTGCCCACTGTAGTCACAGAATGACTATGATGAACAGCTGACATGCGGTCTGCGTCGGGTAACACATTCTCAGCTTCCAACATTTCTTCCATTTGCAAGCTCTCAGGCTGGATAACCGTCAACTTCCACTGTGAAGGATCTTGAAGCAGACGCACGCCAGAGGATGCCTCACTAATACCAAGGCGCTCTCTCCACAGAGCCGCATCTGGATGACGAAGCAGAGCAGGTCCGACCCAATCGAGATAGCTCCTCGCTTTCGCCAATTCAAAGTCCGGCAAATACCAATCTGTCCTAGACAGATGACGCCCCCACCCACGCAGCAGCTTATCGAGTGATTTCACTGTACCTAGTAAATACAGCTTTTCTCTAGCCCTTGTGAGAGCCACATACAAGACGCGCATTTCCTCTGCAAGCAATTCTAGCTTCATCCTTCTTTTGATAGCTAAGGAAGGCAATGTTGGATAGCTTACTCGCAAATTCGTATCCACAAACCGAGGTCCGAAGCCGAGCTCTTTATGCAGTAAAAAAGCATCATTCAGATCTCGCTGATTGAACATTTTGGCCATTCCTGCCACGAATACAACAGGGAACTCAAGCCCTTTACTTTTATGAATAGACATGATGCGAACCACATCTTCTTGTTCACCAAGCGCACGTGCAGTGCCTAAATCTCCGCCACTCTCTTTCATTCGTTCGATAAAACGCAGGAAGCGGAATAATCCACGCAGGGATGTGCTTTCGTATTGTCTTGCACGATCGTATAACGCTCTTAAATTAGCTTGTCTTTGCAAGCCACCCGGCAATCCTCCGGCGAAATCGTAATAGCCCGTTTTTCTATAGATGCTCCAAATTAAATCAGCAAGGGAGCCTTGTCTGGCGTCATTCCGCCAATTTTCCAGTAGCTCAAGAAAATGGTTCAGCTTTTTTAAAAGAGCTTCGTTATCATCTGACACTGCACTTTTAACTACCTGTAAGACAGACTCGTAAAAAGGCACTGATTTATCCGCGACCCTAATTTGTGCTAAATCCTCAGCGGTTAGCTGCACAACCGGTGAACGCAGTACGGCCGCCAATGGCACATCCTGATACGGATTGTCGATGACTTTCAACAAGGAAAGCATCACTTCTACTTCTGTTGCAGAAAAATATCCGGTGCTCAGTTCCGCATAGGCTGGTATGCCCTGTTTTTTGAGTTCTTCAATGATGACAGGAGACCACGCCTGCGTTGCCCGCAGCAAAATTACGATATCGCGATAAGTCGCAGGACGATCCCCGCCTGTTCTTTTATCAAAAACCTGAAAAGCTTCCTGTCCCCCTGCACCGAGCAATCCTCGAATTTGGCGAGCAATCATTCGCGCTTCCAGCTGCGCTGTTTCAAGTTCTTGCGCTTCTATTACGGGATCAGAGGCCCCTACGGCCTCTTCTCCAAAACCTTCTGACTCTTGATCATCGTTATCTTCAGTGAACGATTCACTTTTGTCTGGCACTTCCGTCCCACGATCGACAATCAGCATTTCTACTGAGCAATCGGAAGCAGATGCCGGATAGCCCGCTCCGTATACAAGCTCTGCACGCTCATCATAGGCGATTTCACCAACAGTTTCGTTCATCATTTGTTTAAAAAGAAAATTGACCGCATCGACAACTTGAATGCGACTGCGGAAATTACGCGCCAAATCGATTCTTCCACCCTCGGAAGACGTTTCTGGCGATTCATCCTTATTGGAACGGTACGCCTTATACTTCTCCAGAAAGAGACCTGGCTCAGCAAGACGGAACCGATATATACTCTGTTTCACATCTCCTACCATAAACCGATTACCAGGCTTCGTATTTGAGATCAGTTCTACAATAGCTTCCTGTACGCGGTTCGTATCCTGATATTCATCCAAAAGTACTTCCACGAATTGTCTGCGATAAGCCTGAGCAGCCTGGGACGGAATCAGTTCTCCGGGGATAGAGCCCTCTGCGCTAAGAATTTGTAAACAATAGTGCTCCAAATCGGCAAAATCGATCAAACCCTTAGCCTGCTTGGCTTCTTGATACCGCTGTCCGAAATCAACAACCAGATCCACTAACGTGTGAAGCAGAGGAGCCATTTCGGCAATTTCTTGATGGAATTGTTCCGGAGTACGCCCGAACAGCTCTTCTTTCATTTTGTTAATTTGCTCTTTGGCTTTATTTCGCAGCTCTTTGACTTCCTCCTGCAGCCCTTTATCATAGTCATCGCCCTTGCATGCTTTGAGCTTCCCGAACTCGACCGTCTGGAAACCAAGATACAAGACGGACCACGGATAGGTGGTCGTTTCACTCAAATTGTTTACGAGCAGCAAATCTTCTCGCAGATTGTCCAAATACGGGGCCGGACCGCCAGGCGATTCAGCGATTTGCTGCGCTTGCCGCAGCAGATCAGCGGCTCCTTCCAGCTCTAATGATAGGTCGCGGATCAGACTCTGCTCCCAGATCGAATAGTCCGCTGGCGCAGTCGCAGCGGCAACATAAGGCAGCGCCTCCTGCATAACGGAGGCTGCCTCATCCGGCACCTCCTGCGGTATCTGCGGCGGCGGTCCAAACATCGAAGCCGTCGCCCTGAGCCAGTACTCCGGCCACGGATGACTGCGCGACACATCATACAGCTTCTGAATAAGCTGCATGATCGCGTCGTCGTTACGCTCGCCGCTGAACGAATCGACCAGCCGCCAGAAGGCGCTGTTCTCTCCGCTCACGGCGTAGTACTGCTCAAGCATTTCGCCTAACAGGTCTTGGCGAAGCAGGTCTGCCTCCGTTTCGTTTGCGATACGGAAGCCCGGATCTAACCGAATAAGGCTGAAGTAACGTTGAACGACTTCCAGACAGAAGGAATGCAGCGTAGTAATCGATGCGCGCCCCATTAGTGCGAGCTGCTTGCGCAAATGCTGCGAATGCGGCTGCTTCATCAACTCTTTTTCCAGCGCTTCACGAATACGATGCTTCATCTCAGATGCCGCTGCCTTGGTAAACGTTGCAACCAGCAAGCGGTCAACATCAATCGGCTCCCACTCATTGGATATCCGGCGTATAATCCGCTCGACGAGTACGGCGGTTTTGCCTGAACCAGCAGCAGCGGCAACCAGCATATTTTGACCCTTGAGTGTAATTGCATCCCATTGATCATCCGTCCATGTACTGCCAGGAGGCTTAGACTGTTGTTGTTTATTCACGTTATGTACACTCCTTTCTGTCGTTATGATTGGCTCACGTTTTGCTCCAGATCGAACCAGAGCTGATCTTTACCCCGTTGTTTGAGCTGATGAACTTCATTGCCTTCAAATAACGGATCAAATTGACAAATCGATTTATACGAACAATGCAGACAGGCTGTTTTTTTACCCAAACGGTACGGAGCAATATCCACATGTCCATCTGTGATACCCGTTCCGATCTGTTTGACCTGTTTCCGCACATATTTACGAAGTGTATCCCACTGTTCATCTGTTGCAACCGAAGAGGTTGAGTAGAAGCTTCCGTCCTTCTTCAAGGCAACTGGGATAAGCTGTGAGTGACCGGCACTCTTCACTAGCTCATCGTCCATCATACCGGCTACTTCCGCATCAGCGGTGATCAGGCCTTTCATTTTATAGCGTTTGCGCAGCTCCTTCTCGACTTCTGAGGGTTCGAGCGCATTTTTTTGCTGAAGCATCGGATTGTGCACATGGAAATAAAGCACGCCTGCCGGCTTCGCCGCAATGCCCAACCACTGCTCCGCATGCGTAATAATGACGTCCAAATAAGTCAGCATTTGCAGGGAAAGACCGTAATACACCTCAGATAATTGTAAGGAGGTTTGACTCGATTTATAGTCAATAACGCGCAAAAGAACGCCTTGCTCGCCATCAGCTCTATCGACACGGTCAATCCGACCGATAATTTCCATGGTGCAGCCATTATCCAACTCGAAGGTCAGTGACGGCAATTCTTTGCCAGGTCCAAAATCAATCTCCAGTCCCAGTGGCTGGAACTGTCCATGCTTAGCATGCTCACCTAGTACAACTGCTGCTCTGCCTACAACCTGCTTCAATTTTCTGGCTATGTAAGCATAACGGCTTGAACTTAACAGAATTTCTCCCTGGAGCCTTGGCGCGAGCTCGTCCACGACCTGAGCGGAACGCTCCATGCATTGCTCAGCTGTAAGCGAGCCCCAGTCTAACTGATCCTGCTGGAGCTTTTGGACAAACTGATTTAGCGCTGCGTGGAACAATTGCCCAATGTCCGGAGCATCAAGTCGATAAACCCGTCTTTCCTGCAGTCTTAAGCCATGGGACACGAAATGGGAGAAAGGACAAGCCACATACTTCTCCATTCTCGATACACTCGCACGTAAATTTTGCCCATATAAAAGCTTGCTTGTCTTCGAACTGAGGCCATTCTCTTTATTCGTATATTGCAGCGCCTGAACTAATGATTGCAGCTTCATCTGCCATGCAGGCTGCTCGGCATACCAATTGTACGTTTCCCACCAAAGGTCAGCCATTCGTCCACCTAACATCCAATGCTTCATTCGAACAGCCAAATAGGAGATGGCTTGAATGGGGTGTGAAATATAAGCCGCCTGTTCGCCTTCTGACGATTCAGCTGCTGGTTCAGCAAGTAAAAGCGGGGCTTCTGTCCCCGGAAAAAGCTGGCGCATCTGCTTGATTAACTCCGAAGGCAGAAGTGATTTCCCTTCTTCGTCGGCAAGCGGGTAGCTCATCCAAAGTCTTTTACCTGGTACGGTTAGCGACGTATACACAATAAACTGCTCGTCCAGCAGTTTGCGGCGAGTACCATCCGCCATTGGCAAGCCCGACTCTGTCAGTACACTTCTTTCCGCTTCTGTAAGAACTCCTTTTTCATCCATTTGAGATGGGATAACCCCATCGTTGACACCCAAAATGTAAGCATATCGAATCCCGCTGGAACGTGTCCGGTCCATGCTCCCGATCAATAACTGATCCATCGAAGGCGGCACTAAGCCTAGCTTCATACTCTCCATACCGGTCTCAATAAGTCCGTTAAAAAGCTCCAGACTTAAGGAGTCTTCCCCCATCGTCTCCACCAATTGATCGAGCATATCCATGACACTATCCCACATTTGGCCATGCTCTCGCGCTTTTTCTGGTTTCCCATCTAGGATCGCTTGCCCACTCCAAGACTCTAATTTCTCAGGAGCCTGTACAGTGACCAGAAGCTCGTATAGCGCTTCAACTTGACCTTTAACAGAGCTTGCTTGCTGTAAACGTTTCGAAAAGGCATGGAGCGGTCTTACAACCCACGCTTTGCTCGTATTTAAGGATTGCAGCTCTGCCGTTTGCTCCTGTACACCATCATCCGCTTGCTCCAAATTAGCTCGAAATTTATAGGTCCATGGCTTGCCGTCCGTCCATCTATACCCTTGAATGCCGAACGCAAGTACATAATTCTCTAATTTATCCAGCTCCGTCCGCTGGGAAGCTGCTTCCGTTGGCAGCAGCAGATCCGTTTTGACACACCGGAATACGGCATCGTAATGCCAATTGTGCTGCACAACTTCCAAGGCTGAGCGAATGAATTCAACGAGCGGATGATGAAGGACTGACCGCTTTTGGTCAAAAAAGTGAGGAATGTCATAATCGGTCAAAACTGCTTTTAACAAATCCTGATAACCTTCCATGTTCCGTACCATGACTGCAATTTCCCGCCATCGAACGCCCTGTTCACGAACCAGCAGCAGCATATCCCTTACGGCACCCTCAACCTCAGCACGGCGGTGGACAGCCTCTCTAATAACAAGCTGGTCGCTTAATTTCTCATTTGGCGCAGGCTTATATTGCCCAGCACCGCCGCCTATACGTCGATCGAACTTCCGCTCTAAATAGCCTAAAGCCGGACTATCTTCATAGCGCGGCGAAGTTTCAGGAGCCAAGAGATGAACTTCAGCTGATGGTAAACCAAGTTTCCATATGAGTTCTTGCATCCGTACCATCGTGGTTGCTGTCGGGTGAAACAAATCCAGCTCATCGGGCGTATCCCCGGCCTGCAGCTCTCGATCAAGACAAAGTGTAACCGTCACCTGTTTGCACGCAGAAAATAGTGCGCCAAGCACCGCAAACTCCTGCGGCGTAAAGCCGTGAAAACCGTCGATCCATACCGATGCCGACCGCAAATAAGCGGAATTCGGTATTTGCTCCGCCAGCAGCGTTAAATAATCCTCGCCATCCAAATACTGACGGGATAGCTCAGATTCAAATTGCCGATAGACCAGCTGAATGTCATGCATTTTATCACGCAGTAAACCGCTCTCTCCGAGCGTAATCACACGTTTATTCTCATGCTCTTCCAGCTGCTTAGCGGTTACACAATACCGTTTCATTTCTGTGAAAAGCTGATTCAACCTGTCTACGAACCCCATTTGCTCCGCCGAATGTCCGAATAGGTGAAGCTCGTCTTTATATTTATGTAAAATGCTGGTTAACAGCAATTTCTTGCCTGTATCATCAATGGGCAGCCTCGCTGTGCCGCCTTCTTCTTGCATGACACGCCATGCCAAACGGTGAAAACTCAACACCTGAGCACGGATCATTCCACGAATGCTAGGATCAGAGACGAGCGCATGCTCTGCCTGAAACGTTGCTTGCTCCGGTACTAATAAAATAAGCGGGTGACCTTCCGGCTCTGCCGCTAAATGCTGCTTCATCTCTGTAAGGCAGCGTTCGCTTTTGCCACTTCCGGCTCTACCGATTACGAATCGAATGGACATATGCAGGGCCTCCTTAAAGCTTTCCTTGGAAAGCTTGCTTCGTAAACATATACTTTTGTTCTCATATCTCTCCTATTCTATCATACTTTTGGTAGAAAAGAGGTGTGGGAGATGATGGGCTTTCGCTAGAACAAATAAGCTGATCTCTCGCCATTAGGGCCGAGAGATCAGCTTATTTGTCTTATATGATTTTTTTCTAATCTATACTGCTGACTGCTATTTTGTACTTTTCATACCACTTTTCCCAATCAGCTTTTGGAAAGTCCATGGGGTGTCCATCCAATAAAGCGTACATCATATCGAGGCAAATGTGCCATCCAGATAAATCTTTGGGTGTATGATCGGTTATTGCGCTAATAAACTCATTTAATACGAGTAAACAGCCTTCCGGTTTTGGGTATAATTCGAAGCGAACACGATCATTACCCCACTCGAATTCCAGGACGGAGTATGGCTGGAAATCTGTAATTTTCGTATCGATAAAGGTCCCAGATTCGTCCTTCATATCGAATTTGATATTTCCTCCGATGCGAAGATCTTCAACTTGGAGATTAGACATCCATCTGGCAAGCTTAACATTCTCCGTTAAAGCAGCCCAAACTTTTTCAACGGAATGTTTGAGTGGGCGATCAAAGCGAGCGACATAGCCACCCTCAACTTTTTGTATGGAAGCTAACATTTTCTTTATTCCTCCTCATCTAAAAACTGTTCAAGTGCATCCAGCCTGCTCGACCAAACTTGACGATAAGGCTCTGCTCTTATGGCTGTTGCAAGTCAGCAGGCATTTCACCGATATAGACGGATTGCGGCCGAAAAATACGATTACAGCTTGCTTGTTCTAGCAAATGAGCCGTCCATCCGACCATTCGGCTAGCTGTAAAGCTGGGAGTAAATAAAGATTTCGGCAAGGCGATAGCACGCATGACGGCTGCTGCATAAAACTCCACATTCACATACAATTTCCGCCCAGGTTTATAGACTGCCAACAAATCGACGGCCAGCTTTTCAACGTGAATAGCAAGATCGAACCATGGATCCTCTGAGGCTAATTCCGTCATGATTTGCCTTAGTGCTTCCGCTCGAGGATCACTTGTTTTATAAATTCGATGTCCAAAACCCATCAGTCGATTACCGGATTCCAGCTGTTCAATTAACCATGTTTCCGCACGATCTTTGTTTCCTATTTCATCCAGCATATGAAGGACTTCAGATGGTGCTCCGCCATGAAGCGGCCCTTTCATCGCGCCAATCGATGCGCAAAGAGCTGAAGCAATATCAGACTGTGTAGACAGCACTACACGTCCTGAGAACGTAGAAGCATTCATCCCATGTTCCATTGCTAATACGAAATAAGCCGTTAACACCTTCACATGTACAGGCTGTGGTACTGTTCCAGTCAGCATGTACAAATAATTGGCTACATGATCCAGCTCTGGATTAGGTTCAATAGGCTGAAGTCCCAATGACTGTCGATACTTATAAGCAATAATGGTTGGCACCAAAGCTGTATATGCCAAGACTGATTCATATTGGGGAGGCCAAGCAGCTTCCTTTACAGACTCTGTTCCTAGAAACGAGATCGCTGTACGCAGCACACTCATCATATCGCATTCCAATGGCAGCAAGTTTATGGCAGCTTTCAATATTTCGGACAAACTCCGATGCGCCGACCATTGGGCTCTGAAATTGACAAGTATCTCCTCGGTAGGCAGCTCACCATGCCAGAGTAAATAAGCCACTTCTTCGAAACTCTTATTCAAGGCTAACTTCTTAGCCTCATAACCGCGATATACAAGATATCCTTTCTCCCCATCCACCAAAGACAATTCTGTTTCTGCTGCAATAATGCCTTCTAAGCCTGTTACGGATGCCATATTGTCATCATCCTTTCGATGAGAAGTGAAATCGTTCTTCCCTCATCTTAGTCGGTAATGACAGTTTCATCCAATTGGAGTTTTCTTTCATCTCGATAAATAAAATTCAATAAAATATATGTATCAATCATATAAATTTATCGATATGACATCATTTATGATATTGCTATTCTTCTTCGTAAATCATTTTAACGCTCATCCCACCATCAATTGTTAGATTCTGACCGGTGATGAATCCAGCCTTTTCACTGGATAAGTACAGACAAGCAGCGGCGATATCCTCAGGCTTCCCGACCCGGCCAACTGGGTGTTGCTTTCGATCTGTTTCCGAATGGACAACGAACTCCTTCCGGGAAGAGAGCTGCCATTCTCTTACCTCGATCCAGCCTGGAGATATCGAATTTACGCGTATACCATAGCTCCCTAAACTAACGGCCATTGCATGTGTTAGTGCTGCAATACCGCCTTTGGAAGCGGAATACGCCTCTGTATTGGGTTCTGACATGAAAGCCCTTGTAGACGCCATGTTAATGATAGAACCACCTCTACCGTTCTTTTTCATAACTCGAGCCGCTGCTTGCGAACAGAGAAAGGCCCCGCTCAGATTTACGGAAATAACACGTTGAAACTGCTCTGCCGTGAGCTCTAATACATCTGCAACGTGAAAAATACCTGCATTATTAACCAGCACGTCTATTCCACCAAGATCAGTGGCAGTTCGTTCCATCCAATGACGGACTTCCTCTTCGTTGGACACGTCCAACTTCAGGAACATCGCATCATCCGTGTATGGGCGAAGCAGCTCAACCGTTTCCAAGCCAGCATCCTTATCGACATCCGCAATAGAGATACCATATCCTTCTTGGGCGAAAGACAGAGCAATAGCACGCCCTATGCCTTGACCTCCTCCAGTAATCGCAGCAATTTTCCTCATACAGTACCTCACCACTAGTAGGTTAATAAGACTATTTCCATTACTTTACTGTGCCCATAAAATCGGATAGCATTATTACCCATCCAAACTTTTTGAGGTCTAAGACTTCACAATTCCTCTTAGTAGGGCCCCCGAATATGATCTTTCACCTTATCTTGATAAAAGCTTTGGATACGTTCTAGCTCCTCTGGTGTGAACGGAGGAACATGTACCGTACCGAGGTTATCCTCTACCTGACGTTCGTTTTTAAACCCTGGAATTACGCAAGTAATGTTCGGATTGTCCAGAATCCAGCGCATTGAAGCTCGGGCCATATTTCCACGGCCTTCCGCAATCCATGTCAGCTCCCTGGACAGCTCGACACCTTTATTGAAGGGCAGTCCTGCGAACGTTTCACCTACGTTGAACTGGGCTCCGTCTGCATTGAAGTTCCGATGGTCATCCTCAGCAAATGTGCTAGTTTCTGTAAATTTTCCAGTCAGTAGTCCGCTTGCTAACGGTAATCTTACGAGAATCCCTACACCCGCAGCTTTCGCCTGTGTGAATAATGATTCGGCAGGTTTTTGGCGGAACAAGTTGTAAATGACTTGAAGTGCCATCACACCAGGAATGCCGATAGAGAACAAGCCTTCCTCAACCGTCTCTACGCTCACCCCATAATGGCGGATTTTACCTTCTGTTTTTAGCTTCTCCAGTACCTCGAACACTTGACCATCCTTCAAGATGGAAAGCGGCGGACAGTGAATTTGATACAGATCGATTCTTTCACGTTTCAATCTTTTCAAGCTGCTCTCACAATAATGACGTACTGACTCCTCAGAGTATGTACTAAGATCGTGAATATCGCCTGCGCGGCAAAACTTCGTTGCAACGTAAATTTTATCTTCTTTTCCTTTGGTGGCTTTAGCTAAAAGCTCTTCCGCATGGCCACTGCCGTAAACATCAGCCGTATCAAAAAAGTTTACCCCCGCGTCCATTGCATGATGTAGACCTTTCAGCGCCTCATCATCATTTGAGTGTCCCCATCCGCCGCCAATTCCCCATGTACCGAAGCTAACTTCACTAACTTGAAGCTCTGTGTCTCCCAGTTGACGATATCTCATACGCCTCTCCTCCTTCGTGTTATTTCTCACAATTTGTGTGATGATTATTTGATATATCTAATCTGTTTCCTTTGGCTGATAGCTAACAAATGCCAGCTGCCTACTATCGGGCGACCAAGAATTGACGTTGATTGTACCCTGGCCCCCAAAGAGCTTAACCAACGTACGAAATTCACCGCCAGTACTAGACATCATTCGAAGTTCTACATTCTTATTCGCTGGATGGTCTCCAGGGGCGACATCATCCTTGTAGTAGGAAATAAAGGCTACGGATTCTCCATTGGGAGAGATATGCGGGAACCAGCTGTTGCTTTCATCAAACGTCATTTGTGTCTGTTCACTGCCGTCGGCATTCATTCGCCATACCTGCATAAGGCCTGTACGGACGGAGTTGAACCAAATATGCATGCCATCCGGCGAGTATTCGGGGCCGTCATCAAGACCAGGAGAATCAGTCAGCTGCATTTCAACGCCACCAATTACAGGGATGGTGTAGATATCATACTGACCGTTCCTCTCGGCGCAATAAGCTAAGGTGCTGCCGTCTGGTGACCAGCCGTGCAGATAGCTGGGTGCCATGGGTGTGATGAGGACTGGATTGCCGCCTTTTAAGGGCAAAACATAAATCCTCGAATGACCATCCTCCTGAGTATGGTGACTTACCGCGATTTGAGTATTATCAAATGACAGCACATGGTCATTGTTACATTGCGTGGCATATCCAGTATCGATAATTGTACTTTCTAGCGTGGCAATGTCGAAGGAATAGAGGCAGCCTAAGCTGTTATAAATGAGTCGCTTACCGTCAACCGTCCAGTTAGGTGCTTCAATTAGTTCGTCGAAATGGGCCAAAGCCTTTCGTTCACCGGTCTGAATATCCACGGTTTCAAGGGTACTAATCACATTTCGACCTAAAATTTTGTTAGGTTGCTTTAAAGTATTCATTTGTAGTTTTCTCCCTTTCCATATCTTTGTTTGAAGTGGGATCGCAACTTTGAGTAAAATTACAATGGGTATGTATGTATTCAAGTGTTTCTTTTGTTTTACCTTCTTTAGATCCTTTACAAACTTGGTTGCTGATAATTAAATATAAATTCTTAAACTTGTAATAATGTTCAAATCAAAAATCCGACTGCTTTGCCTGCTCTCAGAAGCTGAGAGGTTCTATTCAGACGTCTCGCACCATCTTCGCTCCATTCGGTCCTCTGAGACAACCTTTTCTGCTTTCTCAGGCTGCAAACCCACTAATTTGCCTGCTCTTAGTAGCTGAGAAGTTCTTTTCAGACGTCTCACGCCACTTTCGCTGTATTCGAGCCTCCGAGACAGCCTTTTCTGCCTTCTCAGGCTAATTTTCGGCTTCTCAGACTCAGCTGACGAGCTTCGGCTCGCCGAGCTCTCGCTGAAAGCGCGGTTTCCGCGCCTATTTGCTCGGAGGTGGGCGATTAAGCGCGTTTTCTGCGCTTAATCCGCACAGACCTGCGGGACAGTCTGCTGAGAAGTCGATTTTCGGCTTCTCAGACTCAACTGACAGGCTTCGGCTCGCCGAGCTCTCGCTGAAAGCGCGGTTTCTGCGCTTATTTGCTCGGAGGTGCCCGATTAAGGCGTTTCCGTGGCACGGACCGTGCAAGACTGCCTGCTGAGAAGTCGATTTTCGGCTTCTCAGACTCAGCTGACGGGCTTCGGCTCGCCGAGCTCTCGCTGAAAGCGCGGTTTCCGCGCCTATTTGCTCGGAGGTGCCCGATTAAGCGCGTTTTCCGCGCCTAATTGGCACTGACGTGCGGGACAGACTGTTGAGAAGTCGATGCAACATGCTACTTTACTTAGATCATTTGAACGTGTATTTTCGGCCTCTCATTGGGTTTTAACACCATTCCCATACTATTGCGATGAATTTCATTGCCTCGGCGTACCAAATAAAAAAAGCAAGGCACATTAGCCTCGCTTTTCAAATTCCTATTTGTCCGTTCTCCTACTTACTCCGTACCTCAAATATGGCAAACTTCAAGTAATGTCCCTCATCTACACCAAGGATGCGAGGATGGTCCATACCCGCTTCACGGAACTCGATTAAACGCAGAATTTTACCTGCATCAGTCGCCGCCGCGTGAATGGTTTCTAGGAATAACTCAGGGTGCATGTGATAGGAACAACTCGCTGTTACCAAGTAGCCGCCTTCGTTTACAAGCTTCATGCCGTGCAAATTAATATCCTTGTAGCCGCGGCAGGCACCTTCTACAGCGCTCTTCGTTTTTGCAAAAGCAGGAGGATCAAGAATGACTACATCCCAAGTCCGTCCACCTTCTGCAACCGGCTTCGATGTATCCATTTTAGCCTTACCGCTGCCCGCATTGGCACGAACTTTGCGCTCATCCAAGCCTTTGACTTGAGTACGCAAGTATTCGAAAGCATCTGCGACCACAAACTCTACGCGTTCTTCAAAACCGTTCAACGCAACGTTCGTCCGCGCACTTTCAATCGCATGCTCCGAAATATCGAGGCAGGTTACTTTTTTCGCACCGAATTTACAGGCATTTAACGTGAAGCTCCCCGTATGCGAGAAACATTCCAGCACCGAAGCGCCGTCCCAATATGGAAAGGAAACGACTTTGCCATTCGCATTCACTGGGAGTGTCTGGCTTACGCCATCCTCCCCCTCAATCTCTTTCAGTTCAATTCCGCTGCGATGGCCCCATCCCGTCATTAGGGGAGCGATGGCTGCGCGATTCTCTCTTTGGTCAAAGAAGTAACCGGTTTTCTGACCTTCTTCAATATCAACGCGAATGCGCAGGCCATTTTCCAAAATGTCAACATGCTTGGGACACTCGCCATACAGTAAGCCCTTGGTCTGTTTCAACCCTTCCAGCTCACGAATCGAAACATCACTGCGTTCAAATATGCCCGTTGGCTTCATAACCTGAACCAATGCAGCAACAATTTGTTCTCTGCAGCGATCCATTCCCATGGTAAGGAGCTGTACAACGAGCGTATCCTCAAATTTATCTACAATGAGACCCGGCAAAAAGTCGGCTTCACCATAAACCAAGCGATAAGATTGCGCATCTTTCACAAAGCGCTTGCGATGCTGTAAACAGCGCGTAAACCGCTCAACAAAAAATTCCTTTGTCATCGCTTCAAGCGGTTTATAGGATACGATCCGGACCGTAATTTGGGAAGCCTCATTATAATAACCCGTTGCTAGATATTGGCCGAGATGCGTTTGAACAGGAACTAACTGTCCTGGTTCGATCTCACCATCTACACGCTCGATTTCACTTTTGTATACCCATGGGTGTCCTTGCTCCAAACGAGCTTTACGTTTCTTATGTAAAAATACTGCTGCCATTATGCTTTTAGCCGTCCTTTTGTGTGATACCGTTCACTCTCATCAGCTTGCTTGTCATGCTTGTCTGTACGGTCACATATATTGGTTGAAAAATGATTAGCAAGCTCGCGAAGGAGATCTGCTGCAATGATAACTACCATCGTACTGCCTGTATTGACAGGCTTAGCTCTATTTCTGTTCGGTATGAAGCTGATGGAAACCGCGCTTCAGCGGTGGGCAGGCCCCCGCCTCCAGCTGTGGCTGGAGCGGTTTACCCGCACGCCGGTACGCGGCCTCGCCACCGGCACCGTACTCACGGCGGCGCTCCAAAGCAGCACCGCCATTACCGTAATCGCCATCGGCCTCGTCGGCGCTGGCGTACTAACCTTCCCGAGAACGCTAGGCGTCATTCTCGGGACGAACATCGGCACGTGCCTTACCACCGAGCTGATCGGACTCAGCCTCGGAGGCATCGGCGTGCCGATGCTGCTCGCGAGCGCCGCCGTCTGGCTGGCGAGCTGGTTTGCCGGGCCGCTGCCGCAGGACGGCGGCCCGGCTCCTACCGCCGCGCATCCGCTGGCGGCGACAACCGGCTCGCCCGCCAACATCGGCGGTCGCAGCTGGCTGCGCAGCGTCCGCTACGGCTCGCTTGCGGTCAGCGGCTTCTCTCTCGTGCTGCTCGGCATCGAGATCATGCAAACCATCGGGCCAGCCTTGCAGTCCCGAGGTCTGTTCGCCTGGTTCGTGCTCCAGGCGCAGCACAGTCTGCTGTGGGGTGTCATCGCCGGTGCCGCGGTCACCGCACTTGTACACAGCAGCGCAGCTGTCATTGCGATGGCGATGGGCCTCGCAGCCGTTGGGGGCATTCCCGTCGAGCTGGGCGTAGCGATAACCATCGGTGCCAATGTCGGCACCTGTGTGACCGCACTAATCGCCGGGATGAGCAGTTCCCGCGCCGGGCGATACGTCGCCTGGTCGCATATCCTCCTCAATGTCGGAGGCGCGGTCCTATTCTACCCCTTCATCCATCAGCTCGTAAGCCTTTCAGCTCTTCTTGCTAATGATGCTTCCGAGCAAATTGCCCGTTCCCAAACGATATTCAATATCGTATGTTCCTTGCTCGCCTTGCCGTTTTGTTATTTTAATATGTGGAAGCGTCTTGAGTTCCGCTCACAATAGCAACACCTGAGCTAGTCCCTAATCTTGTAGCCCCTGCTTCAATCATAGCAATCGCAGTTTGCAAGTCTCTAACGCCACCCGATGCTTTCACACCAATTGTGTCGGATACGTTTTGGCGCATTAAACGAACGTCTTCCACCGTAGCCCCACCTGGACCAAAGCCAGTAGATGTTTTAACGAAATGAGCGCCTGCTTCTTCGGAAAGTTTGCAAGCTGCTGCTTTTTGCTCATCATTTAGGAAACCTGTTTCCATAATTACTTTAACAATCGCTTTGCCTTTTACAGCGTCTACAACTTGTTTAATGTCAGAACGAACAGCGTCATATTGCCCTTCAAGCAATAAGCCAATCGGCAGGACAGTGTCAATTTCAGCAGCCCCATTCTCTACAGCCTTAGCCGCTTCAAATGCTTTCACTTCGCTCAAGCTTGCGCCAAGCGGGAAGCCAACAACAGCAGCAACCTTTACACCCGTTCCTTCTAGTGCTTTACTTGCTGTTCCAACAAACTGGGAGTTTACACAAACACTAAAAAATTGATGCTTCGCAGCTTCCTCACACAATTTGTGGATCGCGGCTGTGCTCGCATCTTGCTTTAATAACGTATGGTCAATGTATTTTGCAATTTCCTTTGCGCTCAATGTACTCATTTGATGCACCTCATCGTTTTTATTTTTGAAACCATTCCCCATTTAAACCCTTTAATGAGAAAACCTCTAGCGTAGTCATTCAAGATGAGCGACTACGTTTAGAGGTAGGTTTTATAGCCTTAAGAGAAAGGAATTACAAATTCACGACATTAGCCGCTTCTAAAACACGAACCAACTGTCCCTTGCTTTCATTAACACCGGCTTCCGTTACCTTAACGCGGCAAACTTGGCCAATCATGTCTTCGGAGCCTTGGAACACAAGCTGCACGTAATTATCGGAGTAACCCATGTACAGTCCGCTGTCAGGAGCACCTTTGTAAGCACGTTCCGGAATGACTTCTAGAACTTCACCTACAAATTTTTGCGCATAAGCAAGCTGCATTTTCTCGGAAAGATCGATCAACTCGTGTACGCGAGCATTTTTAATTTCCTCATCCACTTGGTCTTCCATCCGCGCAGCAGGAGTACCTGTCCGTTTGGAGTAAGGGAATACGTGCATTTCGGAGAATTTCATTTGCTCCATAAACTTGTAACCGTCGCGAAACATTTCTTCGGTTTCACCTGGGAAACCAACAATGACATCCGTCGTAATCGCGACATCCGGCATAATTTCATGAAGACGTTCGATTTTACGAGCGAATTCCGCTGTTGTATATTTTCTACGCATCCGTGCGAGAACTTGATCATCGCCAGCTTGCAGCGGGATATGCAGATGACGGCACATTTTGTCTGAGGATTTCAGAACTTCAATAACTTCATCTGTAATTTGGCTGGCTTCAATTGAGGAGATACGAATTCGTTTCAAGCCCTCGACTTTGTCCAAATCCCAAAGCAGCTTCGCCAAGCTGTAATCTTCAATATCTTCGCCATAACCACCGGTGTGAATACCCGTCAGTACGATTTCTTGATAACCTGCAGCCACAAGCTGCTCAGCTTGCGCTATAACGCTTTGCGGCTCACGGCTGCGCATCAAACCGCGTGACCATGGAATAATGCAGAAGGTGCAAAAGTTATTGCAGCCTTCTTGGATTTTAAGAAAAGCTCTTGTCCGATCGGCAAAATCAGGCACATCAAGTTCCTCGAACTGACGTGTTTTCATAATGTTGCGCACGGCATTGATCGGTTGACGATCCTGCTCAAATTGTTTCACAAGCGGAATGATTTTCTCCCGATCCTGTGTCCCGATCACCATATCCACGCCTGGAATCGCCATAATTTCTGCCGGTGACGTCTGCGCGTAACAACCAGTTACGGCAACAATGGCTTCAGGATTACGACGAATCGCACGACGAATCATTTGGCGGCTCTTTTTATCCCCTGTATTCGTAACGGTACATGTATTAATAACATACACATCTGCCGTATTCTCGAAATCAACCTGCTCGTAACCCTCATTTTTGAATAGCTGCCAAATGGCCTCTGTATCATAGAAATTTACTTTACAACCTAATGTATGAAACGCTACCGTTGCCATAACGCTTATCCTCCCATCTCTCCGGTTTCATAGAAAAGACACGCAAGACCTACCATTGCGGCAGTCTCCGTGCGTAAAATGCGTGCACCCAGCGATACGGAAGCGAAGCCAGCCTCTTCAGCCTGCTTAATTTCCTGTTCCGTAAAACCACCTTCAGGGCCAACCGCAATCAGCACTTGTTTCCCTGGACCCAATTTCCCGGCAGCTTGCGCTTCCTGAATAGCAGGCTTTAATTGCTGACCATCTTCCTTCTCATAGCAAATCCAAGCGACATCCGCTTCCTTCGCACGCTGCAGCAGCAGCTTCCAAGAATAAACGGAATCTACCTGCGGCACACGATTTCGGTGAGCTTGCTCTGCCGCTTCCTTAGCAATCTTCTGCCAACGCTCGGTGCGTTTTGCTTCTTTCTTTGCATCGTACTGTACAATCGTGCGTTCTGATAAAAAAGGAAGAAACCGGGCTGCCCCGATCTCGGTCCCTTTTTGAATAATGAGTTCCATCTTATCGCCTTTGGGCAAGCTCTGTGCAATCCACACCTGAACAGCCGCTTCAGCATCCATAGGCAGCTCTTCCACGATTTCCGCGGTCGCATGCCCTTTATCCAGCACCGAAATACGAGCGAGCACTTCACGGTCTACGCCATTACTGCAAATAATCTTGTCGCCAATATCTGCCCGCATGACTCGAATCAGATGATGTGCGTCGTCTCCCTCTATGGTGACTGTACGTGTAGCCTCGTGAAACTGCTCAAGCGGGAGAAAATAACGCTGCATAGTCAAAGCCTCTCTATCTTCGTTCATTTCTTTGTTAGAATGAAACTTCCACTCACCATCATACCTTTTTTGGTCTTGGAAATCTACAATGGGTTGAAATTGGAATCGTTACATCCCCAAAATCCAAGCAATCGGCGTTGAGAACAAACGGATGATGTCATTCCCCAAACTTAAGTAAGGATCTAAAGTCACTTGTCGTAAAGGTCTTACAAATACAACTAGCAAGAAAATGACCGATGCCCATTGTTCAAACTTCTGCAGCGACTCCGTGTATCTCAGATCCACTAAATCTTGAATAATTCGATAACCATCTAATGGCGGAATCGGGATTAAATTGAACAGGAACAGAGTTAGATTCGTTTTGATCATTAATTGCAAGAAGATCAGGATCGCACTTGCGCTCCCTTTAGACATGCCTTCTAACCAACCATATTTCTGAAATAAAGCAAAAATAAAGAAACTTATAAAGGCTAGAATCAAGTTGCTGAGTGGCCCTGCTGCGGTCACAATGATCCCCATCAAGCGTGGGCTTTTAAAATTCCCGCGGTTCACAGGAACAGGCTTCGCCCAACCAAAGCCAGCAATCAGCAGCATAATCGTACCGAACAGATCAAGGTGAACCATTGGATTTAAAGAAACTCTGCCAAACTGATAAGCCGTAGAGTCTCCTAATTTATAGGCGCTATACGCATGAGCAAATTCATGAATGGTAAAAGAAAGAACAAGGACTAGAATAACAAACGGTAATGTACTCCAGTCATAAAACAGTAATCCTCCCATGTATGGACACCTACAGCTTTCTAGCTACAATCACGACCCAATTCGAATCATAGTTTTTCTCTACGATCGTAAATTTGGCTGCAATTAGTGCTTTTTCGACATCAGCTTCTTTGTTTGTAATAATCCCCGAGGTGATATAGTAACCACCTTGCTGCAAGACTTCATACACATCATCTACGAACAGTACAATGACTTCAGCCAAAATATTCGCTACAACGAGCTGTACAGGAATTGTGACTCCAAGCTGCGCAGCGCCTTCGGTCTCGCTTTCTTTTAATACGCCGAGTAAATCACTGAGTTTTACTGTAATCTTATCTTCGAGCTGATTTTGTTTTGTATTATCTAGCGCGCTTGTCACAGCTACCGGATCCAAGTCAACAGCGAGCACATGCTTGGCGCCTAGCTTCGCAGCTGCAATCGAAAGAATACCGGAACCAGTTCCCACATCAATGACGTCGTCACCCGGCTGAAGTACCTTCTCCAATGTTTTCAAACAAAGAGACGTTGTCGCATGCGTACCTGTACCGAAAGCCATCCCAGGATCCAGCTCCAAAATCAATTCATCAGGCGAAGCCGTATACTCTTCCCATGTTGGTTTAATTGTCAAACGGTCAGACACACGAATAGGTTTAAAATACTGCTTCCAAGCATGCGCCCAATCCTCATCGTCTACTTCTATTAACTCAAATGTAGGATTTCCAGTATCGATATCGAACTCTTTAAGCTGCTCAACAGATTCCTTCAAGTTAGCCATGATGGGCTCCATATCAGTGCCATGGTAGAAGTAACCTTTAATAACGGCTCTTCCCTCTGGGATATCATTAAAAGGTGTTTCGTACAACTGACCAAACGAGGTATCTCTCTCTTTGTTTAAGGTCCCTGATTCTTCAATGGAAACGCCCCCGGCGCCCAATTCATGAACAAAGTTCGTAATCATTTCTATTGCTTCTTCTGTCGTATGTACAGTTAATTCCTGCCAAAGCATCGGTATTGCTCCTCCTGTCGGTTATCACTTACAAATAAACCAAGCCCTAATCGGCTATCTGGGCTATTTTCACACTGATTATTGTACTACACTTCGCTTCTTGGGTAAAATGGCGTACAGCTTGTAAGCGCTTTAAAATATTTCTGCTTCCTAACAACTTCCTAATACCTTCATGTTAAATTGAAAAAGTAAGCAGTGCTTATCGTCTTTCTTGCTTTATACATCATTAGACTGGGGTCATCACATGTACAAAACACTATTCATCTCACTTGTTTTCGTTGGTGCGGTACTAGCAGCACCTTTCACGACACCAACCATGCTTGCTGATAACTTTAACCAAGTTACCGCTCACCGAGGCAGCTCAACAGCTGCACCGGAAAATACCCTTAGCTCGATCCTTCAATCCATTTCTGACAAAGCCGGTTACGCCGAGCTTGACGTTCAAGAAACGTCTGACGGCGTCGTAATGGTCATGCACGATGAAAGCGTTCGTCGCACTACAGGAATCAACAAAAAGATATGGGAAGTCACATCTTCTGAGCTTAAACAGGCTAGTGCCGGCAGCTGGTTCCATTCCAAATTTAAGAATGAACATGTTCCAACTCTCGATGAAGTGTTAGAGGTAGCCAAAGATCGCATCAAGCTGAATATTGAAATGAAAAATAACAGCCACGGTAAGCTGCTCGCAGAAAAAACAGTCGATCTTATTCAATCACACGGTTTTGAGAAGGAATGCACGGTGACTTCATTTGATGACAAGCTGCTTCATACCGTGAAAAAGCTTAATCCCCAGATCAAGACTGGCCTTATCGTGGGGCAAAAACCGGAAAACATTGAAACCATCATGGAGAATTCTGATTTCGATGTTATTTCTGCAGCCTATCCCCTCGTAACAGAATCATTCATGAAACTTGCCGTGACACATCAGAAGGAAGTCTATGTATGGACGGTCAATCAACCGACGATCATGAAGCAGATGCTTGCACTCGGTGTCTCCAGCATTATAACGGATCATCCAGACCAACTTGTTGAAATCATGAGTGGGCCATAAGCACTTTCCTATATAAAAAAAGCATCTGTTCATAAAGGCATTAGCCTTTTGAGAAGATGCTTTTTATGCTTACATAGTTCCGCCAGCGCTTTGAATGACACGTACAGCCTGCTCATATACAGCATCATCGATGACGGCAGCTAGTATAATGTCAATTCCAGTTACACCGCCACCTCCACCGTCGCTTAAACCGCTTGCCGCTGGATCTGCTGCAATCAGAATCCCTTCATCCGGCGTAGACACATCCGCAGCCTGGGTTAACGCACCCAAGCTTCCAAAGTCCCCAGCATAAGGATTCATCGCCGATTGCAACCCGCTGCCAGCATATCTTCCGAATCGATCTACCTGAACGTCAATAGCACGCAGTGCTTTCAGCTTGGAAGCTGCTCCCTCTGCTTGCTCCGGTGAATGAAAATAGGCGAGAATACTTTTCTCCGCCATTATTGTTCTTCCTGTCTGTAATCAGCTGCTTGCGCTCTCTCGGCAGCCTCGAAATCATCCTCGTCAGCAACTTCCGCCGCGAATTCGACATCTTCATTTTTGACGACAGGTAATTCGCCATTCTTCACTTGCTGCTTGTTGTTCTCGCTCATCTTTGAACCTCCTAAAAAGCTGTCGTAATAAAATCCAGTTTTTAGTTTGCCTTAAAGAGCCATTATTATACAATCGACGGGCTATATTATTCCTTTATTTTCTCAAATGAAGCATCGTAAAGTCGGAACATTGTTTTGTAGCCCGATTCATCGAGTTTGACTCCTACATCCAACTTACCTGTGATGAGCAGCGGACCTGATGTATAGCGTAGCTTCACATTGTCAGGGACAAAGACGATCATGATTTTATTCCAATACGTTTCATCGCCATTATCGAATGGACATTCTGCGCCAGGCTTAGGAATTAATAGAAACCAGTGCTTATCAAAGGAAAGCACCTCACCCATAAAGCCTTTGATTTGCACCGTTTTGCCGCTCATATCCCAAAATTTCTCAGAGGGTTTATCCTGCTTATCATTATCAAAAAACTGCGTCCAGTTGATTTCATTCGATAAACTGGCAGGCTTCTTCTTGGCATTTGCCGGATCTTCTAACTGTTTGGGCTCAACCACAGGTGTTGCTGCCGTATTCGCAGCCTTAGCAGCTGCTCCTTCCTCAACGGAAGCAGGATGCTCCGACACTTTGGGAGAAGGAAGCGATGTTGGCTTATTGTCTTTAGCAGTAGTGGAGGCTGCTGCTTCCTTTTCCGGCTTCGGCGTCACTAATGGAACTACTGCTTCAGGTGTTTCCGAAACAGCAGGTTTACTGACGGCCGGAGTTTCCTTGGGACTCGGACTGTTAGATGGGCTGACAGATGAGATCGTTGTTTGGGACACATTGCCGAATGACTGGCCTGCTGTCTCCGTTTTCTTTTGACCACAGCCTGATAATATTAGAGCAAAAATACTGAGTCCTATGATAAATTGCCTTATTTTCATAATTACCACCTCAAGACTTAAATAATTGCAAAGGGTCCACGCGATATGCTTGAAGTGCGGGTCCTACGGAAGCAAGAACACCGATCAACAAGGTTCCTACGACTAGCAGCCCCTCTCCCGGCATGAAATGCCATGTTTGAATTTGTAAGCCAGAGTATTCGAAAACAGCTGCACGACTTAAATATCCTCCGGCATGACCTACCAAAATACCAAATATCAATCCGATGAAGGTCAAGAGAATCCCTTCCCCGATCAGTGAAACCCAAATGAATCTCTTTGATTTTCCAATGAGCCGTAGTAAACCGACATCTTTTTTACGCTCATTTACAGCGGCAATCAGAGAGAGCAAAATGGAGCCTGCAGCAAGCAAAATGCAGATAACAGTTACAACACTCAGCGCTTGTGTTCCTTTATCAACGACATTCACGACATCAGCAACTGCTTTACTTGTATAGATCGCCTGCACATTGCTTATTTGCCCGTACTTCGTCTTAATCGACTGCGCACCCAACAGTGACTTTGGTTTGACCAAAATCGTTGTAACTTCCTTGTTATCCCCTTGCTGACTCTCGTGAACAGCCCATGCATAATCAAGTGTTGTGAAGACAGCTCGATCATCTGAAGTCATCAGAGGAGGCAAAATACCCACAACTGTGTAGGTGAAACTGTGATGGTGATCATGTTCATCCGCTGCATCTCCATCGTCATCGTCATCAGTACCTTGAACCAGTCCATGTGCGCCTTGAAACTTATCCCCAACATGAAGCCCTAGTGAATTAGCCACATGTGCACCAACAATGGTATCGCCAAGCTTATCGTATAATTTCCCCTGAGCCATTTGCTTATCGGCCCCATAGCGAGTGACGAAATATTCGGGTTCCATCCCGACAATCGGAAAACCGTTATAATTATCTCCTGTCGTCATTGCGTAAGCACGATCAACGAATTCATCTTTTCGCACATCTTCCAGAAGCGAATATGGAACATTACCTGTCGGAGCGCCGATATGGAAATACGTGTTAAGAGCCAGCTGAGAGGCACTTCCCTTTGCACCAATCGTCACTTCAAAGGGACCATATCCTTTCTCCGCCCCTTGTTCAACCCCATTACTACAAAGCAGTAGGAAAACAACAAGAGCGACCGTCACAGCAACGGATAAAATCGTGAGAAGAGAAAGCGTTTTGCGGTGAATAACATTATGCCACAATAGGGTGATTAATTTCATACCGCTTCTCTCCTCGGTAATTCATTGATATCCTGAATATGAACCCGTGTAGGATACATATCAGCTAAATGCAAATCATGCGTGACGGTCAATAATGTCAGTTTCTCCGCTTCACATATGTCCAGCAGCAGAGACATGATATCCCCCGCAGTTTCCCAATCCAGGCTGCCTGTAGGCTCATCAGCCAATATAAGCTGCGGCTTCGCTATGATCGCACGTATAATCGCAGCCCTTTGCTGCTGACCGCGAGATAGTTCAGAAGGCAGATGATGCTGACGATCCTTCAGTCCGACTCTTTCAAACCAATAGTCTACCTGATCTTTGATCTGCTTCTTCGTCCATTCTTGTGGAACAATAAGTTCCACGTTTTGTTTAGCGGTCAAAGATGAAATCAAGTGAAAATCTTGAAAAATGTAGCCTACATGCTCCGCCCTATAACGATCTCGTTTGCTTTCCGAATACGTGTGGAGCGGCAAACCATTTACCCAAATTTCACCTTGATCAGGCTGCATCACACCGCTGAGCAAATGCAGCAGCGTACTTTTCCCACTTCCACTCGGCCCCAGTAGAGCCAATCTATCCCCTTGCTGGACCTGCCATTTAGAAACGTTCAAAATAGGCAAACTTTTTCCGTGAATTGTGAAAGACTTAGAAATCCCCTTAATCTCAATCATAACTGTCCTCCAAATCCATTGGTCTAAAATAGGAAAAGAGGACAAGGGTAGCGTTATCCCCTGTCCATTCTTTTTACCTGAACTGCTAGTTTTTCAGAATACGCTCGCTTGCGGAATCCCATGTGAAGCTTTTACCTGTCAACTTATTGAATGCCTCTAATGGCAGATACAGCTTACCATTGTCCACATTACCAACAAATGTGCTTGCTGTACCATTTTCCGTAATGGCGCCAGTTTCAACTAGAACCGATAATTGCTGGCTATCTTTACTAAGGACAACCGTTTTCGTTTTTTCGTCCCAAGTTACTTTGATGTCTAAAGATTCAGCAAGGGATCTTGCTGTAAACAACGTTTTATTATCACGAGTTACTTTGAAAAGCGGGTATAAATATTTATCTTGCAGTTCTTTCGTCGCTGCTGTCAGATCAGCACCAATCACTTTAGCGCCACTTTTGGCAACGTCCGTGTTATCGATATCGCCTTTTACAAGGGAAGCGATCGGACCGTAAGCCCATACGCCCACGTCAACGCCTGTATGACCATGCCCTGTCCAGCCAACACCCAGACGTTTGGAAACGACTGCGTTGTAACCGCCACCGCGACCGTAAGATGAACCGTCGCCTTTTAGAATAAGGGCAATTTCCTCGTCGGACAAATCCGTGAAGCCCATGTTATCCGCAACAATTTTGCGAACATCATCCGCCGTTTGTGCTGTTTTCAAAATAGCGTCCAAATACTCATAAGAGTGCTTCTCTTTGTTAAAAAGATCCACATTCAATTCATACACGTTGTCTCTAGCGAGCGACAAACCTCCTGTTTCATGGTCAGCCGTTACAACAACAGATGTATTTCCGTCTTTTTTCGCGAAATCCACCATTGTTTTGAACGTAGCGTCAAGCTCGAGCGTCTCTTGAATATTAGCAGGAAGATCATTCGCATGACCGGCGTGGTCAATACGGCCTTGCTCTACCACTAGGACGAAACCATTTTTATTTTGCGATAAGATATCGAGGGCTTTTTGAGTCAATTGTGGTAAGCTAGGCGTTTTATCATCACGATCAAGCACATAAGGAATTTCGTTAAGAGCAAAAAGTCCAAGCGCATTACCTGCAGTTGCAGGAAGTGCATCTAATCCAGCTTTATCATAAGCTGTTTTATAGCCTTTCGCTTCAAAATCAGGAATAATGTTTTTGTCTGTACGCTTACCTTTCTCATCCTTCGTAATGAAGTTTGTTTTACCACCACCAAAGAATACATTCACACCGCTATTCAGGTACTGGGAAGCAATGGCATTTTGATTGCCGCGCTGACGAACGTGGGAAGCCCACACAGCTGGTGTTGCCCCAACAATACTATCCGTTGTTACGAGACCAGTTGCTTTACCTTGTTTAATAGCCGCTTCAACAACCGAACCAAACGGCTTTGCAACCTCACCGTTCGATACGCTGATTGCGTTATTGTACGTTTTATTTCCAGTCGAGAAGGCTGTCCCTGCTGCTGCTGAGTCAGTTACCGCTCCGGACTCTGATGTGTATGGGCCTGCTTGCGAATAAGTCGTTGCTTTCCCCACATAATATCCGCCATCCAGCTCTAAACGGTCTTTATTTAAAAACTTTTTGGAGTAATACCTTGCTGCCGTTACTTCTGCCGGACCCATGCCGTCGCCGATAAGGACAATCAAATTCTTGGATTGCGCCGTTGTCGTAGGTGTTGTAGGCGTTGTAGTAGTTGTAGTAGTTGTAGTAGTTGTATCAGCAGCTGATGCCGCTCCCGCTACGCTTACCGCCAATAAAGAAATGCTTAAACCGGAACCCATGATTTGTTTTAGACTTTTTTTCAAGTTGTATTCCCTCCAAAAATAGTATTTCACCTTATCTAGCATAAGGTTTATAGATTAAGAGGAAGTTATAGGAACGTATGCGCTGTGTAAAATATTCGACTATTTATTTGCTAAATGTTAACTGATAACTAGTAAAAGGAAACAAAAACACTCCACCAGGAGCTTCTCAACAGATCGAAATCTGTATAAGGCTCCTGGTGGAGTGTTTCCTTACTCTTATAAAGTTTTAATCGCCTAAGAAGGCTCTTTTCATACGCTCGAAAATGGATTGATTCTGCTCAGACGTATTTTCGCCGCTTTGTTTACCGAATTGACGGAGCAAATCCTTTTGATCTTCGCTCAAATTCGTTGGCGTCATCACGATCACTTTCACGTGCTGATCACCTTGACCGAAGCCGCGAAGGTGAGGAACCCCTTTACCTTTTAAGCGGAAATACGTATCGGTTTGGGTACCAGCAGGAATTTTGAGCTTAACCTTCTCAGTGAGCGTTGGAATCTCGATCTCATCACCTAACGCTGCCTGCATGAAGGTCAATGGAACTTCACAATAGACGTCATTGCCTTCACGTTCGAAGAATTCATGTGTTTTCACACGAATAACGACGTAGAGGTCACCCGCAGGGCCTCCGCGAGTTCCGCCTTCCCCTTCGCCGGAGACACGCAATTGTGCGCCATCATCGACACCAGCAGGAATCTTGATGTGGATAGTACGCTGTTTTTTCACCTTACCAGCGCCATGACACGTTCCGCATTTTTCTTTGATGATTTTCCCTTGGCCATTACATGTCGTACAGACTCGACGGTTAACAATACGGCCAAATGCAGTATTCTGCACCACTTCCTGCTGCCCGCTGCCCTGACAACCGCCACAAGTTTCAGGCTTCGTACCTGGCTTAGCACCGGATCCATTACACGTATCACAATTTTCAGTTCGTGGAATATGGATATCGGTTTCTTTCCCGAAAATCGCTTCTTTGAACTCAATCGTCATTGTGTATTGCAAATCGTTCCCGCGCTGCGGAGCATTCGGGTTACGACGGTTTCCACCACCGCCACCGCCGAAGAACATATCAAAGATATCCCCAAAGCCGCCGCTGAAGTCTTGGCCGCCCATACCTTGGTTAGGATCTACATGACCAAAGCGATCATACTGGGCTTTTTTCTGATCATCGCTCAAAACATCATAAGCGTCTTTCGCTTCTTTGAATTTATCTTCCGCATCCGCGGCTTTGTTCACGTCAGGGTGATACTGACGAGCCATTTTACGGTAAGCCTTCTTGATCTCTTCTTGCGAAGCATCTTTGCCTAGCCCAAGCACCTCATAAAAATCACGTTTACTCATTGTTCCACTCCCATGTTCAAGACTACAAACGGAAAGTCAAAGCCACGGAGAAACTCCTCTTGGCTTTGACTCATACGTTGATTAATAAAATACGGTGTTTAAAAATTGGCTTTCAAAGTCAACTTTTTAAACTTCATATTAAGTTAGGATATGATTATTTTTTTGGTTCGTCAACAACTTCGTAGTCTGCGTCGACAACATTTTCTCTGCCTTTAGGGGCTTCGCCAGCGCCAGCATCGCCTTCAGCACCTTGTTGCTGAGCAGCTTGCTCATACAGCTTCACGGAAAGTTGTTGAATGACTTCTGTCAACTCTTCTGTTGCTTTTTTGATCGCTTCGAGTTCGTTACCAGCTAGAGCAGCTGTCACTTTCTCTTTTGCAGCGTTCGCTTTGTCGATTTCGCCTTGGTCTACTTTATCGCCAAGATCCTTGATCGTTTTGTCAACGGAATATACGAGTTGATCCGCTTCGTTGCGAGCTTCTACAAGCTCTTTGCGAGTACGGTCTTCCTCAGCATGAGCTTCCGCATCTTTCACCATTTGTTCAACTTCTGCATCGCTTAAGCCGCTGGAAGAAGTGATCGTGATTTTTTGGCTTTTGCCAGTTCCTTTGTCGAGTGCTGACACGTTTACGATACCGTTCGCATCGATATCGAAGCTAACTTCGATTTGTGGAACGCCGCGCGGAGCCGGAGGAATATCACCAAGCATGAAACGGCCTAGTGTTTTGTTCCCGCTAGCCATCGAACGCTCACCTTGAAGCACGTGAATCTCAACGCTAGTTTGGTTATCTGCATAAGTGGAGTACACTTGTGATTTCGTTGTAGGAATCGTTGTGTTGCGGTCGATCATTTTCGTGAACACACCGCCTGCTGTTTCGATACCAAGTGAAAGCGGAGTTACGTCAAGAAGAACGACGTCTTTCACTTCACCTGTCAATACACCAGCTTGAACAGCTGCACCAAGGGCAACAACTTCATCCGGGTTAACACCTTTATGAGGCTCTTTACCAGTCAATTTTTTGATCGCTTCAACAACTGCTGGAATACGCGTGGATCCACCAACAAGAACAACTTTGTCGATTTGACTAGTGGACAAACCGGAATCCTGCAGTGCTTGACGAGTTGGTCCTAGTGTTCTTTCTACAAGACCAGCGGAAAGCTCTTCGAACTTCGCACGAGTTAGGTTCAACTCCAAATGCTGAGGAACGCCGTCAGCTACTGTAATGAACGGCAGGGAAACAGTTGTTGTCAGAACGCCGGAAAGCTCTTTTTTCGCTTTTTCAGCTGCATCTTTCAAACGTTGTACCGCTGCTTTATCTTTGGAAAGGTCGATGCCTTGCTCTTTTTTGAATTCAGCTACGAGGTAATCGATGATGACTTGGTCGAAGTCGTCGCCGCCAAGCTTGTTGTCTCCACTTGTTGCTTTAACTTCAAAGAAACCATCGCCTAATTCAAGGATGGATACGTCAAACGTACCGCCACCAAGGTCATAAACGAGAATCGTTTGATCTTCTGTTTTTTCCAAACCGTAAGCAAGTGCTGCTGCAGTTGGCTCATTGACGATACGAAGAACTTCAAGACCAGCAATTTTACCAGCATCTTTTGTAGCTTGACGTTGGCTGTCATTGAAATAGGCAGGAACCGTAATAACAGCTTGAGTTACGGTTTGACCAAGGTAAGCTTCAGCATCAGCTTTAAGCTTTTGCAGAATAATAGCTGAGATTTCTTGTGGCGTGTAATCTTTGCCATCGATGTGTTCTTTGTGGTTAGTACCAATGTGACGCTTGATGGAGCTAATTGTTTTATCTGGGTTTGTGATTGCTTGACGTTTTGCTGTTTCACCAACAACGCGCTCGCCATCTTTCTTGAAACCAACAACGGAAGGGGTTGTACGGTTACCCTCCGGGTTTGGAATTACGACGGCTTCTCCGCCTTCCATTACGGCAACGCAAGAATTTGTTGTACCTAAGTCAATACCAATTACTTTACTCATGTAAAGCTGCCTCCTTTTGCTCCTATGGAACATTTCGTTTATTTGAATGTTGAGAAAAATAAGATCTCTTACACGCTAACTTTGACCATGGCAGGTCGGATGACTTTATCTTTGAGAATATAGCCTTTTTGCAGTTCTTCTACCACGATACCTTCTTCGTGTTCTTCGGATTCAACCTGCATAACTGCTTGGTGGAATTCCGGATTGAACGGTTGACCTACGGAATCGATGGGTTTAAGCCCTTCTGCGGTTAGCAGTTGATCGATGCCGCGGTACGTCATATCCAAGCCTTTCACCAAAGCGTCGAAATCCTTCGTCTCTTTGCTTGAAGACAGCGCGCGATCGAAGTTATCTACAATCGGTAAAAGCTGTTCAATCAATTTAAGCGAAGCGTATTTCGCGAAATCTTCCTTCTCCGCTCTAGCGCGGCGGCGGAAGTTGTCGAAGTCCGCTTGAACGCGTAATAAACGCTGATAGTTTTCTTCTGCTTGCACACGCGCCGTTTCCAACTCGCTTACTTCTTTGGTTTCCTCAGAAACCTCCGCTTGCGAATCTTGGCCTACCGCTTCTTGTTGTTCAGCGGCTTGCTCGCCTTCGGCTGCGTATGTAGTGTTCACGTCTTGCTCGGCTGTTTTGTTATCTCCAGTACTCAATTGTACTTCACCTCCTAAACATAATATATGGATCTTTGAGCGGAGATCAAAGTCTCTCCTTGTTAACATCATAATCTCTCTTACGTCAGTTTGCCCATCTTTAGGCCTCTTCAAAAGGCTGCTTCATCTTAATAACCGTATGAATACGCAGCACAGCGGCAGCAACTTCTCCAGCTGCTTGCAGAGCGTGAATTTTCACATCAGCTGGATCCACAATACCTGCTTCTAAGAAGTCAGTTACTTGTCCGGTATCGCAATCGATACCCAGACTGTCGGTTTCCAGCGCAATCTGCGCGGCTTTCAGCTCTTCAACCTTCTCGAGCGGATTATATCCCGCATTGACGACAATTTGGGCCACAGGCTTACGAAGTGCCCCCGCGACAGCGGCAACACCGAAGCCTTCCATGCCCTTCATCGTCTCGCGGACGCGCTCGAGATCATGGGCGACCGCCATCTCCGCGGCGCCGCCTCCGGGCAAGTACCCGCCGCGTACGGCGGCTTGAACGGCTGACGCAGCGTCTTTCGCGATGCGCGAGCGCTCGTGCGCCGCTTCACGTGTCGCGGCGCCGACGATCACGGTCACGTGCTGCTCCCCGTGACCGCGCGCAACGCGCACGCGCTCCAGCCGCTCGTCGTACGCGGCATAGCCCGCGTGCCCGAGGGCGGCGCCGAGCTCCGGCGCGCTCTTGCGCAGCGCTGTGCGCCGAACCGGCCTAGCGCCGGTGTGCTCGCTCAGCAGCTGCATGTCCCTGCGGGACAGCCGCTGCAGCACGATAATGCCATGGTCGGAGCAGAACTGCTCCGCCTCAGGGTCAACCCCGCGGTCTGATGCGATCAGACCGACGCCAAGCTCCAGCAGCGAGCCTAGGCTGCTGCGGAACTGCTCCCGCAGCTGCATGTAGCGCTGGAAGCCTGCCTCGGTGACCAGCGCTTCTTCGCTGACCGCCTCAGGCTCCAATGCATCATGCAGCACGAGGATTCGAGCATCACGCAGCTCGTGCTCGAGATGCAGGTTCATCGGCTTCTGATTCAGCAGAATGCCGGTCCATACCTCACTGCTCGCCTCTTCATGGGCGAGCACACTGTCTGCGAAGCGGTAGCCGTCTTCGCGAAGCTTCGCCTCACCAACTGCTTCGGCGGCTTGAACGATGAGCTTTGCGATATCCGACTGCTCCCTACCGGCTGTGATAGCAATGCGTTTCAGCGCGCTATCACCTAAACCGACAATCGCGCGGCTTCGGCTTTGTAAGCTTTTTACCGCTAGCTCGATGCCTTGCAGCATTCCGCTGACGACCTTTGCGACCGGTACGCCGCGCGTTACCTGAGCGACACCTTCTTGCACCAAAGCTCCAGCAAGAACTGTTGCCGTCGTTGTACCGTCGCCGATTTGGCGCTGCTGACTGCGTGCGACCTGAATCATCAACCTAGCCGCAGGATGAGTGACGTCCATTTTTTCCAAAATAGTTACACCATCATTGGTAATAATGACTTCACCCTGCCCACCAACTAACATGGTATCGAGACCTTTGGGTCCAAGTGTCCCCTCGACCGCAGAACAAATCGCTCTTACGGCAGCAGCATTGTTGACCAGCGTAGAGTAACGTTCCTCACCCTCGCTATGAACTGTTTTCATTCCGCTCATTTGCCATACCAACGCCCAAGAACGACTTCTAGATGCTTCGACAAATGCTCCATTAAGCTAATGACCCTGCCGTATTCCATACGGGTAGGACCCAAAATTCCTATCGTTCCAAGAGGCTTATCACCGATCGAATAAGAGGCCGTTATTAAGCTGCAATTATTGATAGCTTCAATACTATTTTCAGCACCAATTTTAATCTCAATGCCTTCATTTGACGAGGTAAACAATTTGATGAGGGTTGGCGCTTCTTCCAATAGATCAAAAATGCTTTTGACCTTGTCAACATCCTTGAACTCGGGTTGGGTCAACATATTCGTCATACCGCTTAGGAAGACGCGATCCTTCTCATTGCTTTGAAGCACGCTTTCCACAACCGCTAGAAGCTCTTGATACCCATTCACATATTTGCTTAACTCGCTCGAAATTTCATTGTAAAGCCTGGATTTAAACTCAATCAACGGTACATTTTTAAGCTTTGCATTCAGAATATTAACGACCTTTTCAATCTCAGACATCCGTATGCCTTCAGGAATGGAAACTGTTTTATTCTCCACATGACCCGTATTCATAACAATAATGGCAACGGCTGTCGTTTCTGAAAGCGGGATAATCTGTAAGTGTTTCAGCGTTGTACTGAATACCTCAGGACCAAGCACGATCGATGTATAATTCGTAAGACTGGAGAGCATTCCCGCAACATGCTGGATCACACCTTCCATCTCTTGAATGCGTTCGGCAAAAGCACCCTTCATGGAGTCCAAATCGTTATTATGCAAGGTACCATGTTGAAGCAAATGATCGACATAATAGCGATAACCTTTGTGCGAGGGTATACGACCTGCGGACGTATGGGGCTGTTCCAAATAACCCATTTCTTCGAGATCAGACATCTCGTTACGGATCGTCGCCGGACTGAATCCGACATTGCCCCGCTTCGAAATACTTCGCGAACCAATTGGCTCTGCTGAACGAACATAATCATCAATGATAGCACTTAAAATCATGCGCTGACGCTCCGTCAACATAAGGTACCCCTCCTCTTCACAAATCACTATTTGCCACTTTCGTTAGCACTCGTATTTAGTGAGTGCTAAATCCTAATACAAAAATAACAGACCCTAAGGTCTGTTGTCAAGTCAATCCAAACGTTTAAGTACGGCGATTTCATCGCAGCAATACTGTTTTTTGCAATGCATACAATCTTTCCAAACCTTCTCTGGGAAAATCTCTTTTGGTACGAGGGTAAAGCCGTTTTTTTGGAAAAAGGCTACTTCATACGTGAGCGCCATCACTTTAATAATTCCTTGGCTCCTTGCTTCTTCAACTAAGAAGTTTACAAGTTTTCCGCCGATCCCTTGCCCCTTATAGCCTTGTGTCATCCCAAGTGAGCGGATCTCAACAAGATCTGGCCCAAGCCGTGTAAGGGAGCCGCAGCCAATCAGCAAGCCATCCGATTCAGCGACAACGAAAGTGTCGATCTGCTCCTCCAGCATCTCTTTGCTCCGCGGCAGCATAATACCCTGCTTGGCATAGCCTTGTATAATATCATGCAGCTTCTCAATATCACTTATTGAAGCTTTTCTAACGGACACTGTAGTTGATAGATTCACTGTCATCCCACCAATCGCAACAAAATGCATAAAACCCACGCTAGCGCCACTACGGCTTTGCCGCTGATTCGCTTGTGGATTCATGTATAAATATACAATAAACCGTATATTTGCACAAGAGTTTTTTGCATTAAAACAGGTCTCTCTCTGTTACTCGCCTAGGCAAGGAATGAAGCAAAGACTTCGTTGCCAAGCAGGATGCCATGTTTGGACAATCGATACCCATCAGGCGTTTGTTCAAGCAGCTGTTTTCGCAGCCAGCCATTCAAGGTTTCCCCGAATTGTGTTTCTATGGTGATTCCGAATTGTTCGATGAAATCCGCATTCCGTATGCCTTCCAGCAATCGCAAACCAACCATCATGAAGTCTTCCATAGCTTCCTGCCGAGTTACCTCAAATTGTTCCATGATCGGTAAGCCTACCTTTGCAGCATCAATATAAGGTTGAATTCCCTTAACGTTCACATGACGCTGGCCATTCATATACCCATGAGCCCCTGCACCAAGTCCATAGTAGGAACGATTGCGCCAGTACATGGAGTTGTGTCTGCTCTCTCGACCTGGTTTAGCGAAGTTACTGATTTCATATTGCTTATAACCCGCAGCCTCTAATCTCTTCATGATGAGTTCGTACATATCAACTTCCTCATCTTCACTTGGAAGAGGCAGTTGATTCTTATTGAACAATGTGTGAAACAAAGTATTCTCTTCTACTTTTAGACTATAGATGGAGTAATGCTGCAGATCCAGAGATAAAGCCTCATCCAATGTAGCCTGCATGATGTCCACGGTTTGTTTGGGAAGTCCGAACATCAAGTCAATGGAGAGGTTATCGAAACCTAGCTTTTTGGCGTCCGCGATGCTTCGATGCACGTCATCTGTATTATGAATGCGTCCAATCGCGGCGAGCAAATCATTATTAAAAGATTGCACACCAAAACTAATCCGATTGACGCCGCCTTCTTTCATAACAGACAACTTATCTTCGTCCGTCGTTCCTGGGTTAGCTTCCATGGAAAACTCGACTTCTGCGCTATCTGCCGGAAAATACGTACGAACCATGCGCAGAAACCGCTCCATTTGATCAGGAAGCAGTACAGTTGGCGTTCCTCCACCCACGAAAATCGTTTCCACCTTGATCGGTGGATTATTCCTAACTGTAAGTTCCATCTCGCGCTCAAGCGCATCCAGATACTCCATAACGGGCTGCCCTTTGAGGACATAAGAGTTGAAATCGCAATAATGGCATTTGTTTGTGCAAAAAGGGATATGAATATACACAGCGGTTGGGGCCGTATAGGTTACTAACATAGGGGTATTTCCTTTCTATCCAGGATAAACAATTCCGCGGCTTAGGGACGGGCGGTTTGTCAAGGTTGATGCAAAACAAAGTATAAAACTTATACTTAGTATCAATTAAGAAAAAGCCAAGGGGCAGAGTTACTCTGCCACCCCAGCTTCTCATTTATTTCAATCTATTCGTCGATTTTAAGAACAGCCATGAACGCTTCTTGCGGCACTTCTACACTGCCGACTTGCTTCATGCGTTTCTTACCTTCTTTTTGCTTATCAAGGAGCTTACGTTTCCTTGATATGTCACCGCCGTAACATTTGGCGAGTACGTTTTTACGCATCGCTTTAACCGTCTCACGGGCTACGATCTTTTGTCCAATCGCCGCTTGAATCGGCACTTCGAACATTTGACGCGGAATCAGTTCCTTCAGTTTATCACAAATGATTTTGCCGCGATGATACGCGGTATCACGGTGAACGATAAAGGAGAGAGCATCCACTTGCTCGGCATTTAAAAGAATGTCCATTTTCACGAGATTCGATTTCTTGTAGCCAGACACTTCATAGTCAAATGAAGCATAGCCCTTTGTTCTTGACTTCAACATATCGAAGAAATCATATACGATCTCGGATAACGGAATTTCGTACGTTAATGTTACACGATTGGTATCCAGGTATTCCATGTTCATATATTCACCGCGTTTGCCTTGGCAAAGCTCCATAATCGTTCCTACGTAATCATTCGGAACAATAACCGATGCTTTGACATAAGGCTCTTCAACGAAGTCAATTCGCTGTGGATCTGGATAGTTCGATGGATTATCGATTTCAATCACATCGCCATTCGTTAATGTGATGCGATATATAACGCTTGGCGCCGTCGTAATTAACGGAATATTGAACTCACGCTCAATCCGCTCCTGAATAATTTCCATGTGCAGCAGACCCAAGAATCCGCATCGGAAGCCAAAACCTAAAGCTGTAGATGTTTCCGGTTCAAAACGTAGAGAAGCATCATTCAGCTCCAGCTTCTGCAAAGCTTCACGCAGATCGTTGTAATCGGTTGTTTCGATCGGATACAGTCCGCAGAACACCATCGGGTTGATCCGGCGATAGCCTGGCAGCGCTTCTGGTGCTGGGCGATCCGCTTCGGTAACCGTGTCCCCGACTCGTGTATCCCCTACATTTTTGATACCGGCAACAACGAATCCAACATCTCCGACCTCAAGAGAAGGAACGGATGACATTCTCGGTTTGAAAGCCCCGACTTCAATGACTTCAAACACTTTATTCGTCGCCATCATTTTGATTTTGGAGCCCGCTTTGATCGAACCATCAACGACACGCACATAAACGATAACGCCTTTGTAGCTATCGTAATGGGAATCGAAGATCAATGCTTTCAGCGGATTGTCCGGATTTCCTTGCGGAGCCGGCACTTTCTCACAAATTTGCTCGATGATCTCTTTAATCCCAATACCGGCTTTCGCGGAAGCATGAACAGCCTCGCTGGCATCGAGTCCGATAACATCCTCGATTTCCTGCTTCACTTTGTCAGGATCAGCACTAGGTAAATCGATTTTATTGATAACAGGTAAAATTTCTAAATTATTTTCCAATGCCAGGTACACGTTGGCAAGCGTTTGTGCTTCGATACCTTGTGCAGCGTCTACAACCAGCAGCGCACCTTCACAAGCGGCAAGGCTTCGGGAAACCTCGTATGTAAAGTCTACATGTCCCGGTGTATCAATTAAATTAAGAATATAATCGACGCCATTGTCAGCACGATAAGCCAATCTAACCGCCTGAAGTTTAATCGTAATTCCGCGTTCCCGCTCCAAATCCATCTGGTCCAGAACTTGCTCCTGCATCTCACGCGATGATAGCGCGCCCGTATATTCTAGTATGCGGTCGGCAAGTGTTGACTTGCCATGATCGATATGAGCGATAATTGAAAAGTTGCGAATTCTTTGTTGTCTTTCTCGAATGTCCGTCATGCTAAAGACTAACCCCCACTACATGCAAATAATTTTCATTATAGCAGTTGTGGGAAGTTGCAGCAATGTACCCCTTAACCTTTCCCTAAGACGGCATCAAACAAGGACACGAATAACTTAATTCCGTGATGCGAAGCAATCTGCAGAAAGTCCCCTAATTTATTACCGACATGATTCAATGAATTATCGTGATCAGCTACCGGCTCCGCCTTCTTTTCAGCCTCTGGCTTCGCGGCAGTCTTAGCTTTGGCTGCTGCATCTCCTTTGGCTATTGGAGTTTGTGACACTTTAACCGTCGTCGCTTTCCCAGGTGGTGTTTTGACAGCTGCCTCCTGCACAGCTTTAGAAGAAGGCTGAGGCCCTTGTATGCGTTCCATCCCGCTAGACGCCAAGCTGACTCCGAATAAAATGCAGAACAACAGCAAGAGTCCAAACAAGCCTACTTTGATATAAAAGTGCCTCAGCCTCATTTTGAGATCCTCCTTAGAGTTTTGCTTTAGCATTCGTTGGCAAAACTAGCTTCTACGACTGCTTAGGGGTAATAGCCGGTGCGTCAACTTTCTTCGCGTTCAAAATCACCTCTGAAATAGCTTCTGCCAACCAATCTGTTGTTCGATAGCACTCTTCGAGGGAATTGTACGGACCGCCGACTTCAATCAATATATTATTAGGCGAAAAGCTCTGATTATATAATCCGTTACCTTCACTTGCTTCTTTCGCGTGAATCCCTTTAGATATACCAGGATGTTTGGCCTCTAACACTTGATGAATCTTGTTCGCGAATTCCTCATTCTTTTTCCAATTTGGATTTTTACCACCGATGATGAAGTACACCTGGGCATAATCTTTGCCATCAAAGGTTGCAGTCGTTTTATTTCGTGCAGCGGAATCTCGATGAATATCGAAATAATATTGCAAATCCGGATGTGAAACAGCAGCTTCCTGCAACGTTTTCAATGAATATTTGTAGGAATACGGATATTCGAAATTTTTGACCGTACTCGGATAGACTGTCTTGGAATGTACGGCTCCGATGCCGTCCTTCTCCAAATTTTGAGCTAATCTTTGACCTACGGAAATGATATTCACCTTATCGCTATAAGCTTTGTCAGGATCCGTAACACCTCTTAACTCCGGCAAAAATGACTCATTGCTATGCGTTTGATAAATGAAAGCTATATTATCCCCTGCGGTTCTTGGCGGTTGTCCTGTTGTTGGGTTTGTTATCGGGGCGGCGCCACCCACAGGAGAGGGTTCTGGTGATGGAGATGGTTGAGGATTCTTCGCCTCTGCCTCTAAATCAAGGGAGCTTGGGGGACCGTAATCAATAGGATCACTGGGATTTGACGCACTCCCTCTTACCAATACCGTCGTCTTATTGGTATCCATCCCTGGCACTTCACTGGCGACAAGACTTTTAGGGTCGTTCGGATTGATATCCGTCAAGAACTGGAAGGCGAAATGAAACACATTATGCTGAGAAAATGTAAATTTCTTCTGATCTTTATGTAGATGAGGCACTTCCATGCCCAGCATATCGATGAAAAATTGATTCGTGACGGAAGCAGCTAAGCTCTTCATAGATGAAACTGGCGAAGTCGTCATGACTCTATTCTGCAAGAAGCCACCTACGCCAATAAGAACAAATAGAGCTAAGGTGCCAAAGCTGAGTATAATAAATGTTTTTCCGACGGAACTTGCGCTCTGAAACGTTTTCCGAACATGGCTGAGATTCAATGTAGCTGATGTCCATTTCATAGTTTGATTCCTCCTAATCTATCTTACTTTAATCTATGAAACGAGCTCCTTCGATAGAACCCAAAACACTAGAATTTTTCTGATAGAGGGAAAATGAAACGCAAATAAACCTGAGAGACTGCTCAGGTTCTTCTGTCGATCCTTACACGTATTTCCCCTTGGATCAACCTCTTGCGCCTGAACCCTTGAGTAATTACAATACTCCCCATGTTTCAGGTCCGAAAAAGCTGTTACTTGTATAACTATACTACTCAGTAGTCAGCAGTAATCGCGGGTAAGGCTAAATAGTTATATTACGCTTATACGCAAAAAAGAACCCCTTACGGGGTTCTTAGGTTTATCTTATTAATGCTACGCGAGAGATTCGAAATCAAATGACCCTTTGGCCACAATCGTTACCCCACTTGTTTTATTCAGAACAGTGGGTCCGTTATATAATTTGAGCAGCGACTTGTCACTCGGTTTATGTTTATTGTCTGTGGTTGGTCGGTTACGAACTTTCTTCATGTGCTTCAGCATAAATAATCCTTCCTTTCACAATGGATTTGAGTGAAGACACGAGCTTCGCATTTCTTTCCGATAACTCCATCATGACTTGATGATGATTGCGCGCGGGAATGTCCGTCCTTGTCTTGAAATGTATGGATGAAACAATGGTCGGATGCAGCTTAATGCAGTAAATGTATTCAAACTCGCCATCTTCTTTATCCTTGGCTTGCCCCAGGTAGATGTTCGTATCCTTGCCCCGGTAACATTCGGCTAGATAACTAGTAGGGTCATTGACGTTGAAACTGTGGTTGTTGCTGACTTGACCGGCACGGCCAAACTGCTGCAAGGTGACACCATCTTCGAGAAGCTCAAACAGCGTTGCCGCTGTCACTTCTTGAAGCTCAATTATACCACAATTGGTATCAAATGTCTTATGGAATTTATCCAATACGCGGTCATAATCCACACTAGACACACTAAGCGAATCCAAAGCGTCGAACAAAAAACTGCGTATAGCATCGTTCTTCTTCATATCGGATAGCTTGAACCGATTCTTATGAACACCGATACTATGTTTAATCGGATAGAGGTGAGGACCTGCTAGCTCCGCAATCCCCGAAATGGCCTGCTGATCATCGATTCGCAGCGGGTTGTAACCCTCCAGATACTCAGGCAGTTCACAATTCTTAGACATCACAATGAATGTGCGGCTGTGGCCCAATTCTCCGATACAAAGTCCTATCAATACGAGTATATTCCCGTAAACCAAGGGATCATGCCAATCCGCATGCGTGATAATAAGAAGGGCAAAGTCCGTCTCTTCGATATGTTTTTTTAGCATTTTCAATTTATGATTGGACGCCGTAAGCACACCTTGATTAATAACCGTGACCTCGGATGAAGACGACAACTGCGCTTGATAGAATTCAGCCCACAGCGAACTTGCGGGGGAGCAGCCTACAAATATCTTTGGTTTCATTTCTCTCTCAGCCCTAACTCTTTGAGCATTTGCTTCACGACGAAAGTTGCCGGTCCTAGGCCGGCCATGAGCCCAGAGGAATGATTCGCATCATAGGTAAGTGGCGTTAAGCCGATTAAATCGGAGGCTATATGTAATGTTTCTTTTTCCGGAATAAGAAAGTAAGTTCTCTCTAGACCTATTTGTCCAATAAATAGACCCAGTTCCAAAATAACATTGTCACGTACTGTGCTAACCAATGAATCTCTCAAAAGTGTCAAATCATTAGGTTGGAAGACAAAGATAGCAAAATCACTAGACTTCGCCTGCTTAATAAGTGGAGCCAAGGTTGTATGTGAAGGAGGGAATAGCAATTGACTCCAAACGGTTACATCAAATGAAAAATGGAGATTAGACTGCAAAGCCTCTGCTACTTCAACACTTTCAGCAGATGACCCAATGAATAACTTCGCTTTATGTGCGCTGCTCAACAGAACCACTTCCTCATTTAAGTTGATCGTCCCTTATTTCGACGCCCCCCTCCTTATTCCTTCCAAGATTACGTAAAAATGGACAAAAAGAAAGAACTGTATCCACTCATCTAGGGGACACAGTCCTTAAAATCATTTAGTGCGTATAGGCCGCTACATTATCAACACTTACGGCATCGTGTAAGGCTGCATTTAAGCCGCTAGCAATAATATTAGCGATGTCTTCGATAAACTGGTCGATCTCCTTCGGCGTGACAAGCAGATCGTGTCCTACGGGGTTTAGCACCTCTTTCACAAGCATTAGACGCTCTTCCTCCTGCATACCGTCCAGCAACCCTAGGATCTGCCCTGTATTTCGCGTCTGCTCGCTAAAATGTTTTTGCATCAAGTCGAAGGCATTATTGACGATGGTAGACGCATAGACAACGGTCGGGACTCCAATAGCAATCACGGGAATGCCAAAGTTTTCTTTGGTCAACCCTTTGCGTTTATTTCCGATGCCTGAACCAGGATGAATGCCCGTATCCGCGATTTGAATGGTCGTGTTTACCCGATCTAGGGATCTGGAGGCTAGCGCATCAATGGCGATAATGAAATCAGGTTTGGATATATCAACGATCCCCTGAACGATATCACTGCTCTCAATCCCCGTTGTTCCGAGCACCCCTGGCGCTACCGCGCTAACTGCCCGATACCCTGGACTAACGTCCTCTGGAACTAGTTCAAAGTAATGACGTGTGACCATCACGTTATCCACAACAAGAGGACCAAGAGCATCCGGTGTAACATTAGAGTTGCCTAGACCGATAATAAGCGCTTTTGCATTCTTAGGGATGCCGATTTCACGCAAAAACTGTTCAAACTCTTGGGCCAATTTCGTGGCGACACGGTCCTGTAATTGGCTGTCTTTCTCCCGAAGAGCAGGCACTTCTATCGTTATATAATGTCCGAGAAGCTTACCAAGCGCTTTGGAGCCCTCTTCGTTCAGAACGTTGATCTTGGTAACTCGTATCCCGTTTTCACGTGTCGACTCCTGTTCAATGCCAGGTATCGGTTGCCCCTGATTGGCTGCATGAGCCATATCCCTTGCATCTAGCGCAAGATCCGTATGTGTTGTAAAAGAGCCTAAGTCCATTGAAGTTCCCCTTTCTCAAAATATAAGAATTTATAAGTTTCACATTATAAGCTTTGCATATTTCTGGGTAAACGCGCCTGTCCTTGGAGGGACAGCTTAGCCGTTATCCTTGGGTGCATTGCATCCATTATTGTGCTACGATTTACAACCGCTTATACAAAAACAAAGACCACTGAAAACCTATTGACAGGTCTTGCATTTTCAATAGTTGCATGGTAGAATACTTAAAGTTGTCAGCAAACAAACAAATGTAACGTTGAACCGTGTTTTGTAAGTAGGAGGTGAATTTCATGCCAAACATTAAATCCGCTATTAAACGAGTAAAAGTTAGCGAAAAGCGCCGTCTTCGTAACGCTTCCCAAAAGTCCGCTCTGCGTACTGCGGTGAAAGCTTTCGAAACAGCTGTAAGCCCAGAAGCTCTAATTAACGCTTCTAAGAAATTAGACAAAGCAGCTTCTAAAGGTTTAATCCATAAAAATGCCGCTAACCGCAAGAAGTCCCGTCTGGCTAAAAAGCTGAACGCTCTTACGGCTCAAGCGTAATAAAACGGACATAAAGCAAAAGTCCAGTTCTCTTCACAGAGAGCTGGACTTTTTACTTTTTGAAAGGCGTCCTCCTAGGCAGCAAGCCTAAGAAGGAACAACTCCAAACCTAACACTTTATCGATTTTCCCCGTTTTCATTTGGAAATCGAGATCCGCAAGCTGCGACATAATCCTGCTCAGCTTCTCAATATCGTATTTGCGTGCCTGCCCTTCAGCCACCTTCACGGCAAAGGGATGCAAACCGATCTGTGAAGCCATTTGCTGCTGGGAATAGCCTTGTTTACTTAACTCCTTCACCTGTAGCATGATGCGGAACTGTCTTGCGATGAGCGCCGCGATTTTGATCGGCTCCTCACGCTGCTTCAGCAGCTCCTCGAGAATAACGAAGGCACGTTCCAGCCTTACATTTACAATATCCTCTATGAGTATGAAGACGTTCTGTTCTGTACTGCGGGCCACTAATTGATCGATTACATCAACCGATGCTTCTGCACCGACTCCTACATATAAAGAAATCTTCTCAATTTCCGCGGATAAGGATTGCAAATTCCCGCCAGTGTATAAGATCAGTTGATCGGCGGCTTCCCCCGTGAACGTAAACCCCAGCTGCTGTGCTTGTTTGGCCACCCATTGCTGCAATTCTTCTGGGCTCAATGATAGGAAGGGAACCGCCGCTTCAAGGTCCTTGAGTGCCTTCACTATCTTCTTACGCTCGTCCAATTTATCTGCATCTACTGTAAACACCACGACGGTATGTTCCGCTGGAGATTTCAAATAATCCGTCAAACGATCCAAGTGATGTTCAATCTTCGAACTTTCCTTCGCCCCTGTGAAAAACAGTGCATTCTTCGCGATGACAAGCTTCTTCGGAACCATAAAGGGAAGGGTCTCCGCATCCTCCAGCACCGCAGAGAGACTAATCTCACTCAAATCAAATTTACTCACTGCAAACTCTTTGTGCTCAGGCTCAATGAGCAAATCCGTTAATACCTGAATAAATTCCCTCATCTTATATTTCTCAGGACCGTAGCACAAATAAACCGGTGCAGGGCGTCCTGCTTGTATATCTTTCAATGCTCTCTTTGCGTCCATAGCTAATGTTCACTCCTTGCTTACATTTTACCAACAACAAAGGGATTACGTCAAAGCCCGAAGACCTTGAGGTAATCCCTTTGTTTGTCTATTTAAACACCGGTTAAAGGCTCTAGAAACCTTATACCGTGTGGACAATCCACCAAAGCATTGCCGCTTCCTTATCTTACAACATACGCTAGAACCGTTACTTTGGTGCATTCGTCACACAAATTTACTTCGCTGCTTCCTCTTTCGTATTTAAATCGATGAGAAAAGTGTGAAGCGAGCCTTCGCTTTGAACTTGATAAAATAATTTGTCGTCCTTAGACCATTCCACTAGCGTGATAAGATCACCTGACTTCCAAACTTGCTTGGACGAAAAAACAACTTCTTGGGTAGAGCTGTTTCGGATCACGACATGCTGCTCTTCAACAACAGCCTCAAGAACGCCCGTTGTTGATTTCAACGGATTCGCACTAGGTGCTATCAAAGAATATATGCCTCCGCCATCACTCTTTTCTCCACCCTGCTTGGCAACAGGCGTAGGTGTTGGTTCCGTTGTTTTCAATACCTTTTGCTGTTCCGGCGGGTTATTTGGCGTTACATTGCTGGCCGGCGGATTCGTCGATACAGGGTCCGATTCCTTCTTCACATTAGTCCCAGCGGAAGCCGAATCTTTCAGCCGTTCAGGCTCTGAGGTAGAAGGCGCCTGACGCAAACCATCCGTACCTTTCGTCGTCCCAGATGTACTCAGCGTTTGTGGCGCCTCCAGCTTCGCATCTGTTGTAGCTTGCGGCCCCACTAGCCCATTTCCCGTCGTAGAATCCGGCACTGCTTTCTCTTGCCCGAATGACTCAGCGGCCGGAGCATTAGGTGCCACCTGCTTCGCTTCTGCACTGTCTGCTGCCTTTTTCTTGACAGTATCTTGTGTGGCATTTGAATCGGAAGCCGCCGTACTTGGCATTTGTGCGGCACTCTGCTTCTCAGATGCAGCCTTTGGCTGCGGCCAACTGCCTGCTTGATCCAACATAGGATGCTTCAGATTAAATACGAAGAAACCAAGGATGAGACCTGCGGCAACGACACCACCTGCGAATTTCCAGGAGAACTGTGATCCTAAACGGCGTGTCCAAGGGAGTTTGGGAGGCTGCACAGAAGCTGTCTGGTTAGCATTGGTGCCGAAAGCAGCCACCTTGTCGGTAATGGACGCCGCGGCATGTCTATCAATATCAGCTAGCTGCGGCATGATAGCATCGACCAAACTGTATGGAGGAATGACCTTTGGTAACTGGGTCAGTTCATCGGACAATCTTTGTAAACGTTCAAACATCTGTGCACAGTCCAAACAATGCATCAGGTGAGCATGAAGCTCATCTTCCTCTATTGCATCTAAATCCCCATCCAGCTGTCTTTGCATAAATTCCATCACCTCTTGACAATTCATCCCCGAACACCTCCTTTCTGATATTCTTGGAGCAACGACTGTAATTGCTGTCTAGCTCGAAATAAGTAAGACTTCACCGTGTTTAACGGTAAGTTGAGAGATTCTGCAATTTCATGATACGAAAAGTCCTGCAAATAACGGAGAACAACAACAGATCGATGGTGTTCGGGAAGCTTTTCGATTGCTTCTCTAATATCTTTGGCTAAATAGCCAATTAACATTTCCTGTTCAACATTATGTTCTGCTGTAAAGGTCATATCATGCTCATCAATCGAAACCGTTGGTTTCGCCTTGCGAAATTTATCGATGCAGATGTTCGTTACAATCCGCTGTACCCACGTCTTGAAGAGCGCTTTTTCTTCATAGGAATTAATTTTTGTATAAATCCGAAGGAGTGCCTCCTGTGAAGCATCGAGGGCATCCTGTTCATTATTCAAAATATAATAAGCGGTTCGATAAACGTGAGACTCAATTTCTCGCAATAGGGTAATGAGAGCATCACGATCACCGGCTTGTGCAGATCTTACCAGTTCGGGTGCTACCACTGGGATCCCTCCCTCTTGCAATCTTACAGACGCAGCAACGTCTCATAAGGTTGCAACTCTTTTAGAATAAAAAAACAATGGAAGTCTTGCAACTACCAGAATAACAAACTTCCTGAAATAAATACACTTGTTATTAGACGTATGCTAGACCGATTAGTTTCACCTTCGCCTCACAAACCGTTCTCCCCTCTCTCTCATCGATCAAATTACTCTCCATTGTAAGCTTTTTTAAAAGAAGGGAAAGTACTATGTTTGGATAGTACCGCCTAAGAAATTGCCATAACCGATTAATTCTAACGGAAGTGGTAAATATTACAGATGAGCTATTCGAAAGTGGAGGGCTGCATCATGTTCAAACAATTATTTGGCAGAAGGAACCGAATCCCGCAGGTTCCCAACCAGCCAAACACTTCAAGTTCAGATTCCAATAAACCGTTATCATCGTCATTGCAAGAAAATTTGACTACCATTCAGACGATTCTACACCATCCAAGCGATCTACTCGTTAGACAGTTTACAATTGGCACAGACCAATATCCGTGTGCATTAGTCAGCATTGATGGTTTGGTCGACATAGCGATGATTAATGAGCAATTACTAAGCCCTATGCTCCATTCCTTTGATCACCCTGTTACCTCATCTTCGGAATTAATAAACGTACTAAAGCAGCAAATCCTAACGGCTTATGAGTTAGAAACAGTTGAACTTCTGGACGACGCTTTAATGGCCATTCTATCTGGCGATACACTTCTTCTATTCAACAATCTTGCGCAATGCATCATCATTTCCAGCTGCGGTTGGAAAACTCGATCGATTGAAGAACCACAAACAGAATCGATCATTCGGGGACCAAGAGCAGGTTTTACAGAAGACATACGTACGAACACTGCTTTGCTTAGAAGAAGAATTAAAGAAACCAACCTTGTTTTTGACACCTATCAAATCGGGCAAAGAAGTAGACGTGAAGTGATCGTCACTTATATCGCTGACATTGTGCATCCCGACCTTGTGAAAGAAGTTACTCGCAGAATAAAGACCATAGACATAGATGATATCGAAGGGTCCGGTTACTTGGAGCAATGGATAGCAGACAGCTTCCTTAGTCCATTTCCACTCATTATGAATACAGAACGACCTGATCGAGTATCTGGAGCACTTCTCCAAGGTCGAGTTGCCATTCTTGTAGATGGAGACCCCTTCGTCCTCATATTGCCTATTACATTCGCTTCGAGTTTGCAATCGCCTGAAGATTACTATCAAAATTGGCTCATCTCGACGTTGACTCGGGTACTTCGATTAATTTCAGCTTTCATTGCTACCTTTTTGCCAGCTCTTTATATTGCTTTGCTCGAATTCCATCATGGGATGATCCCTTCTAAGTTGGCTTTCTCCATCGCTGGAGCTCGGGAAGGGGTGCCATTCCCTGCAGTCGTTGAAGCCTTCGCTATGGAATTCACGCTCGAACTTCTCAGGGAAGCAGGACTCCGACTGCCCAAACCAATTGGCCAAACCATCGGGATCGTAGGTGGTTTAGTTATTGGAGAATCTGCTGTGGCTGCCGGCATGGTAAGCCCCGTTATGGTTATTGTTGTAGCCGTCACAGCTATATCTTCTTTCTCGCTGCCTTCTTATTCGTTTGCTATTTCACTGCGCGTGATGCGATTCAGCATTATGTTGGCCGCTGCTTTTCTAGGCTTATACGGGATCATCTTAGCCTACATCATGATCAATATTCACCTGGTAAATCTGAAGAGCTTTGGCGTTCCATATTCCACCCCTTTTGCGCCAATTTTATTACGGGACTGGAAAGATCTCATTTTAAGATCCCCCCTGCTATTCGTGACAAAACGGCCAAAAATGATGCAGACCAAAAATGATCAGAGAATGAGAGGAAGGAGAAACAGAGGATGAAATCTTTTGAATATGGCGATAGTGAGATCGGTTTCGTAGATATAGTTATTACGATTTCATCCATGATTATTGGCGTAGGTATACTCTTTCTGCCGAGGGCCCTAGCGAAAACAGTACAATCATCTGATGGGTGGGTATCCATGCTGCTGGCAGGTCTTCTTGCGATCGGCTCAGCCTGGATGCTAGCCAAAATTGCGACTCATTTTAGCAAACAAGGTTATTTTGCTTATGCCTCAGCAGCCGTTACGAAGCCTATCGCCCTCATTGCCATCCTTTCTCTCACCCTTTACTTTATCCTGTATAGCGCCTATGAAGTTAGGGCTATTGCTAATATTTCCAAACAATATCTATTTGAGCGGACTCCTGTTGAAGCGATATCCTTAACCTTCTTACTGGTCGTCGTATATGCCGTTTCTGGCAGCCGAGTCGGTATTATTCGTCTAAATATTTTATTTTTGCCCATTGTTATCGTCATCTCAATTGTCGTACTCACATTTAGCATGAGTATATTTGACCTGGACGATTTAAAACCGTTTTTGATCTCAGATTGGAAAGGTTTGGCAAAGGGAATAGAAACCAGTGCATTCTCACTCTTTGGTTTTGAAGTCATCTTAATTTACATCACCCTAATGAATCACCCAAAGAAAGCCCCCAAAGCGGTTGTCTTAGGTGTAGCTATTCCAGTTGTACTATACACAGTAATCTACCTTACTTGCGTTGGTGTATTTTCACATTTCGCCCTTCAACAAATCACGTATCCCGCCATTGAGCTTGCCAAGGAAATGCAAATTCCAGGCGCATTCTTTGAGCGGTTTGAATCTATATTTTTTACAATTTGGATTATGGCTGTCTTCACTACGACCATCATGGCCTTTGACTGTTCCATCTATCTGCTAATGTCTGTCTTTAATAAAACAAAGAAAAAAACATGGGTGTTCATATTAAATCCGTTCATTTATATACTTTGCATGTTTCCACGAAACTTAGCTGATTTCGATGAAATAAGCAGTATCATTAGTTATATCGGATTAATTGTCGCCATTATGTTTCCTATCCTCATACACGTTGCTGCCAAAATTCGAGGAGTGAATAGTGATGCTTCTTAAAAAAAGGAGCTGCTGGGCCAGTCTAATCTGCATCCTCTTCCTTTTAACAGGCTGCTGGGATCGTATAGAAATTGACCAGCGGGGGTTTGTAGTCGGTGTTGCGATCGATTACAGCAATACTCAGAAACACAAATTCAAAGGAACCTATCAGATTGTCGTACCTAGTGGGCTGAAACAAAGCAGTCAAGGAAAAAGTGGATCTGGCAGTTCCAATAAAGCCTACTTTAATTTATCCACAACCGAAAACTCCATGCCCGCCATTAGCTCGAAATTGGCAGTCAGGACGAGTCGCTCCCCTTATTTTGAACATCTAAAAATCATTATCATTTCCAGCGAATTAGCCAAAGACGATAAAATTTTCGCCGACTTGTTGGACTTCTTCTTACGAAATAGTGAAATGCGAAGAGGCGTTCAAATATTAATTGCCAATGGAAAAGCCTCGGATATATTAGATATTCCTACTTTTAATGAACCAACACCTATCGATTATATTACATCTATTGCCAGAAACGACCGAAAATCCAATTACATGTTACCCGAATCACGAATAGGTGACGTCCATGAATATTTGGTCAAGCATGAAAGCTTCGCCATTCAAACCGTTAAATTGGAAGAAAAAGGGGTTGCGATGACCGGATCCGCGATATTCGATGGTCATACCAAGGAAATGGTCGGATTCTTGACAGGTGATGAAACACAAGGGTTGAACTTCGTCACTGAGCACGTGAAAGGCGGTATCATCGAAGGTAAGATTAAGGATCACACTTTTGCCTTCCGAGCGGAAAGAACAAAAAGTAAAATTACAATGCAACAGCTTAATCCAACAAAGTTCAGGTTCAACATTAAACTCGCAACTGAAGGGGTTATTGATAAATCGATTTCCGATTATGATACCTCTAAATCAGAAACAATTAAAAATTTGGAGAAAAGCCTAGAAGATGCAGTCCAAATCAATACCCTCAAAGCAATTAAAAAACTCCAACAAACTTATAAAAAGGATGCATTGGGGCTGGGTGCTTATCTATTTCAGAATCATTATAAATTATGGAAACCAATCGCAAATGATTGGGATCAGGGATTAAATATATTCACACAATCAGAGATTAACGTGCAGACAGAAGTCATTATAAGGCGAATCGGAAATATAATCAAAACGACAAAGGAGTAATGCAAGTATGTGGTTTTCTCTCATTGGAAGGTTCCCTACAGGGATGATACTGATCTGTACCATTCTCTCATTCGTCATTCCCTTCGGTGTTCATTGGATATATAAAGAGCTGCATGCGCATGGGGATCCACCGTGGAAACAGGAGCCTATAGCAGAAGAACACAAAGATCAACAATCTAACAACTCTGGATAGAGGCCATTCAGATGTTAATTAATCCATTATTTTAACACGGGAGTAAATCCCTTCTTTGCGGACTTCAAGTTGCACTTCCCCCATTTGATCTGTTCGCAATACCTGCACCTCATTTTCATCTAAACGCCTTAATACATCAGGTGATGGGTGACCATAACTATTCATAGCTCCTACGGATATGACGGCCCAGGAAGGCTTCCAGAAGTCGAGCCACCCTGGTGTCGTCGATGTTTTGCTGCCATGATGAGCAATTTTCAGTACATCGACCTTGTGATTATGTTGTTCTTGATCAATTAACGAAGGATGTTCTTTTAAATAATCAACCACAACAGCTTCAGATTCTTTCTCCATATCCCCCGTAAATAACCAACGTGTTCCTTGCATCTCGAGTAAAAAAACAACGGACTGCGCATTCTGTTCTTTGACAATTTCGATGAGCCGATTATCTTTTTCCAAAGGATACAGGACCTGCAATCTGGTAAGTGGATCGATCTGAATCCAATTGCTTATGTTCGCAGGCAAAAGCGGCACTTTTCGCGTTAGCAGGGTATCAAATAATTTCTCTATGCTTGCCCCTGGCTTGAGCGTTCCATTAAAGAGAAACTGCTTGACGGGCATTTGCTCAATAACCGCCTGCAGACCGCCACTGTGATCCGCATCTTCATGTGTGAGAACGACGAGATCTAGTTGATGAACACCACGTTTCTTGAGCAGCGGAACGAGCAGCCTTTGACCAACTTCATAAGGATCCTTGCGAATTTTCCAAGCTTCACCAGGTTTCCTAAATGTAAGAGTCCCTCCACCATCAACTAGAATATGACGTCCATAAGGCGTCCGAATCAGAATAGCATCACCTTGACCAACGTCGATAAATTGAACGAGACCGGACCGGTTGAAGCGCTCAGGCGAATACCCCATCCAAAGCAATAGCAGGAAACCTCCTGTCGCACATACTAACCATTTCGATACGTTCACTTTCTTCTTGTCTTTGACACTTACCAAAATAATCGGAGGCTCATCTCCAGCTTCTTGAGACAAGCGCCGACATAATCCATAAATCAACATGAGAAAACCATAATAAAAGGCAATCCAGGGAAAGCTTGGCGACGGCCACACCATCTTAAACTGCTGTAGTTGTTGAAGCTTGTCTGTCATCCAGAAAATCACTTCGTTTAACCATGAAATAAGCAAACCAATGCTTTTTCCAGCAGGAACATAAACAATTCCCAGAACCAAAGCAATCAGGCCAGCGGGGAAAACAATCATGCTAATAACAGGAACCAAGATGGCGTTAGCTAGCCAAGACAATAAAGAAAACTGATTAAAATAATAAATAGATACAGGAAAGGATACCATTTGGGAAACAAGCGTAATGGAGGCCGTATTTCTTATAATAGAGGAAGAAATCCACGGAACGAATAAATCATTGACTCTTTGTACCCCAAGAATGAGACCAAGTGTAACCAGAAATGAAAGCTGAAAGCTGACATCCAGCAGGAAGTATGGATCCCATAGAAGCATGATCCATGCGACAATCGCCATAATATGCAAAACATCCTTAAAGAGCCCTCGCCGTGCTGCATAGAGGGCAATTATAGACATGAGTCCAGCCCGAACAATAGAGGGGGAAGCACCTGTCAGTAAGATATAGAATGGCAATAACCATATACAGATAAGCAAATAGGTCTCCTTTGCCAGCTTTAAACGGCGCATGATCCAAATACAAACACCAAGAAATACGGCAATATTCAAGCCGGAAATGGCCAAAATATGGGTCAAACCCAGCTCCGAAAATTGCTGGAAGCGCTCGGGATCGAGATCGTCCGTCTGCCCGATCAGCATGCTTTTCATGAACCCCGCCTGCGGCGCGGGGAAGATAAGGTCCATGCGCCTGCTGAGAGCGCCGCGCAGCTCGTCGTTCCAGCGCAGCAGCTGGACGACGCTTAAGCGCGCAGCCGCAGGCTCGACCTGCGCCTGATCCACCCCTTTGGCTGAAAGCAGCCAATGGGTGTGGTGAAGGCGCAGGTATCGGCGGTAGTCGAAGCCGCCGAAGTTACGGGCCGGGGACGGGCTGCGCAGCGTCCCGTGCAGCGTTAAGGCGTCGCCTCGGCGCCAGCCCGACGCCACCGCCTGCTGCTCCTGCTCAAGCAGGCGCAGCGAGACCTGCACGCTTTCCCCGCCTAGCGGGAAAGCTTCTGCACCCCGGAAGCGGATGGATTCCGCTTCCATCGTGAAGCTCGCCCTGTCGCCGTCGACGGTGACGGGGCTGGAGAATCGACCGAGCAGCGTGACCTCGCTGCCGTCCAGGGTCTGCTGCTGCGCTAGCGGCAGCAGTGCAGAGACGTTGCGCTGGTCGGTGCATTGGAAGTAGCCATAGGCTACTCCGACCAGCAACAAGGCGCACAGCGGCTGTCTGCCAGGCAGCCGCAGCGCATAGATGACGATAAGCGCGGCTAACAGCAGCGCGCTCGTCATCAGAGATAACCACCGCAGCTCGGTATAGAGCGCGAGCATATAGCCAGTTATCCACAGACAACACCCTATAACAACTGGTCGTTTCATTAGCATTTGCATATACATTTGCTCCCCCCTCCTCTTGAAAGTTATAAATCAAATTGTATTCATTTACATGAGTTCCGTAATTGTAATTGAAGGAACGATCTGTACATTGATCTTCATCATGAACTTCAACTTCATCATTCATCTTTCATCATCTCTTTCAACTTCAACTTAATCTTCAGCTTCCATCTTTCATCTTTCATCCTTCATCTTTCATCTTTCATCATTCTCCTTTCATCTTTCATCATTCTCCTTTCACTTTCATCATCATCGTCATCTTCATCTTCATCTGCGTCATTGGATTTTTTACAATGTTTTTCATACTCAGACTTCGAAAAACAGCTTCTATTGGAGTAATTCCAATAGAAGTCTCTTAAAAAGCCAACTTTCAAGGAAAATCATAAATTTCATTGGATTATTCCAGTGAAAGTACGATAACCCCCGTCAGAAAAGCCATTACACTGTATTTACTCCAATAAAAATGTAAGTACCGCACAGTTACCGCACCTTTTTATATCCATACTTTTTCCCAGCTGCACAACAAACAAAAAAACCTCTCCCCAGAGCAGCCAAAACGGCTGCTCTAGAAAAAGGTTCTTCCTCTTCCTTCAGTAGACATATTTAATTCACAACATCAGATACAGTGCCAGGTGGAGGTTCATATCCTTCCATTCTACGGAAAACAATACCTCTGTCCTCCATCAAATGGCTTACTTTTTCATGATCCTTAGGGTATCCGCGATGAAAAACGATTTCCATCACACCACTGTTGGCCAGCATATTCGCACATGTCCAGCAAGGCTGATCTGTAACATAGACAGTTGATCCTTCGCGATCTTCTCGATCCGTAAACAGCAGCAAATTTTGCTCTGCATGAATCGTTCTAATACATCGCTGTTTACGAATAACTTCCTCGGTATCATCCACCACTTTAAGCTCAATTTCTTCTACAAGCATGCAGCCTGCCTCAGTACAATCGGGTACACCCATAGGCGCACCATTGTAAGCTGTTCCAAGCAGCTTCTTCCCCTGAACCAACACTGCCCCCACATGCCGGCGGTTGCATCTTGATCGTGTTGATGCCATGTAAGCAATATCGAGGAAATAAGTATCCCAATCTTTACGGTTGCTCATAACGGATTGCTGACTCCTCCTTCCGAAGATCCCTGATTGGATCCTTTTTTTCATTTCTAGTATTCTCTCATATTTCCTAGCAAAATAAAAGAAAGGAAAGGACTATGGTCAAGTCACATAAAGAAATGCTTTCAACTTCTCAAGCATTTTCTCCCCAATGCCCTTCACCTCTATCAGCTCTTCAATCCGGCTAAATCGCCCCTTCTTCAATCGATAGTCCATTATAGCCTTTGCCTTGCTCTCTCCAATACCCGGTATCTCATCTAACTGCTCGAGCGTAGCGGAGTTAAGATCCAATCGACCTGAAGACTGCGCTGCTGACAAACTAGCTTCCGGTTTTTCAGTAGGTACAATAGTAGGCGCAGGAATTGCTGTTGAAATCGGTGCAGATGCAGGTATTTGTGTTGATCCAGGGATTGTTGCCTTTGGTTCTGCGTCTAAATTAGTTTTCGAATCTAATTTTCTTGTTAGTTTCGCTTCAGGTACCGGCTCCTCCTCTCCACTTTTTGAAATCATAGCCTGCATCTGAGTGTTCAGAGGCATAAAATCTGTCTGTATCATAGATCTGCCTCCACGAAGGAAAGGCCATACGACAAAAGCAAATAAACAGATCACTGCCATCACGAGCAGTATCCTTCCTCTTTTGTAACCAAAAAAATCCACGAATTCCCTCCTAAAAGTTTTGCCTTAGCAAAACTAACTTCGTAAGCATAAACTTTAGAGCTTTGCTTTAGCAAAACTAACTTCGTAAGCCTTAGCTTTAGAATAAGCTTTCCAAACATAATTGCTGACATATGAACATATACATGAAAAAGCATCTGAATGGCATTTATAACTGACCCCGTTCAATAAACTATGAAAGAAAGTGACTGATTTTTTCGGGAGGGATTACTGGATGAAAGCAGGATTCATCGGTACTGGGAGTATGGGAAGTATTCTGATTGAAGCATTCATTCATTCTGGAGCTTTCAATCCGGAGCAAATTATTGCGGGAAATCGAACAATTCGTAAAGTTGAGCTGCTAGCGGAGACATATCCTGGACTTCATGTTGCCGGGTCGAATAGAGAAGTCGTACTGGGGAGCGATCTCATCTTTCTATGTGTGAAGCCGTCTGAATTTAAGAATGTTATTGATGAAATCAAAGAGGACGTGCTTCCCTCTCAACTCATCGTGTCCATTACAAGCCCTGTCCTGCTCAAACATTTGGAAGGTCTTCTGCCGGCTAAAATCAGTAAAATTATTCCAAGTATCACGAACTACGTGTTAAGTGGTGCTACACTATGTATTCATGGGAATCGAATGCAGCCTGAGGACAAAGAATGGCTTGAGAACCTATTTGCGCATATTTCCTCACCAATTCGTGTATCCGAAAATTATACGCGGATCTCTTCCGACATATCCAGCTGCGGTCCCGCTTTTTTAGCCAAATTCCTGCAATCTTTTATTGATGCAGCTGTTGAGGCAACTGGTATTTCAATTGAGGAAGCTACCTTACTTGCAAGTGAAATGACGCTAGGCACAGGAAAGCTGCTTACGACCGGAGGATTCAACCCTGCTACCCTGCAAAAACGCGTATCTGTTCCCGGCGGAATAACAGCGGAAGGATTACGTATTTTGGACGACGAGCTTGCGGGAATATTCTCACGGGTCATTTGTGCTACACATGCCAAATATGAAGAAGACATTGAGAAGGCAGAGCTGCTGTTTACTTAGAAGCAGTAGCCTTCCCAAATTGCCAACTTCCCTTGCTATCCTACGACAATATTTACTAATTTACCTTTTACAACAATCAATTTGCGAACGGCCTTTCCGGCGGTCGCTTCTTTGACTTTATCGAGGTCAAATGCGATTTTCTCCATCGCTGCTTCATCTGTATCCTTGGAAATCAGCACACGATCAACAATTTTACCATTGACCTGTACAACAATCTCAATTTCGTTGTCGACTGTCCACGCTTCATCGTAGGTTGGCCACGGCTGATAGGTAATTGATTCTGTTCCGCCGAGCTTCTCCCAAAGTTCTTCAGCCAAATGCGGCGCAATTGGAGATAACATCTGAACGAAATTTTTCATCGCTTCAAGCGGTAAACGCTCTGTTTTATAGGCTTCGTTAACGAAAATCATCATTTGACTGATCGCTGTATTAAACCTAAGGGCTTCGAAATCCTCGGTTATTTTTTTGATCGTCCGGTGCCAAGTACGTTTAAACGCATCACTGCCCAATGTTTCGTCGGCGCTGATTTTAGTATTTATTTGACCATTCTCGTCAACAAACAGCCTCCACACACGATTCAAGTAACGATAGATTCCATCCACACCCGTTGTATTCCAAGGTTTGGTCGCTTCAAGTGGTCCCATGAACATTTCGTAAATACGCAGTGTGTCGGCCCCTTGATCGCTAACGATATCATCCGGATTTACAACGTTACCGCGAGATTTACTCATTTTCTCCATGTTCTCGCCAAGAATCATCCCTTGGTTTACAAGCTTATGGAAAGGCTCTTTGGTATGAACAAAACCAAGATCATAAAGCACCTTATGCCAGAAACGCGCATACAGCAAGTGAAGAACAGCATGTTCCGCTCCACCGATGTAAAGATCTACTGGCAGCCATTGCTGCTGAAGCTCATGCGAACAAAACTCTTTATCATTACGCGGATCGATAAAACGTAGATAGTACCAGCAACTACCTGCCCATTGTGGCATGGTATTCGTTTCACGGCGAGCTTTCATGCCGGTTTCCGGATCAATCGTGTTTACCCATTCGGATACGTTCGCAAGTGGTGATTCACCTGTACCTGATGGTTTAATTTCATCGACTTGTGGAAGCAAGAGTGGCAGTTGATCCACGGGAACAGGCTTCATCGTGCCATCTTCAAGATGAAGAATTGGAATCGGCTCTCCCCAATATCTTTGACGGCTGAAGAGCCAATCTCTCAAACGGTACGTTACTTTGCCGCGGCCCTTGCCATTCTCCGTAAGCCAAGCGATCATATGGCTGATCCCTTGTTCGATGTTCATGCCATTAATAGGACCGGAATTGACGTGTTCGCCATCCCCTGCGTAAGCTTCCTTCTCAACATCTCCACCTTGCACGACTTCGATAATCGGCAAATCAAACTGTTTAGCAAACTCCCAGTCACGTTGATCGTGTCCTGGAACAGCCATGATTGCACCCGTACCGTAACCGCCAAGCACGTAGTCAGCAATCCAAATTGGCACTTTCACGCCATTAACCGGATTGACAGCATACGCCCCTGTGAAAACACCTGTCTTGTCTTTTGCCAGATCCGTACGCTCGAGATCGCTTTTGCGGGAAGCCTTTTCTTGGTATTCCTTGATGGCAGCAGCTTGATTTTTCGTTGTAATTTGCTCTACAAGCTCATGCTCAGGTGCCAGAACGCAGTACGTAGCGCCAAACAATGTATCTGGACGAGTAGTGAAAACCGTCAGACTCTTCTCATCGTGTCCATCAATGGTAAATTGGACTTCTGCCCCTGTTGATTTACCAATCCAGTTGCGCTGCATATCTTTGATGCTTTCGGACCAATCCAGCTCCTCAAGATCTTCAAGTAGACGTTCAGCGTACTCGGTAATTTTCAGAATCCATTGACGCATCGGCTTACGAATAACGGGATGGTTACCGCGCTCGCTCAGACCATCAATTACTTCTTCATTAGCTAGTACTGTTCCCAGCGCTGGACACCAGTTTACGGGCACTTCATCCACATAAGCGAGCCCTTTATTGTACAGCTGGATGAAAATCCATTGTGTCCATTTGTAATACTCAGGATCTGTTGTACTGATTTCACGATCCCAATCGTACGAGAAGCCTAGTGATTTAATTTGACGACGGAATGTATCAATATTCTTCTTAGTGAATTCTCGCGGATCATTTCCCGTATCCAGTGCGTACTGTTCAGCAGGAAGTCCGAAAGCGTCCCATCCCATCGGATGAAGAACGTTAAAGCCTCTCATCCGTTTGAAACGTGAAACGATATCAGTTGCAGTATAGCCTTCCGGATGTCCTACATGCAGACCAGCTCCAGATGGGTACGGGAACATATCCAGCGCATAAAACTTCGGCTTATCCGAATTCTCAAGCACCTTAAACGTTTTCTTCTCATCCCAATAAGCCTGCCATTTCGGCTCAATGGCTTGTGGATTATAGCCTTGCTGCTCTTTTGTTTCTTTGGTTTCTTTAGTTTCCTGTGTCATGTGCAAAATCCTCCCTGTATACAGCCATCCTCATCATGATTCAAAGCGCTGTAAGCGCCAAAAAACCCCTCATCGCTAGCGGATATCGCTAGGGACGAGAGGTTAGATTCCCGTGGTACCACCCTAGTTAACACAAGACATTCTTTGCCTGTGTTCACTCTGCCCCTTAACGCGGGTGAGACGATCCAGCTAGCACCATATATAGGGATATTTGAGCGTAGCTCAAAGTCTCTCCGGTTTCCATGGTGATTCACCTTCTAGCTCCAAGGCGAGTTCACAAGACTGACATCTACCGGCTTCCACCCTACATCCGGCTCTCTGAAAGATGCTGTACAAGTTACTATTCCTCTTCTAAGCTTTAATCATCTAATTAGCTTTGATTATATGTAAAATAATGCTGCACTGTCAAGCCGCAAAGAACCTCACTGCCGTTATTTCTTTGCAATAAAGAAAGCTCGCTCCGTCATAGAGGTAGGTTGCTCCCAAGTAAAGTCTGCAGCCATATGCACCTCAGTGAAACCGACTGCAAGCAGCATTTCCTTAAGCCATTGTAAAGAATATGCCCTTTGCAGATGAGTTTCATCGATGCGTCGGAAAGTATCCTTTCCGCTATCTTTGACAAATATGGTCAACTCGTGCTCAATCTGCACTCTTTCATCATCCAACTCGCTTGTCCATATGTAAGCAACATCGTCTTCATTCAGGAAAAAGGGCTGAGAGTCTGCATAAGCGAACAACTGCTCAGGAGTATGCACATCGAAGAGAAAAAGACCGCCAGGCTTAAGCCCCTTGAAGGTTTGACGAAAAGCATCAACGATATCTTCTTCCTCTAGCAAATAGTTGAGACTATCACAGATCGAAAGCGCCACATCCACTTGTTCACCGAGGTCCCATTCACGCAGATCCTGTTGTACCCAATGAATGGCGCCGCCGCGCAGTTGACTTTTGTACTTTCCCGTTTTTTGCTCAGCGACTGCTAGCATGTCTTCAGATAAATCAATACCCGTCAGCTGGTAACCTTCCACGGCTAAAGGAATCGTTAAATTCCCAGTACCACAGCCCAGATCAACAATCGTAGATGGTTTCATGCCAAATCGATCGAAGCTTTCTTTAACGAAACGAAGCCAATCTTCATATGGCATGCTATTCATCAAGCGATCATAGGTGTACGCGAATTTTTCGTAACTCATGTTAGCCTTGAGTCTCCTCTTGCTTCAGATAGGTCCAATCATCTTCCTGATAAATGAGCCCGTCCTTCATAAGCTTGCCTAATGCGCGTTTGAAAGCTGCTTTGCTTAGGCCAAACCGATCCTTGATGACATCTGCTGACGTTTTATCCGAAAATGGCATCGCATTCCCTGGTCGTTCTTGGAGGACACTCAAAATGGCCTCTGCATCTTCATCGCGCCCTTTTTCCTTCGGGAGCCGCATCGACAGATTGACCCGTCCGTCCTCTTCACGAACGAATGCGACCCGTACTTCAATTAACTCACCTACACGCAGCAAGCGAGTTCGTTCCGGAGCAGCAATAAGTCCAATAACACCATAGCCAAGAACTCCGGCTTCACAAATAACAAAGGTACCAATTTGCAGCGGTCTGTAAACACGTGCTTTGACCCACTGATTACTCCAACTCGAGGGTGCACGAACGCAAAGAGGAGCTAGGTCCTCTTCCAGAGCCAGCTTAGCGATTAAACGTCCTTGCCGATCGTGAGCTAATGTGGCAAATACCTTATCTCCAACTTGAGGTCGCAGCTCCTCGAGCTCTGGTACATGTCGGTAAGGAAGTAATAAGTTGCGACCCAGTCCCATTTCCAGAAAATATCCAAATCTAGGGTGTATATCTACAACTTCCAGAAGTCCTACTTCGCCCATGAGAAGAAGCGGACGCTTCATTGTAGCCATCAATCGATCCTGCGTATCGTGGAACAAGAAAGCTTCAACATGCTCTCCAGGTTGTATTTTACCTACGATTTCTGCATAAGGCAGAAGAACATCCTGCTGGCCGTCAGTAAGGAAATAACCGTTAGGAGGAACCTCCCTCGCTACCTCTAGGGTAACAAGGGATCCTGCTTCCATTCTCATACGCGCTCCACAACTTTGGCATCGGACCAAAGTCTTTCGATATTATAATATTCACGATCATCGCGGTGGAAGACATGAAGAACAACATCCCCTAGATCAAGCAGAACCCATCTTGCTGTATCAATACCTTCGTAGCCTCTGATATTAACGCCATGCTCATGTGCTTTTTTTCTAGCTTCGCCGGCAATTGCTTGCACTTGCGTTTCTGAATTCCCGTGACAAATAACGAAATAGTCGGCGATTAGGGATACGCCTTTCAAGTTCAGGGTTACAACATCTGCCGCTTTTTTATCTTCAGCAGCCTCAACAACAAAAGCCAAAACTTCTTCTGGGTTTTTACTCATTCAATCATCCTCCAAGGTTCATGTGTTTATTTGTGTAATCAAATCGTTCCGAGTCAAAATAGTAAGCGGATAAATCCGTTTGCCTTTGGTAATTAAAAAGCTAATCGTAGAATCAAAACCGGCGACTAGCGCCTTCTCTAGGCTTCGCTCAGCGAGTTCGCGAATGAGATCAACACTTGGAAAATCACGTCCAGGCTCCATATAATCCGCTAAGCATACGATTTTGTCCATTAATGTCATCTGAACACGACCGGAGGTGTGATACCGAATTGCATCTAGTATCTCCTCATCATGGATGCCAAATTGCTCCTTAGCGATATAAGCTCCAGCATGGGAGTGCCACAGCTCCTTATCATAGTCCAGTAAGTCTTGGGGCAATCCATTCTCGCGGATAATCTTAGCTTGCTCCTGAACGGGCCAATACTTGCAATAATCGTGCAAAATGGCCGCAAGGTCGGCTTTGACTGGGTCTCCACCAAAGCGTTTAGCTAAAGTAACGCTAGTTTCCATGACACCGAGTGTATGCAGCCAGCGGCGTTCAGGCATTTGTTCCTTTACCGCCGATATCAGTTCTTCACGATTCATACAACCGGTTCACCTCCATGTAACTATTCACCGAGTCTGGGACAAGGTAACGGACTGAACCGTTTCTTTGCCTTTCATTACGAATAGCTGTTGACGAAATTTCAACAAGCGGCATGGGTACAATCGTAACTCGATTACGAATGTTAATAGGCATATGCGTTAAGTCAAGTTCATAGCCAGGTCGAGCTAATCCAATAAAACGAATATGCCGCACGATGTCATCAATGCGATGCCACTGCGGCAAATATTGAACCATATCAGCACCTACAATATAAGCAAATTCCGTACCTGGATATTCTTTGCATAGCAGCTCAATCGTATCGATACTATAAGATACGCCGCCCTTGGTGATTTCGATATCAACTGGACGAAAAAAAGGATTGCCTTCCGCTGCAAGGCAAACCATCTCCCAGCGCTGCTCCGTCGTCGCTTTTGGCGCATTTGGCTTATGCGGCGGCACATTTGCCGGCATCAACCACACTTCGGCGAGATCTGCTTCCACCCTCGCTCTCTCCGCCGCGATCAAATGACCGCTATGGATAGGATCGAAGGTGCCACCCATTATTCCGACAAGCATACTTCCACCTCTTTAGCGCGGCAGTTCAATCTTCTTCTTGTCACGCGATTCTTTGTAAAGCACGACGATTTTACCGATAACCTGCACGAGCTCTGCGCCAGACTTTTCGGATAATTCAGTGCCGACCTCGTCGCGGTCTTCTCCACTGTTGTTGAGTACAGTAATTTTAATCAGTTCACGAACTTCCAAAGCTTCTTGAATGTGACGTATTAAATGATCGTTCACGCCGCCTTTACCTACTTGGAAGATTGGATCTAAATGGTGCGCCATTGAGCGCAAATAACGTTTCTGTTTGCCTGTTAACATGGATGTCCCTCTATTCATTCTTATTCAGCTAACGACTGTTCTACCACCTGTCTCATCGCCGCAACGGGCGCAGGGGTGCCAGTCCAATATTCAAAGGCAAAAGCACCTTGATAAATAAACATACCGAGTCCGCCATGTATGCGGGCTCCTCTTGCTTCCGCTTCACGAAGAAATCTTGTAATTCGCGGATTATAAATGAGATCACTAACCAGATGATGCGAACGTAGGAGTTCAAGCGGTAACGGAAGTTCTTCAACATGTGGATGCATGCCGGCCGAAGTTGTATTCAGAACGAACTGGACCTCATCGACAACATGTCCTAGCTCATCCATGCCAAGTCCAATTGCTTCGGTGTAGCTACTAATCGTGTCGGCAAGCTCCAAGGCGCGTTCTTTGGTACGATTCGCGATGTAGATACGGCCTGCTCCCTCTTTGGCAAGCGCATAGGCAACGCCTCTCGCAGCTCCACCAGCCCCAAGGAGAAGAACACTTTTCCCTTTCAGTTCAATACCCGTTTCTTCCTTGAGCGACCGCACATAACCAATACCGTCCGTATTGTAACCGATAAGCTTGCCAGCTTCATTAACGATGGTATTCACCGCCCCAACGATGCGAGCCCCTTCATCGATTTCATCTAAGTACTGCATAACTTCCACTTTATGCGGAATCGTTACGTTGATACCTCGATATCCTAATGCCCGTATCCCGCGAACAGCATCGCCAAGTTCATCAGGACGAACGTGGAAAGCAGCGTAAACTGCATTAATACCTGCTTCTTGAAAAGCCCGATTCAACATAATCGGGGAACGGGAATGCCGTATCGGATCTCCAAAAACCCCGTATAGAATGGTATGACTGTCAATCGTCGTCATCAGTTTCTCCATGTTCTCCTCTTGTCCCCCTAAATCAACGACTCACGCGTGATAACCTTAATCCCCTTCGGCGCATGAACGGCAAGCTGTGCTCCAGCTAAGCTGTTCACTTTAATCCAGCCTAAACCAGAGATCAACACATCCATCTGTTTCCCCTTCGGAATGTGCAGCGGATGCTTCACAAGCTTAGGCAGCTCGTCCAAGTCCGCTAGATTAGGTGGAGCAAGCATGACACCTTTATGTTCTTCATACAAATCATCAGCCTTTTCTAGCTTTGTACGATGAATTTGAATGGCGTTGGACGTGTAGCAAGTGAACGATTGATGATCACCACTAATAAAATCAAATCGAGCTAAGGCGCCAAAAAATAACGTTTGCGCTTCATTTAATTGAAACACCATCGGCTTAAGCGGTTTGTCAGGCATGATTCTAGTTAAATCACGCTTTTTCACAACTTCAGTTAATCGATGAGTGTGCACGATTCCTGGTGTATCCACAATAAACCGACCATCATCCAATGGGATTTTGACCAGATCCAGCGTCGTACCCGGGTACTGTGACGTCGTAAGCTCCGACTCTAGATCACTATAATCACTGATTAAGCGGTTAATGAGCGTCGATTTACCGACATTCGTTGCACCGACCACATAGACATCCATGTTGCCGCGATATTCCTGCACAGCTGTAATAACACGATCGAAACCAATGTTTTTCTTCGCACTGCAAAGGATGATATCAACAACCTTGAGGTTCTCCTCTTTGGCTCTACGCTGTACCCAGTTAATGATTTTGTTTGCGTTCGTCACTTTTGGCAGCAAATCGATCTTGTTTACGACTAACAGAACAGGATTCGTACCTACAAAGCGTGCAAGACCGCTAATCATACTGCCTTCAAAGTCAAAAATATCTACGATTTTCACAACCAGAGCTTTCGTTTGGCCGACATGTCCTAGTAATTTAAGGAAGTCGTCCTGCTGCAGTGTGATACTCGAAGATTCATTATAATGCTTAATGCGATAGCAGCGTTGACAAATAACCGGTTCCTTCTGCATCGCTTCAGCTGGGATAAAGCCCAGCTTACCCTTTTCTTCCGTTTGCAGCAATACGCCGCAACCCGCACAATGATTAATCGTTTCTGTACTCATGAATCCTCCTATTTCTTCATCCTCGCTAAAGCCCATTTCTCAATACAGCGATTGATTTTCGTGAAAAAACCCTCATCCTTAATTGAAATGGGTTGAACTAGGATCGTGTATAGCCCCATCCGATTGCCACCAAGCACGTCTGTTAACATTTGATCACCAATGACAGCTGTTTGTCTGGCATTCGTACCAAGCAGCTTCATGGCTCTGTGGAATGAAACGTTCGTTGGTTTCTTTGCTCGGTGAATGAAAGGAATGCCAAGCGGCTCCGCAAAGGCTGAAACCCGTCCATGATTATTATTGGACACGATGACGACCTTGAAGCCCATTTTTTGCAAACGATTCAACCACTCTATTAACTCCGGAGTCGCATGCGGATCTCGTGCGCCTACGAGTGTATTATCGAGATCTGTTATAATACCACGAACACCAAATCCCCATAGGTGATTGGCATCAATATCATAGATCGTATGTACAGATTGTCTGGGCACTAGCTTATTCAGCAAACAAATTACCTCCAACTGCTTTCTCGAAAAGCAGAGAGACTTTGAACTTTCGTCCAAAGATCCCTATATTATATACGTGACTATACCATAGTGATCCACTTGTTGCAAAAAGAAAAGAACATATTTTCCCACTAGGGACGGGCCGGAAGCGGCAACCAGTTCAATACGTTTTGAATTTTACGATCCCAATAGCCCCACTCATGTTCGCCTGGCTCTTCTTCATAGGTCAGATCCATGCCCAATTCGCGGCAATAATCTCGGAATCGAATATTATCTTCATAAAGGAAGTCTTCCGTACCGCAGCATTGATAGAGCATAGGGGATTGTCTAGTCGAGCCTGACAGCTGGTCAGCCAAATAAAACAAATCATTCCCGCTCCCTTTAATCTTGGACACATCATCATAAATCAGTTTGAAATCGTCAGGAAAATTCAATGCTCTGTCCGATATATCTAATGCCCCTGATAAGCTTGCCGCTGCTGCAAACCGATCTGGATGTGAAAGTGCCAGTTTCATCGCGCCATAGCCACCCATGGACAGGCCTGCCACATAATTCAATTCTCTATCCTCAGCTAGAGGGAAAAATGATCGTGCTAAAGCAGGTAATTCTTCACTAATAAACGTCCAGTATTTCGGCCCCGATGCCATGTCAGTGTAAAAGCTTCGATTGACAGCAGGCATGACTACCGCAATCCCTAACTTCGAAGCATACCGTTCAATCGAGGTTCTTCGCATCCAAATCGTATGATCATCAGATAAGCCATGCAGTAGATATAGCGTAGGATGCTTAACCCCATAAACCGCGGATGCTAACCCGATTTGATTTTGAGCAGCTTGCGGCAAAATGACGTACATGGATGCTGAAACACCAAGGGAATCTGAATAAAAATGACAGTCGATAAAAGCCATAAATAATAATCTCCTCTCATAGGAAAACCACCCCCTCGAAAGGTGAGTGGCTTCATTGTCCTATTTCATTTGTTCTTTTAATCGAATTATAGATTGACTAACGGTTTGGTAGTCGACTTCAGTGGAATTCTCCTGACTGTACTTCGCGCGTTCAAACAGTTCGAGCACCGTTTCCAGCTCCTTTTTCATCCACTTACTTTGGTTCGACCATCTTGTCGTCGCTTCTCGCATGGTTTCGTACTCATGTCTCGTGTAGCCCTTACGACGGCTTAGCCGCAGCAGTTTTTCGAATTCAACGATAATTTTTTGATTAAAATTAACGGCTTGCCTTTTCTTCATGCGGGTTCGCCATGCTCTCCAATTGTCGCTTTTCAAGATAAAGAATACAACAACTGCAATACCAGCGGCAGCTGCTACACCGCTTAATGTCAACCACAACCATGTAAGACTCGGAGCCTCTTTTGTTTCTTCTGGCAAAGTAACAGGATCACTTTCCGTTGAAAGATCAACGGGTGGAGGTGTTTGCTCTGGGAACACATTCGGCAGTTTGAAGCCTGAGGTCGGTTCAAAAGGTATCCAGCCAAAGCCTTCAAAATACACTTCAACCCACGAGTGAGCGTCTGAATTTCTAACGGTATAGGTACCTGCTCCATCCGCATCGATTTCAGCACCCAGTTGACTCAAAATGCCTAAATCCCTAATTTCCGCAGGAATCGGCGAAGTGCCCGAAGAATAACCTTTCACCCAACGAGTTGGAAGCCCAATAGAACGGGTGAGTACAGCCATAGCTGATGAGTAATAATCACAATACCCTTGCTTCACTTCAAATAAGAAGCGGTCTACGAAATCTTTGCTCTTGCCCTTACTTTCATCTGGCGTATTCGTATACGGAAAATGATCTGATAAATACTTCTCGATAGACTTCGCCTTGTCATAAGGATTCGTCGCTGCTTTAGTAATCTCAACAGCCAGCTGCTTCACTCGTTCAGGAAGGTCGGCAGGCACTTGTAGATACTCCGCCCATTCCAGTTGATTGGTATAGTCTGATTTGACTTCTCGCAATAACGCTTCTTCCAGTATAGGCTCCTGGGTAACAATTGTATAATCTTTAGGGTAATTATTTCTTCCTATATAGCGAAGCTCAGATTGACGTGGAGACCATATCAGACGTTGAAACGGGTTCTCACCTTTATTCACTTCCACAATTTTCTGGATGGCGAATCCCCCGAACAAGACGGGAAATGCTTCCTCTCTATCCATGACAACCGTTTGTGTCACTTCTTTGGTTTTCAAAAGTGACAGATCAAATCGCGGTTCTAGCGGCAGCGGATTACCGTTCACACGATAGACTGGCAATTTACGCTCTACGGGGCTAAGCTCCCAGCCTTTTCCGTTATATAACGATCTCGTTTCGCCTCGGAAATAGGTTCTCTTACTCGTTTCAACAGTCATAACCGGCGTGTAATCATAACGAAAACCGCCGCCAAGTCGGCTGTCATCCCGACTATAGCCGGAAGAAGCATCGGCGTTCGTAGATGATGTGATACTGACTCCTTTTCCAAGTAGAGGGACAGATTCACCACGGCTTACTTTCCAAGCTGTGTAAGGATCCGTTAATATCGGATTCACAGTTGGCGCTAGTAGACCAACTAGAAAAGTGACACCGACAATCAATAGAACTGGAACAATGAGGGTTGACGGGTAATCCGTAATCGTTTCCCAAATGACCGGAGCCCGTCTCTTCAGTTGACTAAAATGCTGCACCATCAATAGTGAGAATCCGCAAAATATGACCATAGCTACTTGCGGCCACAAAAAGATCATACTAAAGGAATCACGCATAGCAAAAAATAAGATACTGACAAAAATTAGGACAAATACACGCAGTCTTGATTGGACAGACCACATCGCAAACAAATAAGTAGTCCATGCAGTTAAACTAAACCAAATGTACGGCTCCAGCTGCCCTGCATTCAGAGCAATCCATTTCACTGCATCATTCCATGCCGTCACATTTACCGCAACAAAATGATAGCTCATACCAATTCCGTGCAGCCATATAATCAAACCGAATTGAATCAAGGAACGCCAACCGCGATGTAAATGCGGTATAAGGTAAGTAACCGCTACAATTAAGAGCGTTCCCGTCACAAAGGCGACCGTTTCAGGCAACCAAAGTCCATCTTCTTTCATGATCCAGATAACAAATTGATAAAGGAAAATACCAGTAAGAATTGCGGTTACTCGCTGTGACCAATCTGTCAGTAAAATCCTTTTCCATAGTACGTTAGGCATAACGTTTCGCCCCTCCCAACAGGTTAGGCAAGTCCGTCAACTGACTAACCTCATAACCCATATAGCCTTGTGAGCGAATCGCCTTTATCCAATCCTCCTGATTGCCTTCAATGTCCACCCCTTGCGGTTTAAATGCATGGTTGGACTTCGCATGAACCCAGATATGGCATGGATTCATCTGGAGATGTTCCAGGTGATGAATTACCTGTATCATCGCTGAGCCCTTTTGCGGAGAAATAAGTACAAAGAAGCAGCCTGCTGGCCATTCCCGCGAGCGTTCTTTGATGATTTGGTGAAGTGAGTGGTAACCATCTGCCTCTACCCCGACCAAATGCTGTACGATTTGCTTGTGATGATTTTGGCTTTGCTTCGGTTCAAAATACGTGGATTCCTTCCCAATCGAAAGTAACCCCAGTGCTAAGTCACGACTCGCTCCATAGCGAAATAAGGAAGCTGCAACAGATACCGCCAGTTCAAATTCGGCAGCGTCCCGATAGGCACGGGCATTCCGATCCAATAATATAATCGTCTTGGGAAGGGATTCTCGCTCGAATTCTTTGGATTTCCATGTACCTGTCTTCGCAGTGGCATTCCAATGTATACGTGATAAGCGGTCTCCATAAATATATTCACGGACACCATTGATTTGCGTCGTTTCACGATGTGCTCGTGTCGTTGTGGAGTGATGCTGCATGCCTTTAAGCATTTGGTGAAATTGCGCCCATTCCCGAATAGCAACCGTTTGTGGATACACAGTAATCGGCTGCTGAAGCTCTAAACGGCCCTTATGCTGAAAGAAGCCAAAAATATCCTCGGTTAAACACTCCGTTTCACCAAACCGATAATACCCTCTTCTTAATGGTGGAGTACTGTAAAGTAATTCGCCTCTACGTTTCCAATCTGGAACAATGGAGCCTTCGAACGTGGTCTCTTCCCCATTCTGTCGAATAAGCTGATCTTTAATCATCATATAAGGAATAGGCCAGAACCCCGGAATCTGCACGCCAATACCAATCTGCAACGATTGCCCAGCTTCTATTTGCGTTTCTTGCCCTACATTCGCAAGCTTGCGTGTACCTTGCGCACGTTTAATTCCACTCCAGTTGCCAGAGAGTAAATAGGCAGACAATAACGTGATAATAATAAAAAGCATAGAGGCCAGCTTCCCGCCTTGAAACAACAGGAACAATAAACTAGCTGTGAAACAAGAAATAAGAAGCCATAGAGCTGCCGGAAACCGGGGGATTTCCCCGAATCGTTTGAATACCGGTCGATTCATAGGCTCACTTCTCCAATCGAACCGGCACGCGTACTTGCTCGAAAATCGCGCCGAGAACTGAGGAAACCGTCGCTCCGTCCATACGGGCTTCGGAATGAAGAATCATTCGATGACCAAGAACGTAAGGAGCAAGGTATTTAATATCATCAGGAATCACATAGTCTCTTCCATGGAGGAATGCAAAAGATTTGGAAGCTAAAACTAATGAAAGTGTTGCTCTTGGACTAGCTCCGAGGAATACAGCCTGATGTTCACGTGTTTTTCTTGTAATGGTCACTAAATAATCAGCTACTGCTTCATCCAAGTGGACATGACGGACCTGTTCCTGGATGGCTAGTACTTGAGACGTATCCATGATCGCCTGCAGCGCCTCCATCGGATGCACTTTGCTTTGGGATGTAATCATCTGCTTCTCGGCGGCTTCACTCGGATAACCTAGACTAAGCTTCATCATGAATCGGTCAAGCTGCGCTTCGGGCAAAATATATGTACCTTCGAAGTCAATTGGATTCTGGGTCGCAAGCATCATAAATGGGGAAGGAAGCTCGTGTATATCACCATCGACGGTGATATGTTGTTCTTCCATTGCTTCCAGCAAAGCAGACTGTGTTTTGGTTGTTGCCCGATTAATTTCATCGACAAGTAAAATGTTCGTCATTATCGGTCCTGAACGGAACAAGAACTTCTCTTCTTTGGGATGATATATTGAAACACCTGTTATATCGGAAGGTAATAAGTCCGGATTACATTGAATGCGGCGAAATTGACCATCTATGGATCGAGCAAGCGCTTTAATCAGCACTGTCTTGCCTGTACCTGGCACATCTTCAAGCAAAACATGCCCACCGGCCAGCATCGCAGTTAGCAACAATTCAATCTCAGAGCTCTTGCCAAGAATGCATGATTCCAAATTCGCTTTCAACCTAGCTAGAGCTTCTACATGATGATGGGTGGCAGTTTCCATGTGTGATCCTCCTTAGAGTTTTGCTCAGCAAAACTTTCTTCGAAAGCGCTACTGAGTTTTCGTAAGAAAACTTACGTCGTAAGCAGTTGCTGAGTTTTCAGAAGATTTACGACTTAAGTATTAGCTGCATTTTTTTTGGCAAATTGCGTTTGTGCTGCCATTTAGGGTGAAAATACTTCCATAAGTCCGTATTCCTCAAAAATGATAGGAAAATGAGCGTAAATCTAGTTTACAGTAAAGTTTTTCGTCCGTATACTTGTAAATCCTCTAAATTTATTTGTTAAATTTAACCATCCATAGCGGTATACGATGAGAAGCAAAAAAAGAGATCCACAGCAACGTGCTGTGGATCCTAATTTAATATATTACCTATTACTGCGAATCATATTGCAAAAGTCATAGTAATAATAACCAACAAAATAAAGAGAACCAACACTGCTGCTGAACTACTTGCTCCTGCTGCGTATCCCATAATTTAGTCACTCCTTTCAAGTGATTCAGTCTCGGTACTACCAAAAGAAAAACGGAGACCTGCGGAAGAAAAATGGGGACTCCTCAAT